>JADEXK010000003.1 GCA_015207155.1 Nostocales cyanobacterium LEGE 11386 | reverse complement strand
CCCGATTCCCCACTCCCCATTCCCCCAATAATATGGACTGGCATCTTTTAGGACTCAGCTTTGTTACAGTTTTCTTGTCAGAATTAGGCGACAAAAGTCAGTTAGCTGCGATCGCGCTTTCCGGTCGTTGTCAATCTCCGCGTGCAGTGTTTTTCGGTACGGCTGGCGCACTTTTACTCACAAGTCTCTTGGGAGCATTAGCAGGAGGCGCTGTCGCCGAATTATTACCTACTCGTTTACTGAAAGCGATCGCGGCTGTGGGATTTGCTATCCTCGCCGCACGTTTGCTGTTATTTAACAATGAAGCGTCGCCGGATTCTGAATAAAAACCGTAACTTACATCGTCACAAAAAGAAAAAGAAGCCAAAAGTTACTTGGCTTCTTTTTCTTTTTACATGAAACTTAAAAATCGCCATTCCCGCAGCTGCATTTGCACATTCTCACTAAACTTGCTGCTGCCAGCACCAACTTAAAAGTGTACCACCTGCTACTAGTTTGACTACTTCTAGCAGAAAATAACCACTGTGTAGTAAATTCATTTGTGCTGGAATTGCGGATGCTGCTGCAAATAAATTGAGATGAGTTCCTACAGCACACATTTGCGGAGTTAAGAAATAAGTATCCATCAAGGCAATAGCGAGCAGTATGACAGCAAAAACAATAACATTAGGATTCCAGCGAGATTTGGTTTTGCTCAAAGCCAGGACACCAGTCAAAACTACAGCCGCAGACAATAATTCCATGCGATTAAAATTCCAAAAAATCACATAGCCTGCTGTAGCAAAATCTGTCTGACTCATCATGCCAGAAAGGTAAAGACTAGGCATAATTACCCAATCTAAAACTAAGCTAGCACTCAGCCAAAAACCCAAGGCAAACATAACGGCAGTTTGCCAAGTGGGTCGCTTGAATTCAACTGTAGAAATAGCATTCATAAGGATAATTGCTTAGTGTTGTATTTTTAGTGTGTAACTTCAAAAGTTGTTTTGACAACACTTATCAATTATCTTTTACAAACACATTTATAACTTCAAAAAGTAATGATTGTTATTTTTCACTGGAATAAACATAAAGTTTTTTAAAGAATATTTAATATAACAAAATAGATTTGGCTAGTTTCCAGGTGAAAGGGTGAGCGATAATTACGCGAAATGGTACTAGCGCTCTAAACTAATTATTATTACTGCAAAACCTGCATTACTCCAGAGATACGTCCATGCAAGTACTAAAAACAACCGATAAAGATTTTTCCGTTAAATTCAAAGCACTGGTGAGCGATCGCCGGGAAGCAACGGTTGATGTTAGTGTAACGGTGCAGGATATTCTTGCTAATGTGAAAATGCGCGGTGATGCCGCAGTTAAGGAATATACTAACCGTTTTGATCATTACAGTCCCCCATCTCTACATCTGAGCGCAGATTTTATTGCTGAACATGCAGCACAATGTCCGGCTGATGTCAAGGCAGCGCTGGAATTAGCTGCTGAAAGAATCGGGTCTTTTCATCAAAAACAACTACCCCAAGATATTGGTTATACCGACACAGCCGGGGTGAAACTAGGATTAAATTGGGTTGCGCTCTCCCAAGTGGGAATTTATGTCCCCGGAGGACGCGCCAGCTATCCTAGTTCATTACTGATGAATGCCCTACCTGCCAAAATTGCGGGTGTGGAAAGAATTGTCATGGCAGTACCCATGCCTCGCGGTGAGATTAATCCCGCAGTCCTGGCCGCAGCCCAAATTGCTGGGGTAACAGAAATTTATAGTATTGGTGGGGCGCAGGCGATCGCCGCATTAGCTTATGGTACAGAAAGCCTTGTGCCTGTAGATAAAATTGTCGGCCCAGGTAACGCCTATGTTGCCGAAGCCAAACGGCAATTATTTGGGATTGTGGGCATTGATAGCGTGGCTGGGCCTTCAGAAATTTTGGTAGTAGCCGACGACAAAAACAACCCAGAGTGGATAGCCTGGGATTTATTATCGCAAGCCGAACACGACCCCAGCGCTCAATCTATTTTAATTACCGATTCTGCCAGTTTTTCTGAGAAAGTCATAGCAGCAATTGAGCAAATTCTCACCAACCTACCCACAAAAGCAGTAGCTAGTGCCAGTTGGCAACAACATGGCGCAGTAATTCTGGTTGACGATTTAGCCGCAAGCATCCCACTACTAAATCAGTTAGCTCCCGAACACGTAGAATTGTGCGTAGATCATCCACAGTTACTTGCCAGTCAAATTAAGTGTGCTGGTAGTATGTTTCTGGGACGTTACACCCCAGAAGCGATCGGTGATTATTTAGGCGGGCCAAATCATGTTTTGCCTACTGGCCGTTCAGCCCGCTTTGCCTCTGGTTTGAGTGTATATGATTTCCTCAAGCGGATTACCTATTTGGAATGCAATCAACAGGCATTGCAAACAATCGGTCAAGCCGCACTGACACTAGCAGCAGCCGAAGGTTTACCAGCACATGGTGGTAGTGTTTCCATCCGCCTTTCTCAGTGCTGAGTGCTTTTCTCAGTGCTGAGTGCTGTAAAGCCCTGCGGGCATGGCTGCGCGTAGAGCGGTAGCGGGGCGTTTAGCCCGTGCTGAGTGCTGAGTGCTTTTCTCAGTGCTGAGTGAAAAAATACTACTCCCTACTCCCTACTCTCTTGATATCTTGGTAGAAAAACTGAGGTGAACTCCTATGCTAACGACCTCACCCACTAGTTCCCAACGGGTCTTATTGCCAAACATTAGTTGGCAGACCTTTGAAACCATTCTGGCAGAAATGGGCGGTAATCGTGCAACGCGACTGGCTTATGACCACGGAACGCTGGAAATTATGACTCCTTTAATGCCCCATGAGCATAATAATAGACTCATCCATAATTTAGTTGTGATTTTGGCAGAGGAACTCAACCTTAATCTCAAAAGCACTGGTTCAGTTACTTGTAAGCGCCAAGATTTACTGCGGGGTGTGGAACCAGATTCGAGTTTTTACATCCAGAATGAACCGGTGATGCGACATAAGCAAAATCTTGACTTAAGCCAAGACCCACCACCTGATTTGGTCATTGAGGTAGACTATACCAGCGCTTCTGTTGACCGACTTCCCATTTATCTGGCCTTGGGTGTTCCAGAGGTTTGGCGTTATGACGAACCTATGATGCAGATTTACCAGTTGCGAGACGGTGTATATGTTCCTTGTGATGTGTCGCCGACTTTTAAAAATTTGCCAATAACGGCTGAAATTCCTCATTTTATCCAAGAAACTTTGAAAATTGGCGAAATACCTATGATTCGCTCATTCCGTGCTTGGGTAAAACAGCAGATAGAAAATTGACACACAATCACCAAAGCGATATACCATATCAAAGTGCATCATACGTAAGCTTTTATCTTATGGCTAGTGTTGAACGCGACGAAAACCGAGAGCATCGCATTGAAACAGAGATAATTGTCGATGCTGAAGATAAAGAAGAACGGGCGATGGGTTGGTACTACTACCTTGACGATACTTTGAACGTGCCTTTTATGGCTACGTTGAAGAAAAAGTCACGCAAAACCTCTACTGTTGAAGAAAAACAAGTTGAGGTGCTGGGAATGGCACCAGATGATGAGTGCTTAAAAGATATGTTTGTAGAAGTGGTTTATCCTGATGGCAAGGATGAAGACGTATTTTCTGCCAAGTTATCAGATATAGTAGCCATTGATACGGACAGTGACACCAAAGAAGCGATCGCAGACTGGCACTATTGGATTGCTAGAGGTTATAAGTTCTAAAAGTTAAAATTTAGGACAAATGCCGAATAATCTGGCAAGGATTGCCAGCAGCTACAACATTGGCGGGTATATCTTTAACAACTACACTACCAGCACCAATGGTAGTATTGTCACCAATTGTGACTCCTGGACAAATAATAGCACTGCCACCAATCCAAACATTATTGCCAATTTTAACTGGGGCAGCAAGTTCTCTCCCAGACAGACGGATTTCCGGCTCTGTGGGATGATAAGCCGCATAAATTTGCACGTAAGGAGCGCACAAGACATTTTCACCAATTTCCACTTTATTACAGTCTAAAATTACACAGCCATAGTTCATATACAATCCGTTACCAGTATAAATATAGCTGCCATAATCACAGTGAAAAGGTGGCACAATGGTTATTTGCTTGCCTACCTGTGCGAATAATTCCTGCAAAATTTGTCTTCTTTGTGCTGTTTCTGCTTCTGTGGTGGCGTTGTAAGTCCGCAGGAGACGACTGGCGCGCTTGCTTTCGGCAACTAATTCAGGATCATCTGCAAGATATAACTCACCCGATAGCATTTTTTGTTTTTCTGTTTTTTCCATACAAATAAAAATCAAGATGACTTAGGAAACGCAAAATAATTTTATTATTTATTAAACTAATAAAAGTATTTACACGGGTTTTTAAATAAGATAAACCGAATAAGCTATAGTAGCAATACTAAAATTTTTGCATTCTTCAGAGGCAGACATTTAAAAATGTAATTCCTAAAAGCAGAGTTTTAGTAAGTTGATGAAAGTAATTAATATTTAATATTACTTTAAAAAGATTGTAGGAGATTTGGTTTAATATGCCTTTTCGGATTTTAAGCCTGGATGGTGGGGGTATTCGAGGAGTGGTTGCCGCAACCATGCTCGCAGACATCGAGAAGCAAATTAATCAACCTTTAAATCAGTACTTTGATTTAATTGCGGGAACTTCTACAGGGTCAATTTTAGCAGCTGCGATCGCCACAGGACGCAGTAGCCAAGACATTATTGATGTATACACACAAAAAAGCTCTATTATCTTCCCTTACAGAAGCCGTTTTTCACTACAGCGCCTTCCTTTACTGCTGAAGTATGGTTTATCTGCTCCCAAGTTTTTCGAGGATGGTTTGACTCAAGTCCTCCAAGAAGCTTTAGGTAATACAAGGCTATTAGATATCGCAGATCCACTACTGTTAATTGCTGCCTACGATACTATTGGACGCCAGCCAATTATATTTAAAAGCTGGCATCAAGATGCAAGTTATGGCAATGTCCCCCTATGGGAAGCCTGTCTTTGTTCGGCATCTGCTCCAACTTTTTTCCCGGCACATAAACTAGATAAAAGAATCAATGGAGCAGTGAATTGTGGAACTGAGGACACTATAACCTTATGTGAGCAAGCATCCTCAATCGAAAATATATATAAAAACACACAAATTAGAATCACCAGTGGTACAGGGACAGGTCAAACTCGTACTATCAAAAAGTATGAAGGAGCAAAACGACGAGCCTTAATAGATTCCTCATGGGAAAAGATACCTGATCATACTTCTACTTACTCAATTAAAGGGATCTATTCTGCTATTGATGGTGGCGTTGCTGCTAATAACCCCTCTAGCTGTGCCGTTGCTGAAGCCTTAAGATTAGGTCAGAAAGTTGAAGACATTAGCGTCCTTTCTGTAGGTACTGGGGAACTTACGCGAGTAATACCATTTGAAAAAGCACAAAGTTGGGGGCTGATACAGTGGGCACAGCCGCTCATCGGTGTATTATTTGATGGCTCATCAACTGTTCATGAGTACATTACTAATCAAATCATTCAAGAGCGAGTTTTACGGTTGCAGTTCAAACTTGATAGAGATTTAACTGGTAAACGCTTGAGTGATGATATTGATGATGTGAGTCAAGAGAATATTAGTAATTTAATTGAAGCAGCAGAAGTTTATATCAAACAACCAAATATGCAAACTGCATTGCAAGAATTTTTGCAGATTAATCAATAATTAATATACGCTTGTGTATCTATATAAAATCCCAAATATCAGCATTTTCTCTTGAGAATTCATCGTGTATTAAGAGCGATCGCCTGCTGTTACCCAACCTCAAGTTGTTGTTTCCGAGCTACGGCAGGAAAATCAGCCAGGACTCATAAACAAAGCTGTACATCTTGGTAGCATTAAGTGAAGTACCCGTCAGCAATGGAGCGAGGGCGATGTACGCAACCGTCACACAACCACTGACTTTTGAAGAGTTTCTTGCCTGGGACGATGGTTCAGGTAGAGAGTTTGAGCTATTGGATGGGATTCCCGTGCCATTATCAGAACCAAATGCAAATCATGAAGATTTGATCGAGCGGCTGTGTGCCTACCTTGAAAATCACTGCCAAGAAAATGATCTGCCCTACGTATCGCGACAGTCCAAGCAGGTTCGGCTCAAGATGGTACTAGGAGAAAAAGAAAAAAGCCGAAAAGCCGATATTGTCGTATTTGCTAGGGAAGAATGGCAGAGAATGAAAACTAGCTCTGGTTCTGCGGCTGCATATATTCCGCCACCCGGAATCATTGAGGTCGTAAGTAACAACTGGAAGGACGACTATCTGACAAAACTTGCTGAATATGTTCGCGTAGCGTCTCGTAGAGAAGACTTGGGCGTTTTCGAGTACATCATCATAGACTATGCTGCTTTTGGTGGTATTCGGTTCATTGGTTCTCCCAAGCAGCCGACCATTACAATCTACCAACTTGAAGATGGAGAGTATTTACCCCCAAAGGTGTTTCGAGGACAGGATCGAATTGATTCTAGATTGTTTCTGAACATTCCCCTAACGGCTGAACAGATTTTTGCCATGAGTCGCTAAATTTAAGGTATTGATAGTCTCAGAAGTTACCCCCTATTTTCATCACTATTTACGTTGCAGAAAATTTGCCTGATGTCGAGTCCAGATACAATGGTAGACATATTGGAGACTCAGGTTAACGTGAATTCGATGAACCTCACCCCAACCCCTCTCCGACACCCAGAGGGGCAAAAATCTCCCTGATTTTCAACTAAAAATCAAGGTTTCAAAGCCTCTAACGCCACGTGCTACAACGCGGGGAACCCGCGCAACGCAGTGGCTCCTCCTGGCAGGGGAGAGGTTTGGAGAGGGGTTTTTTCCACTTGTCGAACTCAAGTCAGGTTAAAGCAGAGGTGGTTCTCTTTGCAAGCTTTAACTTTCAGTATGCCCTTCTGTAGTTGGATTGCTCCAAAATCAAACAGCTATTGTCCCCATTCTAAGGTAATCTCAAAATTGGCTGTGGAAGTACCTTTGACTAGTAAAGGTGTAAGTTTACCCGCTTCAATGCCTATATCTACACCAAATTTCACACTAGCTTTATCAGGCTTAACTTTCTGCAATGTTTCCGCCACTTCCTTTGTCAGGGATTCAATAGCCGCAGTTACTTCGTGAAAAGGTCGAGCTTGAAGACTAACTTTGCGATCGCCAATTGGTGTAGCCTCAACTTTGATGCTTGTCCCATCAGCCAGTTCTACCGAAATAATTCTGGTTTGGATTTCCATGTTGTTTTAACTGGATTATGCCGTTTAAATAACATTGACTTTTGCCTGAATTTGTAGCATTATGCATAACATTTTGTCTGTCTCTTCGCTCAACTTCCTCCCACATTCATAGCTGCTAAAATGGCTTGCTGACTCACCCCTTTGTAAACAGTATCTAAATATTTCATCACCACATCGCCCGAAGTTAAATTTACTACATTTTCTTCTGTTTTCGCTAGAGGAATTGCTCCTAATACATCGAGTATTGTTTCACTACTTGATGGTGCAATTACTACTAAAGAAGAATCTAAAGGCTCATTATATTGCCAGAAAGAATCAATGTTTATAGATTCTTGATGATGAGGAATTGGCTGTTGAACATTAGGTATTTCCGGTGCAGTAACTTCAACTTTAGCACCCCGTAATTGGCGTAAATCGCTGATAATTTGCTCTTTGGTGCGTCCGCGTAATTGAAATAGTACAAACGGGTCTTCACTGAAGCGATCGCCTAACTGATAGTAAACTGCACCAACATGTTTACATGGATTTGCTTTATCAGGACAAGAGCATTTACTATGAACATCAGATAACGTAAAAGGAAATAACGATAAACCATTGGCTGTGAATACTTCTTCAATATTTTGTGGCATTTCTCCTGCTAACAGCTTGGCAGCAAAAATAGCCCTTTGGGACATCGTTTCAATTACATAACTCCACTCTTCTTCACTAAATGCATCAATCGATAGAGAAACTTTATAAGGTTCAGGTTCACTACCTTGGACTCTAGCTAATACTTTTGCACCTTTAAACTCAATACTTAAAACATTACCCTGACGAGCATAATTTCTTGCCCGTTCTAAACGTTTTTTAAACCGATAAGAATCTAGTAACTCTAGCCACTTTTGTGACCACCATTCCCGATTTGCTTGCAGAGTATAATTAGTCATAACTTTGCTTTTTAAATTGACTTGTATTTTCTTTGTGTCCTTGTGGTAAAAAAACACGAAGACACCAAAACACCAAGAAGACTCAATTTCTATTCTTCTTCAATGACGGCACTGCGATCAAGTAGGAGTAAATTACGCAGTTGGTTTGTATCCATTTCAGTGAGCCATTCTTCCCCAGCCCCAACTACTTGTTCGGCTAGTTGTTTTTTACTTTCAATCATGTCATGAATTTTTTCTTCTAAAGTCCCAGTGCAGACAAATTTATGCACTTGGACGTTACGGGTTTGACCAATGCGAAATACTCGGTCTGTCGCTTGGTTTTCTACAGCAGGATTCCACCATCTATCAAAGTGGAATACATGATTTGCTCTAGTTAAATTTAATCCTACACCACCTGCTTTTAAAGAGAGAATCATAATTGGTGGCCCTTGGGGATCGTGTTGGAAACGGTCGATCATTTCCTCACGTTGTTTTTTACTGGTGCTACCATATAAAAACAAGATTTCTCGCCCTAGTTTATTTTCTAAATGCGGTTTTAGTAATTTGCCCCATTCCGCAAATTGCGTGAAGATTAAAGAGCAATCGCCTTCCGCTAAAGCCTCATCTAACATTTCCTCTAGCCGTTGCAATTTAGCTGAATGATGTTGTTGTAATGTGGCTAATTTCAAATATTGAGACGGGTGATTACAGATTTGTTTGAGTTTGATTAGCAAGGCTAAAATCATGCCTCGACGTTGCAAGCCTGACGCAGATTCAATATCTGTTAAAGATGCTTCCACTACTTGTTGATAAAGTTCGGCTTGTTCAGTAGTGAGACCACAAAATACTGTCATTTCTTGCTTTTCTGGCAAGTCCTGAATGATATTGCGGTCAGTTTTTAAACGGCGCAGAATAAAGGGTTGCACTAAAGAACGCAATTGATTTAATGATGCGGCATCCCCGTATTTTTCTATTGGCATGGCAAACCGTCTCTGGAAGAATTGCCGATTACCTAAATATCCAGGATTGAGGAAATCTAAAATAGACCACAATTCTTGCAATCTATTTTCTACTGGTGTTCCTGTTAAAGCTACACGGAATGTTGCTTCTAATTGTCTGATTGCTTGAGATTGTTTGGCTTCGGGATTTTTTACATTCTGGGCTTCATCTAACACAATTACCTGCCAAGATACACCCTGTAATGACTTAATATCTCGGTGAACTAATGAGTAACTGGTGATGACTACATCGTGTTGTTTGACCGCTTCCACAAACGCCTTACCTTTAAGACGTTTATCGCCGTGATGTTGTAATACTTTCAGCGTGGGGGCAAATCTTTTGATTTCCCGTTCCCAGTTGCCTAAAACCGAAGTTGGACATACTAAGAGTGTCGGATTTTCTAATGCATCCTGTTCTTTCAGGTGGAGGAGGAAGGCGATAAACTGAATAGTTTTACCGAGTCCCATATCATCGGCGAGACATGCACCCAAACCCCAACGTTCTAGAAAAGCCAACCAAGCTGCGCCTCGTTCTTGATAAGGTCGCAACTGTCCCTGAAAATTGGCGGGTGTAGGCAAAGGCGAGATCGCCTGGTTGTTTGTTAGTGCCCCAATCAACTCTTGTAATGCCCCAGATGCCTCAAAACTGACCACGGGTAATTTTTCAATCGCCTGGGTGTCTCCCGTACTCAAACGTAAAGCATCTTCCAAAGAAAGCGCCATTTGGTCTTTGCGAGAAGCAAAAAATGACTGTGCTGTCTTAATATCTTGCGATCGCAACTCTACCCATTCGCCGTTAATTTCTACTAATGGGCTATTCAAAGCCACAAGTTTATTAAACTCAGTTTTAGAAATAGTTTGTCCACCAATTGCCAATTGCCATTGAAAATTTAGCAAACTCTGTAAACCTAAGCGTCCCTGCTTTGTCTTTTGAGTTTCTGCACTAATTTTCAAACCTAAACGGTTCGCCCATCCCTCGCGATTCGCTAAACTCGGAGGTAAAATCACTCCCAAACCACTATCTTCAAACCGCCAAACAACAGACTTGATAAATTCATAAGCTTGTAATGGGTTAAGGCGACAAAATTGAGGATATTCAGTTTCTAAACTGGGTGCCAGAACTGGATACAATCGGGAAGCTAAACCCAATCCCCGCAATAACGTTTCTTGGGGCTGATCAATTGTGCGATTTTGATAAACTAATTGCTCAACAGGGTGATGCCAAATAGTTGCCGCATCTACTAAAAATTCAGGATCATCTGTTGCTTGGAGAAAATAAGCCAATATCCAATCTGTTTCTCCAGACTCTGGTGGATGCAGTTGAAAACAAGTGCGAAACGACGCTTTTCCTGCCAGTTGGTATTGTAACGGCATAGTCCAAGCTGTTAACGCTGCTGCCAAGCGTTCCACTTCCATGGCATCTGCACTCACTGTGTTGGCTGCACTAGTTAAAGCTTGTAACCACTGTCGCACCGCAGATGGTAAAGATGCCATCACCCTAGTTTCCATCAGAGGTTGAGAACCTATCATTTCTCGCACTTGGGCATCTATCGTACTGTTAAGAAACCCCAGCAATAATTCCTGTGGTTCTGTGGGAAAATCTATTTTGAGGAGAGACGATGAGGTATTTTCTCCCTCATCTCCCTGATAAGTACGACAAGCCAACGGCATCTTCGCGGCAAATTTTTCTAGGCGCGTTCCATCTACAGCACTGTCTAAAAGTACTTGCCACTTAGCCACCATAGAACTATCGGATTGCCGCTCGATATTTGGTAAGAATTTACACCGCGCGATTAAGTCCAAACTCCAACGGGCAACCTGTGACCAAAAGCGTAAATCTCCACCCAGTAAGGCATCTTCGCCGTTTGCCGCATTCAGGGGCAGCGAAGTGAGAAATTTCATGGCTTCGGTGGAGTTGAGGCAAAAACCCTCAACTCGCCAAGGTTGTAGGTATTGCCAAGAGTCTATCTCCGTTCCCAAAGTGGCAGAATGTAAGGGGGAAATAGATGTTATTTCTTGCTGATTGTTTTCTCCGACATAAGTTGGTAAAGCAATGATTTGAGAGAGCGTTGGCAAAGTTACTGCCGATGTACTTGCACCTTTACGAGTTTGCCCACTGGCAGCTAAAGCCGCTTGGGGTTGCTGCATTGATTGAGTAATTTTTAGGTTCTGAGAACGCAACCACTCATTTAACTCAACTGGTGTCATCGCCAGTGGATGTGGTGGTATATCTCTAGATGCACCAAGTTCAAAGTTAACTGCTGATGATCGCCAAGTTTCGCCCCAAATAAATAAACAACTGTTTTGATTTTTTAGTAACCAACTACCGTGTAAAATTGCCATTTGCTAACTACTCAAGTTTTCGCCAAATTCAAATAAATGTTTGTTTTTTTGGGGATTTTACCCAAAAAATAAATTATTCAATCAAAACTTTAAGATAATAATTAGTTTAAGTAAATCATACATAATCAAGTTTATTCCTCATGAAACTTCCCTTTAATCAAGTTTTAAAAAATGGGTTAGTAGTAGAACTAGATTATATGCAACCCGAAGAGCAAGAGGTGGTGAGGTCATTACTAAATGTGGTAATTCTTGAAGATAAAACCTATCCCCAAACAAAACCTCTGTCTGAGGCAGAATTTGCAACTTACTGGTTAAGTCAGGATGCCTTCGTCGTCAGGGCATGTACTCAAGACACTACAGACAAGCCTCAAGAGGTGCTGGGGGCATTTTATTTAAAGCCAAACTTTCCAGGTCGGTGTAGCCATATTTGCAACGCTGGTTTTATTGTACAACCAGTATTACGCGGTCAGGGTATAGGCAGGTTAATGGGCGAGGCTATGCTGGAGATCGCAGCGAACCTTGGCTACGAAGCAGTGATGTTTAATTTGATCTTTGAGACTAATATACCTTCAATTAGACTTTGGCAATCGTTAGGATTTGATGTGATTGGGAATATTCCTCGGGCGGTGAAGCTAGCAGATGAGCAAGTGGTAGAGGCGCTGGTACTATATCGCGCTTTGCGTTAAACGACTTGTTTATCTTTGTATGTACCAGAAGTCAGTCTTAGGGCATAAATGTTAGGATTGCCACAGAAAGAGAATAGCGAAAGAGAAGGAAAAAAAACTGAATGGCAGAAGTTGATAAGTCAATATCCTTCGATGGCAGGGATATTCGACTGAAGGTAGGCTTACTAGCTCCCCAAGCTGGTGGGTCAGTTTTAATAGAATCAGGGGACACATCTGTTTTGGTAACGGCTACGCGATCGCAAGGCAGAGAAGGCATAGATTTTCTTCCCCTTACAGTAGATTATGAAGAAAGACTATATGCCGCAGGTAGGATTCCCGGCGGGATCATGCGGCGGGAAGGACGTCCACCAGAAAAAACAATTCTTACTAGTCGTCTGATAGACCGCCCGATGCGGCCTTTGTTCCCTTCATGGTTGCGGGATGACCTGCAAATTGTCGCCTTTACCCTGTCAATGGACGAGCTAGTTCCACCTGATGTCTTAGCAGTAACTGGTGCTTCCATTGCTACTTTAATAGCTCAAATTCCGTTTAACGGGCCAATGGCAGCAGTTAGGGTAGGCTTAGTGGGAGATGATTTCATTATTAACCCCACCTATGCAGAAACCGAAAACGGAGATTTGGATCTGGTAGTGGCAGGTTCACCCCACGGTGTGATTATGGTGGAGGCGGGAGCTAATCAGTTGCCAGAGCAAGATATTATCGAAGCGATTGACTTTGGCTACGAAGCAGTGCGAGATTTAATTCAAGCGCAGCTAGATTTAGTCGCAGAACTGGGACTGCAAATAGTGCAAGAAGCACCACCAGAAGTAGACCAGACACTGAACAACTATATCCGCGATCGCGCCAGTCACGAGATTAAAAAAATCCTGTCTCAATTTGAATTCAGCAAAACCGAACGGGATACCGCTTTGGATGCTGTGAAGGATGAAATTGCCAATGCGATCGCGGAATTACCAGAAGAAGACGAAGTACGAGTTGCTGCGACCACAAATAGTAAGGCACTCGGTAATACTTTTAAAGACATTACTAAACACTTCATGCGCCGTCAAATCATCGAAGATAACGTTCGCGTTGATGGTCGCAAACTAGATGAAGTGCGTCCAGTTTCTTGTCAAGTTGGTGTCTTACCCAAGCGAGTCCATGGCAGTGGTTTATTTAACCGGGGACTAACTCAAGTATTATCCACCTGTACCCTAGGTACTCCCGGAGATGCCCAAAACCTCAACGATGACTTGCAAATAGACCAATCTAAACGTTATTTGCATCATTACAACTTCCCGCCTTTCTCTGTTGGGGAAACTAAACCTCTGCGTTTTCCCGGTAGGCGCGAAATCGGTCACGGTGCTTTAGCAGAAAGAGCGTTGCTACCAGTGCTACCGCCAAAAGAACAATTCCCTTACGTGATTCGTGTCGTCTCGGAAGTGCTTTCTTCTAACGGTTCCACTTCTATGGGTTCGGTGTGCGGTTCCACTCTATCGTTGATGGATGCTGGTGTCCCCATTCTCAAACCTGTTAGCGGTGCAGCAATGGGTTTGATTAAAGAAGGTGACGAAGTACGAGTCCTGACTGACATTCAGGGGATTGAGGACTTCTTAGGCGATATGGACTTTAAAGTCGCCGGGACAGATAGCGGTATTACCGCCCTGCAAATGGATATGAAAATCCCTGGTCTGTCTTTGGATATTATTGCCCAAGCCGTTCACCAAGCTAAATCAGCCCGGTTGCATATTCTGGAGAAAATGCTTCAGACTATCGAAGAACCACGCCCTGAAACCTCACCCTATGCCCCACGTCTGTTGACTATCAAGATTGATTCAGACATGATTGGTCTGGTCATTGGGCCTGGAGGCAAAACAATTAAGGGTATCACTGAAGAAACAGGTGCGAAGATAGACATCGAAGACGATGGCACCGTCACAATTTCAGCTGTAGATGAAAGCAAGGCGAAGAAAGCCCGTAACATCATTCAAGGCATGACTCGCAAGTTACACGAAGGTGATGTTTACGTAGGACGCGTAACTCGGATTATCCCAATTGGTGCATTTGTAGAATTTCTGCCTGGTAAAGAAGGCATGATTCACATCTCTCAACTAGCTGACTACCGCGTTGGCAAAGTTGAAGATGAAGTAGCAGTTGGGGATGAAGTAATTGTCAAAGTGCGAGAAATTGACAATAAAGGACGGATTAATCTCACACGTTTGGGTATCCACCCAGATCAGGCGACTGCGGCGCGGGAAGCTGCGGCAGTGAATCGTTAAATCGATTGGGGATTTTAGATTTTTTATCTAAAATCCGCGATGCCTAAGTTAAAGGCATCGCCATACGCTTTTTTAATTAAGAATTAGAAGCGAACTGCGTAGGTAGTTCATATTCCTGAAACCTTACCACTACCTAATAAATACAACAACGCCATGCGAATGGCGATACCACTGGTAACTTGGGACTGGATCAGGCTAAATTCTGGGTCATCCATTAAATCTGAGCTAATTTCTACACCACGATTGACTGGGCCTGGATGTAAAACTTTGACGTTAGACTTGCATAGTTGCAACTTTGTCCGTGTGATGCCAAATAACTGATGATATTCTCGCAAACTGGGAAGTAAATGAGCTGTCATGCGTTCCTTTTGCAGACGCAAAGTCATCACAAAATCAGCATCTTGCAAAGCGGGTTCTAACTGCCAATGTAAAAATAGTTGCCGAGATTCGGCTTTTTCTTCACAGACATACTCGGCAAATAACTTGGGTAAGAGCGTCGGTGGTGCAGCCAGATGCACTTGGGCCCCACTGGCCGTTAAACTCCAAATATTAGAGCGGGCGACACGAGAATGTAAAATATCTCCAACGATCGCAATTTTTTTACCTTTTAAAAGTTCTAAATGGGGATGATTGGGGTCAATTAGAGTACAGATAGTAAATAAATCTAGCAGTGCTTGGGAAGGATGTTCATGTTGACCATCACCAGCATTGAGGACGCTAACTCGGACACCTAGGCGATCCATTTCCTGGGCGATCGCCTGGGGTACTCCTGCCTCTCGATGGCGGATCACCATAATATCAGTTCCCATTGCCAAATAAGTTTTGGCTGTATCTAGAATTGTCTCTCCCTTCGTCATGGAAGAAGTTGCTGCGGCAAAGTTCAGCGTATCTGCACTTAAGCGTTTAGCCGCCAGTTCAAAACTACTGCGAGTACGTGTAGATGGTTCAAAAAATAAATTTGCCACCACCTGTCCTTGCAAACTTGGTACTTTCTTCGTCCGCCGTGATAGCACTTCCTGAAAACTGGCAGCAGTTTGTAAAACAGTATCGTATTCGGCGGTGGTGAAGTCAGCTAGAGAAAGAACGTGATGACGATTCCAGGTGCTAGTAGGCATAAATAGCTATGACAGGGGACAGGGGACAGAGGACAGGTGAGCTAGCGCGGTCTTGGGGATCTCCCCCATGAGCGACTGGCGTAAAGCCTTGACGGGCGCTGCGCTTACCGTCGCAGACGTGCCGGAGGCATCACCCGAAGGGGGACAGGTGGGAAAATCTCTTGGTGTCCAGGTTTGATGATGAGCTTATTTCCTCAGCTATGTGGCAACTGCTATGAAAACACAAAACCTTGCGCCCCTACAACTTTTCAATTTACATATGCAGGGCAAATGATAGCATCTGTCTTCTATCAAATGGACAACCTACTGGATGTGCTTGGTATTAATCATCCGGGGATGCAGGTGAGCGATCGCTTGATTAAGGGATGATTTCCTCAAATTTCATGTCTTGATTAGCCTGTAGATAGAGGTCTTTCCCTTCTATTACCTGAAAACTAAAGATTATGATCGGGGGAGGTTGAATGGATTGGTACCCACTGAAGCTAACTTTTAATATCCAAAAATACAATTTTGGCGAACGGCTGATACCAGAAGTTTTGGGCAAGCGTGACTTGCCTGCGGGGAAAGTAGCCGAAACTTGGGAAGTGAGCGATTACAAAAACAAAACGGGGACTGTTGTTAATGGCGCTCTGGCTGGTCGAACTTTACATGAACTCGTATTAGCTCACCCTGACGAACTTGTCGGTCTTGGCTGGCGGGGAGTGCATTTCCCTTTACTATCCAAGTTCATTGATGCATCTCATATGCTGCCCGTACATCTCCACGCCGATGATGAAACGGCTCGAAAATTGCACAATGAACCAAATGGTAAAACTGAAGCTTGGCACATTCTTTGGGCAGCACCAGGGGCGACAGTCTTGGCAGGACTTAAGTCAGAATTTACACGGGAGCAGCTATTTGAGGCTTTTGTCGCCTGTGACTATGATTCTGTTTTGGTGCGTCACTCGATTCAAGCAGGCGATACAGTCTATATGCCGGCGGGAATTATTCATTCTTTTGGCCCAGATACACTTGTCTTTGAAATTCAACAAACCTCGAATCTGGCTCAATCTGTGATGCCAACAGATATGTATGGCAAAGAGTACAGCCAACAAGAGTGGTATGCAAATATTAATGCCACCCTCGACGAGTTAAAAAACCATTATCAACCTTGTCCGCATAGCGGGCTAAAGTTACAGTCGAGAGCCAATTCCCGAATTTTTGGGTGTGCAAGTTCCTACTTCGCCCTTGAGCGTTGGATTTTGCATGAACCCTATTTAGAACCATCTCATCCCCGCCGTTGCCTAATTCTCTCCAATGTCGGCAATGTCGTGCAGCTAGAATTTGCCTCTGGTATTGAGCAGCTTGAGCCAGGAGAATCTTGTATTTTGCCTGCGGCTGTAGGAGAGGTGCGCATTATGCCAAAGCGTCAAGCCAATCTGATTGCCTGCTATGTTCCAGATAGGCAACGAGATATCATTGAGCCACTCCAAGCAGCAGGATACGATCAACAGCAAATCAACAAGCTAGGTGAAGTGAACTCAATTTAATTGGTGTTAACAAGAATCAACGCTGTAAAGGCAGTCCCGTTGAC
Source organism: Nostocales cyanobacterium LEGE 11386 (assembly GCA_015207155.1). Classification (GTDB taxonomy): domain Bacteria; phylum Cyanobacteriota; class Cyanobacteriia; order Cyanobacteriales; family Nostocaceae; genus LEGE-11386. The sequence continues at coordinate 129,306 of JADEXK010000003.1, read as the reverse complement.
TCGAATTGCATTAGACATCTCCAGAAATTAAATATGTTTATCCTCGAACCCTTGTAGAGACGTTCCATGGAACGTCTCTACATTCTTTTTCGGAGATATCTATTGAAACCTCAGCTAATTCCTCATTACTGCATCCAACAGGACATTGGCACCAAAGCGCACAGGATCGGTGCAAGTTAGTCCTGTTTCTGCTGTTGTTTGGGCGATCGCTTCTTGCGCGGCAAATTCATCTAGATGAGCTGTGTTCAAGGCAATACCTACTACTGGCACACCTTTAAAGGCTCCACCGGCGCTGGCCACAGTCTCATACAGCCGAATCACTTTTGGTAATGGCGGAATGACGACATGGGGATGATTACGCACATGCATTTGTCCTGCCCGATGTACTAGTATCAGTTGTGTTGGTTGTGAACCCCGAATCAGGGGAAGGGTTGCTGTTGAACCAGGATGCAGCAGTGAACCTTGTCCTTCGACGTGGAGGATGTCGTAGTTTTTGCCATAGCGCATTACCATCTGCTCCACAGCACCAGCCGCAAAGTCCACCCGTACTGCATCTAAGGGTACGCCGTCTCCTTCTAACATCACACCAGTTTGACCTGTCGCCAGGAATTTAGAACGCCATCCCCGCAGTCGTGATGCCCAATGTAGCTCTAGACTGGTGGACATTTTGCCGATTGCCATATCAGTCCCCACTGTCAGCACCCGCCGACAAGGGAGGGTGCGTGCCAACCCATTAGCAACATCTAAATTAGCTGGTTCTTTCCGCACATCCCAAATTAATTGCCCTGGTTTGAGCAGTGTGTTTAACTCTGGCATGTTTGCTAATGGCGTGTGTAAACCATTGACTAAGGACATCCCAGCTGCTAAAGCGTTTTTGATTTCTAGCCAGTAATCATCTGGTACAGCACCACCTTTGGGAGCAATGCCAATTACTAAAACTTCGGGTTTATACTCTAGGGCTGCTGCTACTGATGCCACAATTGGGACATCACGCTTAATTCCTGTTAGTTCTGGCACGGATTTGCCAGCAGACTCGCGATCAATCAACGCGACAATGGGAGCTTCACTGTAGCGTAAAAGTGACAGCCCTGTTTTGCCCTGAGTCCCACTAATTCCTTCATGTAACAGAATTGCTATTCTTTGATTAAGTGGCAGACGCACTATATTGCACCCCCAAGCCTGGTAAATCGTTTGGTAAAATTCTTCCTTCTTGCACTAATGCACCCTTAAAAGGATCATCAATTAAGTTAAGGTGACTGTCTAAATCTAAATAATCCGCCAATGGTGCTAGCTGTGCTGCGGCTGTATTAGCTAGCGAACTGTCAGAATAGCAACCGAACATGATTTGCAACCCATAGGCTCGCGCTGTATGTACCATCCGCATGGCCTCGGTTAATCCCCCTGATTTCATCAGCTTGATATTGATGCCATCCACATAGTTTGCTAAATGGGGAATATCGGCATTGGTAAAGCAACTTTCATCAACAAAGATTGGCAGGGGCGATCGCTCCTTAAGTTTGACTAAACTTTCCTCCTGCCCCCGTGGTAATGGTTGTTCTACATACTTTATACCTAAATCAGCCAACCAACTACACATTTTTACCGCATCTTCCCCGCTCCAACCCCCGTTTGCATCCACGAATAATTCTAAATCAGGTGCTTCTTTTTGCACCGCTAATAGCATTTGTTTGTCTGCATCTATGCCATCCGGATTCCCTAATTTCACCTTGAACAGGCGAACATCCATAAATTGTAACCAGTCCCGCGCCCTGGCTCTAGCTGCTGCTGGTGAATTAATCCCAATGGTGACTGAAGTCGGCACAATAGCGTTGCGATCGAGTCCCCAGATTTGCCACAAAGGTAATCCCACAAGCTTACCTAGCCAGTCATACATTGCCATATCTATGGCAGCCTTGACGGACGAAGGAACCTGCTCTTTTGTGAATATTTGCTCAATTTGCTGGCGCTGCAACGGGCTAAATGCTTGTAATAATGGTGCAAGTTGCTGCAAATGACTTTTGATGATCTCAGTTGATTGGGAATGAGTGCCTACACCAAATGGCGATGCTTCACCCCAGCCCTCAATACCATCATGTAAAATTCTTACCCATACATTCGTTGTTTGCGCTGTTGTTCCACGACTAATTGTCAAGGGAAATCGCTTGTTGACAGTAAATAAATTTACTTCTAATTGCATAAGTATGCTCAATTTTTAGTTAGAGCAAAAACAGTGTAAGTGCAAATTTTAGATTATTTGAGGTATCTGTTATACTTTTTTACATTCATAAATTTATTGCCTAAATTTTTATCTAAATAATTTATCTATGGACAACATAAAAAAATGGCATATATTAAAATCAAAAATGGTTTTGAATCATCGCTGGTGTCAAGTGCGGCAAGATAAAATAGAATTACCTGATGGTCAAATTATCGATGACTTTTTTGTGGTTATTAGACCAGAAATTGCTCTAATTTTACCGATTACAAATAATCAAGAAATTGTTTTTGTACGTCAATACAGGCATGGGGTTGGTGAAATTCTGTTAGAACTCCCGGCTGGGAGTTTCGACGCAGCCAAGGAAGATGCTGTTTCAGCAGCAGTCAGAGAACTGCAAGAAGAAACTGGTTATGTAGCCCAAAAAGTTACTAAATTAGCTACCTTATACGATAATCCGGTTAAGGATACTAACCAAATACATCTATTTTTGGCTGAGAATGTGAGAAATTCCGGAGCAAGAAAGCTAGATATTACAGAAGATATTGAAATTGTCTTAATTCCTGTAGAATCAGTTTTTGAGCAAATTATTCAAGGTAAAATTGCTGTGACAGGAAGTATTGCGGCTCTATTTTTAGGTTTAAATTCTCTCAATCACTCCCAAAGTGTTACTTAATTTATAGAAATTATCTGGAAAATATGAAAATTAATAATAGCAGTTAATAGACTGATTGCTGGGTCAAAATATCCTTTTCATTGCTAGCAAAAAATTATTTGATTAGGTGAAATTTTTCACTACTACAATGAAATCAGAAGAACTCTTCACAAGCCAATGCTACTCAACTACGATCCCCGAAGCTGTCTCCCTTCCGCAGAAGACTTACCCGATTCTGATGATACTCCTGTGGATAACGAACTGCAAGATTTAATTCCCGGTTTACTCAAAGCTGTGCTTGCTCTGATTTGGTCAGAACAGATGGATTGGTTTTTTGGGGTAGATATGGGCATTTATTATGACCCGAATTTACCAGCAATTGTCCCTGATGGTTTTCTGAGTGTAGGTGTTCCGCGTATTCTTGATGAAGATTTACGCTTGTCTTATGTTGTGTGGGAAGAACAGAAAGTCCCTATGTTGGTGTTAGAAGTAGTATCTCAAACCAGACGAGGTGAATATACCGAAAAGAAAGACTTTTATGCTCAAATGGGAGTTTTATATTACGTTATCTACAATCCTTTACGCAAACGTAAACCACCATTGGAAGTTTATCAATTAGCAAAAGGTAAGTACGAATTATTAGTGGGTGAGCCGATTTGGTTAGGCGAATTAGGCTTAGGAATCGGTAGAGAGCAGGGTACATATCAAGGAATCAAGCGTGAATGGTTGTATTGGTACGATGAGCAAGGTAATCGTTACTTAACACCTGAAGAACAGATTGAACAAGGACGGAAAGAAGGACAACAAGTTATAATCCTGCGTCAACTTCGACTTAAACTGGGTGATTTTCCTGTAGATATTGAACAAAAACTCAGGCAATTAACTTCTAGTCAGCTTAATGATTTAGCAATAGCTTTGTTTGGGTTTTCTCAACTCAAAGATTTAAACCAATGGTTAAATGACCAATCAAACAGTTAATTACACCTGAAAATTAAACTACAGTAGATACAAAATAGAGCCTAGCAAGTTTCAAATACTCAAATCGTGATTTCATAGGAGTATCTATTTGTGCAACCGGACTTAATAAGTTTGGAAATTAGCAAAGGTGAATTGAGACGTTTAACGGGATTCGATCCGGATGATGTTTTCCGACCTTCTATGTGGCAAGATGGCGAGAAGCGATTAGGACTTATTATTAATGAAATGCTGGTAGCACTGGCTTTAACCCCAGTTATTGTTGGCTTTGTTTATGCGTTTATTATTCTGCCGACAATTGGTTCTTCAATTATATTAGGAATCCTTTTATTGATTTTAGTACCAATTTCCGTATTAATTGGGCGATCGCTATGGCAACGTTTGACCTGTCCTCACAGTCTGACAGTACTTTTAGATGAAGTTGATAAATATCACACTGTTGTCACAGCAATCGATATTAATGACCAATTAGCAACATCTGGAAATTCTCAAAGTCGGATCAATGACCGAGAGCAAGTGATTGCTGCTCTCCAACTTATTAGGGAAGATTTAGTCCGCTCTCTCAAAAGTGAACGAATTTTGCGGGATAATAAAAAGCTACTGGCAAATAACCAAGAGTTATTGATTAATAATTTAGCCAATCTGCAAGCTTTGCAAGTTAGTAATCAGAGCAGCGAATATGCTCAACTTCTCAATCAATCTTTGCAGATTGCTTTGGATGTGCAAGCAGAAATCCGAAAATTGCAGAAAATTTGAGCCAGGGTTCCTAGAAAATATTCGCCACCCGTTGACTTATGGGATTTCCCAGAAATAAATTATCCAAATAAACAAACCACAGAGATACGGAGGACGCGGGGAAATCAGGAACAGAGAAGTTGATTGTATGAGGTTGTTGGCTGTTTTTTGAATTGGAAGTCCCTATGAATAACAAACCCAAAATTATTGTCCTAGATGATGACCCTACAGGGTCGCAAACAGTCCACAGCTGCTTGCTGCTAATGCACTGGGATGTGGACACTTTACGCACTGGGTTACAAGATGATTCCCCCATTTTCTTTGTATTGACAAATACTAGATCCTTACCTCCAGAGTTAGCAGCATCCGTGACTAGAGAAGTTTGCCAGAACTTAAAACTGGCGTTAGCGGCTGAAAATATGAGGGATTTTTTGATTGTTAGCCGTTCTGATTCTACATTACGGGGACATTACCCCATCGAAACTGATGCGATCGCCCAAAAATTAGGGCCATTTGATGCTCATTTTTTAGTACCAGCGTTTTTTGAAGGTGGACGTATCACCCGCGATAGCGTGCATTACTTGATCATCGATGGTGTACCCACCCCAGTACATGAAACGGAGTTTGCCCGTGATTCAGTGTTCGGCTACCATCACAGTTACTTACCCAAGTACGTCGAAGAAAAAACTCAAGGACGTATTGGTGAGGAATCTGTCGCCAGGTTTATACTTACTGATATTCGTACTGGGAGTTTAGAGCGCTTATTGCAACTCAGTGGTAATCAGTGCGCTGTGGTCGATGGTGAAACTCAAGCTGATCTCAACTTGTTTGCTGTAGATGTGCTAGAAGCAGCCAGTCAAGGAAAACGCTTTTTGTTTCGCAGTGCTGCCAGTATTTTAACGGCTTTGGCTGCCTTACCTCCCCAACCCATTGCCGCAGAAAATATGGCTGAATACGTGCGCCAAGGTAAACCAGGCGCGGTAATTGTGGGTTCCCACGTGAAAAAAACGACTCAGCAGTTACAAGCATTATTGCAAGTCGAAGGAACGGCGGGGATTGAAGTGGATGTAGCGCGGTTACTAGATGATGGAGCAGACCAATCTGCTACACTACTAAGCGAAATTCTCGAAAGTGCCAGGACAGCACATGCAGATGGCAAAACACCAGTAATTTATACCAGCCGTCAAGAACTAACTTTTAAGGATGTGAAAACAAGGTTAGATTTTGGAGTTAAAGTTTCTAGTTTATTAATGGATATCGTACAAGGGTTACCATCTGATATTGGGTTTTTAATCAGTAAAGGTGGAATTACCTCAAACGATGTCTTGAGTACTGGTTTGGCTTTAAATTCAGCTCGGTTACTCGGTCAAATTTTAGCTGGTTGTTCGATGGTAATCACCACTTCGGATCATCCCCAGTTTCCCAATTTGCCAGTGGTGCTGTTTCCTGGTAATGTTGGCGATGCTGATGCCTTGGGGACGGTTTACAAAAGATTAACTAAAAATACATAAGTTAAAAATGTTGTTGCATTGTGCAACTAACTTAATATTGGTAATTACTCGGTGTGTCTTTTGGCTGGTGCTGCATGACTTCTGATTCTCATATCTCCGATCTAGAGTCAAATTCTGCACTCCCTGATGCAGGGTCAATCTCTCACATTTTGGATTTAGAGGTAAATTCTACCGTTTCTGATGATATGAAGCCAAATTTTGTTATTTCTGAGACCGATTCTCATGACATTATCCCGGATGCAGAGCTAAATTCTGTTCTCCTCTATTTACAGTCAAATTCTCCCCCTGATGATTTAGAGTCAAATTCCCACTCTATTGATCCAGAGTCTATTTCTGGTTTTGGTGATGTAGAATCTAGTTCTGTGATTTTAGATATCAACTCTGCTGAATTAGTCACAGCCGGGAATCAGGTAAATAACCATATTCAAGTGCAGTTAAAAAGTGAAGGGGGAAAACTGTTAGTTATTTTACCAACAGAAACTCAAGTACCCGCTTCCGAACTCACATGGTCTGAGATTTGGCAACAATTGAAGATCCGGTTAAATGCCAGCGATCGCTTCCGCACACCAAATATCCCAGTGCATCTCATCGCCCAAGACCGCTTGTTGGATGGCAGACAACTACAAGAATTTGCCGAAGCCTTTAGTGAAATCCAACTCCAACTAAAATCTGTAGCGACTAGTCGTCGGCAAACTGCGATCGCGGCTGTCACCTCTGGCTATTCAGTCGAACAACTACAACCAGACACCTCCCTCAATTCACAGTTCAAAACTGCCACTCCCACCCCAGCAGATGCCCTTTATCTGGAAATGACAGTCCGCTCTGGAGTCGAAATTCGTCATCCCGGAACAGTAATTCTTTTAGGAGATTTAAATCCAGGTGGTATCGTAGTTGCAGAAGGAGATATTCTAGTATGGGGTCGTCTACGTGGAATTGCTCATGCGGGTGCCGGGGGCAATCGTGAGTGTCTGATTATGGCCTTGCAAATGGAACCAACCCAGTTGCGGATCGCAGATGCTGTCGCTAGGGCACCAGAGAAATCACCGATGCAATTTTTTCCCGAAGTGGCACACATTACCTCCCAAGGAATTCGCATCGCTAGGGCTACTGATTTTTCCCGAAACCAATTAACCAGGATTAATCAGGTACCATAAGTATTTACATTTACTATAATTTCCTGAACCCTAATCGAGCGCAACTCTACCATGACTCGGATTATTGTAATTACCTCCGGTAAAGGAGGAGTGGGTAAAACCACTGTTTCGGCAAATTTAGGCATGACTTTAGCCAAAATAGGGCGTCAAGTTGCTTTGGTTGATGCAGATTTTGGTCTGAGGAATTTGGATTTGCTGCTAGGACTAGAAAACCGCATCGTCTATACTGCGGTGGAAGTTCTGGCTAGAGAGTGCCGATTAGAACAGGCTTTGGTGAAAGACAAGCGACAACCCAACCTCGTACTTTTACCAGCAGCCCAAAATCGCTCGAAAGATGCCGTCACACCTGAACAAATGAAATTACTGGTGAATGCACTGGCACAAAAATATCAGTACGTGATTATCGATAGTCCGGCTGGTATTGAAAATGGATTTAAAAATGCGATCGCCCCAGCCAAAGAAGCCCTAATTGTCACCACACCGGAAATTTCCGCAGTTCGTGATGCTGACCGCGTAGTTGGCTTACTAGAAGCACAAGGCATTAAGCGTGCCCATTTAATCATCAACCGCATCCGACCCGCAATGGTTCGGGCAAATGATATGATGTCTGTGCAAGATGTTCAGGAACTTTTGGCAATACCCCTAATCGGGGTAATCCCTGATGATGAGCGTGTTATTGTTTCTACCAATCGCGGCGAACCTTTAGTCTTAGGGGATACCCCCTCTTTAGCTGCCATAGCCTTTGAGAATATTGCCCGTAGATTGGAAGGGGAAAAAGTCGAATTTCTTGATCTCGACTCACCCCATGACAACATCTTCGCCCGCTTGCGAAGGTTGTTGTGGACAAAGATTGTTTAACTTATGTTCCAGTCTCCACACACCTATTGGCAATGATCCTTGAACTTATAGAACGGCTTTTTTTGCGTAGTCCTGATACCAGTCGCACTCAAGTAAAACGTCGCCTACAACTGGTGATTGCCCACGATCGCGCTGATTTAGACCCTCAACGATTGGAAAAAATGCGGCAAGAAATCCTTGAGATAGTCTGTCGCTATGTAGAAATTGATACGGAGGGTTTGGAGTTTTCTTTAGAAAGCAACCAAAGAACCACCGCGTTGATTGCTAATTTACCTATCCGTCGGGTGAAAGAGGCTACGCCGGAATTACCTGAATTGGAAAGCAGCGATCAATCGCAATAGTTTACTTCACGGTATTTGATTAATTGTGGTCAACTACTTAAATCTCAACGTTTATTTTTATTGGCTTTGATAAATTTAGAGGTAGTAGCACGGCAAGCTTAAAATTCTAGGTTCATCAGATTGAAAAACCAAAATTCAATACATGATAATTGATTACTCAACTCAACAAATTAGACTAGATGCACTAATAGGTTGGGTTGAGGGACGTAGACGCGCCCAGCGCGGCTGAACATCAGGTAAGACAACACAAAAAATCCTCGGTTTTGTTGGGTTATGCCTACGGCACGCTACGCGGTAAGCCCAGCAATGCCCGTCAGGGCTTTACACTTTGTTCAACCCAACCTACCTTTTTTTCTAATTAATAATAATCTATACTTTAGCTTTCACAAAAAGGCTCAATTCATCCTGCAAATATGTAACGCCTATAAACTTTAGCATTTTTGGGCTATCTGGAAAGACCGCCTGATGTTTCTATCATTAGGCTAATAGTTCAACAATGCTCCTGTTAGGACTATTCATCTTAGACTAGTAAAAGTAAAAAAACTTCTTCATAAAATCTATCTATAGATATTTTATACAAACAGGCAATCGCCAATAAACTGACAAAGTTATACTCAGTTTTTATACATATTTATATGGTAGATATTTACATTCTTGACCTACTGATTATTGGTCTACTGTTACTGGTAGTTACACTAGGATCAGGTTGGATTAAGCGTTTACCACTTTCTTTCGCACTAATATATCTATTAATGGGTATATTTTTAGGTTCTGAAGGCTTAGGAATGATCCAACTGAGAGAAAATAATGTATTTAATGCCAAAGTACTCGAAAGATTAACGGAATTTGTAGTAATTATTTCTGTATTTAGCTGTGGCTTGAAAATTATTCATCCTCTACGCTTGAGAGTGTGGAATATTACAGCGCGACTGATTGGGTTATTAATGCCGATTTCTATCTTGGGATTGGCAATAGTCGGGAGATTATTTTTAGGCATGAATTGGGGAGAAGCGATTTTATTAGGAGCAATTCTTGCACCCACTGACCCAGTATTAGCTTCAGAAGTACAACTAACAGATATTAACGATAGAGATGAGTTACGCTTTGGTTTAACCTCTGAAGGGGGTTTAAATGATGCTTTAGCTTTTCCTTTTGTTTATTTTGGGATTTATGCCATTAAAGATAATAATTGGCACAACTGGTTTCAGGATTGGTTAATAGTTGATGTATTTTGGGCGATCGCATCTGGTATTGTGATGGGTTTTTTGGTAGCTAAACTAGTAGTTTGGGTTGACCAAAAAATTCAAAAAAAGCGTTTTGCTGATGCAGTCATGGAAGATTTCGTTGCTATTAGTGCAATTTTAATAACCTATTCTTTAACAGAAATCATCAATGGCTATGGATTTTTGGCAGTATTTGTAGCTGGTGTGGTTGTCCAAGACAGCTACAGAGATCCTCACAAGCCTATGGCACAATTAGAATTTATTGAACGACTAGAAAGATTATTGGAAATAGGAATAATTTTATTGTTGGGAACAATATTATTATGGCAACCAATGCTTAATTATGCCTTTCAATCTTTAATAGTCATAGTGTTATTATTCTTAGTAATTCGACCGATAGGAGTTTGGATTAGTACAATTGGTCAACGTCCCTTACGCTCCCAACGCCGCAGTTTTCATCCGGCAACCCGTTGGTTATTTGGCTGGTTTGGTATTCGTGGCGTAGGCTCTTTATATTATCTTGCCTATGCGTTTAGCCATGGCTTAAAAGGAGAGGTTGGTGAACAAATATCTTGGATAACTTACACCACTATTGTAGTTTCTGTAATTTTACACGGCATTTCTGCTACGCCCTTAATGAACTGGTATGAACATCAGGTGGCTACAAAACAATCTTTTGCTCACACTACCATGAGCGAATTAGAAGATAATTCTCAAAATTAGACTTTCCTGTTAAGTAGGTATTAGCATGATCGGGCTAAAATAGGGCAATAACATTTTCTTGCAGAAGAACTGCATGACAAAAAACTGCATCAGGAACATCTTGATAAACCTGTCGAGCCAGAATATTTGTTGCGGACGATCGCTGGACTGGTTAGGCACCCTTGAAGCTGATCGATAATAGTATCATTCCCGTTGCATTTCCAGCCTGCTACTCGCCCATTGACTCAAAGTCCATGACTGAAACTTCTCCTCAACCTATTGCAACCACCGCCCCTTTACCGGCAAATGAAGTAGAACGCTTAGAGGCACTGCGGCGATACAATATTCTCGACACCCCACCAGAAGCTGCCTTTGATCGCATTACCTCCCTGGCAGCGCGTTTATTTAATGTGCCGATCGCCCTGGTTTCCCTGGTTGATGAATCGAGAAGCTGGTTTAAATCTTTCTATGGCTTTGAGATGCGGGAGGTGCAGCGAGATGCGACTATTTGCAGCTTGGCCCTATTATCTAACGAGGTATTAGTTATTCCCGACACCAAGCAAGATCCTCGTCTCACCCATAATCCGTTTGTCCAAAACGAACCGGGTTTGCGGTTCTATGCCGCCGCGCCATTGCTAACCCAAGATGGTTTCAGCTTAGGCACGCTTTGTTTGTTAGATACACAACCGCGTGATACCTTAACTGATGAGCAAAAAGCTGTCCTAGCGGATCTTGCTGCCATGGTGATGGATGAACTAGAACTGCGACTAGCAGCCCGTAAAATTGCTCAAATCGATGCAGCGTTGCTAGAAGTGACTCAGGGTATTTCTGCTGTAACGGGTGAAGCATTTTTTTTGGCTTTGGTGCAATATTTGAGCAAAGTGCTGGGGGTTGATTATACATATATTGGTTTAGTGGACGGAGACCAGCAAGAAGCAATCCGCACGATCGCCGCCTGTGCCAAGGGGCAGATCATCGACAACTTTGCATACCTGCTGCATGATACCCCTTGCCAGGAAATACTCCAGAAACGACAGTTGTGCTGCTATCCCCATCACGTCCAAGCTTTGTTTCCCAATGCGCCTCTTTTAGAACCTTTAAATGTGGAAAGCTATGTCGCGGTGCCATTCTTTGACACCACAGGCGCGCCCCTAGGCTTACTGGGTGTGATGGATGGCAAGGCTTTGACAAATGTTCAGCTGGCAGAATCTCTACTAACCATCTTTGCCTTACGCATCGCCACCGAATTGGAACGACAGCAAACAGAAGCAGCACGGCAAGAAGCCCAGCAGGAATTGCAGCATTTAGTTGCACAACGAACGGCGGAATTATCCCAAGCAAACGAATCACTCTACTTAGAAATTGCGGAACGACAGCAAGCCAAAGCAGACCTGGAAAAAGAACAGAAGTTACTCAGAGTGCTGCTTGATCATGTGCAGGCAGGCATCGTAGCGTGTAATGCTGAGGGGATTTTAACCCTATTTAATCGAGCAGCACGAGAATTTCATGGCTTGCCGGAGCAACCACTGCCACCTGATCAGTGGGCAGATTACTATGACCTGTACTTACCCGATGGCAAAACGCGGATGCCCAAAAACGAGATCCCGCTATTTCGAGCGTTACAGGGACAAACAGTTGAGAATGTGGAAATGGTGATTGCGCCCAAACAGGGAACCGTGAAGACGCTGCTTGCTAGTGGACAGGCGATCGCCGATAGTCAGGGCAGAAAACAAGGGGCAGTCGTCGTGATGCATGACATCACCGAACGCAAACAAGCTGAAGCCGAACTACTGATCTCCGATGTAGCCTTGCAGCAAATGCCCGATGCCATTTTGTTGACCGATTTGGAGGGGAAAATTCAACGCTGGCTGGGTAATGCCGAGCAAATCTTTGGCTATACAGCAAAAGAGGCCATCGGCAGACACGTTAACTTTCTCCATCGCTCAGACATGAAAGCGGCGATGACGGCCCAAATGATTCGCTCTATTCAGGAAACCGGAGCATTTTGTGGTGAAGTTCCCTGCCAACGCCAAGATGGATCGGCAGTGCTGATCGAGACAACAGCAAAAACCGTGTACGACAAAACCGGAAATCCCATCTTTTTCATTGGCATCAACAAAGATATTACCGAGCGCAAACAGGCAGAAGCGGAACGCGCCCAATTGATGTGGCAACAAGTTCAAGAGCAAACTGCGCGTCTAGAAGCAGAAGCCGACCATCGGCGAGCGGCATTTCTGGCAGAAGTCAGTACAGCTTTGGCATCCTCATTAGATTATGAATACACTCTAGCAAGTGTCGCGAATCTGGTGGTGCCGTTCTTTGCGGACTGGTGTGCAATCGACTTGCTGCAAGAAAATCAATGCATTCATCGGGTGGCAATGGCTCATCGTGATCCCAGCAAAGTAGAGTTAGGCTGGGAAATTCATCGGCAATATCCCAGACAAATCGATGCCATGGAGGGAGTGCCCAAGGTGCTGCGAACTGGGAAAACCGAAATGGTGGCGGAAATTCCAGATACTGTATTGGTGAAGGTGGCTCAAGACGCTGAACATCTGCGAATCTTGCGCGAACTAGGCTTAAAGTCTGGTATCATCTCACCATTGATTGCCCGGGGACAGATATTAGGGGCAATTTCCTTTGTCACGGCTGAATCCGAGCGCCGTTATGATGAGGCAGATCTGTCCTTAGCAAAAGACATCGCCCATCGAGCTGCGATCGCCATTGATAATGCCCGCCTCTACCGGGAGGCACAGCAGTCGCAACAAGCCGCCGAGCAATCTGCCGAGCGCATTACCCGGCTTCAGTCTGTGACGGCTGCTTTTTCCGAATCGCTAACTCCCCTCCAGGTAGCGGATGTGATTGCAGATCAAGGAATTGCGGCTTTGGGTGCTAATTTTGCCCTTGTGGCCTTGGTGAATGACACTGGCACTGAACTCGAAGTCGTCCGCATCGTGGGCAGTGAACCCGACCAAATGAACGGTTGGCAGCGTTTTTCTCTTAATGCGCCTGTGCCTTTGGCAGAAGCCGTACGCACCGGACAGCCGATTTGGGCAGAATCATCACAAAAACGAGCCATCCGCTATCCGCACCTCACCGAACAGTATGAGCAGCATCGCTTTGGTGCCTGGATTTCCATTCCTCTGATGGTTGAAGGTCGAGCCGTCGGCGGCATGTCCTTCGGTTTTATTGAGCCGCAACAGTTGGATGAGGAGCAGCAAGGGTTTATCTTATCACTGGCACAACAATGTGCCCAGGCGATTACCCGTAGCCGTCTCTACGAAGCAGAACGCACAGCCAGAAGTGCCGCAGAAGCTGCCAACCGAGTCAAAGATGAATTCTTGGCGGTGCTGTCCCATGAGTTACGATCGCCTCTCAATCCCATCTTGGGCTGGTCAAGGTTGCTCCAGAGTAACAAACTAGACAAAGCGAAGACGGCACAAGCCCTGGCAACAATTGAGCGCAATGCCAAGCTACAATCTGAACTGATTGAAGACTTACTCGATGTCTCCCGAATTTTACAAGGGAAGCTCAACTTGAACGTCAGTCCGGTGAATTTAGTAGCGATTATTCAAGCTGCGATCGAAACCGTGCGGCTGGCAGCAGAAGCTAAATCCATCGAGATCGCAACAAGTTTTGCTTCTCAGGTGAAACATGTCTCAGGGGACTCAACTCGTTTGCAACAGGTGATTTGGAATCTGCTTGCCAATGCCGTTAAATTTACCCCCGCAGGCGGTAAAGTTGAGGTGCGACTAGAGCAGGTAAATAATCAGGCTCAAATCACCGTCAGCGACAACGGCAAGGGCTTTCCTTTAGAGTTTTTGCCCTACATCTTTGACTACTTCCGCCAAGCCGATAGTACCACAACACGTAAGTTTGGCGGATTAGGATTAGGATTGGCGATCGTGCGTCATCTTGTGGAATTACATGGCGGCACCGTTGAAGCCGACAGCCCTGGTGAAGGACTAGGAGCCACTTTTACCGTCAGTTTGCCGCTCATGTTGATTAGTCCAGCAGAAAATCAGGAGGAGCAATTCTCCCAGTCATCCCTCAATTTACAAGGTGTTCAAGTTTTGGTGGTTGATGATGATACCGATACACGAGAGTTTATTGTGTTTCTGTTGGAACAAGCTCAGGCCAGCGTCATCTTTGCCACTTCAGCTAGCGAAGCCTTGGCCGCGTTAATGCAATCCCCACCGGATATCCTCCTCAGTGACATTGGGATGCCAGAGATGGATGGCTACATGCTCATACAGCAAGTGAGAGATTTGCCACCAGAGCAGGGTGGGCAAATTCCGGCGATCGCGCTGACTGCTTACGCTGGAGACTTTAATGAAAAACAAGCTCTCGCTGCTGGCTTTCAACGTCATGTAACAAAACCCGTGGAACCCAATGAGTTAGTTAAAGCGATCGTGACATTGCTAAATAAACCTCTGGCTTGAAGGAGGCAGGAGGGACGATATCAGCCGCGTACTAGCCTTTTGTACTAATTTCTACCATGGAGAAATATAAATTCAGTGGTAGTCATGTCTCTATTAGCACTATATAATTGCTGTATTGGCATTAATTTTATGCATTATTTGCATGACTACGGATGCACTAAAGTGTAATGGGTGCGATCCTATTCAGTAGGAATAGAGTAGTTGATGGCATATTACAGACTAATTCCCCTGGTACTGACCAGGGGTTTTTATTTTTAACTTTTGCGTAGCGGTACTACTGGCTTCACTGCCCCAATACCAATTCACCAAAATTCAGCAACAAATCCAAACTGAGAAACCCTTGTGAAATCTGGCTTTCTTAATTTTGAATTTTGAATTGGTTATGAGCAATCAAGACCGTCCTCATCTATGTGACTACGGTAATAAATTTTAAGACTTGTAAAGCCTGATAGATTCTCTAGTTGGCTAGAGAGTTTAGGATAAATATTGAGGTATATCTCAATCAAAAAAGCTGATTTCAGTCGAGATGTACCCTTGCAGCCATCAAAATGATGATTTACCACAATTAAAGAGCATTTGAGATGGCTGTGTTAGCTTTGCAGACTGCAATTTTGCAAATACCAGCTTAGTCTTAATAGGTTTTTCATTCAGTACCGTACATTTATGACACTCAAACTTACAGTTCCTAACATGGCTTGTTCTGCTTGTGCCAACACTATTACCAATGCAGTGAAAACAGTTGATGCCAACGCTAATATTCAAGCTGATCCACAAACCAAACTTGTGAGCGTAGACACTCAAGCATCAGAAACAGCCATTAAGGAGGCGTTAGCTGCCGCAGGCTATCCAGCCGCCTAAGAAGCGAGTTCCAGTCGTTCGGGATACTTACATCAGTCACAGTGGTTCACTTAGCATGGATACTCTCACACTCAAACTCCGAGGCATGAGTTGTGCCTCCTGTGCGAACAATATCGAACAAGCAATTCGCTCGGTTTCAGGGGTGATTGACTGCAACGTTAACTTTGGTGCCGAGCAGACCACAATTCACTATGACCAAAAGCAAACTGATTTGCAGACAATCCAAGCTGCGATTGATGCTGCGGGATACTCTTCTTCTGTACTCCAAGAAGAAATATTCTCTGGAGAGGATGATGCGGACAAGGCTAGTAATCTGGCAGAAAAACGTCAACTGATCCTCAAGCTATTAGTAGCAGGTGTAATCAGCATGATCTTGTTCGTCGGGTCGATACCCATGATGACTGGGTTACACTTGCCTGTGATTCCAGAATTTCTGCATAATCCTTGGTTGCAGTTAGTATTAACAACGCCAGTGCAATTGTGGTGTTGTTGGTCTTTTTACCAGAATGCCTGGAAAGCCCTCAAACACCACACGGCAACTATGGATACATTGATTGCTGTGGGCACAAGTGCAGCATATCTATACTCTTTGTTCGTTACCCTCTTCCCGGAATTTTTGATTGCTCAGGGCTTGATGCCTCATGTGTACTATGAAGTTTCCGCAACTGTAATTACGTTTATTTTGCTGGGGCGTTTATTAGAAAATCGTGCCAAGGGACAAACTTCTGAAGCCATCCGGCAACTCATGGGACTGCAACCCAAAAATGCCAGAGTCATCCGTGATGGTATAGAAATGGATATTCCCATTGCAGAAGTCCAAATCAACGATGTAATTTTGGTGCGTCCTGGTGAAAAAATCCCGGTAGATGGTGAGGTGATTGCAGGGGCTTCAACTGTAGATGAGGCAATGGTGACAGGTGAAAGTGTACCAGTGCAAAAGCAAATAGGAGATGAGGTAATTGGCGCCACGATTAACAAAACTGGTAGTTTTCAGTTTCGGGTAACACGAGTCGGCAAAGATACATTTTTGTCGCAAATTGTCAAATTAGTCCAGCAAGCACAAGGTTCTAAAGCACCAATTCAGCGATTAGCAGATCAAGTAACAGGATGGTTTGTGCCAGTTGTGATTGCCATTGCGATCGCCACTTTTGTCATTTGGTTTAACTTCATGGGCAACTTTACCTTGGCAACAATGACAACAGTGGGTGTCCTGATTATCGCTTGTCCCTGCGCTTTGGGTTTAGCTACCCCGACTTCCATCATGGTAGGTACAGGCAAAGGGGCGGAAAATGGCATTTTAATCAAAGATGCCCAAAGCTTAGAACTAGCACACAAAATTCAAATTATTGTCCTAGATAAAACCGGCACCCTAACCCAAGGAAAACCCACAGTTACAGACTTTGTATCTGTCAACGGCACAGCCCATCATCATGAAATCCAGCTTTTACAGTTAGCCGCCTCTGTGGAAAAAAATTCTGAGCATCCCTTGGCAGAAGCAGTTGTAAAATATGCCCAATCCCAAGAAGCGAGTTTAACAGAAGTTAATCACTTTGCCGCGATCGCGGGTAGTGGTGTCCAAGCGGTGGTTGCTAATCGCTTGGTACAAATTGGTACACAACGCTGGATGGCAGAACTGGGAATTAACACTGACTCGCTGCAACAATACAAAGAAGCTTGGGAAACTGCTGGTAAAACAGTGATTTTAATAGCTGTAGATGGGGAACTACAAGGAGTCATGGGTATTGCCGATGCCCTCAAACCTTCATCAGCTGCCGCAGTCAAAACCCTACAAAAGTTAGGCTTAGAAGTAGTCATGCTGACCGGAGATAACCGGAAAACCGCAGAAGCGATCGCTCAAGAAGTTGGCATCCAGCGAGTTTTTCCCGAAGTGCGTCCAGACCAAAAAGCAGCCATGATCCAATTCCTTCAGCAAGAAGGGCTAAAGAAAAAGCACTCAGCACCCAGCACTCAGCACTCTTTAGTAGCAATGGTAGGTGATGGTATTAATGATGCCCCAGCATTAGCACAGGCAGACGTGGGAATTGCCATTGGTACGGGAACAGACGTGGCGATCGCCGCTAGCGATATCACTTTGATTTCTGGAGATTTGCAAGGAATTGTCACAGCTATTCAACTCAGCCGGGCTACCATCCGCAATATCCGACAAAATCTCTTCTTTGCCTTTATCTATAACGTCATCGGCATTCCCGTTGCTGCGGGAATTCTGTTCCCCATCTTTGGCTGGTTACTGAATCCTATTCTTGCTGGCGCAGCGATGGCTTTATCTTCGGTCTCTGTGGTAACAAATGCCTTGAGATTACGTAAATTCCAACCAAAAGTTATTTCCTAAAATGTTCAGTAAAAATCCGCTTTGGGCAAGCCTTACCGCTTTAGGGCTAGTTCTGGGAACTGCATCAGCCGCGATGCCAACAACTTCATCAGGGCAGACTAGCCAGTTTAAATCCATTGAACAACCTTTAGGCATGAAAATTGGTGTGACTATCGGTGGTTTAGCATTAATGGGACTAGAACTATGGTGGTTTCTGTTGAGTAAACCACAAACACAAACGAACCGCAAAGGAAACTAGGGAAATTGCAGAGTCTTTGCGTAAACCTCCATAAAAGAAGCGATCGCAGTTCCGTACAGCGATCGCCTGATTAATCCCTAGCCACAGGAATCAATCATGAAAATTGTAATTCCTCCAAGGTCACAAATGATTGTAGTGGCACGCCCCCCATCTCCACATTAGTGAGATAGAAGGGGGATTTCCTCTTTTGCTTTCTAAACCTGTTGGATAATCGGGCAGATAGCATCCTCTGGTTGATCAGTTGGATTCTTCCAGCCTGATAGTAATTCCCCAATTTCCGAACGTAAGGTGAACAACTGAGCAATTTGGTGATCAATCTTTGAAAGCTTTTCTGCTAACTTTTCTTTGATTTCACCACAAGGAGGTTTTCCTTGGTCATAGACTTGAAGAATATCTCGAATTTCTTCCAGGCTCAGACCTAAGTTTTGCGCTCTTTTAATGAAAGCTAGGCGAGTTAGCACATCCATAGAAAACTGGCGAAAGCCTCCTTCTGTACGTCCTGATGATTCGACTAAACCTAGACTTTCGTAGTAGCGAATTGTTCTAATAGGAATTCCGCTCAACTTTGTGACTTGACCAATTAAAAGCAGTTTTTCATCCTGAATTAACACAGTAGACTTTCCCAACTCTTGTAATTATTATGACATATTTCATCAATTGTTAACATATTTTAGAAATTAGCAAAATATTGTTATTAGTAGCTAAAATTTTTAGTAAATTAGAGATTTTACTAAGTTTTGATTTTTCAAATATCTATCTACCGTCAATGTCAGTATCTATCAGCCTTTATTTAATTGGTAAAATTTTAACATTTTGTTAACGTGAGTTCGACGGATTAAAAAAAACCCTCTCCAAACCTCTCCCCTACAAGGAGGAGCCACTGCATTGCGCGGGTTTCCCGACTTGTAGCAAGTGGCGTTAGAGGCTTTTAAAGCCTAATTTTTCGTTGTATTTTCAGCCCCTCTCCGCGTCGGAGAGGGGTTGGGGAGAGGTTCATCGAATTCATGTTTTGTTAGTAGTTATTTAGGTTTCATCTTCTAAAATTTATCAATTAATTGGACAATTATCTTTCCCAGTACTAAAAGTAACTGTTTGCTTGAGATTAACATGCTAATTCTAGATTAACCGCTTCACTTTAAGTGAATCTCTGAAAATGAATGTTAACTCGCAGAATCTTAGCTCAATCCGTAAAAATAAAACTTTCAATAATCCAGAACGTTTTATTGAGGGATGGTATTGGGTATTACCATCTCAAAATCTGCGGGTAGGAGATGTCAAAGCCGTCACAATTTTGGGCAGAGAATTAGCAATTTACCGTGGTAAAGATAAAAGAGTAGTTACCTGTGATGCCTACTGTCCACACATGGGTGCACACCTTGGCGAAGGCAACGTTAAGGGTAATGAACTGCGTTGTTTTTTCCATCACTGGCAGTTTGATGCGGAAGGAATATGTGTTGATATTCCATGTTTAGATGAGCCGCTTCCCATCAAGATCAGAACTTGGCCAACTGCTGAGAAATATGGATTAATTTGGATTTGGACTGGAGACATTCCCAAACATCCCATACCTTCGGCTCCAGAGTTGGAATATAAAGAGTTGGATTTCGCCTTTGGCCCTCGTATAGTGATGAACTCTCATCCTCACGTGGTCATGATTAATGCCATCGATATTCAACATTTCAATACAGTTCACAAACTGGCATCAGACATTGTTTTTGAGAAACAAGAGTTACATCAAAATGCTATTACCTTCGTTAATACAAAATATGATGGCAGAGAAGCTTTGTTTCTCAACGTTATCCGTCCCTTCTACAAAAATGCTATTACATACAGTGTTTGCTATTGGTACGGTAGTACTGGCATAGTCACCATTGGCACTGATTTTCTCCATGTGCATATTATGTTTACTCTGCGCCTCCTGGAAGCAGGAAAATCTGAAGCTCAGTCTCTAATAATGATTAAAAAACGTCAGGGTATTTTTGGTTGGTTATACAATCTATTTGTGCTGTGGCTGGCCAAAACTTTTGTTAAACACTTTATTCAAGGTGACACTAAGGTGTTTCAGACAATGCAATTTAATTTAAAAACTCCCATCAAGGCAGATCAGTCAATCATGCAGTTTATTAACCATCTTGAAAGGCAAAAACCCTTGAACTGGGGTACTTGGAACTTAGCGCGATCGCAAAATGTAGAAATCAGAGAAAGTCGCGAAAAATGGCGTGATGCGCTGTCTAATGACTAAATTAAAATTAAATAAAAACTAAAAAGCAAAATTTACTTGCTTTTTGGTTTTTTGTGATTACTTTCTTTGGTGGTCTACCATTCTCATAAAAATGAAGTGGCTTTGCCACTTCATAATTCCCAGGTAGAACCTAACAATGAGTATAACGACTATAAAAACTGAAAATAGTATAAATTAACACTAATTAATTTGACATTTCTGTTATCTTCGCTTTTTAGATTAAGATATGCTAATTTGTATCCTGCAAATAACTGTATATTTAGCACTATTTACAATTGGCATTTCATCGCTAAGACGCGATCGTTGAGTAAAGAAAAGTATTGGGCGACTAGAAGTCGCTACTACACAAACACAGTCCACCTGCGCGGACTAATGACAAAGTAAGGGTAAAGTTGCCAAACAGCGTTTCGATCCCCCCTAGCCTTGAAAAAGGGGAAAACTTCTTCAAGTCCCTCTTTTTCCTCTTTTTAAGGGGGATTTAGGGGGATTCGGATGATTTGTGTGTACACGGTAGCCCCTTGCAGGAGAGAGGCTTTAAAACCTTGATTTTTAGTTTAAAACCAGGGAGATTTTTGCCCCTCTCTGTGTCGGAGAGGGATTGGGGTGAGGTTCATCGAATTCACGTTAAATTAGACTTTTCAAACAACCTCTTAAACGGCTGCCCATATCCCTGTTACCTTGGTCAATATATTATCAGTAGCTTTCATTTTAAACAAGAAAATTATCATTTAAAATGAAATACTAATGTTTAAATTTTGCTGAGAAATGCTTAATATTTTTCTCAGCAGAATATCAGGCTAATAGATGTATTTTCTTAAATATTAATAATTTTTCTAATAATTATTCAAGCAATAATTGATTGAAAGGTGAGTTTAATCATGGTTGCTTTAAATAATTTTTATTCATGATAACTAAATAGTTAATAACAGTACGTCTAGCTTCTCTGTTGATAGTTAACTAAACGTGAGTTCGACAAGTGGAAAAAACCCCTCTCCAAACCTCTCCCCTGCTAGGAGAGAGGCTTCAAAACCTTAATTTCTCGTTGAGCTTTAAAGATATTTAAGCCCCTCTCCGTGTCGGAGATGGGTTGGGGTGAGGTTCATCGAATTCACGTTAGCGAAAGAAACAGCATAACAACAATTCACAAGGAGAAAATTTATGAATCTAGAAGGTAAAGTTGCCCTAGTTACGGGTAGCAGTCAAGGAATTGGACAAGAAACTGTCTTACGTCTTGCTCAAGCAGGAGCAAATGTTGTGATTAACTATCGCTCCCATCCAGAAGGAGCAGAGGAAACCTTGGCAAAGATAGAAGCTATTGGCGGTAATTGTCACATGGCTTATTGCCCTAAATCGCATGGTTACACCTTTAAAGCTGATTTGGGTAGTGTTGAAGAAGTGCGTCAATTAATTACACAAAGTATTAACCATTTTGGCGAGTTAGATATTTTGGTAAATAATGCTGGCATTGAAAAACATGCAGCTTTTTGGGAGGTTACAGAAGCAGATTATGATGCTGTGATGAACGTCAATTTAAAAGGAGTTTTCTTTGCTACTCAGGCTTTTGTGCAACATTTAATCGCCACTAACCGCCCTGGAAAAATTATTAATATTAGTTCGGTACATGAGGAATTACCATTTCCTAATTTTACGGCTTACTGTGCTAGTAAAGGTGGAGTGAAAATGCTCACTCGTAACTTGGCAGTTGAGTTAGGAGCTTTAGGAATCACTATTAATAATGTTGCCCCAGGAGCAATAGAAACTCCTATTAATACCAAGCTGTTAAATGACCCTCAAAAGTTGGGGGCGTTATTACAAAATATTCCCCTTGGTCGTTTAGGTCAATCCCAAGATGTCGCTGCTTTAGTAACATTTTTAGCTTCTTCTGATGCTGATTACATTACAGGTAGTACCTTCTTTGTCGATGGGGGACTGCTTTGGAATTACCAAGAACAGTAGTAACTACGAATTATGATGATGCAGGAACTACGAAAACATTATCCTGAATACTTGATGGAAGCTGTGGGATTGGGCATCTTTATGATTTCTGCGGCACTAGTGACTGCACTGTTAGAGCATCCAGCTTCATTGATACACCAAACAATTGCTAATCCACTTTTACGCCGATTTATTATTGGGGTAGCAATGGGTTTAACCGCTATTTGTATCATTTACTCTCCCTGGGGTAAACAATCCGGCGCACATATTAACCCTGTTGTTACCTTGACCTTCTTTCGTCTGGGCAAAATTAAGCTGTGGGATGCTATTTTCTACATCCTGGCACAATTTTTAGGTGGATTGTCGGGATTATTGTTTGCAGTGGCAGTGTTCAAAAATGCAGTCACCGATCCTGCTGTAAATTACATTACTACAATTCCCGGTGTGAGTGGTGCAGGCATCGCATTTTTAGCAGAGTTAGTAATTTCCTTTGGTGTGATGTTGATGATTTTGTTTGTATCCAACACTCCGAAAATTGCTCGATTCACTGGCATATTTGCAGGGGTGTTAATTGCAACTTACATCACTGTAGAAGCACCATTATCGGGTATGAGCATGAATCCAGCTCGTACCTTAGCTTCAGCAATTCTCTCTCACAATTGGACAGCTATCTGGGTTTATTTTACTGCACCACTGTTAGGAATGCTGTTGGCAGCAGAAATTTATGTGAAGTTAAAGGGGAAAAAGGCTGTTCGCTGCGCCAAACTACATCACCACAACAATAAACGCTGTATTTTTCGCTGCAACTATCGTCACTCAAAAGTAGGTCAAATGCAATGGCTATTGAGCGATCGCTTACCGATTAATCCTAGAGAAAATGACCATGACAGTTAAATATTTAAGGATAATTTTATCTTTTTGTATTTTTGTAGCGATCGCTATTCCTCCTCCGATACAGATTAACTTTCTCTCGCACAACAATCATCCCAGCTTGGTTGTAGCAGCTGAACCATCAGCCACTCAGCAAGCTGTTACCAAAGTAGAATCAGTAGGCATGACTGTTTCTGACATGGATCGTGCAGTAGAATTTTATTCTCAGGTGCTGGCTTTCAAGAAAATTTCAGATGTGGAAGTTTTGGGTACTGAATATGAAAAACTGCAAGGATTGTTTGGTGTGCGGTTGCGTGTGGTACAGATGCAGTTAGGAAATGAAACAATCGAATTAACTGAGTATCTTACTCCAAAAGGTAAACCAATTCCCCTAGACTCTCGCAGTAATGATCATTGGTTCCAACATATTGCGATCGCTGTCAGCGATATGGATCAAGCTTACCAACATTTACGCAAATTTAAGGTACAACATGCCTCTACTGCACCCCAACGCATTCCTGACTCCAACAAAGCCGCAGCCGGTATTCGCGCTTTCTATTTCAAAGATCCAGATGGACATAATCTAGAAATTATTTACTTTCCGCCAGGTAAAGGCGATCGCAAATGGCAGAAACCAACTAACCAGCTATTTTTGGGAATTGACCATACAGCGATCGTCGTTTCTAATACTCAAGTCAGTTTGCAGTTTTATCGTGATTTCTTGGGTTTAAAACTGGTAGGAGAAAGCATGAATTACGGGACAGAACAGGAATATTTAAATAATGTCCAAGGAGCAAGATTACATATTAGTACTTTGCGTTCTCCTGCTGGTATAGGCATTGAATTTTTAGAATATCTGACACCAAAAGATGGGCGACCTTTACCCACTGATGCAAGTCCCAATGATTTATTGCATTGGCAAACTACACTGGTTGTCAAGGATGTAATAGCAGTGAATAAGAAGTTAAGAAACCACGAATTAACTTTTATTTCTCCTGGTGTTGTAACAATTCCTGGGCAAGAATTGGGTTTTAAAAAGGGGTTTTTAGTAAGAGATCCTGATGGTCATACAATGCGGATTATAGAGAAATAAATCACACATATAGGAGCGCTATATTTAAAAAAGGATAAAAGTGCGATCGCCTGTTGCTCACGTTGCTACATGAAGTTTAACCATCAGCGAAGAGTGAACTAAGAAAAATTAGATTTGGCTGAGAAATTGTGAAGAATTTTCTCAGCATAATATCAGCCTTTTTTAGTAACATTTTTGGACATTAATAATTTTTGAACTTACGATACAAGCAATAATCAGTTGCACTATGATTTACAGGAATTTTGGTTTATGAAATTAAATCACTTGCTCATACTAGGTCTAGTCTCTGGGTTGATAGTAGGCTGTGTCAGAGAAGCAGTCAATATGCAGTTTACTACAGTTTCTATGAATACAGATGCACTTAGTATCATGCCCTCAGCACAAGCTAATACTCCACCCAAGTCTGCCCGGTCTTTATCTGGTACATTTGTTTCTGGCGAACATAAAACCCAAGGAACAGTTCGTATTACTAACCAAAATGGCAGATTATTACTTAAGTTGGAGGAGTCATTTAAAACCTCTGAGATGGGGCCGGACTTAGTCATAGTTTTACACCGCTCTAATAATGTCATTGGTTCGACTAAGCCACCAGCCTATCCTTTAAAAAAGGGGGATTATGTGGTTTTAACTCCCTTAAAAAAATTTCGTGGCGCCCAAACTTATACGATTCCTAACAACATCAATTTAGCAGATTATAAATCTGTAGCTATCTGGTGTCGTAAATTCAATGCTACATTTGGTGCTGCTAGTTTGAGAAGGTAAAGATTCAGGATACAGAATAGCGAATGCAGAAGAAATAAGATAGGACTTACGCAAAATACTTCTCTAACTCTCATTCCTCCGTGTTACGCCATTTGCTACAACGCGGGGAACCCGCGCAACGCAATGGCTCCTCTGTGCCTCTGCGGTATGCGCTGCGCGCACGCTACGCGTAAAGCCTACGGCATAGCTGCGCTTAGAGCGGAGCTTTCGCTTTAGCGATACGATTCTTCCGTCTTGAGAAGTTATTAAGTAATTCCTCTCTCAACACAGGATAGGATTCATGACTGATAATCCAAATATTGATCGCCAGCCAGAATATTGATTTATGTGTATAGAATTTGGGCGGGAAATCTGCGGTAATCTCGACACCGCCGAGCCAAGGGAATGGTTAGTTACTAACGGTATTGGTGGTTATGCTTCTGGTACAGTAGCAGGTTTACTGACTCGTCGCTATCACGGCTTATTGGTAGCGGCTTTGCAACCACCTTTAGGTCGAACTTTACTGTTGGCAAAACTAGATGAAACCGTCTTGTATGATACTCGCTCCTATCACCTAAATACTAATCGCTGGGCAGATGGTATTGTCAGTCCCCATGGTTATCGCCATATTGAGGGTTTTGCTTTGGAAGGTACAATCCCGGTATGGCGATTTGCTGTGGCTGATGCTTTGTTAGAAAAACGGGTGTGGATGCAGCAAGGTGCTAATACAACCTACGTGCAATATACTTTGTCTCGTGCTACCCAACCCTTGGGGCTAATGCTCAAAGCAATGGTTAACTACCGTGATTATCATGGCAGTACCCAGAGTAATAGCTGGCAAATGTCTCTAGAAACGGTTGGCAAAGGCATTTGTATTACTGCTTATCCCGGTGCTACGCCTTTTTATTTGCTCAGTGATTCCGGGAGTGTGTCTGCTGTCCACAATTGGTATTATGATTTTGATTTGGCAGTTGAACGTTATCGGGGATTGAGCGACAAAGAAGACCACCTCCACGCTGCTACCTTTGAAGTTACACTCAATCCTGGGGAATCATTTACTTTTGTTGCCAGCACAGAAAAACAACCAAACTTGCAAGGAGAAACCGCCCTCAAGTTGCGACGTGCTCAAGAACAAAAGTTAATAGAAATTGCCAAAGCTCACCGACCTCTCAATAGTCAGGAATTACCAACTTGGATTAACCATTTGGTATTAGCTGCTGACCAGTTTATTGTAGACCGTCCATTACCAGAAGAACCCAACGGCAAAAGCATCATTGCTGGGTATCACTGGTTTAGCGACTGGGGACGAGACACCATGATTAGTCTACCAGGGTTGACGATTTCCACTGGTCGCCCAGAAGTAGCACGCTCAATTCTGCGTACATTTGCTAAATGTGTGAACCAGGGAATGTTACCTAATCGCTTTCCTGATGCTGGGGAGCAACCAGAATACAATACAGTTGATGCTACGCTGTGGTACTTTGAAGCAGTTCGCGCCTACTACAGTGCGACAGGTGATGATCATTTGCTGAGTGAACTCTTTTCGGTATTAGCAGACATCATTAATTGGCACTGTTGCGGTACACGCTACAACATCCACTTAGATCCCGCCGATGGTTTGCTTTACGCAGGGGTTACGGGTGTGCAGTTAACTTGGATGGATGCCAAGGTGGAAGACTGGGTAGTGACACCCCGAATCGGTAAACCTATTGAAGTCAATGCACTTTGGTATAATGCTTTACGGGCAATGGCGAAATTTGCTCGTCAGCTTGGTAAACCACATCAAGAATATCAGGCAATGGCAGACCGGGCTTTAGCAAGATTTTCTCGATTTTGGCATGATGGATTAGGTTACTGCTATGACGTGATAGATAGTCCTAATGGGGATGATTCATCGTTGCGTCCTAACCAAATCTTTGCTGTGTCATTACCAGAAAGTCCCCTTAAGGCTGTTCAACAAAGAAAAATAGTAGATATTTGTGGACGGATGCTACTGACTTCACATGGATTGCGATCGCTCTCTCCTGACCATACCCAATATCATGGAATATACGGTGGTGATCAGTATCATAGGGATGGAGCTTACCATCAGGGTACTGTTTGGGGTTGGTTAATAGGTGCGTTTGTCCAAGCACATCTACGCGTTTACAAAAATCCTCAGCAGGCGCGTCAATTTCTCGAGCCGATGGCGAATCATCTCACTGCACACGGTATTGGCAGTCTCAGCGAAATATTTGATGGTGATGCGCCGATGAATCCACGGGGATGTATTGCCCAAGCGTGGACTGTTGCAGAGGTTTTACGTGCTTGGTTGGCGACTGAGGATTGATATGGGAAATAACTCAGGATTTAAGGCGCAGTGTAAAAGTAAAAGTTGGTGAAAAGAGATAACTTTGACAACTTGGCTGGTAGTCTTCTTACGTCTGTTGCACTGAAGTGTTAAGTGACTGACGGTTAATTCAAAATAAAATTAGGTAGTGATAGCTTTTTGCCAGCATAATGCCAACACGTCAGAAAAATTACTATCACGCACAGCAGCACGAATATCTTTCCCTGTCATTGGTACTACAAGTGTATGCTCTCTACTCCCACGCAACATTTCCTTAGTAACAGTATCTTTGAAACCATTCCATGAGATTAAGAATCCAAGAGAACATCGATTACTACGATTTTCGATTTTTTCCTTAAACAGAACAAACTCGTTTTTGCCGCATTTGTCACTCCAATTTTTACACTCAGCCAATAGAATGGCTGATTCCCGTTTAAAGCGAGGATCGTTACTATCATTCAAAACAGCAATGTCAATTTCTTCAGTTGCTGTCCTGATACGATCTGTCACTGTAAAACCTACTATTGTTTCAAACAACTGACTAATCAACTCTTCCAAAGACCTTCCACGCTCATCGTTAGAAGAAGCCTTTTCAACCGTGTTTACAAGTGTGTCTAAACTTTGTCTACCCCATCCAGACAATCGACTCGCAATTTCAGAAAGTCTTTTTCCAGCTTCATCAGACGCTTTTTCAGCTATCTCTTCTAGTTCATTACAGAGTACCTTTACGTGTTGATATGCTTTACCAAGATTCTTTTTTCTTGTACTTATAACAAATGTCATGTGAATATAGGCACCATCATCATTGTAATTTGTTACCTCTACATCGCCATGAACTCTATTACGCAATTCAACAGCACGGCGTACCAAGTCTAAATAATGTTCTAAACCAATAGGTGAGTACCAGTATTTTCGTGTCCAAGTATAATCTGCTTCACCTTTTATCTGATCCTGATCTTTGAATAGCCTGCCGCTCCAGTCGAGATACATCACACCATCTCTAAGTGAGCCAACCTCAATCATTACCTCATCAGGTATATCATCTAACATTATTTTGTCCAATACACTGGGTGGAAGAAAAACAGGTTCGTCTTCATAAGCAATTTTCAACAAGGCTTTAGCCTCCGCACCATCCATATATACTTAACCTCATAAAACAAGTAACCATAAAATATGATAATTTATTTTATTTTTATTTAAAAATCTTTATTTAACTCCAAATTAAATCTAACACAACCTAAAGTTCAAATAAGAATCAACATAAATTTTTCCTGAGTTTATTATAAATTTTTACTTACTAATATTTCTATCAAGTTTAATCAAAACCTCAGCTATATCTTTGATAAAAATAAGATACTCCAGATAGCAAATTCATGAAAGTACAATGCTATGATGACAAATTTCACCCAAGAAGAGATTAGATTAGAAGCAGCCGTAACTAATAAAGCTCATTGGCGCAGGTGGGGGCCATATTTAAGCGATCGCCAGTGGGGAACTGTCCGTGAAGATTACAGTCCAAATGGTACGGCGTGGGACTATTTCACCCATGATCAAGCTCGTTCTCGTGCTTACCGTTGGGGTGAAGATGGGATTTTGGGAATTTCTGATAATCATCAACGACTTTGTTTTGCGATCGCTCTGTGGAATGGTGAAGATGCTATTCTCAAAGAACGATTTTTTGGTCTGACTGGTAATGAAGGTAATCACGGCGAAGACGTTAAAGAATATTACTTTTATTTAGACAGTACCCCGACTCATTCTTACATGAAGGCATTGTATAAATATCCTCAAACAGCCTTTCCTTACTCCCAATTAGTTGCAGAAAATCAACGCCGCGATCGTCGAGAAACAGAATTTGAATTACTAGATACAGGCGTATTTGATGGTGATAAATACTTTGATGTGTTTGTCGAATATGCCAAAAATACTGCTGAGGATATTCTTATCCAAATCAAAGTAATTAACCGGGGAGCAGAAGCTAAGACACTGCACTTATTACCTACTCTTTGGTTTCGTAATACTTGGTCTTGGAATGGAGATACGAATAAACCATTTTTACAAGAAGTAATTTCAAGCAATGGTTTTCAGACTATAGCAGCATTTCATGAAACTTTAGGTAAAAGGTGGCTGTATTGTCAGCAAGCAAACGAAATTCTCTTTACGGAGAACGAAACAAATATAGAGCGATTGTTTGGCACTCCTAATACATCTACTTATGTGAAAGATGGGATTAATGATTATATTGTCAAAGGTAAAAAATCAGCAGTAAATCCTGGTAACTTTGGTACGAAAGCATCTGTTAATTATGTGTTAACAGTTGGTGCAGGTGAAACACAGATTATCAAACTGCGACTTTGTGATGTAGCTAACTTAGTTGTCCCATTTGGTCAAGAATTTGATGTAATTTTCAGTCAACGCCAAAGCCAAGCAGACGAATTCTATCAGCGCATTACTCCATTTAACTTAAGTGAAGATATGCGGAATGTGCAGCGACAAGCATTTGCAGGGATGCTGTGGAGTAAGCAATTTTATCACTACATTGTCGAGGATTGGCTAAAAGGAGATACGCAGACACCAACCCCACCACTAGAACGCCAAAAAGGAAGAAATAAAGAATGGTTTCATCTCTACAATGAAGATATTCTTTCGATGCCTGATAAATGGGAATATCCTTGGTTTGCTGCTTGGGATTTAGCATTTCATACGATTCCTTTGGCAATGGTTGACCCGGATTTTGCTAAATACCAATTGGATGTTTTAACACGAGAATGGTATATGCATCCCAACGGTCAAATTCCCGCTTATGAGTGGAAGTTTAGTGATGTTAATCCACCTGTTCATGCTTGGGCAACTTGGCGAATTTATAAGATTGAACAGAAGATGTATGGACGAGCAGATCGGCAATTTTTAGAACGGGTATTTCAAAAGCTGATGCTCAATTTTACTTGGTGGGTAAATCGTAAAGATGCTGAGGGGAATAATGTCTTTCAAGGCGGATTTTTAGGATTAGATAATATTGGAGTATTTGACCGGAGTGCAGCTTTACCTACAGGGGGACATATTGACCAATCTGATGGTACTAGTTGGATGGGAATGTATTGTTTAAATATGTTAGCTATTTCTTTAGAATTAGCCAAGACTAATCCTGTGTATGAAGATATTGCTACTAAATTCTTTGAGCATTTTCTGTACATAGCTGATGCTATGAATAAAATTGGTGAAATGGAAGCTAGTTTATGGAATGAAGCAGATAGTTTTTACTATGATGTACTGCATCTACCAGAACGGCAGATTACTTTAAAAGTACGATCAATAGTAGGATTAATTCCCCTATTTGCTATTGAAACTATTGAACCAGACACATTAAAAATTCTGCCTGGATTTAAAAAGCGGCTGGAGTGGTTTATCAAAAATCGTCCAGATTTGCGGCAAAATGTCGCTTGTATGGAAACAATAGGCATAGGTGCTAGGAGATTATTGGCAATAGTTTCACGGGATAAATTAAGAAGTATTCTGCAAAAGATGCTTGATGAAAGTGAGTTTTTCAGTCCCTATGGTATTCGCGCCCTTTCTCGATTTCATGCTGAAAATCCCTATAATTTTGATGTCAACGGTTCTCAATTTCGTGTAGATTATGAACCGGCTGAATCTAGTAGTGGTTTATTCGGCGGTAATTCTAATTGGCGGGGGCCTATTTGGTTTCCGGTAAACTTTTTACTAATTGAATCTCTGCAAAAGTTCCATTATTACTTGGGAGATGATTTCCAAGTGGAATGTCCTACAGGTTCTGGACAAATGATGAATCTTTGGGAAGTAGTATCAGAACTATCTCAAAGATTAACCAAAATTTTCTTAAAGGATTCTTCTGGTAAACGTCCTGTTTATGGTGGAATAGAAAAGTTTCAAAATGATCCACATTGGCGAGACTTGATTTTATTCTACGAATATTTTCATGGTGATAATGGTGCGGGAATTGGTGCAAGTCATCAAACCGGATGGACGGGTTTAGTTGCTAAATTAATCCAGCAATTTGGTGAGTATGAAATCCAGAATCAAGAACCAAAAATGGAGGCAGATAAACCGAAGTTTTAACATAAAATAACGTGAGTTCGATAAGCTGGAAATGACCCCTCTCCAAACCTCTCCCCTGCAAGGAGGAGCCACTGCGTTGCGCGGGTTCCCCGCGTTGTAGCAAGTGGCGTTAGAGGCTTAAAAAGCTGATTATTTCGTACCACGTGAGATATTTTTTGCCCCTTCCCTACAAGGGAAGGGGTTGAGGTTAGGTTCCGTCGAACTCACGTTAAAATAAACTATAAATGTAGGTTGGGTTGAGCAATAGCGAAACCCAACAACAAGTATTTAGCTAATGAACTATGAGCTTATTGTTACTGGTTATGACTACAGCGATCGCCACTTTGCTAGTCAAGCAATCAGAAATTATCAGAATTGCTGTGATTTCCAAGTTTCAAGGGATAATTTCTAACTAACTTAAACCATCCGTTCAATTAGATGATCGCCTACTCGTAAAGCATTAGCAATAATTGTTAAAGTAGGATTAACAGCAGCACTAGAACGGAAAAAACTACCATCTACCACATACAAATTGTCAATATCATGAGTACGGCAATTGATATCTAATACAGACGTTTTAGGGTCTTCTCCAAAACGACAAGTACCGCACTGATGTGCCACACCTTGCAGTGGTAGTTTCTTACGAAAATAGAAAGAAACGGGAATAATTCGTTCACCACAACCAATTTTTTTCAATACCTGTGTCCAGCGATTGACAAGACGATTGTAAGCTGCGGTATTGTTCTCAGTGTAATGCAACTGAATAGAATCACCCCGGAGAGTGACGCGATTATTAGGGTCTGGCAAATCTTCAGCAGTCAACCACCAGTCTACCGAATGAGAGGCGATCGCGGCAAAAGTATTTTTTTCCTGAAACGATAGTCCCAAAACCGATGGAGATTCCTGAGCAATCATATCTGCATTTACCTTACCCAATAACTGTACATGACCCATCGGATAATCAAAATCTACATCGCCCCAATAAAAATCGTTGATTGCTAAAGTTTTTTGAAATGCTGTCAGATTCGATTTGAAGCTCACGCCAATAATAGCTCCATTTTGATGCTTCATGAAGTTTCGTCCTACTTGATCCGAACTATTGGCTAATCCATTGGGATGTTGATCATTAGCAGAACGTAACAATAAAGCAGCTGAATTAATCGCCCCACAAGCAACGACCACAATATCACTAGAAAAGAGATGAGTTTCTCCCTCAATTTCCACTTCTACAGAAGTAACTTCTCGCCCGGAATGACTGGTATGTAGTCGTTTTACCCTAGCTTCAGTCATGAGCGTGACATTATCATACTGCTGGGCTGGACGCACACAGTTAACATCTGCTTCTGCTTTCGCATCCACTAGACAGGGAAAGCCATCACAAGTATTACAACGAATACAACTGCTTAAACGACGATTTATCTCATTTAACTTGATAGCAAGAGGCAGATAAAACGGATGATAACCTTCTTCTAACAAAGAGTCGTTAATTTCTTGAATACGTGGTTCATGCTGAATGGCAGGATAAGAATAATCTTCAGTGGCCTCTGGTTCAGTCGGATCTAAACCTCGTTTACCATGAACTTCGTACAGCTTTTCTGCCTGGGTGTAATAAGGTTCAAAGTCATGGTATTTTAGAGGCCATTCAGGCGAAATACCACCCTTGTGAATTACCTGATGAAAGTCTTGTTCCCGCCAACGAAACAGCGCCCCACCATAAACTTTAGTGTTACCACCGACAAAGTAACCTGTACCGGGATGAATAGCCTGTCCTTTTTGGTTGTACCAAACTTCATTGGTGTGATAGCGGTCTTTCTGCACTACTTCCACCGTATCCCAGTTAGCTTTCTCACGAGGTAAAAAAGAACCACGTTCCAGAATTAGAATTTTCTTACCAGTGGGAGCTAGTTGATAAACCAGTGTACCACCACCCGCCCCAGTCCCAATAATGATGAAATCGTAGTGTGCAGTAGTCATGAATTTTCTCCAAATATTAGGTTAGCTGTAGTGCATGAGGTTTTACATATCTTCGCCAGAAGCAGTAGCCGCATAATCAGCCATTGCTTGACTACGACGACGGCTCATTTTTTGTTCGTAAGCATCGTAAGCAATGCAAATCCAAATTAAAGACATGAAGAAGATGTTTTTGTTAAAGCTTTCTGCGCCATTGGGAAACAGACTACCGGCAGGAATTAGACCAAATGCTAAGGTGATGCTAAATGTTAAGAGAATTAATAGTAAACCTGTCCACCGTACCCAATAGTTAAGGGCAAATAATGCACCCAGCAAGATTTCTGCTAAAGGTAATAACCAAGCATAGGGAACAGCAATTAACCAGGGTAGTGGCCCCAAACCTTCCCATCCTGGTGGAATTCCAGGGCCGATGATTTGCAGTTTTTGAGTGATTACTGTTTGGTAGAAACCGTTAGGAACGCTGAAATTTAAATAGTTAGCAATACCAGATACGAAGAAGAAAAAGCCTATTGCTATTCGATTGACTATAACAGCTGTGCGGAGATTGAGTAGGTATTTCATGATGGAGTTCTCAAGGTAAGTTTTTTCACGCAGAGACGCAGAGGCGCAGAGTAGAGGAATATGAGAGTTTATCGAGAGGGGGGTACAAGGCGATCTAGTAATGTGGGAACGCCTGTCCAACTGAGGTTTTGCTGAAATTGAGTAGGTTGGGCTGCTCGCCAAATTAGAGGGGTTGTTAAAATTAGTGCAGCTGCGGTAGTGGCAGCTCCAGATAACCAAGGTGTTTGTCCTAGCTGCATATAGGTGACAGCCCGATGACGCTGAAATAATTCGTCTGTTAACCACTCAGTTGTGACTTTGCGATTGTGGGCAGAGTTGGGCAATAGTTGTAAATATGTTCCTTCCCGAATCAGATGGCCGGGTTGTCCTTTAATTTGTATTTTGTTGAATAGGTTGGCAACGCCTTCGTTTAGTCCCAATTTCATCAAAGTGCCGCGCAGTTGAATTTGTACAGGAATGGTTGGTTGGTTTTCTCTCATTCGTTGGAGATTTTGGGCGATCGCAATTCCTTGTTGATAGGCAACTTGGGCTGTAGGTGGTTGGGGATTATCGCCATTAATTGCACAGTCTCCGGCTGCAAAGACTTCAGGAAATTCAAGGAGTTGCAATGTTGGTGTCACTACTAACCGCCCCCGGTTGTGGGTAACTGGTAACTCCATTAACAAAGGATTGGGTGCAGTCCCAGCCGTCCAAGCGATCGTTCCCGCCTGCAACATTTGTGTTTGGTCTTGTTGCTGATACTCGACACCGTTAGATGTCATCTTAGTGACAGCCGCATCAAAGAGACAATCCACGGGAATGACACGGTTTTTCATGGCACGCTGGACAGTACAACGCAAATGGCTATTAACATCGCCTTTGAGGATTTCTCGACTGCGGTTGACTAGGACAATGCGAATTTCACTACCATCGCCGCCCAATTCGTCGTACCAGATGGGAAGTAAATCGGCTAATGTACACGCCAGTTCAATCCCGGCTGGGCCTGCACCAATGATGGCAACAGTCAACAGCAGGCGGCGACGTTCTGGATTTGAGGTTTGAATGGCTTCATGTAATCTATGACGTAAGTGTTTTCTCAGTGCGATCGCCTGTTCCCCAGATGTAAACGGCATTGCATATTCTGCCGCACCCGCAGTATTAAAGTAAGCTGTTTTGCTACCCAGTGCTAATACCAAATTGCTGTAGTCAAAAATTTGGCCAGAGGCTGTGTTAACTCTGCGTCGATATAAATCAATTGATCGCACTGTGTTCTGCACAAAACTAACCTTGCTACCAGCTAAAAGCTCTTTGTAACGAGGGTAGACTTGTTCGCTGTGCAGTTCGCCGCTTAGTAGTTCATACAACAATGGTTTGAAACTAAAGCGATCGCGCTGTTCAATTAAAATAATTGGATGAGAGTAATTTTGTTGGCT
The DNA here is from genome assembly GCA_015207155.1 of Nostocales cyanobacterium LEGE 11386. Classification (GTDB taxonomy): domain Bacteria; phylum Cyanobacteriota; class Cyanobacteriia; order Cyanobacteriales; family Nostocaceae; genus LEGE-11386. Next base: position 93,827 of record JADEXK010000003.1, on the reverse strand, counting down.
TAAGTGCAAAGCTGTAAACAGTCCAGCAAAGCCACCACCCAGGATGACTGTAGGATGACACGCTTGCTGCATAGGTGTTAAGAGTTATTTTAGTGAACTGCTCTTAGTATTAAAGTACTTACTAAGTCTTAAGTGATGCAGTCCTAAAGCTTGGCTGAGAAATTCCAGAGAATTTGCCAGATATTTTTCACCGCTTTCTCAGCAATAATTTAGACTCAGTAGAACGACTGGAAAAAACCAAACCATGTGAAGATAAGTAAATACGGTTAAAAACTAAAATTGATCTTACACTTAAATAATTAAGACATTGACAATTATATATTTAGCCAAATCAATGAAACTTTGATATAAATATAACAATAATATTATTTTTTCACTTGAGTTAATAAGTGCCAAATAATAGCTCTGAAATTGAGATAATAATGGATGTTAAACAAATAAAAATCTTATTAATTGACAATAACCCTAAAGACCTGAAAATGTTATTTAATATCCTCACGGGTCAAGGTTATCAAGTAAAACAAGCTACTTTTGGACAACAGATAATTAATACAGTACTTGATACAGCACCAGATTTGATATTTCTTGATATTCTCGTGCCCGAAATTGATAGCTATAATATTTGTCAACATTTAAAAGCCGAAAAAACAACTCAAGATATCCCAATAATTGCGATTATTAGTACAGATAAATTAGCAGAAAAAGCAAAATACTTTCAATTAGGTGTTGTTGATTATATTACTAAACCTTTGTGTTATGAAGAAATTTTAGTACGTGTACAAAATCAACTCACTATTCAAAAGCTACAAAAACAAGCAAGCATTCAACTAGATAAACACAATCTCCAACTGCAACAAGAAATTCACCAAAGGCTCTTAGTGGAAAGTGCTCTAAAAGCCAGTGAAAATAAATATCGTCAACTAGTGGAGACATTCCCAGACATAATTTGGTCGGTGGACGTATCTGGGCGAATTACCTTTGTTAACCCTGCTGTCCAACAGCTTTTTGGTTATCAGCCCCAAGAAATGATTGGGTATTATGGAGTTAATTTTATCTTGCCTGAACAAGTAGCTCGGACTCAAATGATGTTTGAGCAGCTGCTGAATGAAGAACCAGTCTTTCGGTATGAAGCTACTGGGATAGCTAAAAATGGTCATCATCTGGATTTGATGCTGAATGCGATCGCCTTACGTAATGAAGCGGGTTTAATTATAGGAGCAATAGGCACAGCTAGCAACATCACAGAATATAAACGGGTCGAAAAAGCCCTGCAAAAAAATACCATTAAGCTCCGTAATTATAACCTAGCGTTAACACAACTAGCCAAAAATCAAGTGCTGTATCAAGGCGACTTGAAAGCAGTTTTTCGGCAAATAACCGCAGTAGCAGCTAAGAATGTGGTAGTAGAACGAGCTAGCATCTGGCTGTATAACGAAACAGCTACTGGTATCCAATGCTGTGATTTATTTGAGCAAAGTTGTCATCAACACAGCGAAGGATGTTTCCTATCAGCAGCAGACTATCCCACTTATTTTCAAGCTTTGCAACAAGAAGAACTGATTGCCGTAGATAATGCCCACACGGATTCTAGAACTCAAGAATTTTCCCAGTCTTACTTGACTCCATTCAACATCACTTCTGTGCTCGATACACCTATCAGGTTAAGGGGAAAGACTGTAGGAGTTTTATGTTTGGAAGCAGTGGGAGTGATTCATGCTTGGACACTGGAAGACGAGAACTTTGCTCGTTCTCTGGGGAATTTAGTCTCTTTGGCACTAGAAGCACGAGAACGTCAACGTGCAGAAGCCGCCCATCGCGCCTCAGAAAAAAAGTTAGCATCGGCTTTTAGAGCATCTCCTGACCCCATTGGTTTATTAACTTTCCCAGAAACACGCTATATCGAAGTTAATGATAGCTTCACTCAGCTATTTGGCTATTCTCGCTCTCAAGTCATTGGTCGCACCAACAGAGAATTGAATATTTGGGTGAATACTGAAGAATGTGCGTTTCTTAATCAGATTCTGCAACAAACAAAAGTTATTCGCAACCATGAAGTTGATTTCCGCACTTGCAGTGGAGAGATCAAAACAGCGCTATTTAGTGCCGAAATGATTGAAATTGATGGACAACAATACATATTAGGTACAGCTAAAGACATCACTGAGCGCAAGCAGGCAGAAAATGAAAGCCGATTGCTATTATTAACATCTCAAGCCATTACCCGCGCCGTTGACGTTAACAGTGCCTTAAAAGTTGTTCTCCGCTTAATTTGTCAAACTATCGGCTGGGATTTTGGTGAAGCATGGATACCCAGTGATGAAGATAATGTTTTAAAACATAGCTTGGTCTGTTACGCAGATCAAAGCAGTTTTGCAGAATTCTGTCATCAAAGCCAAATAGTGCAATTTGCTCCTGGCTTGGGACTACCAGGGCGAGTTTGGCAAAGCAAGCAGCCAGAATGGATAGAAGATGTTTCCCATGTCATGCAGCCAACTTTTATGCGATCGCCACAAGCGACAAAATTAGGATTAAAAGCTTGTTTTGGTGTGCCGATTTTGGCTGGTAGAGAGGTATTAGCGGTTTTCGTATTTTTTAAATGCAGTTTAATGGCATTGGATAAGCGTTTACTGTTGCTAGTTGGTACTGTCGCGGCCCAGTTAGGAGGGTTAATTCAGCGTAAAACCCTAGAAAGAGAACTAGCACTGAGAGAAGCCCGCCTCAATGCCTTTTTTAGCAGCGCTCCAGTCTACATGAGCATATTAGATCAGCAATTGCGGTTTGTGCAAATCAACCAACTGCTGGCAGACATTAATGGAAAATTGCCAAAAGACCACATCGGCAAGACTTTCCACGAGATACTACCCCAAATTTCCCCGTTAGTTACACCATTATATGAACAGGTGCTATTAACTGGTCAGTCAATTGTCAACCTAGAACTGAGCAGTCCAGTACCGCAGCAACCAGATATTGTGCGCCACTTCCTGGCTACTTTTTTTCCCATTCTGGATGAAAGCAATCACCCCTCTGGTGTAGGTACAGTCATGGTGGAAGTTAGCAAGCTCAAACGCGCCGAACTGGCTTTGCAAGAAAGTCAACAGCGCTATCAAACATTAGCAGAAGCCTCTCCTGTGGGTATATTTCATGCCGATGAGTCAGCTAATTGTTTTTATTTCAATCGGCGTTGGTGTGAAATTACTGGTTTATCCCAACAAGAAGCGTTGGGCCAAGGCTGGGCGAAAGTCTTACATCCCGATGACCGCGATCGCCTGTATATGGACTGGAATAAAGCCACAGCAGCTAAATCTTTTTATAGGTGTGAGCATCGCTTCCTCCGCCCTGATGGCGCAGTTATCTGGGTAATTTGTCAAGCGTTACCAGAAATTAGCGAGGTGGGAGAAATTAAAGGCTACATCGGCACAATTACAGATATTACCGAGAGAAAATTGGCAGAAGAAGCCTTACACGAAAGTGCAGAACGGGAAATAGCGATCGCCCAAGTAATTCAAAGGATGCGCCAGACACTCGATTTAGAAACTATATTTGCCGCCACAACCCAAGAATTGCGGCAAGTACTGAACTGCGATCGCGTCGTTGTCTATCGTTTCCATCCCCACTGGAGTGGCGAGTTTGTCTCTGAGTCAGTAGGCAACGGTTGGATTTCGCTGATAGAAGAACACAAAGACAATCCTTCTTTGACAGAGGATATGTTAAGCGATGGCCACTGCATAGAAAAAATTTTAGATCATGCAGACAACCAAGTACAAGATACGTATCTGCAAGCAACCCAAGGTGGTGTCTATAACCAGGGGGCAACTTTTCGCTGTGTTCCAGACATCTATAAAGCTGACTTTGATCCTTGTTATATCAACCTTTTGGAACGCTTTCAAGCAAAAGCCTATATTACTGTCCCCATCTTATGCGGTAATCAACTTTGGGGATTATTAGCGAGTTATCAAAACTCTGGCCCACGCCAGTGGAAAACAGGAGAAGTCAACATTGCAGTTCAAATTGGCAATCAATTAGGAGTTGCTTTGCAACAGGCACAATTGCTGGCTCAAACTCAAAGACAGTCACAAGCATTACAACAAGCTGTCATTGCTGCTGATGCTGCCAACCTGGCCAAAAGCGAATTCCTCGCCAACATGAGCCATGAACTGCGTACCCCACTCAATGCCATTCTCGGCTTCACCCAAGTCATGAGCCATGACAATTCTTTATCCAAAGAACAGCGAGAAAACTTAGCAATTATCAATCGTGCTGGTGAACATCTCCTCAATTTAATCAACGACATTTTAGAAATGTCAAAAATTGAAGCTGGCAGAACCACATTAAATCTCAACAGTTTTGACCTGATTCGCCTGATAAAAAACCTCGAAGAAATGTTGCGTCTTCGCGCCACATCTAAAGGACTACAACTGGCATTTGAATATGCTGCTGATCTTCCGCAATACGTGCAAACTGATGAAAGCAAACTACGTCAAGTCTTGCTCAATCTCTTGGGAAATGCGATCAAATTTACCGAGATTGGTAGTGTGACATTACGCGTACGAGTTGGGACAAGGAGACAAGGGAAAAATAACGAAAATACTTTCTCATCCCCCCATGTCCCCATCCCCCCATCCCTAATCTTTGAGGTAGAAGATACTGGCGCTGGCATTTCTCCCCAAGACATTGACCTGCTGTTTGAAGCTTTTTGGCAAACAGAAACTGGCAAAAAATCTCACCAGGGAACAGGACTAGGTTTAGCCATTAGCCGTAAATACGTTGAACTGATGGGTGGTGATATTACCGTCAGTAGTACCTTGGGTGTCGGTAGTACATTTACCTTTGATATTCAAATTAATCCTGCTTGCGAGAGCGAAATTCCCCACCAGCAAACTCAACGCCAAGTCATTGGTTTAGCACCAGGGCAGCCAGAATACCGGATATTGGTAGTTGATGATGTGATGGAAAGTCGTTTAGTTGTCGTGAAATTACTGTCATCTCTTGGCTTTGCTGTGCGAGAATCAGCAAATGGTGAAGAAGCGATCGCTCAATGGATGGCATGGCAACCACACCTGATTTTTATGGATATGCGGATGCCTGTGATGGATGGTTACGAAGCTACAAGAATTATTAAAGATCACAAAATCAAGCCTAATTCAATCATTATTGCCTTGACTGCCAACGCTTTTGAGGAACAACGAGAGTCCATGCTGGTAGCAGGTTGTGATGATTTAATTAACAAGCCTTTTCGCGAAGAAGAAATATTAGAAAAAATCAGCCAATATCTGGGAATTGAATATATCTATCAACCAGAATTTCACCCCATATTAGACTCAATAATTCCAACCAAAAAACAAATTTTGACAACCGATGAGTTACTTCTTTTGGTATCTCAAATGTCAGATGATTGGGTAGCAAAAGTATATAATGCTGCGGCTCAATGCAGCGATGACTTAATTTTACGATTACTGGAGCAAATTCCTGTAGAAAATGCAGTGCTAAATAACTATTTAACAGATTTAGCTCATAACTTTCAGTTTGAGCAAATTATGGAAGCAATGAGTATAATCAATCATCAAGAGTGCTGAGTGAAAAGACCACCCACAATTCGCTTTGCTGGTACCAAGTACTTAAAGAAGGAAGAAGGAAAATTGGTGGTGGTCACTGAGCTTGTCGAAGTGGGGATTGAAACCCACCACCAATTGCAGACCACCACATCTATGATTTGGTGGGGGATTTAAACTCATTTGGCAAGAAGAAAGAAGCAAGAAGTCTTCTTTCTTCTTCCCTCTGACTTCGTTAACTCAACCAGTCCCTTTAAATCAGGAGACCAACGAGCCTGGTTACCTAAGCAAGTGGACGAACCACTCCGTGATTAAGAGAAATCGATATGATAGAAAAGTAGATAAAACTTAAAAAATATTTATCAAATGCTGATTGACACCCCCGGCTTGTCCAAGGTCAAAGACTCAGTGAAAAGCAAGATATTCTTCGGCCATGAACCCAGTGCTGAATTAATTGCCATTCTTACTGTCTACTTCGTCCAAGGCATTTTAGGGCTGGCGCGTCTAGCAGTCAGCTTTTTTCTCAAAGATGAATTATTACTGAGTCCGGCTCAGGTTTCGGCGCTATTGGGAATTGTCGCCTTACCTTGGATTATCAAGCCGGTGTTTGGCTTTATCTCCGATGGCTTGCCCATATTCGGTTACCGTCGAAGACCATATTTGGTACTATCTGGGATACTAGGAGCTATTTCTTGGGTAAGTTTAGCAACTATAGTTCATACTAGCTGGGCGGCTACGCTAGCGATCGCTCTCGGTTCCCTCTCCGTTGCTGTCAGCGATGTCATCGTTGATTCCCTAGTTGTCGAACGAGCCAGAGTAGAATCCCAAGCAGATGCGGGTTCGCTACAATCTTTGTGCTGGGGTGCTTCTGCACTGGGAGGCTTACTTACAGCCTATTTTAGTGGGTTACTTCTTGAACATTTCACCACCCGCACTGTATTTTGGATTACCGCTTCATTTCCTCTGATTGTCTCAGCTGTAGCTTGGTTAATTGCCGAAACCCCGGTCAACAAAAATTCCCCAGATAGTCATAGTCAAAATTCCCTCAGCACCAAGCATCAAATCAAGCAACTACGCCAAGCCATTACTCAAAAAGCAATTTGGCTACCCACAGCATTTGTATTTGTCTGGCTAGCCACCCCAACAGCCGATGCAGCCTTTTTCTTCTTCAGCACCAACGAACTCCACTTTCAACCAGAATTTTTAGGTAGGGTGCGGCTAGTTACCAGTGGTGCTTCATTAATCGGTATTTGGATTTTTCAACGGTTCCTTAAAAGTGTTTCCTTTCGCGTGATTTTTGCTTGGAGTACAGTCCTCTCAGCCATTTTGGGAATGACAATGCTGCTGCTGGTAACTCACACAAACCGAGTTTTGGGTATAGATGACCACTGGTTTAGTTTAGGCGACAGTCTCATCCTCACCGTTATGGGGCAAATTGCCTATATGCCAGTTTTGGTACTAGCAGCAAGATTGTGTCCCCCAGGAGTAGAAGCCACATTATTTGCCTTATTGATGTCGGTATCGAACCTAGCAGCAATGGTTTCCTATGAATTTGGGGCTATAATCATGCATTGGTTGGGAATCACCGAAACTAACTTTGAGTCACTGTGGTTATTAGTGATTATTACTAACCTCAGCACACTGTTACCACTGCCATTTATTAATTGGCTACCAGCTAACGACCCGCAAGCTGAGACACCGATATTACAACCAGCGAACGATGAAGAACAAACATTTTTACCTGATTTAATGTCGGAATTGATGCTGAGAGAATCAGACTCAGAAGCATTTGAATCACAAAAGAAGTGCTGAGAACTGAGTTCTGAGTGCTGAGTGAAAAAATTAAAATTACTCGGACTCAGAACTACTGTCTTTCAATCAGCAACGCCAATTTTTTCATGAATAATATAAATAAATATATGCAGAGTTTAAAACCAGAAAAACGTGCAATTCCAGAAAAATCCTACACCCGTGAAGATTGGCAGGGAGGATATCAATCCCTTACCCAAGAATTTGATTATTGGATTGATGATATAGAAGGGCAAATTCCCCCAGAACTACAAGGTACGTTATTTAGAAATGGCCCCGGTTTACTCGATATCAATGGACAACCCATTCATCATCCCTTTGATGGTGATGGTATGATTAGCCGCATCAGCTTTGTGAATGGCCGCGCCCATTACCGCAACCGCTTTGTCCGCACTGAAGGATATGTAGCCGAACAAAAAGCTGGTAAAATCTTGCATCGGGGTGTGTTTGGAACACAAAAACCTGGGGGTTGGTTAGCTAATATATTCGACCTTAAAATCAAAAATATTGCCAACACCAATGTAATTTATTGGGGTGGTAAACTCTTGGCATTATGGGAAGCAGCTGAACCTCATCAACTTGATCCTCATACTTTGGAAACCCTAGGGAAAGAATATTTTAACGGTGTTTTATCAGCAGGTGAAGCTTTCAGCGCGCATCCACGGTTTGACCCTAGTTCCAACCAAGATGAAGGCGCACCTTGTTTGGTTAATTTCTCAATTAAACCGGGGTTATCTACAACAATTACTATTTTTGAGCTAAATCTCGCAGGTGAAATTATCAGAAAACACGCTCATAGTGTTCCAGGTTTCTGTTTCATCCACGATTTTGTCATTACTCCCAATTACTGCATTTTCTTTCAAAATCCTGTCATCTTTAACCCCATACCTTTAGTTGTAGGAATACGTGCAGCTGGAGAATGTATTAAGTTTCAGCCCCATCAAGCAACTCGCGTGATAGTTATTCCCCGTAACTCTCAAGCTAGGCAAACAAAAGTTAAATTCTGGGAAACTCAATCTGGCTTTGTCTTTCACCACGCGAATGCTTTTGAGGTGGGAGATGAAATTGTGATTGACTCAATTTGTTATGAATCCTTACCAGAAGTGGAGCCAGAAAGCGATTTTCGGCAAGTTAATTTTGAGACTAATTCACCTGGTCAACTGTGGCGATTTCGTCTTAATTGGGGAAGTGAGACAGTACAACAGGAGATGATTGAAAGCCGTTGTTGCGAATTTCCTAGTATAAATCCTATGTGTGTAGGACGCAATTACCAGTATTTATACATAGGTGCGGCTCATGAAGAAACTGTTAATGCGCCTTTACAAGCATTACTAAAAATTGATTTAAAATCTGGAGAAAGACAACTTTGGAGCGCTGCACCCCGTGGTTTCATCGGTGAGCCGATTTTTGTCCCCCGCCCAAGTGCAGAAAAAGAAGATGATGGCTGGGTACTAGCTTTGGTGTATGATGCTACTCATCATCGCTCAGACGTAGTTATTTTAGATGCCAGTGATTTTAATAGAGAGGCCATTGCCAGACTACATCTCAAACATCATATTCCCTATGGTCTGCATGGAAACTTCACTACTGAAGTCTTTATCTAAAACTCTGCGTACCTAGTTCTTAGCCCCTTTTTCATGAAGGCTACTTCAATCTTTAATGATCTTAATCGCCAATGCCCTATGCGATCGCCATCTTCTCCATAGGATTCTCAAAAATACTAAGAAAAAATAAAATTGTAACAGAAACTACAAAATTTCTCCTTTTCTCATCAAAAAGGGATAAGCTAGGCGTATTAGGCATATCAACATCCGGTGCGCGAAGATACCGTGATTAGGAGAAATTTTATGATTGCAACGCCTCTGCAACCACTGGAAGCTGCTACTCCAGCGCATATTTGTCCATTTGACCAAGCTTGTAGTTACTTAGATGCGGCAGGTAAAGAATTAAAACTAGACCAAGGTGTACTGCAAATTCTTAGCCATCCCCGTAAAGTAGTAACCGTTTCCATTCCTGTGAAATTGGATAATGGAGAAGTGCAGGTTCTCGCCGGACATCGGGTGCAGCACTCTGATATTTTAGGCCCCTATAAAGGAGGAATTCGTTACCATCCGGCTGTGACATTGCGGGAAGTGTCAGCACTGGCAATGCTCATGACTTGGAAGTGTGCATTGTTAGGTATACCTTATGGTGGTGCTAAGGGAGGTATTGCCATAAATCCAAAAATTTATAGTGTCGGTGAACTAGAAAGAATCAGTCGTCGCTATATCAGCGAGTTAATTAAAGATATTGGCCCTTCCGTAGATATCCCTGCACCAGACATGGGTACTTCTGCCAGAGAAATGGCTTGGATGATGGATACTTATTCTGTGAACGTTGGTCATGCTGTTCCAGGAGTTGTCACTGGTAAGCCGATTTCTATTGGTGGTTCGCGGGGAAGAGAAATGGCAACCGGACGAGGTGTGATGATTACTGTCCGTGAAGCACTCAAAGATCAAGGTAAATCTGTGGCGGGAACGCGAGTAGTTATTCAAGGTTTCGGTAATGTAGGGGGTGCAGCAGCTGAATTGTTACATCAATTGGGGGCTAAAATCATAGCTATTTCTACAGGTTCAGGGGGAATTTTTGCTACCGATGGTCTTGATATTCCCGCATTGAAAGCCTACGCTGCTGAAAATCGCAAGAGTGTTGTGGGTTTTCCCCAAGCAGAACCAATTAGTAATGCAGATTTACTAACTTTGCCTTGCGATGTCTTAATACCAGCAGCCTTGGAAAATCAAATCACTAAGGACAATGTGAGTCAAGTGCAGGCGCAAATTGTTGCAGAAGCAGCTAATGGGCCTGTGACTTTGGAAGCTAACCAATTCCTCGAAGCGCATGGCGTGACTGTGCTACCAGACATCCTGGCCAATGCTGGCGGTGTTGTGGTTAGTTATTTGGAATGGGTGCAAGGTCTTTCTTATGTATTTTGGGATGAAGAACGTGTTAATCGGGAAATGGAACGGTTGATGGTGCAAGCTTATCACCAAGTGATTGAGCAGTCGCGGGTCAGGAAAATTCCTTTACGGTTAGCAGCCTATACCTTGGGTGTGGGTAGAGTCGCCCAGGCGCTGGCTGATAGGGGTCTTTATCCTTAGTTAAGCGCATCTACGTTTTTCTGTTACTTGTCCGTCATACCATTTCACTAAAATAAGGAAACAGATCCAAACCTGGAAACCTAGATTGTATCTAGGTTTCTTAATTGCGTAATATCATGTCCGGTTAATCAAACTAAATAAACGTGAATTCGATGAACCTCAAATAAAAAATGTTTGCTCGTAGTCAGGACTTTAGTCCTGTCTGTAGGGACTTCAGTCCATTGCAATTAAAATCTCTGTGGCGTGCCCGCTATGATATCTTTGATGGCGACACAACCACCTTAAACATCCAGGAGGAGAATCCGTGGGTAAAGATTGCAGATGCCTTATTTGCAGAAATCCCGGTTTTGGGGATATTCACTGGTTATGTGTTTAATCCAACTTACTTAGTCAGCCGAGCTGATGGTACGGTTGTGATGCGTCTGGAAAAATTCCGACTTTTCTCTCTAGGAAATTTACCATCAAAGCCGTCGATCAACTCAGCGATCGCGAAGAGCAGCAGGTTTTATTAAGTTTAATGATGATGCTGCTGCTAGAACGAAATCGTGGCTAGTCAAGCTAACCAATTAATTTTTGCCAGGTCATACCTCCGACAATTCCATCAGCAAGTAAACCATTTTGCCTTTGGTATCTCTTAATCGCCTCCCCTGTCTGGGGACCATAAACACCATCAACATCAACCCCTACACGGTATTGTATGTATCTCACAACTGGGCCACCAGCATGGTTAGGTCTGATGATGCGTTTGGCTAAAATTAGATTAATCGCATTCCATGTATTTGTGTCTGCAACTCCAGTTGGTTGAATCCCAGCAATATTTTGGAAGTTTACTGTGGCAGAGTTTGTCGCCGGCCCTGTGATGTTATCTTCTACCAAAGCGCGACCATTTCTATCGGTTATTTTTAGTCGATTTAAGGCTTTTTGCAGTCTGATGACTGTGGTATCGGTATTTAGTTCTTCATCGGGAACGGGATTCACAGGAGCGCTAGGAACTGTACCTGTCAAGCCTTTGACGATCGCATTAGCCGTTGCTTCCGATTCAAAAATATTCATATCTCTTGGTGAATCGATGAAGCAGCATTCTACAAGTATCGCAGGCATATTAGTATTTCTCAGGACGTATAAGTGGGAACCACTCTTAACCCCACGATTAAAAAATCCTAATCGGACAATTTCATTTAACACTGGTTGAGCAATTCTTCTGCCAGTATCACTAGCTGCAAATACTTCCGTACCATTAGCTTGACCATTAAAAGCATTAAAGTGTATTGAGACAAAAACCTCAACCCTGTTAGTATTTGCCGTGTTGATTCTTTGAAACAGTGAATTCGTGACTGAACTAGACCTATCTGGTTTACATGGTATTACTTCATGCCCCAAAGCTCTTAACTTAGACATAACTCTGTTGCCTACATCTAAGGTTAAAACATCCTCAATTTTTATCCCTCTTGCGCCTGTATCTGGAGGAGAGTTATGCCCAATATCAATTCCGAATTTCATGCGCTGATCCTCAACTTATTTTTGCAACCCTTTCATGTTCTTCAGACTCTACATAGCAAATTTGGTTCATTACTACGAAAGCAACCTGATAAACATAATTGTCTGTGATAAAATATAATTTACTGAGTCTCTTTTGTAACAAAAAAGTTAAGTTTACATATATTTATTAATATTATGATTTTTTGAATCATCTTTAAATTAACCGTTTTAGGCTGCATTTAAGTAATAATCCCTCACGAAAATAGACAACACCAATAAATATACCTAATTTTAGTATCCATCCCGCCTCAAAACTTCCTTATTTAATATCACTTCTTCCGTCTTCCGTCTTCCCTGTGACTTCGTTTAAAACCAGGATATATTTTGCCCCTCTGAGTGTCCCAGAGGGGTTGGGGTGAGGTTCATGGAATTCACGTTAAAATTGCTTTGAGAAACCATCAATTCCTTGTGTTGATATTAAAAAATATTATCAATAATCAACAACAAGGATGAGAGGCAGATTTAGTCTTATTTAATAAATAAAGTTATATTTTGACTGGCACTCAAGAGTTTTAAAAAATCTGCTCCAAGCGTTGGAAATCTCTCTGCACCTCAAGCCACAGAGCCTTGTTGTTAGGGTCTGTTTTTAGGGCTTTTTTGAGATAAATTCTGGCCTTCAACAGTTGATGTTCGGCAATTAACGCCCGTCCCCAAATTTGATAAGCAACCGCCTGCCATTGGCGTACCTCTGCATCTTGTGGTAAACGTGCGGCTAAAGCTTCCGCCAGAGCGATCGCTTGGGGAAATCTTCTTTCTTTTAAGAACCGTTGCAGTTGCTCATAGGTTTTCCACTTGAGTCGTTGTTCTATTTCTACAATATTAGGTGGCTTTTGAGTGGACGGTTTTTCATCCGTCACAGTTATCGTTGGTGCTTTTTCTGAGTGGGTGGCATTTATGCCATCACTTCCAGACACAGAAGATTGACTTGACGTTTGGGCTATCTCCTCTGAAGGTACTACCGTTAAAAGGAGTCTGTAAGCCTCTGTCAAAGCAATAAACTTATCTTTAGCTTTGGTGTCGCTTGGGTTGATATCGGGATGGTATTGCTGCGCCAGTCGTCTGTAAGACGCTTTGACATCAGCAAAAGAGGCTCCCGACCTTAAACCCAATAAACGGTAGCAATCTCCAAGATCCATCTTGATCTATCAGCTATCGAATATTTAGCTTTCAGCTTTTAGCTTCCAGCCTTAAGGTTTTAATTATAAAGACTAATCTTCTAATTTTTAGTTCAAACTAGACGGTTTTTGGGAATGGGGGATGGGGAGATGGGGGAAATTTCCTTGTCTCCTTGTCCCCTTGTCCTCCTACTCCTAGGGCCGTTCTTCAATCACACGGTCAATTAAACCGTATTCTTTGGCTTCAGCAGCAGACATGAAGAAGTCGCGATCCATGTCTTTTTCAATTTTGGCTATAGGCTGACCAGTCTTTTCAGCATAAATGCCATTGAGCTGGTTACGAATCCGGAGAATTTCTCTGGCTTCGATTTCGATATCGCTTGCTTGCCCACGGGTACCACCAGAAGGCTGGTGAATCATAATCCGAGAATGAGGCAATGCCATCCGTTTACCTTTGGTGCCAGCTGCCAGCAAAAATGAACCCATTGAGGCGGCTAAACCGACGCAAATTGTGACCACATCTGATTTGATGTGTTGCATGGTGTCAAAAATCGCCATGCCGGAAGTGACCATACCACCAGGGGAATTGATGTATAAATAAATATCCTTACCTGGATCATCTGAGTCCAGATACAGCATTACGGCAATAATTTGATTAGCAATTTCATCATCAACATCTCGCCCCAGGAAAATAATCCGTTCGCGATAAAGGCGATCGTAAATGCTAATCCAATCTGTATATTGTCCTCCGGGCATCCGGTAAGGAACTTTAGGAACGCCTATAGGCATTTTCGTTACTCCACTTGATAATTAATTGGGGAATTGTGAGCAAGTTCTTAACTCAGCAACGCCAGATGCTCCACTACAGCGCTGCGCGCATCCTGCGGCGGGGGAGACCCCAAGACTGCACTGGCTTCTCAGCACTCAGCACTTAGCACTCAGCACTCAGCACTCACTAAAGCACACTCGCTGGTAGTGGGGGATTGGCCAGTTCTTCTTTTTCAAAAACTCGGTCAATCAAACCGTATTCCTGAGCTTGATAGGGAGTCATGTAGAAGAGACGATCCATATCTTTGGTAACTTTTTCTGGTGGCTGTCCGGTGGTGTGAGACAGAATATCAACCATAGACACTTTATTTACCAAAACTTCCCTTGCCCGAATTTGAATATCCGTTGCTTGACCTTGGGCGTAGCTCTTAGGCTGGTGCAGGATAATAGAAGAGTGGGGCAAACTGGCGCGGCAACCTTTTGTGCCAGCACTGAGTAGCATTGCTGCCATACCCATTGCTGAACCAATACAAATAGTGTGAATGGGGGGCTTGATATATTTCATTGTGTCATAAATGGCGAAGGCTTCGGTTTCAAAGCCAATAGGTTCGCCACTATAACCGGAAGTACCAGTCGAGTTAATGTAGATTTTTATCGGCTTCTCCGGATCGTCGGACTGCAAATACAGCAATTCGGCGATGATTAATTCCGTGACCGCAGGCACCAGTGGCATTCCCAGATAGACAATTCGTTCTTTCAACAATAAGGAAGGTAAATCTGGCGGTGGTGTCCGGTAGAAGTTATCACCGTAATATGGGGCTTGAACAGCCTTGATGGGGGAAATGTCCATAGCAACTGATCGCCTGAAAGTATGCCGTTAACTGTAATACATCCTAGCGCGATGCTAGCTCACATCAAGTGTGGATTTCTCGCTAATTCAAGGAAATGGGGCAAAGGAGCAAAGGAGCAATCTCTCTGTCACCTGTCACCTGTCATCTGTTCCCTAATTTTTCCGTTGTGCTGATTTGGCGCTTTGAAGTTATTTATATATATATCCTGAACTAGGAATTTTGGGTTATGAAGGTCAATTTGCAGCCTATCCTCAATGATGCTAATTTGGACGCGCGTCAACCGAGTAGTCAACGTCAGTTAGCAATTTCGATTTCCGCGATCGCGGAAGTTCAAGACCGGAATGTGCCACTGAATTTATGCTTAATTCTCGACCATAGTGGTTCGATGAATGGCCGACCTTTAGAAACTGTCAAAAAAGCAGCCACTAATTTAGTTGATAAGCTCAAGCCTGGCGATCGCCTGAGTGTTGTCGCTTTTGATCACCGTGCTAAGGTCTTGGTACCGAATCAATTTATTGAAGATCCCGAACATATCAAAAAGCAAATTAATCGTTTAGCTGCTGATGGTGGTACGGCAATTGATGAAGGTTTGCGTTTGGGTATTGAGGAGTTAGCAAAGGGGAAAAAAGAAACTGTTTCTCAAGCTTTTTTGTTAACTGATGGTGAAAATGAACACGGTGATAATCAACGTTGTTTAAAGTTTGCTCAACTGGCTACTGGTTACAATTTGACTTTGAACACCTTGGGATTTGGCGATAAGTGGAACCAAGATGTTTTAGAAAAAATTGCTGATGCGGGTTTGGGTACGTTGTCTTACATTCAACGACCGGATCAGGCAATAGATGAATTTAATCGCCTGTTCAACCGCATTCAAACGGTGGGATTGACTAATGCTTATTTGCTATTGTCTTTGATGCCTAATATCCGGTTAGCAGAACTCAAACCTATTGCTCAAGTTTCCCCAGACACAATTGAGTTACCCATGCAGCAAGAAGCAGATGGACGCTTTGCTGTCCGCTTGGGAGATTTAATGAAAGATGCAGAACGGGTAATTTTAGCTAATATTTATCTGGGACAGTTGCCAGAAGGTAAACAGGCGATCGCTAATGTACAAGTCCGTTATGATGACCCTGCACAAAATCATCTGGGGTTATTTACTGCTAATATCCCAGTTTATGCCAATGTCACTGGGGTTTATCAACCAGAGATCAATCCCCGTGTGCAACAGTCGATTTTGGCATTAGCCAAGTATCGCCAAACTCAGTTAGCTGAGGCGAAGTTGCAACAGGGCGATCGCACTGGTGCAGCGACAATGCTGCAAACTGCGGCTAAAACGGCTTTGCAAATGGGAGATCAAGGTGCAGCAACGGTATTACAAACTTCTGCGACTCAACTCCAATCTGGCGGAGAGTTATCGGATAGCGATCGCAAGAAAACCAGGATTGTCTCAAAAACTGTGTTGCAAGATACCCCTCTTTCATGAAAGTTCAATTGCTCTGTGCCCTAAATGATACTAATGTTGATGCAGCTCAATTGAGTAACCAGCGTCAACTGGCAATTTCCATTTCCGCGATCGCTGGTGAATTTGACCAGCATTTACCACTCAACTTATGCCTAATTTTGGATAAAAGTGGTTCTATGCATGGTAAATCCATCGCGACTGTCATCCAGGCCGTAGAGCAATTATTGGATCGGCTACAGCCAGGCGATCGCATCTCGGTTGTAGCCTTTGCTGGTGCTGCTGAAGTGATTATCCCTAACCAAGCAGTCCAAGATTCTGTCAGCATTAAAGCTCAAATCAAAAAGAAACTCAAAGCTAGCGGTGGAACGGCAATTGCTGAGGGTTTGCAACTGGGAATCACAGAACTCATGAAGGGGACAAAAGGAGCTGTTTCTCAGGCTTTTTTACTCACTGATGGTCATGGTGAAAGCAGTTTGCGAATTTGGAAGTTAGAAATTGGCTCAGATGACAATAAGCGTTGTCTGGAACTGGCGCACAAGGCTACTAAAATTAACTTGACTATCAACGCGCTTGGTTTTGGTAATGACTGGAACCAGAATTTGTTGGAAAAAATTGTTGATGCTGGTGGTGGTACTTTAGGCTATATTGAGCGCCCTGAACAAGCATTAGATCAATTTCGCCATTTGTTGCGGCGCATTCAGTCTGTAAGGCTAACTAATGCCCATTTGCTGCTATCTTTGGTTCCTCATGTCCGACTAGCAGAACTCAAACCCATTGCCCAAGTTGCCCCAGATACGATTGAGTTACCAGTGCAATCAGAACCGCATGGAGGCTTTGCTGTGCGCTTGGGCGATTTGATGCAGGATATGGAACGGGTGGTTTTGGCTAATATTTATCTGGGGCAATTACCAGCAGGTAAACAGGTGATTGGACATGTACAAATTCGCTACGATGATCCATCTGTAAACCAACAGGATTTGGTTTCCCCAATGGTGCCCATATATGCAAATGTGGTACAGACTTATCAACCTGCGTTCAATCCCCATGTGCAACAGTCTATTTTGGCATTAGCTAAGTATCGCCAAACTCAGTTAGCAGAGGCAAAATTACACCAAGGCGATCGCACTGGTGCCGTGACAATGTTACAAAGTGCTGCCAACACCGCCTTACAAATAGGAGATCAAGGTGCAGCAACAGTGTTGCAAAGTTCAGCTACTCGCCTACAAGCTGGAGAAGAACTTTCCCCAGCAGACCTGAAAAAAACTAGGATTGTCTCAAAGACAATTTTACAGGATTGATTTTATCTACTTTCAAGAAACACAGGTGATAGGGGACAGGGAACAGAAAGGCTATATGTGAATGGCACTAAGAAAAGGGAAAATTGTTGAGGCAGCAAGGGAGCAGGGGAGCAGAGGAGCCGGGGAAGAAACTCCTACTCAGCACTCAGCACTTTGCTATATCACTGGGAAAATTTCATTGCCGCGTTTTCCCGCAGGTTGAATATGGTGTAAAAATGTGGATGTTGTCTGTCAGCTTTTATGGTTTCACCAACCGAGACGTTTAGATGAAAAGTTGAGCAACACCTGTAATATTATCTTTTCCATATCCTTTGGCGATCGCTTCCAAGTAAATGCCGTGAATAGCATTAGATGCCGGAGTTGCAGCCGCAACAGTTTGCGCTGTTTGAGTAATATAGCGGAAATCTTTCTCCACCAAATTAATCGGGAACATCGGTGCATGGTTGTTCATCAACATTAGGTTTCCTACACCTTTAGCTGCTGGACTCATCACAGGCATATCACCGAGGCATTCCATCGCTTTTGCTGGGTCAATCCCCTGCTTATTCAGCATTCCCAAAATTTCTGCTAATGCGGCCACCTGAATACCAAAAAGCGCATTGACTGCAAGTTTCATTGCCATTCCTTGACCAATAGGGCCAACATGGATAGCTGCGGCTCCGGCAGCATAGAGGACATCTTGGGCTAATGTTAAAGTCTCTATACTTCCCCCAACCACATAAATGAGCTTACCCGCATCTGCTTGTGGACGAGAGCCAATGACGGGAGCATCAAGAAAGGCTATCCCACGGCTTTCAATGTTTCCTGCTAGTTCTTTTGTCCAGTCAACAGTTAAGGTGCTTGACTCAATTACAATTGCATCTTTGCTAAGTCCCATCGCTGCACCCTTTTCTGGGTCAAGCCAGATTGCTCGTGACGCATCGTCATCAGTGACCATACTAATCACGATGTCAGCTGACTCGGCTGCTTCTTTGGGCGTTGCTGCCCAAACAGCTCCTTTATCCAGCAAGGGTATCGCTTTATCCGCCGTGCGGTTGTAAACAAAAACCTGATGGTTAGCACTAAGAAGATTTTGTGCTACACGAAATCCCATTGCACCCGTTCCCAGTAATGCAACTTTGCTCATACTATTTCTCCTGTGAATTTTTTTCGTACTAACTATGAATTTTTGGCGTTGCTGATTAATCGCATGAATTTTATTGCACTAAAAGCTAGGTTGGGTTAAACGCAGCGCAACCCAACGAAACAAACCAAATGTAAGGCAAAGTTGGGTTACCCTGCGGGAGCCGCCAAAGGCGTCTACGTTCCATTGCTCCGCAACGCTGACGCGAACAACCCAACCTAACTAGCGCGTCTAATTTTAGACTAGACACGCCACTACTTTTTGACTGTGAAAACACGCCCTAGGCAGCAATCTCGAACTTGGGGGTTTCTCTATGAGCGACTAAGTACTAAGAATATACCTTTAGCTTTGATTAACAAGCTCAATTCATCCTGCAAATATGCAACGCTGAATGTTTAGGTTGAGTAACCAAATGAATTGCGAGCATAACCATCGAAAGCATCCAGCAAGCGTTCGCGCCAAGCATAAATTAGATCATCTTTGGCGAGCAATTGGATGGGACTAACTGCCCTTGCCCATTGAAATGGTGCAAATACAATATAGTCGGCGAAATAAGGACTATCACCGCCTAAATAGGGTTGACGTTTGAGAACTTCTCTGAGAGGAGATAAAGCTGTTCGCAAAGCAGTAATAGTCGCATCATCCGGCGTTGCAAATTCTTCCAGTGTCATCCCCAAAAATTTCTCTCGACTCTCGCGAAAGTATGCTTTGTCCTTTTCATGTAAATGCTGAAATAAATCTAGAAGAATAATCCGCAAAATAATTGGTGTGATGGTTTGTACACACCAAAACTTCATGAATAAAGCACCTGATTCACTGGCTTGTCCACCAAATAAACTGGGATGATCGGCATAAGCCGTTTCCAAGTAACGCACAATTTCCCAACTATCAACTATCGTGTTGTCACCATCAACCAAAACAGGAACCTTACCCTGTCCGGAAAAAGCGATCGCCTCTTTCTCTGTAAACCGCCAAGGAATTTCTTGAGCATCAAGTCCTTTGTGCTTTAAAGCCATTTTGACTTGCCAACAAGGCGGACTAAAACGGCAATCATCCTTGGCTCCAGCTAAATCGTAAAGTTTAAGATCCATATTTTCTCCTCTGAATAAGAATGATTCTACCAACAGTTTAACGATCTTGGTACCAAAGGTGCGCTCAAGCCTCTGTGCATTGAGATTGTCAAAATCCCCCGCTATTTATGAGGTGTTAAAACTTGGCAATAGCAGGCACCTAAATTACTAGCGAACTAACAAATTAGCGCTAGTTAAAAAACATGAAAACAAGTCTTTATTGAGAAGAACTTTGATAATTCAATTATTCTATCCTAATAATTGTTGTTCCTTAACTTTTTGAGGTTTTTTCACTTGCCGCTCCAGCCACCATCTTCTTAAGAATAAAATGATGATTGTTGTCATACCAATAATTGTCAAAGGAGTGGCAAAATTCCAATGTCCATACATTTTGTCATTAATATGCCAAAACAGTAAAAACATTGCTAAATACGTTAACTGATGCAACTGTTGCCAGTTTTTCTTCATTTTTTTGACACACCAGTCATTAGAAGTGACTGCTAGTAGTGTGAAAATAATAAATGTTGCCGAGCCATGCACATATACTCTATAGGTACTCAAATCGAAGAAATCAAAATTTCTTTTGATTACCAACAGCCAAGCATGACCAAAAGCTAACAAAAAGGATAAAATACCTAATTGGCGGCGATTTTTCAATAATTCGATGGGAAGCTTCGCCTTTTTGAGTGCAGGAAAAACTACTCTTAAAGAGGTTGGAAGTAATGTCAAGATGTAACTAATTACTGCCAAAATACCTAGTAAGTTAGCCGGCGAAATAGAATTAGAAAACCATGCTGTATACATCATATTTGCCATTAAATTTCACTTACTGAGTTAGAAACTGTGTCACTAGCGATCGCCTGATTCCCAGAGTTAGCTTAATTTCCCATTAAATAATTAGACGAGTAATAAATCACCTATTTCAAGATGACATCAGACCTAGAAATAAATGATTTATTTCCCTGATTTTTAGCACCTTACATTTTGGTACTGCTTCCTACTTTTTGACCTTTCTGACGATGTACAAAGAACAAGCTACCCAAAAACAATATTCCTATCAACGTATTTGGCTCAGGAACTTGGGTAATTGTAATTCTGGCAACTTGATAACCAGGAACTTTAAAGTCAGCATTAGCAAAATTAGGATCGCCTAAAATATTACCTCCAGGAATAAAACCTGGATGTACTGTCACAACTCCATTTTCATCAATACCTGTGTTGAGTTGAAGATCATCAAACGGTGTCGGTCCCACACCAATAGCATTAAATCTATCTTCGTCGTTGACTTCTGAACCAGCATCCAAAACATCAGCACCAAGAACAACAAAGCTAGTAGGAATAAATTTACCTGCGTCATCAAATATTCTGTAAGCAAGAGGATTATCATTACCAAAGAAAGCATCATTGCTAGGTAAAATCATCGCACCATAGCTAAAATAACGGCTGTTGGCGAGAGATCCATCTACTGTAAAAGTTGCTGATGCGCTGTCTCCAGGGAAAAAATCTCGTACTGGGCCTGTCGGGCCAAAGACTATCCCGTCAACCGAACCAGCACTACTGCTGTTAAACAAACTGCTAATTTCACGAAAGTCTGCATCTTCTGCTAAACGCTCAAGAGCTAAGTTTGGTGGTTGACCAATATCAAAGAAATCAAAATTCCCATCATGGAAACCAACCCATAAACTGCTAAAAAAGTTGCCCTGCTGTGGTGCTATGTTTTCCACTGTCACCCTTAAGGTTGCAGCATTTACTGCTGAAAAACTGATTAAAGTAGACAATGATGCAAACATACCTGCCAGAACATTTTTGCCGAGTTTGCTCAAGTGTGTGTGTCTATTAGTCATGGGTTTTTTGTTTTGAGTCAGTAGCGTTTGAATTTGAACAGCCTGCTCTTTGGCATTAGGGAGAGTGAAGTTAGGTACTGTTATCAACACGACTTAACTATACTTGATGTCAAAGAAGCAATAAATACCAATTTATGAATGAATTTCGTGTATTTTTTACACTAATTGTTTCTGAGATTTAAACCTATATCTTGCACCAGCATGAAAAACTGTCATCTCGCCAAGAAATAAATTTCTTGGCGGGATATGGAACCGATGCAAAATATCTGGCTATGGTCTTGGGGACTAAATGAAATCACTGTGGCCTCTTTCAAACAAGACAAAATTTGGTTCAAATTATCCGTCTCAATTGGCAGGGTTGAGCCAAATTTTCACAGTTTCATCAGAACTACCACTAGCAAGAATCTGTCCATCTGAACTAAAAGCTATAGACCAAATAGCCTTGTCATGACCCTTAAGTTGATCAATTAGCTGTCCTGTTTGTGTATTCCACAACTTAATTTTTCTGTCATAACTACCACTAGCTAAAGTCTCTCCCTTAGGACTGAAAGCTACGGAATGAACTGCTCTATTATGCTCTTTCATTACGTGGCGCAACTGCCCATTTTGCAAGTCCCATAATTTAATCATGCGGTCAGAACTACCACTAGCTAGAGAACGTCCATCAGGACTAAAGGCTATAGACCAAATTCGTTGGTTATGAGCTGCTAAAGGTATTTTTAATTGGCCAGTACTTATCTGCCAAAGCATAATTTCTCCACCTTCGTCGCCACTAGCTAAAGTTTGACCATCGGGACTAATGGCAACAGTTCTCACTGGTTTTGATTGACTGAAAGTCTGCAATAATTCACCAGTCTCTACACTCCAGAGGTTGACTTTTTTGTCCCAGCCAGCACTAGCTAAAGTTTTACCATCTGGGCTAAACGTGACTGCTTTAACATCATTTGTATGTCCAGATAAAGTGCGGATTAGTTCACCTGTTTTCAAATTCCACAATTTAACCTGGGAATCCCAACTGCCACTAGCTAAAATTTCACCATCAGGGCTAATTGCAACAGATTCCACGGAGTTTCCATGTCCCCGGAGTGTGTGAATTAATTCACCAGTTTTCAAATTCCAAACCTTGATACTTTTATCATAGTTTCCTGTAACAAGCTTTTGATTATCGGGACTAATTGCGACTGCATAAACCCACACTGAATTAGTGTTAAAAGTACGCGTCTGTTCATTGTCTACAAGTGATTTATCTGTAGAGTTACCCGACGAAACCAATGAAATACTACTTGTACCAAGAAGTATAGAAAATATAATGCCTGCTAAACCGGTTTTGGTTTTTATGTTAATTGATTTGAGTTTCATAATAATTGATGCATTGGTTTAATTTCACAGAAAATTTTCATAATGCCTTAGTTATAAATTTTTCAGGCAATATTATCCCGATCGTTCAACCTGCTCACTCTCTTTAACTCAAATCTATAGAGCGGTTTTGGAAATTTGTTAATTCTATGGAATGAAGAAGTGTCAGTCTGGTAGAAGTCATTTCACGACTTCATCCTGGAAATTTTTAGCAAGTCTGCGTTAAAAAATCAACTTCACGAAACGTAAAATCAGCAAACAACCTGAGCTTATTTTTCGATATTTTGATTTTTTAACGCCAACCTAGCTAAATCGCTACCAAATCCAGTTCTGTTTATGGAGAATTTGGATGTGGTTTAGCTTTTAACAAACCACTAGTTTCCGAATGAGTTAATCACGAGGCCAGCTACGTTTTTACCTAACTGAACTTCGGGATCGTTTTCCATATTTAGCAGAACACCACCCTCAGTGGTATTGACGGTAAATAGTTCTTTCTCTGTAGTAGAAGAAGTACTACCCTCAGCAGTAGTGGTGGTCAATACTTCTGTCTCTGTAGTAGAAGCTTCTGATTCTGTGGTTAGAGATTCGCTGCTGGATCTGGTTACTGGTATATCAACTACTGCTGCAACTGGGACGTGAACCCCACCGAAAATGCGGCTAGCAGCATTAGCCTCTACCGCCGTACTAATGGTGTTGAAAGTGAGAGCCACGCCTGGTAAGTCTTGGGAAGGAACGGAGAAAATTGTGTTGTCACCGAAGAAATTAATCAACACTTGTCCTGCTGCTGCACCAAATGCAGCGTGTCCAGAGTTGTAGTCTGGAAACGGTGGGGTTAAGGGGATGTCAAAGAACCGTTGAGGATCATGATACGAGATCAATGGCAGCCAGGTAGTATCGCGAACAGTTCGGGATCTGAAGGTAGGTTGGTCTTGGCGGATTGCCTGAATCGGTCGCAATTGATTGTAAAAGAATTTGGAATCCCAAGTTAGAATACCGACATCAGCCTGTGCCACGTTCAACTGAGCAAATAAAAGGGCGTTCTGAGCTAATGTAGCCCCCTTATTCAAAGAGATTTGTTGCGCGTACTGGTTCCACTGACCGGGTGGTCTAAATGTGTTTGCACGATCTAAAGCCCAGAAGATAGCCGTTTTAGTTTGGTCGGAAGTACGCGTAATTGTCGTAACGCTAGTATTGCGGAAAGCACCTACTTGTCGGACAAGATTTTCTTCATCTATGAACTGTTGGCTACCAAATGGTGCGGGGCCAGTTAGTCCAAACTGTTGTAGGCGAACCTGAGGATTAAGTGGGTCGCGAGGGGGTACGTTAGATGAAAATGGGGTAACTGAGCCCCAGCCTGGCAATGCTGCTGCTGAAAAATCGGGGAAAGATGGTTGCCATTCACCCGCTAAACTTCCGCCTGTGTAAACCGACTGCAATGCTTGAGCTAAACCATCATTGCTCCGCAAGTTTAGTATTTGATTAGCAACCTCTCTTCCTACGGCTCTACCATTATCTTTAGCTCTACCATCTGGTATTAGTGCCAAAGAGGTTGCGAGCTGTCGGTCAAATACAGGTCTGAGTTGTGGATCTGGGAAGAGATTTATGAGCGCTGTATAAGCTGCTTGGTTAGCGGCGGCGCGCGCGTTGGCACCACCACTCAGTCCAAGACTAGCGGGAGTCACTGTCACAGCATAAGGTGAACCAATCCGTTGGATCGAGTTGACAGCATCATAGACTGACACGTGAACGATCGCCTGACTGCGTGTCGCTACTGGTGGCGGAGTACCACCTCTAGCTAAAATCACGCCATTTTCACGTTGAATTCCTGTCGCCAAGATGGCATTTAGCAGGGTTGCATTCCAAACAATTACAGGGTCACCAGAATTCACCAACTTCTCAATAACTTTTTTGTCTTGAGTGGCCTGAGGAATGGTGGTATCAACTTCAGCAATGAGATGGTAAGCACCTGGTGCTACAACACTCGGTTGAACAAAGTTAGCCTGACCAAGGTTTACGGTAACAGTTGTAGAAGCACCAGGAAGCAAGTTCACAGATGGAATTGTTTTGGTTCCCAGGATCTCATCTGTACCCACTAGAGGCTCGTTGATGGTAGTACCCAACGTTGATACTTGAGTGACGGTTTTAGGAGTACTCAGGGGGTTCTTATCAAGGATTGCGTCCGGTGATACGTAGACATTGAGATTTAACGGGCCTTGATAAACTGCTGTTCCACGATTAGTAATAACAACGTCAAATCGACCGCGCTTAACATCTGCACCTAATAGTGTAGGTTTTCGGAAAATTTCACCAAATTCGATTTGGATGTCTGGGCGTGCCTGTGTGAATTGAGCATAACTTGCTGGGATCACCGCAGCACTTAGCACAGATGCAACTGCCGTACTTTTTACGAATAACGAAACAAAGTTGGAGACGGTACCTAACCTGACCTGAGAGTCTGCCATGAGGTTGTACTTTTTTAGTGGTAGATAATAGTTAGTTGGAGAAATGCAAAAGATGTGATGGATAAAATCCTCACTTATTAGGATTCTTTATTTAATTTTTGAAAAAGCTTTCTTGAATCTCACAGAAGGGTAATTATGTCTGACCGCAAACAATGATAAAACAGCATTTTAAAGCCGCGACGCTCCCAAAGAAAATAACCCTACAGGCGATATCTTTCCTCTAGAAAGCTCCGCGAACGCTAACGCAGAACTACAAGAATTTACTACTTTTCACCTAGATGTGTGTGAGGTGAAAAATGCACTAGTAGTTAAGCTGGTTTATCAAAACCATTCGGATCAAGAAATTCAAACAATCTTAGATGTACCCCTAGCGGTCTACCAAGGCAACTTTGCTAGCTAGGTGATTGAAGCTAAAAGTGCTGATTTGGTAAGTAATGCAAACATGCCTTGCTGGGCAGGCAAAATTTGATTAGCAAACTACTAGGTTCAATAACAGGCGGGAAACAAGCCTAAGAATAACACAGAACAGATGGGAGCTTTTTCAAAAATCAAATACTAGTCCTATAGATGTCGGTAGAAAGATAATATTACCACGACTGGAATCATAATTTTGTCATTGATTTGGGTGCGGCTCTTTATACTTTTGTTGCTTTCTCCAACAAATTTACAGTAGTTCTTAATTGTAAAATTTAGATTATTAATTAAATATTAATTTATTATTGTTTAGTTAAGATAAACTTAATGTACTGACGCAGGGTTAGCTCACCTATTTAGTATATGATAATCTTAATTAAAACATGAGAAGTTATACGATTTTATTATCTACTTGAAAAGTCAAGTTTTGTTCATTTCTGGGGATAGTCAATGACCGTTAGAAAAAGCTGTAGACTTGAGCCAGATAATGAACCATTGTCAAGTCAGGTTTTCTAGCCCTGTCAAGAGGGATAAAAATAGGAATTTTCCAGGATGCAGTGACGTATGCCCTTTTAGGCGGCGATGAAGGCTCAGTTCTGATACTTTCGCCTCAGAAAATTGACCATTGTCCGCACCTTGTTTGGCAGGTAGACGCGGCTAGGATACAGAAGCCACACGGCTGTTTCAAAGTCCGTAGCGGTCACATAATAGTTTGGAAACACGTCAATCAGTTGTCCTTGGGTGATATCTTTGTCAATTAGCCAATTAGCCAGCAGCACCGGTCCCATACCTGCGATCGCACAATCGCGAAGCGTGAGAGCGTTCGAGATCACCACGTCTCCGTCGATAGGTACTTCGTTCACCATGCCATCGCGATCGCGAAACAACCAGCGCGATCGGAAGTTTGGTAAGGTAAAAAGCAGGCATTTGTGATTTCTCAGGTCATCTGGGACATGTAAAGGTTGCGCTTGCTTCAGGTAAGTGGGGCTGACGCACACCCGGTAGCGTGTGTTGAATAACTTGATGCCAAACATACCAATATCAATACTTGGTCCGAGACGAACCGCCAGGTCTATGCGTTCGGACACTAGAT
The DNA here is from genome assembly GCA_015207155.1 of Nostocales cyanobacterium LEGE 11386. Lineage (GTDB taxonomy): Bacteria > Cyanobacteriota > Cyanobacteriia > Cyanobacteriales > Nostocaceae > LEGE-11386. The sequence goes on along the minus strand of JADEXK010000003.1, from coordinate 66,937 downwards.
CGAGGATCGTGTCCGATAACAAAAGTTCAAGTTTGAGATCCGGAAATAACGCCCGGAATTCTGGAAGCAATGGCACAATGCACTGATGACCAAACGCCACTGAGGCTGTGAGGCGCAATGTCCCCACAGGACTAGCACTAACTGCAAGAGCTTCATCACGCGCATGGTCTAGCTCATCAACTAATGCCTCAATGCGACCGAAGTAGAGATTTCCGGCTTCCGACAGGGCTATGCGCCGTGTCGAGCGCTGGAATAGGCGTAAGCCCAACTCGTGTTCGAGAGCAGCAATTGCTCGCGATACGGACGACGGGTCTATATTGCGGTTCCGGGCCACAGCAGCAAAGCTACCGCTACGAGCGACTTCGATGAAGATGCGTAAGTTATTTAAATCCATTCTTGTATAAAATGCACGAATATAATGCAACAAAAAGCATTGATTACATTGCACGTAATGAAGTATGTTTCATTTAGTTAAGTAAAGAAAGTAGCTTTGAATAATGTGAATGTAAAGCATCTCTGATTAACGGCTTAATTTTAGATTCTTTATTCCGCTTTCTCCACTCAAAATGACAAAATATACCAATTCATAGAAAGCGGCGGGAAACTCCATCCCTTCATGGGTGGAGAAGGATAGCCGCCCCGCCGCTTGGGGCATCGGGCATGGGGCATTGGTAACTTCTTCTCCATGCCCAATGCCCTGTTCCCCATGCCCAAAAATTACATCCCCTAGTGGGTGGAGTCTTTTATACTTTCATAGACATCCTCTCATAAGTAAGTCGGCAACGTAAAAGCGATGTATGTTTAATTTTTTTAAAACTAAGGACTTTGAGATGATTAATCTTTAAACCCCTTGGTTAATTCTTGCCCATCTCCCCCGAAAAAAATCGCTCTCCTTAAACGGTTTTGCAGACTCACCCGTATTGATAAGTTATTATCGTCTTTTGGTAGCTCCATGAGTAGCGAACAACACAAAGTTTCAGCTTCTCGATAGCATTGCGTAGCTTGAAGGTGAATAATTTGATGAATAGTCTCTTTTATATATTGCTTCACGGTGTTTCCTACAAAATGATGCCTATTCTCCAATTGAGTACTTTAAGAAATACTCCTTACCCCAAAAAGAGAAGCATTTTTAGCAATTAAGATGCGTTCGCCCTGAATAGTAGGATGTGTTGTTGCGCAACATAACGCATTGGCAACAATTCTATGAGCGTTAGCCTACGGCGTAACACACCCTAAATTACAGAGCGGCTTCCCGGAGGGAAGCCGCTACGCTTCACATAAGTTACTGTACAAAGTAACCTAACATTTCTAACTTGTCCAAAACCTTTTTTACGCTCTCTGTAACAGATTCTTGGTCTGTCCTGCATTCGACTTCAGGGTTAGATGGCGGCTCGTAGGGGTCGTCAATTCCCGTAAAGTTCTTTATTAGACCTGCTCTTGCCTTTTTATATAGATACTTTACATCCCGTTGTTCACAAACCTCTAACGGTGCATTGACATAAACCTCAACAAAGTTCTCAATCATCTGCCGCACCTCTTCTCTGATGTTTTGGTATGGTGCAATAACAGATACTAAGACGATTACATTATTACGCGTTAACAGGTGAGCTACAAAACCGATGCGACGAATATTTTCCTCTCTATCTTCCTTGCTAAAACCCAGTCCTTTGCTCAAATTCTTACGTACTACATCTCCATCCAAAACCTCAACTTTGTATCCTTGAGTACGCAACTCTTTCTCCACCAAATGGCTAATGGTAGTTTTACCTGCACCGCTTAAGCCAGTAAACCAAACTGTAACACCACGTTGTTTAATTTCCATGCTACCTCCAGTTATTAACTATTTACAGAATCTAGTTAAAGAAAATTAAGAAAAGCCATATCCCTTGTGAAGTATTGAAGACTTTTCCAAAATTTATTTTTTGCATAAAACCTATCTAATTAGTTAAATTAATATTCACCCATTCACCTAGAAATTTGCTTTCTGACATTGATTTTTGCCGAATTCGGAATAAATAAAACCCATCAAATTCACTTGTCTTTGTTATGTGTTTTTCTTCCTTGATTTGATAAAAAAATTCTGGAAAGCTTGCACGATTGTACATTGTTAAATAAACTTCATAACTATTAAAAATTAAGCTGTCAAGTTCAACATGTATAGACTGTCCTTTTTTTATGTGTCCATAGAAATAGTTGATTGCAGGATCTCCAACTGGAAGAAATTCTTTTTTAAGAAAAGACTCTGGAAGAAGATTTTTAAACTGCAGAATAATGAAAATATAGTACTGTAATAACAGATAAAATAAATTATTTTGATTTTTTAAATCATAATAAAAATTGTTAATATTGGCAGGAATCGATTTGGATTTAACTATTTCAAATTCATCTACCTTAATAGCAGGTAATTCTACTTTTTCTTGCCAATTATAGTATCTTAATCCCAGCATATAAATACCAGGCTCGACTTGTGCAGCTTCCCATTGGTTCTGAATTTTATTCTCTCCAGTACCTATACGTACAATAGTTTCATAGTCTGGAAATTTGTAAACAACAATAGTCCATTCTTGTGCAGATTCTTCTGCCGATTGAACACATATTTCTATCGTTTTATTTACTTTGAATGGACCAACTGTTGCGATAATAGCATGAGTATTCAATCGCGGACCAAATATCATCCAGAAAGGTAGAGTAATAGATGTTTTTAATATATCTGTAGATAAAGGCCGCCATTCCAGATTTTTTTGATTTTCCTGTGATAATTGAAAATTATAAACATTTCCAATTAGCAATTTCATAATTTTAAAAAATAAAAATGACAAACTTGCTAAAAAAACTTCCAAAATTAACACTATAAACGAAAAAAATCCATTAATTATGTTCATAATCAAACCTAATGTATTTTGGTTAAAAAAATTAATCAGTAATTAACTTAATAAGCATTCATTTTCTGATGTTTGCTCTAACTCAATTTTTCCTGCTATGTGTGTTTTTTTGCAGCATTATTTTTAGAAAAACTTCAGTACGCTTTGTTTCTTAGTACCTTTCGGATAATCCCTCCAGTACGTCTGTAACGCCCGGAGGGCTTTGTGTTAATAACTTATGAGGAATACTTCCAATACCATCCTGGTTTAGCTGTGCCTACGCAAAATTGCATGAATCAAATCACTAATCTATTTAGCACCTGCATCGACAATTATATTTGCTAAAGCTTCAGGAGCATCGATATGAAGGTTGTGTCCTCCAGAAAGGAATACTCGTTTTGCCTGTGGCATAGCTGCTTTTTGTTCAGACAAATCATTTGTTCTATTAAAGTTACTTTTATCTCCATAAACTAAAGTAATAGGTACTTTAATTTGCCGGAGTAATTCCATGTATTTAGCTTTGCCAAAGGGCATGCCACTAAAACTCAGTATGGTACGAGTCTGAAGCAAAGAATCCCACCGCCAACGTACACCACCATTAACAGGTTCAGTAATTCGTTTTGCCAACTTTAGTGAAAATTCTTCTGACATAGCAGGCGTTGATTGACGTAATCTCATAGCTGCTGTAGCTACATCAGCAAAGATTGGATGTTTTGGTGGAGAAGAAAGATAATCTAAGTATGTACTTATTTGCTCGACAATATTTTGGTCATTTCCATCACCAGGAAGCACAGTTTCAATTAAAGCTAATGTTTCTACTTTTTGTGGTCGGGCACTAGTAAACATAGCTGCCACTATTGATCCGAGTGAATGTCCTACCAGAGTCAAAGGACGATCTGGTAAATTCTCTACTATGGCATTAACATCTGCCAAATAGTTTAATAGATTAGGACAACCTTCACTTTTTACATGAGAAGAACGTCCATGTCCTCGCAAGTCAGGAGCAATTACCCGATAACCTTTGTCTACTAGGGGTAATGCAACCTTTTCCCATGCTGCTCCTTGCTCCAAAAGACCGTGGAGACACAAAACTATAGGTCTTTCCTCAGCACCCCAGTGACTAAGACAGAAACGATGACCACGAATATCTAGGTAAGTTTCACTCATGGAATTGCTAGGAGATACTAAAGCTGGTGTTCCTATATCCAATTTGTTCAACTCAACAGTTTTTGTTTCATCCTTCACTGACAACTCATACTCCAACTTTGCCACTGTATCTCTAGTGGATTCTCCAAGTTGATAAGGTAGCTGAATTTTCTTCCAAGCATCTCCCAATGTAGGGTCAAGCTTGTTATATTTCAGGAAATTAGGATCGCCGATAGGCATAGATTGCATATATACGCCATCTGTCATACGTTTGCCTTCGTAGGGGTTCAAAAGTTCTGGTACAAAGGGAATATTGAGGAATTGGCATAAACTCTCCATTTGCTCTATGGGCTTTTTCACCAGATCCTCATAACGAATATGACAATAGCGTTCTGGTGCTACTGAGTGACGGAAGAAGTCTAAAATATTTTGGTTACTGCTTGTCCAGATATCTTCAGCAACTTTGTATGGATCAACTTCTCCTGCACCTATGAGTTTATCCATCCGCATACGCACGAAGGATTCAATCATCGCATAAGGATGACGAGTTAAATAGATGTATTTAGATTCTTGAAATAACTCCTCTGCACGCTCTAAAATATCTCGACTCGTAGCATAGGTAGGCGATTTATCCACAAGCTGGCGTGTACTTGCTAGTTCCTGAAGCATGGCGTAAACTTCCTGAATAGACAAATTTTGGGACACCATCTCGTCAACTAAAGCTTGGCTTGTGGCTCCATCTATATTTAAGAGTTCTATGAAAGCACGTTGAAGTCCCTCACCCAAGTAAGAAATAGATAGATTATTTTGTCGCTCGGCCATAGTTGCAAACGGCAACAAGTGTAGTTCGGGTGGAGAGAAGAGGCTGGGATGACCCGCCAACATCACTCTTAATAAGGTTGAGCCTGAACGAGGAGCGGAAAGGATATAAACTGGAGATGGGAGACGCTCTCTCTGAGAAATTGTGATTTGGAGATTTTGGATTAGTGAGCGGGAATCAAGCAGAGTTGTTGGCTCTAGAACTGCACTTTCATATTTCTGAATATTGGCTTGACCATGAACCCGTTCAAACTCTGCGGTCAAATATTTGCCCAAGGCTTCAATTTTTGGCCGCTCATAAAATTCTCTGGGGTATAACATCAGCTTCAGGTTTTGCTGTAGATGGTTGATGGTTTCCATAACCATGAGTGAATCCATTCCAATTTCTACAAGATTGTCAAAAACCTGTATTTGCGAACTATCAAGTTGAAGTACTTCAGAAATTTGCTGTTGTAAATAAGATGTGATGATTGCCTTTCGCTCATCTGAAGGAGCCTCTATCAATTGTTCAAAAATGATAGTTTCCTGTTGTGCTTTCTCAACTTCAGGGACAGCTTGTTTAATTTCGCTAGCTATCTCTAAGAAGTAAGGTGGTCGATGAGAAACTGGATATTGTTTAAACCAATCTGACCATCTAATTGAAAATACTCCAACTTGAGCAAATCTACATTGCAACACGTGTTGCAATACTTGCAACCCCTGTTCTGTAGTCATTGCATTCAATCCCTTAGCGGCCAAGCGGGATTGGTCGCGACTACTCATTCTCGCAGTCATTCCTACTTCAGCCCAAGGTCCCCAGTTAATGCTTAAAGCAGGTAGTCCCTGCATCTTGCGATAATGAGCTAATGCATCCAAAAAGAAATTGGCTGTTGCGTAATTGCCTTGTCCCGGTGAACCCAGAAAAGAAGTAGCTGAAGAAAATAAAACAAAGAAATCTAGTGAAATATCTTGAGTTAATGTGTGTAAATTCCAAGCACCCTTGATTTTCGGTTCTAAAACCTGATTAAATTGTTCCCAGTTTTGCCGTATCAACACCCCATCACTGATAATGCCAGCAGTATGAATAATACCCCTCAAAGGTGGCATAGAAGCTTGAAGCTCTTGCAATACCTGGCGCATACTCTCTTGACTAGATACATCTGCTTGAGTAACTTGAATTTGAGCTCCTGCTTCCTGTAGTTGATTTAAGGTTGCTCGTACCTCACTTGATGCTTCTCTACGTCCAATTAAGACTAGATTTCGAGCTCCCTGTTCAACCATCCACTGAGCTACTTTCAGTCCCAAGGCTCCTAAACCTCCCGTAATGAGGTAGGTACTATCAGCGCGTAACGATAATTCTTGTAATTCTGATTGGTAGCTCCGCACTAACCGAAGTGCATAACGTTTTTCCTCTCGAAAGGCGAGATTATTCTCTCTTTGTGAATTCCCAATTTCTGTTAACAGAGTTCCCACTTCATCAGTAGGTGCTGCTGGATCTAAATCTAGCATTCCGCCCCAAAATTCTGGGTGTTCATCAGCAAGTACTTTACCGAGACCCCATAAGGAAGCTTGGTTAACAGCCAAGGCAATATCAGAGTTGACTGGCATCGCTCCCCTGGTGACTAACCATATCTGGGGTGAAGTGGACTGATTGCGTTTAACTAAGCTTTGTAGTAAATACAGTACACTACCACATGTCCATGAATGCTCTTGTTCCAAAGATTCAATTGTTAAATTTTTTGTGGTTGTAGTATCTAAACTCCAAAGGTAAACAACTGCTGTCAAAGGTAACTGACTCGGTGTAACAAAATCCTGAAACAGACGCTCAAAGTCTTCAGAACGGGATGGATTGAGATGCAAAACTCCTGTTTCTGGAAAACTGTATACTTCGTCTCTATAAACCAGAAGACAATTACGCCCTTGTTGTTGTAAGTTGTCTGCCAGGACTTTCCCTAGCCCTGCTTGGTCAGCGAAAATTAGCCACATTCCAGATTCATGGGTCTGGACTAATTGATGGCCATAGTCTGCTTGGCGGGGTTGAAGTTGCCATTTGAGTTCGTAGAGCCAATCGTTAACAGTTGCAGCATTTACTTGGTTACGATATTGCTTTGCGAATACTTGCAGTAATTTAGGCAGTAACTCCACTTCAACTTCAGAAAAAGTGCCAGATGTTTGCAGATGTTGGGCTAATTCTTGTATATCTCCCTGTTGCAAAAAGTTGAGAATAGGAAGGGTAGGTAAATTATTTGTCAGGGAACCATTGACAGAGTGATGCTCTTGTGGAGTAGAATCAATCCAATACCTTTGCCGTTGGAAAGGATATGTGGGCAATCCTACCTTACGACGAACATAGTCTTGGTCAAAGCCCAACCAATCAATCTTCACACCACGCACATATAGCTCTCCCAAGCTTTGCAGTAGTTGTTGCCAATCTGATTTCTCGGCACGTAAACTTGGCAGCCACACTCCCCAGTCTGATGGCAAACATTGACGACCCAGACCTAATAATATGGGTTTGGGTCCACACTCGATAAATATTTCATAACCCTGCTCATGCAGAGTTGTCATTCCTGCCAAAAAATTCACTGGTTGTCGGATATGTTGACACCAGTATTCAGGTGTGGTTATTTCGTTGCTGGCTAGTTTTCCTGTGACATTGGAAATGACATTGATTGTTGGTTGAGAGTAAGAGACTTGGGATGCAATTTGTAAAAACTCTTCTAGGATAGGTTCCATTAGTGGTGAATGAAATGCATGAGACACCACTAATTGTTTTGTCTTGATTCCCTGTGTGTTCAAGTCTGTGACTACTTTGTTGATTGCTTGGCGTTCTCCAGAAATGACGATACTTTCTGCACCATTAATTGCCGCTAAAGATATTTTGTGGCCATAGGGTCGAATTGCCTGTTTAACTTGCTGAATATCTGCCACTACGGACACCATTGCACCGTTTTGGGGTAGTGCTTGGATGAAACTTCCTCTTGTGGCAATCAGTTTGAGTGCATCTTCTAAGCTAAACACTCCGGCTACACAAGCGGCGACATATTCACCGACACTGTGTCCCATGACGGCACTGGGTTCAATTCCCCAAGACTGCCATAATTTATACAGCCCATATTCTACAGCAAATAATGCTGGTTGGGTATAAGCTGTTTGATCTAGTAACGCGTTTTCTGCTGCTTCTGGATATAAGACTGATAATAATGGTTGGTCTAAGTATGAACGCAAAATTTCATTACATTTGTCTAGTGCTTTGCGGAAGGTTGGTTGTGTTTTGTAGAGTTGCCTTCCCATTTCTACATATTGACACCCTTGTCCTGTGAATAAAAAGGCTATTTGGGGTTGACGCTTACTGGCAACCTGTTCAGCAAATATACTTATTTTTATCTGACTATTAGTGCAATTAGCTAATTCTTCTTGTAAATGCTTACTTGATTCAGCCACCACAGTCCAACGGTATGGAAAATGCGATCGCCCTGTATTGGCAGTAAAACAGATATCTGCCAACGATAAACATGGATTTGCCGCTAAGTAATTTTGATAAAGAACAATTAACTGTTTAAGAGCCTCTTCATTTTTAGCAGATAAAGTCAGTATACATAGAGGTCGTTCTTGATTGTCAGGTATAAGCTTTGTCGGACTGGTAGGTGCTTCTTCTAAAATAATGTGGGCATTAGTACCACTCATCCCAAAAGAACTGACCCCAGCAAAACGGCTTTGTCCTTCTGTAACAGACCATTTGCTTATTTGAGTCGGAATTACAACAGGCAAATTTTCCCAAGAAATGGCAGGGTTGAGCTGTTTCAAGTTGTGATTTGGCAACAGTTCTTTATGTTGCATGGCTAGCACTACTTTAATCAGACTAGCTATGCCAGATGCCGCCTCAAGGTGACCAATATCCCTCTTGACAGCACCAAGTAGCACAGGTTCATCGTGAGAACGCCCCTGCCTTAAAACCATTCCCAAAGCTTCAACCTCAATGGGATCTCCTAATGCTGTTCCTGTACCATGAACTTCCACATAACTGACTTGATTAGGTTTCACTTTAGCGTTAATCAGTGCCGTCCGAATTAAATTTTGTTGGGCAAGTCCATTGGGAACTGTCAATCCACTGCTAAGACCATCATGATTGACAGCTGATCCCCGAATTAAGGCGAGGATATTATCGCCATCTGCAAGAGCATCCGTAAGACGTTTAAGAACTATTACTCCACATCCTTCTCCGCGCCCATAACCGTCAGCATCTGCTTCAAAAGTTTTGCAACGACCATCGGCAGCTAATGCCCGCATTCTGGATAATACAATACTGGTCTGTGAGGAAAGCATCAAATTCACGCCACCAGCTAAAGCAAGACGGCATTCTCCTAAACGCAAACTCTGAATGGCAAGATGAACCCCCACTAAGGATGACGAGCAGGCTGTATCCACAGACATTGTCGGCCCTTGTAAACCTAAAATATAAGACAACCGACCCGCAGCCACACTCAAGGTATTACCTGTGAAGAAATAGGGACTAAGCTGAGAAACATCTGTACCAATGCTCTGTAATTGTGCGTAATCAGATGTATTGATACCTACAAATACTCCTGTAGGGCTAGCGTTGAGCTGGTCTGGAGCGATGCCTGCCCTTTCCAAGGCTTCCCAACTTACTTCTAGTAATAATCGTTGTTGGGGGTCCATACTAACAGCTTCACGGGGTGTAATGCCAAAAAATTGGGCATCAAAACTATCAACCGCAGTATCTAAAAACATTCCCCAACGAGTATACATTTTGCCTGGGGTGTCGGGATTGGCATCGTAGTAGGTATTGATATCCCATCTATTGGAAGGCACTTCTCTCAGAACATCCACGCCATCGCGCAGTAATTGCCAGAAGGATTCTGGGTCATTTGCGCCACCAGGAAAACGACAGCTCATACCAATAATAGCTATTGGCTCAGTTTTTGAACTTTCTAAAGCTTCTAATTTCACTCTTGCTTGCTTCAATGCAAGAAGAACTCTTTCCTGTGAAGATGGTTGGTCTAATTTTTCGGAGATATTCACCATAACAGTTTCCCGTTTTTGTCTTACAAATGATGGGTAGAAATGTGTTGAATTGATGCTTACTTCACGATGAAGTGATTTATAACAAGCTTTCTAGCTTCGCGAGCTCGTCATCTATTTCATCGCCAAAGTGTTCTATCTCTGACCAACTTTTGATATCTTCAACTTTATTTTCTGGTAAATTTTGAGCCAATGCTTTACCTGCATCACATCCAAACTCTTCTTCAGCTAGATACCCAGCAAGAGTTTCAATAGTTGGATAGTTGAATATTAAAGTATTAGACAAGGACTTTCCTAAATTATTCTCCAGCCGAGTTTTCAACTGAACTGCCATGAGTGAGTCCATACCCATATGGAAAAAACCTTGTTGTGGATCAGGTTTTCGATGTTCAAATCCCAAAATTGTAGCAATTTCACTTTGAATGTGTGCAACTAAAATATCCAAGCGTTGGCTAGAAGAAGATTTTTCTAATATTTCTAAAAGTTCTGGTTGCTTTGTTTTTAGCAAAGGTTTATCACTTGCAGCTTCTTTGTCATGGTGTTCAACAGTTTCTAATTTTCCATCTTCTTGCTTCTGCTTAGTTAATGCACTCAATAATTTAGGTAATAATGCAACTTCTTCAGGAGAAAAGTTCTCTAATGTTTGTAACTGCTGAATTACACCTTTTATATCTCCCTGTTGCAAAAAGTTGAGAATAGGAAGCGTAGGTAAATTATTTAATACAGAACCATTGACAGAGTGATGCTCTTGTGGAGTAGAATCAATCCAATACCTTTGCCGTTGGAAAGGATATGTGGGCAATCCTACCTTACGACGAACATAGTCTTGGTCAAAGCCCAACCAATCAATCTTCACACCACGCACATATAGCTCTCCCAAGCTTTGCAGTAGTTGTTGCCAATCTGATTTCTCGGCACGTAAACTTGGCAGCCACACTCCCCAGTCTGATGGCAAACATTGACGACCCAGACCTAATAATATGGGTTTGGGTCCACACTCGATAAATATTTCATAACCCTGCTCATGCAGAGTTGTCATTCCTGCCAAAAAATTCACTGGTTGTCGGATATGTTGACACCAGTATTCAGGTGTGGTTATTTCGTTGCTGGCTAGTTTTCCTGTGACATTGGAAATGACATTGATTGTTGGTTGAGAGTAAGAGACTTGGGATGCAATTTGTAAAAACTCTTCTAGGATAGGTTCCATTAGTGGTGAATGAAATGCATGAGACACCACTAATTGTTTTGTCTTGATTCCCTGTGTGTTCAAGTCTGTGACTACTTTGTTGATTGCTTGGCGTTCTCCAGAAATGACGATACTTTCTGCACCATTAATTGCCGCTAAAGATATTTTGTGGCCATAGGGTCGAATTGCCTGTTTAACTTGCTGAATATCTGCCACTACGGACACCATTGCACCGTTTTGGGGTAGTGCTTGGATGAAACTTCCTCTTGTGGCAATCAGTTTGAGTGCATCTTCTAAGCTAAACACTCCGGCTACACAAGCGGCGACATATTCACCGACACTGTGTCCCATGACGGCACTGGGTTCAATTCCCCAAGACTGCCATAATTTATACAGCCCATATTCTACAGCAAATAATGCTGGTTGGGTATAAGCTGTTTGATCTAGTAACGCGTTTTCTGCTGCTTCTGGATATAAGACTGATAATAATGGTTGGTCTAAGTATGAACGCAAAATTTCATCACATTTGTCTAGTGCTTTGCGGAAGGTTGGTTGTGTTTTGTAGAGTTGCCTTCCCATTTCTACATATTGACACCCTTGTCCTGTGAATAAAAAGGCTATTTGGGGATACTGAGCGTTACGTACTTTGCCACTACAAAATCCTGAGATTGGGTTTTTGGCGATGATCTCGCTTAATTGGTTTTGTAACTGGAGTGTTGTTTCTGTGACCAGCGAAAGGCGATAATCAAAATGCGATCGCCCTGTATTGGCTGTGAAACAAATATCTGCCAGAGAAACTTGAGGAGAAGTGGATAAAAATTCTTTGTAACAGCGAACTAATGATAATAAAGCTGCTTCATTTTTTGCTGACAGGTTTAAAAGGTGAACTGGCCGTTGTAGAGAATCTGTAGTAAATTCGGATGGTGGTGTTGGGGCTTCCTCGACGATAACATGGACATTAGTGCCACTCATACCAAATGAACTGACTCCTGCTAGTCTTGCGCCTTGCTTGGAATTCCAAGGCATTGGTTCAGTTGGTACAACAATCGCCAGTTTATCCCACGGAATGTAAGGATTAGGATTTTGTAGGTGCAGATGGGGAGGAATTTCTGAATTTTGAATAGAGAGTATTACTTTTAATAAACCAGCTACCCCAGCAGCAGTTTCCAAATGACCAAAGTTAGTTTTTACAGAACCCATTACTAGTGGAGAATCTTTTGGTCTTCCCTGATTTAAAACTTTACCCAACGCTAAAACTTCAATCGGATCTCCCAAAGATGTACCTGTACCGTGAGCCTCTACGTATTGGATCTGGGATGGCTCAACGTTAGCATTTAACAGTGCTTGACGAACTAGCTCTTCTTGAGCCGCTCCATTGGGGGCTGTTAGTCCATTACTACGACCATCATGGTTAGCGGCTGACCCCCTAATCAAGGCATGAATATGGTCACCATCTGCTATGGCGTCAGATAGACGTTTAAGTACCACGACCCCACACCCTTCGCCTCTGACATAGCCATCAGCAGCAGCATCGAAAGTTTTGCATTTGCCATCGGGACTTAGTGCTTTCAAGTTACAGAAACCAATAGTAGTTCCTGGCTCCAGCATTAAATTCACCCCGCCTGCTAGAGCTAAATTGCATTCTTTTAGGCGTAGGCTCTGACAAGCTAGATGAATTCCCAATAGTGCAGACGAGCAGGTTGTATCTAACTGCATTGTCGGTCCATGTAGCCCCAAAAAGTAGGCTATGCGTCCGGCGGCAACACTACGGAAATTACCCAGGCTATCGTAAGCAGTCATCTGAGTAGTATCGTGGTGTTTGACACTAAATTTGGCATAGTCATCGAAGCAGACACCCATGAATACTCCTGTCTGGGTTCCTCTCAGTTCTTCCGGTGCCTGTCCAGCATTTTCTAGGGCTTCCCAACTAACCTCTAAAAGTAATCGCTGTTGCGGATCTATGCTTTTAGCTTCCCTGGGTGATATTTCAAAGAATTCGGGGTCAAATTTATCTACATCATCTAAAAATGCACCATAGCGAGTGTACATTTTCCCTGGAGTTCCAGGATTTGGATGATAGTAGGCTTCAACGTCCCAGCGATTTGATGGAATCTCTGCGATCGCATCCATACCATTATGTAACAGATGCCAATAAGCTTCTGGAGTGTTGGCACCTCCGGGAAACCGACAGCTCATCCCGATAATAGCAATTGGCTCTGTGTTAGCTTTCTCAATTGTTTCGAGTTCTGAACGCATCTTCTTCAGTTCTAGAAGTGCATTTTTCAGTAATGAACGGTAGTCTAGCTTATCTGAATGAGAACTCATATTAATTTCTAATTAATAATGAACAATGGATGCGATCTGGCAAAGTCCAAGAAACTATTTTTTCCTATGAGAACTTCATGTGATGTCTAGCTTTTTCGCACAAGCTGCGACATATGTAATAAAATTTTACATATGTTTCCTTTGCTGGGCGTTGGCAAGTTCTGTTGCCAGTAGTTGAGCCATTTCGTCTTCTGAAAGGGTGTCTAAATCTTCTTCTACTAGGGCAGATTCATCTTCTTGTTGTAACTTTGATGGAGATGCATTCGTTGGTTCTAGCTGGTTGGCAGAGGCCGATACCGATTTATTTAATTCACTAGCTAGATGGTTGGCTAACGATTCAATTGTCGGGAAGTTCCAAACAATAGTGGCTTCTATCGGGTGGATGAGCCAATCTTCCAACTCTTGAGCTAAATTCACCGCCATGACTGAATCCAACCCATAATCTGCAAAAGATTTCTTAGGAGCGATAGATTGCATTGGGACTTTCCATTCTTGGTTGAGATGATCTGCAATCCAGCGCTGAATTGATTCAGGACTATGAAGAGAACTTCTGTCTAAATCTGCAATAGGTTTCTCTTGTGGAGATTGAACTGGTTCAATTTCAGAGGGAGTTTCTACAATAACCGGGGTGAGAATTTTTGGACTTGTTGTGGTGAGAGATTGGCGCAGCAGCACATCTAATTCATGATCTTCACCTGCGAGGGTTTGCTCAACATCTCCAATGGTCTTAGTGTAATCTAAAATCAGCTTATTAATCGCATCTGGACTGCTCAAAACTGATTCAGAAGCAGAACCAGATAAAGCTTTTTCTTTTTTCTGGGCAAAATTTAGCCTAGCCCAGTCAATTGCCAAACGCAGATGCTCCAACCCAGAATGTTTAAAAGCATCTTGGAGTACAGCCAGTAAAATTGCATAAGTAGCAACTTCACCTACAAGCGCCGATGCCCAGCGAAGTGCCATAGTCCGCTCTGAGAAGGGAGATTTTGAACTTAGACAACGCTCTTGAGTTTGTTCGGCTATGAAGCTGAGATTTTGAAAGATTTCTCCCGCGTTTAGTTCCTGGGAGAGGAATTGCTGAAGTTCTTCACTGTTGTTAATAACGCGAGAACCCAAAAACATATTCAGTGTCTCGGTAGGACCTTCAAAAATTCGGCTGACTCTAGCATCACGCAACAGTTGGGGAGCAATATTTGTTTCTACATATCCCCGACCACCTAGCATTTGAATCAGATAATCGGTTGTCTGCCAGAAAAACTCAGCACCTGCTATTTTGCAGACTATATATGGTTCTACAGGAATGAACTTGCCTGCATCCAGCAGCTGACCCATGCGAGCAATCAAAGCTTCCAAACTAGCGATCGCTGCTGATACTTCGCCTAAGCGAGCTAAGGTAACTGGGTTCTCTAGTAACCGACCAGTGGAAACCGAGCGGCGGGTGGCATATCGAGCCATTAACTGAGCGCAACGTTTCATGCCTCCAAGAGCAAATGCTCCTATAGCTAAGCGACCGTACATCATGGCATCTTGAGCGGCTTCCATGCCATTACCAACTTTGCCTAGCAGATTTTTCTGGCTGACTTGCGCACCTTCTAAATATATGGTGTTTTGCACCATTCCCCGCATCCCCATCGTCATTGACTCTGGCCCTTGCCGTAAACCGGGGGTTCCTTGGCGAATAGCAAAACCACTAATTCCTTGGGGTTCACCTGTACTATCAAAAGTTTGAGCAAAAACATTGATGACACCGGACCAGGCTGCCAAACCACTCCATACTTTAGTACCTTCTAATTGCCAGATGTTATTACCAACAACTGTTGCTTTAGTAGATATGCCACGAGGATTAGATCCAGATCCTGGTTCTGACAGTGCAAAAGCAGCTAATTCCCGACCTGTGGCTAGAACAGGCAAAAGTTCATCCCGAACTTTTGTCGTACCGTATTTCATAATCGGACGAATACCCAGCACATTATGGTTGAACACCACTAATGCTAGTACTTGGTCAATGGCTCCTAGCTGTTCCATGACGCGCATTGTATCTGAGTTGCTCAAACCAAGACCGCCATACTCACAGGGAACTTGCATTCCTAAAAGACCACGATTGCCAAAATCGAGAACAATATAAGGAGGTATCGATTTCCGCTCATCTATTAATCGGGAGTTAACGCGCTCCTTGCCGTAGCTACGGAGCCACTGAATTAAGGTATCAGTTTTTGCTTTGCTGGCATTTTGAGAATCACTAACCACAGGATGGTTAATTGTCAGCCGATGAATTGGAGTGACGTTGTAAAGTGGATTGTGGAAGTTGATGTCTAGTGGCGATTCTTCATCATCTACTATTGGCAATTGCCAACTAGCAATCACACTTAAGCTATTTTCAATAAATCCTTGGCGACACGCACTGCGTTGAATCTTGCCACTAGAAGTTTTGGGAAGAGTTCCCGCTTTAATCAAGACGACAGCGTAAACTTGAATTTCGTGCAGTTCAAATACTTTTTTGCGGATGTCTTCAAAAACCTGATCCACATCGAGATGTTGCTGGCTATTGCGCTCTATCTCTTGCAGAATCACTAGCCGTTCTTCTCCATTCACTTCCACCCCAAATGCGGCTCCATTTTCAGGTCGTAGTGCTGGATGAGAATCTTGTACTGTCCATTCAATGTCTTGAGGATAATGATTAGTGCCTCTAATGATGATTACATCTTTAATGCGACCAGTAATATACAACTGACCATCTTTAATAAAGCCTAAATCTCCGGTGCGGAGGAATGGACCTTCTCCTGTTTCTGCAATGTGTGCTTGGAATGTACGTTTTGTATCTTCTGAACGCTGCCAATAGCCTTGAGCAACGCTGGGATCAGATACCCAAATTTCACCAACTTCATCAGGAGCGCATTTAGCTAGGGTTTGGGGATTAACTATGGCTACTTTTGTATTGCAAACTAGACGGCCACATCCTGGAACCTGTCTTGCTACTTCTTGAGTATTAGATGCTTCAACAATGCGATTTTCTTCTAACGCAGATGGTTGGAGATGAGTAACTACAGGAGCTTCATTTTGGGGACTGAAAGAAACTAACAAAGTTGCCTCAGCCAATCCATAAGCTGGACAAAAGGCTTCAGGACGGAAACCAGAGGCTTGAAACGCTTGCAAGAAACTTTCTGAGACTTTTGGGTTAATGGGTTCGGCTGCATTACCAGCTGCCTGCCAACAACTTAAATCTAGCTCGGCACGTTGTTCTGCTGTAATACGTCTGACACATTGATCGTAAGCAAAATTTGGAGCTTGGCTATGAGTTGCTTTGTAACGTGAAATTGTCTGAAGCCAGTTAAATGGCCGCCTCAGGAAAGAAAAGGGTGATAATACGTAGCAAGGAGTTCCATTGTATGAGGGTAAAAGTAGCCCTTCTACAAGCCCATAATCGTGAAAATAAGGCATCCATGTGACAGTGACACTGTTTGTTGTGTATCCGCAAGCCTCTTGCAGATTTGCACAATGGAACATGATGTTCTTATGGCTAATCATCACACCTTTTGGTGTAGATGTAGAACCAGAAGTGTACTGAAGATAAGCCAGATCATTCTCGTTTACGTGGGGATTTTGCCAATTTTGAGCTAATTCCAGGGCAATATCATTGCTGGTCAACCAACGCATCTTTTGGAATTCGGGTATTGCCAAGCGGGCTTCTGCCACTAGAGAAATGATTTCTGGTGTAGTTAGTACAATTGAGGCTTGGGCATCTTTAGCGATCGCCTGGAGTCTGGGAAGTGTACGCTTCAGGCGACTAGCTTCAGGAGCAGGTGCAGGTATGGCAATAACTCCTGCATATAAACAACCAAAAAAAGCAGCAATGACATCTAAACTTTGTGGATATAGCAGTAATACCCTCTCTCCTTGTGCCTGATGCTGTTGAAGTAAAGCACCAATGGCTCGAGCTTGATGATCCAACTCTTCATAACTCAGAACAGAACCTTCAACATGTCCATCGATCATGAAGGTGTATGCACGTTGATTAGGCTCATTGACTGCTCTCCAACGCAAGAGTTCTACTAATGTTTTGTTGTGATTAATACTAGGAACAGGGAGATTAGTTAAGCCTTGTTTCATGTTTCCAATTTCCATTTGCTTTCAATTACAAAAAATTACTAAATTTTTGGGGAATATATACTAAGTCTTGTATCACGACATAGAAACAAAATTTTAATCTCTAAGTTGTATAACTAAGTTAGGCTATCAACTTGCAACAACTTACTTTCATGTCTGAGTCAGGAGCGGAAATAATTGCTGATTTGAAGACTAGAATTTATTAGAGTGCAGATGAATTAGTCACCTAATCAAATAAAAAATATGGTGTAATTTATCAATCAAAACAAAATTAATTATGATGAGCTACTAAGGAAATTACTGTGTTTCACATATCAATCAACTTTACTATGATAATTTTATCTAGCTTGGTATTCTGAACATTACTAACAAAGAAACCATTAAGCAAAAGCTAGTTTCAGCGTTATGGACGTTGTGTAAGTTGTTCAAAAAACTAGTGTAAGTGGATCTATGTATTGGCGATATACCGGAGGCAAGGAAGCCTGTAAAGCATATATAACCGCTTTGTTCCTTGCTCCAGTATAAACACCAATTTACTATCGCCAACATTAAAACCTAACCAAAATAATTGCTTGTTACTCTTTTTATGTGCAAATGACCACAACTCAATGTATTAGAATTGCTATTCATTAATTGCAGATATGATCATTTTTGACTGTTTCAGAAGAAGCAAAGTTCTGGCAGGTGGGCACGTGCAAAGAGCATCAGCAATAACCTTTATTCCTCTATCATTTATTCCATCTTGAGGAATACCATTTTTCGGTCTATTAAAATTAATCGATTAAAGACCACCTTCTGAATTAAATGTCATCACATTACGGATATTTGCGCGTTCTAGTCCATTTTGGAACACTGGTGAAGATACTCCTCTTGCTTGACCAGGACCAAAATCTACACTGAAAGCATCGCATCGGAAGTAGAAAGAACCATCTTCTGTTGGAATAATTGGAGCAAAAGACCTATAACTAATGTTAATTTCGCGGAATTGACGACCACGTCCCCAGACTCGGCTACCACGTTCACGCTCAGTTGTCAAAATGTTGTAGTCGCCGAAAACAAACATACTACCGAATGGAACATGACTTCCTGAATCCAAGGTTATTCCGTTGGGATTGTTAACTATTACAGCCCAGCCACCATCGCGGATAATCCAACCTTCGTTAGGTACTTTTTCTCCTGCCGCTACATAAACACGGTAATTCAATAGGGGGTTGACTGCAAACGCAGTAAACAAATAGTCAGCTGTATTTTGAAGATTTATTCTGAATTTTTGAGTAAAAAAAGCCATTGCTTCTTGTCGTTGGGCTTCAACTTGCGCATCTGTAAGCATCATTACTCCTTTATGGAATAACTCAATTCCAGGAGTTCCAAATATAAAAAGTTCGCCGCGAGGAAAAGTACCATTACCCATACCGACTAAAAAGCCGTCATAAGTATTAGGAAGACCTGCTCTAGTGCTGTTTTGAGCTAATGCAGGAGCATCAAAGGATTTTAAAGTGGCCGCAGTAGCTGCTGTGCCGGCAATACCAGCTGTTAGTTGTAAGAAGTTGCGCTTTTTCATCGTTTTATCCTCTTAGGTTTGACAGTATCTGAAAGCTAATCTTCCAGGGGTTTTATATCATCAGTGAAATTGCACCGATGATGGACAATACAATCATTAACAATCACAATATTGTCACTGATTGATTTGTGTTAGACAATCTCAAATAAAGCAACTATGGGCATGATTGAAAGGGTGGTTTTCAAACAATGCACAAGAGCTAAATTCTCAAATTCCACAAAAAACGGTTCTTTGATAATTCAGCAAAAATAGAAATACTTAATATTTACAACAATAGGCGATCCCGTATTTAATTTTACTAAATTTACTTGCTAAAACTCCCACACACCTGCCGAGGCTAAAAAAATATTTTTTGTTTTCCAATATCTATACTTTCGCTTTCTCAATACCCAATGGGTTGAAAAAACAACCTGAGAAATTAACTAATAAATCGGCATATCATAAAATTGAATAGCCAAAACCCACTAGTTAAGTTCCTTAGATATTGCTTTCAGTACTTATTTTTTTATGTTCAAGCAAGCTTGATTACACTTCTAATAACATTAGATAATGCGTTTTTATCGATTATCTTAATGTATCAGAATATATATTCTGAAATTAGTTTATACAATAGATCAATTTCAATTCCCTGTCAATACATGGCAATATTCATTTCTGGCAGAAATACTTAATAAATAAATTACCTTGTTTTAACATTTTCAGGAGAAAAAAGTCCGTGACCCTTACATCATAAAACTTTTACTAAAAATCTTAATTTTAACCATTTGTTAAAAAAGTTCACATCCACACAATGTTTATATTTGCACAATTAATTAAATTTATTTTTACTTTTTCAGAAGAGTTAAGTTTCTCTAATTTAGTAGCATGAAAACCTTGACAAATCAAAAAATATAAGGATAAATCAATCAAAGAGGAAACATATCGTTAGAAAAAAAAGAGCCTGATATTAAGTTAGGATGGTAAAATTGTAAACTTCCAGCAAGTATGCGTATTAAGTCTGAGCTAATTACGTCAGAGGCATGATCAGCATTTTGGGCAAATTCTAATTTTTTTGTTTTATTTCAGAACAATCATTCTGGTTTTTGTGTCACATTAACTTTTTGGTCAAAAGCAAATCATGAAGAATGCCATAACTGTTATTAAACAGACTACACAAAAAGTATGGGAATTGGTCCCAGCGCAGCAGGCGATCGCCTGCTGCGTTGAAAGTTAAATTAGCCTAGACATCAGGTTAATAACTTGATACTTTGTTAGTAAATTATCAAAGAAAATTCCACTCAAGAAAAAGTAATGAAAACAGGAATAAATAGACAGTTTCGTCTAGCATCTCGTCCTATTGGTGACATCAAGGAAAGCGATTTTGAATATCGAGAAGAGCCTATTTCTCAACCTGCTGATGGTGAGTTGTTGGTACGCACGATATATCTTTCGCTAGATCCTACTAATCGCATCTGGATGAGCGACATACCACAATATATGCCTCCAGTGGAAATAGGGGAAGTGATGCGCGGTATTGTGACTGGCGTGGTAGAAGAATCTCAAAATCCTGATTTTCAACGCGGGGATTTAGTTTCTGGTTTACTTGGTTGGCAAGATTACACAATTGTGGCAGAAAACAACATTCCTTCTCTCTCACGACTACCTAATCCCTTACCTTATCCACTCACCGCATTTCTTGGACCACTGGGTGGTACGGGTTTGACAGCTTATTTTGGACTTTTAGAGATAGGACAGCCGAAAGCAGGTGAAACTGTGGTGGTTTCCGCAGCAGCAGGAGCAGTTGGTTCCATGGTGGGACAAATTGCCAAGATCAAAGGTTGTCGTGCAGTTGGTATCACTGGTAGTGATGAAAAATGCCGTTGGCTAACACAAGAACTTGGCTTTGATGCGGCTATAAACTATGGAACGGCTGACTTGGAAGGTGCGATCGCTCAAGCATGTCCTGATGGAATAGATGTATATTTTGATAATGTTGGTGGTTCTATACTAGATGCCGTATTAACCAAGATTAACTTGAATGCGCGCATCCCCCTATGCGGCTTCATCTCCAACTACAACACAACCGAACCTGTTCCCGGACCGTATAATTTCGCTCAGATTCTGATGAAGCGCGCTCTCGTACAAGGGTTTATTATTCTCGATTATTTTCCTCGATGGTCTGAAGGCATTCAGGAAATGGGGCAATGGCTCGAACAAGGTAAGATTAAATACGCTCTTGAGATGGTTGAGGGTTTAGAAAATGCACCATCAGCCGTTTTAAAATTGTTTAACGGCAACAAGAAAGGAAAACTGGTGATTAAAGTATCAGAAGAACCTAGCTAAATCACCGTTCGCATCATCGAGAATAAATTTGATAAATCAAGGATGGTGGAGGAAGTGATTTTTTTACTCCTCCCTATCTTCATTATTTCTCTTGAAAAATCCAGACTCACTCATCCGAATGGCACTAAGTTAACATGAGTCTCCAAGGAAGGCGCACCTGCAGGAAGGGCGAAAGAAACAGAATCCTCCGGACTTTTTATTCCTTTGTACTTTTTACTCATAACTCAGCACGGGCTTTACGCCCCGCTACCGCTCTAAGCGCAGCCATGCCCGCAGGGCTTTACAGTACTCAGCACTATTTCTCAGGATTGGGCGTTGCTGATTAATGAGATGAATTTTATTTCGCGCAAAGTCGCAAAGTCGCAAAGAATCTAGGTTTATCCTTGGCAAATTATCTCAATTCATCCCGCATTTATGCAACGCCCAGGATTGTTTGCACAGTCAATACACCCATACCATTGATAGCGGTGAAGTCTACGCCACTGATACGATGCAGATGATATTAGAAGTGGGATAACAGCTAAGGTTAGGAGCGACAAATATACACTAGACATCTTGGAAAAAGAATGTAGAGATGTAGCACTGCTACGTCTCTACAAGGTTTTTGGATAACGCATATTTAATTTCTGGAGATGTCTACTGTGACACCACCGAATATTTCTGCTGTGTCAACCTGCGATCACACGCTTTCAGTTCTACTCCATGTTTCTTCTTGACTTTTTGATGGGACAGGTTGAATATCCCAGGAAATAATAGATAGAGCATGAACCCATAATACTCGTTAACAACAGCATTAAAGCTAAAACCCCTAAAACAATGCTGAGCCAACCTGAAATCACGCCCGTAAAGTGCAAATAAGCAACAATCAAAGTAGGGAAGGCACGGATGATGCGATCAATTTTTCCGACATTTCGAGTTGTTAAGGCTTTAAGCACAGACATAGCTATTTCTCCTGTGAAAATGGAACAGTGAACAGTGAGCAGGCGTATGATGAGGAACTTAAACTCGCCACCAATTCTTGCTAGCAACTGGTGTAATGTTTCACTAGTGATGAAACTGAATAACTGTTAATTTGCATTGTGATAAGCTTCCAGGCTCTGGATGCCTTGCATGTAAAGTCCATGAATGGTCTCTTTGACTTGAGGAACAGCCTCTTCACTAGCTTCAAATTCAGCACCCCAGGAAATGAAAGTGCGTCCGTCGCCAGCGTTTTTGACTTCGATGAAAGCAATAACATCTTTTGCTGGAAGTGGATGTTTATCAACTGTATAACGAAATCGACGTGCAGCGTGATTAACTTCAACAATTCTTTCTTCGAGTTCGTTGCCATCGGCCATGGTGCAAAATCGGGAAGCTCCTTCACCTGTTCCTTGCAGTTGGCAACTGTGAATGACCATGGGAAACCATTTATGCACATTTCCACCTGCACTGATCGTTTCCCATATCGCATCGGTTTTCCCCGATATTTCTTGTTCGGCGACTACAGTTTGTCTCATGATTTGGTTCCTGTGGTTAGTATTGATTGGAAAATATCAGAACAACTATTCTGGAATAAAGCAAAAAATTAAAGGTACTCTAACATTTTGATAATGCCTCTAACGTAAGCTTGAACATTCTTCCTGGGAGCAGGCGATCGCGCATACGTTGTCATACCAAGTACACTTCCGACTAACAACTCAGTCACCTGCGGAATATCAGTATTCTCGGCTATTTCGCCATTCTGCCTAGCTCTGTTTAGCGCTCGCGCAAAACTCCGGCGAAGCCGCTCAAAATACTGCTGAACCTTAGATACAACTGTTTTGTCGTGAGATGGAAATTCAACAGCCGTATTGCAGATTAGGCAGCTCAATGAACTAGAGGAATGATCAAGATGTTCGATGAATTGCTCAAAGAATTGCTTAATCTCCATCAAGGAAGGTTCAGGCTTGTTTCTCTCAAGCATTGCTAAATGTTGAGCGATAACTGTACTTAGATACCAGTCCAGCGCACGCTGAAACAGTTCTTGTTTGCCACCAAAAGTTTTATACAAGCTATAGCGTTGCACACCTGAATGCTCCACTAAATCAGCCATTGAGGTATCTTGGTACCCCTTTTGCCAGAACAAGCACATAACTTGGTCGAGGCAAGTTTCAGGATCGAATTCCTTATGTCGAGGCATTGCTAAACCAGAACAGTCATTCTGAAATTAGCATAACTTTAATAGTATTTGTCTGTCAACCCCACCAATCAATACGTAAGTATTGCAAATGGAACTGTCAAGTTCCTTGACCCATGCTTGACACTCATTCCCAGTTACTATCCAATTAAAACCATACAAACCTATCCAACTGTACCGTCCAAACCTTTATCTAGCTTGGTTTTGTAACTATTATCACCCTTTGAACTAATTCATACTTTCACACAGCAACGCCATTTCTTAAATATGTCGTTCTACTGCGATAATTTCGGTACACTCAAATGTATTGGGACTTTGCCGCACCAAAGTAGGACTTACGCACAAGTTACGGAAGAATCAAACCGCAGAGGCACAGAGGAGCCATTGCGTTGCGCGGGTTCCCCGCGTTGTAGCAAATGGCGTAACACGGAGGAATGAGAGTTAGAGAAGTATTTTGCGTAAGTCCTACAAAGGAAATCTTTCCCCTCCCAACTCAATATAATCTTGTTCACAATCGGGAGCATCTCAGCATTGCTAGAACATATGAACTAGCAAGCGGGGGTGAAAATCAGCGAAAATAAAGGAAGAAATTAACCCCCACTCAATAAACCTCTTGCATAAATATTTTTTTGTTTCACGCAAAATCACAAAGAAAGGCGCAAAAATTATGACTTTTGCAAGAGGTCTAATCAATAATGGAAGCAGCTAATCAGAAAAAACTTCAGAAGCATCTACAAGCCATAGCCAAAATTCTATATCAAGAAGCGGAAACTAAAGAATTAGAGAGTCTAGGCTGAGTGCTGAGTGCTGAGTAAAAAGTACAAAGGAATAAAAGTACAAAGGATTATATTTCTTTCGCTCTTCTCGCAGGTGCGCCTCCGTTGGAGACTCACATTAAAACAGAATTAAAAAGTTATTTTGTCAGAATTAAATTGCTATTTAAATCAGACAAAAACCCTAAATATATGTCTTTTTAAAATGCTTTTTGTCCTTGACTTACTATAGTTTGATGAATAAAAATAGCAGTAACAGTTAAGCAAAACACAGCTTAATTGTTCACTAACTTCATCGACTAGCAACAAATGCTAGAGGAGCTAATTTATGGCAAATATCACACTTTCTGAACTACACGCTGCTGGTTCTGAATTGTTTCAAGATTCTGAAAGTTTTCTTCAAGAACTCAACGATGTAGATTCTATCTCCGGCGGAAGCACCTACAATCCTGTCAGCGATATTTCCACACTGACTAAGCTAGCTGAAGCCTTTGTCATCACCTATAGCGTTGAGCATATCACCTACTTAGCCAAGTCATTCAGCGTTGGTGTATATTACTAATCGCTGCTAATAGCTTCAGGTAAATAGAAGCTAAATGGCTCTTCAGGGAATAAAGGTAAAAATAATCTGTGTGACGACATGAGATTTTTTATTACTAATAAACCCTGAGAGCCAGCTAAATTACACAATTTACTTAAATTGCTTAATTACAAGCTAATTTGTTTAGTGAATTTCATTCAGGAATTCTGCCAAGCTGGGGACATTTACCCAATTTGATGTTGTATGAGATTCATGAGATAAATCCATTAATAACTGAGAATAAACTCCTTCTCGCAATGATGGTACTATTTCTTGCTGGCGCTCAATTCCCTGCATCCATTGGTCTACTACACGAATAAATGCACAAATGCGTCCATCAGCATAATTTTGAGGAAATATTAATCGGCTGGGTATGGCAATTTCTTGTAGAGGTTGACCTGGCTGAGAACCCCAAACCCGAAATCCATGTATATAATCTTTTTGATTTTCACTACCTATAACTAAAGTACCGCGATCGCCATAAACTTCTACCCAGTGTGTCTTAGATGCGTGAACAACCGCACTGATAGCAACTTGGCAAGGTGTGCCGTCGGCTAACTCCAGCGATACCATACAGGTGTCATCTGTGTTTACTGGCTTTGATTCCCCGCTAGCCGGGTCAACTCGTGTGGGAATAGCAGTACTCAAATGAGCATTTAATCGGCGTACTGGCCCGAATAGCCAGGAAATGTAATCGAAGGCGTGGGAACCTAAAGACCCCAATGCACCACCGCCTTGATCTTGAGAAGAATACCAGTTCCAAGGGCGGGAAGTATCGGCGCGAGAGGAACCTAACCAGTCAATTTTAATTAGGCGTTTATTACCTACATAGCCTGTAGACAATAATTCAGCAAATAGTTGCCATCCTGGGACAAAGCGAAATTCAAAATCTACAGTGGCAATTACGCCTTTTTGTTTGGCTAATTGATACAGTTCTTTCGCTTCTGAGACATTTAAAGTGGTGGGTTTTTCTAATAAAAAATGTTTTCCAGCTTGCAGCACAGCTTTGGCCATTTCATAGTGTAAAAATGGTGGTGTAGCGATAGTAACTGCTTGCACTTCTGGTAACTCCAGAATATCTGCAATTGTGTCGCAGGCGTAGGGAATATTATGGGTATTTGCTATGGTTTTGGCTTGATTAATATCTCGATGATAAACAGCAACTATTTCAGTACGATGATGCGCTTTTAATCCGGGAATGTGGACTTTTTGACCAAAACCAGTGCCAATCACAGCCACGCCAATTTTATTTTGATTTGTTTGTAATCCAGAAACCATAACTTTGTATGATAGACAAATGTTCAACGGGGTAGGAGATAATTACTCCCGCATACATAAAACTACCATTCAAAACAAGGCAAAATTCCAGTGCCAGGCGATATAAGCTACTACTTTGGGGAACACAAGAATTCTACTGGTTTCGACTGCTGATTTCCGATAAAGTCTAGACTATTAAGAAACCTTAGACGAATAAGATACGCCATGCCGACCTATCGATCCAAAACCTCCACCCAGGGACGCAATATGGCTGGTGCCCGCGCGCTCTGGCGCGCCACCGGAATGCACACCGAAGATTTCGAGAAGCCAATCATTGCGATCGCCAACTCCTTTACCCAATTCGTACCTGGCCACGTCCACCTGAAGGATTTAGGGCAATTGGTATGCCGAGAGATTGAAGCCGCCGGTGGTGTCGCCAAGGAATTCAACACCATCGCCGTGGACGATGGCATTGCTATGGGACATGACGGGATGCTCTACAGTCTGCCCTCGCGCGAGATCATCGCCGATTCGGTCGAGTACATGGTCAATGCCCATTGTGCTGATGCCTTGGTCTGCATTTCCAACTGTGACAAGATCACCCCTGGTATGTTGATGGCAGCCCTGCGTCTCAATATTCCCACAGTATTCGTCTCCGGCGGCCCTATGGAAGCTGGTAAGACGAAGCTCTCGGAACACAAACTGGACTTGGTGGACGCTATGGTGGTTGCGGCGGACGACAGGATCAGCGACGAGGTTGTCGAAGAGTATGAGCGTTCCGCGTGCCCTACCTGTGGCTCTTGCTCTGGCATGTTTACCGCCAACTCCATGAACTGTCTCACCGAGGCGATTGGACTTTCCTTGCCCGGCAACGGCACCGTGCTGGCGACCCATTTTGACCGGAAGGATCTGTTTCTCAACGCCGCGCGCACCATTGTCAGCATTACCCGCCGCTACTACGAGCAGGACGATGAATCGGTACTGCCCCGCTCTGTCGCTAGTTTCAAAGCGTTTGAAAATGCCATGACGCTAGACATCGCCATGGGCGGCTCCACCAACACCATTTTGCACCTGCTGGCCGCCGTCCATGAAGCCGGAGTCGATTTTACCTTGACCGATATTGATCGCCTCTCGCGCCAGGTTCCCCAACTCTGCAAGGTGGCACCTAACACACCCAAGTATCATATTGAGGATGTCCACCGGGCTGGCGGTATCCCTGGTATTCTCGGTGAACTAGACCGTGCCGGACTGCTGCACACGGACGTGCCAACGGTTCACAGTCAGACGATGAAAGACGCGCTCGATCGCTGGGATGTCATGCGTACCGATGACGCAGCTGTCCACACCTTCTTTAAAGCTGGCCCTGGGGGGATTCCCACTCAACAAGCGTTCAGTCAATCGACTCGCTGGCCTTCACTCGACCTGGATCGAGAAAACGGCTGTATCCGCAGCGTCGAACACGCCTACAGCACTGAGGGCGGACTGGCGGTACTATACGGCAACCTGGCTGAACGCGGTTGTATTGTGAAGACGGCAGGCGTAGACGAAAGCATTCACGTGTTTGCAGGTCGGGCGCGCATTTATGAAAGTCAGGATGCTGCTGTCACAGGAATTCTCAACGATGAGGTGGAACCGGGTGATGTAGTCATCATTCGCTATGAAGGGCCGCGCGGTGGGCCAGGAATGCAGGAAATGCTCTATCCGACCAGTTACCTTAAATCCAAGGGTCTGGGCAAGGTTTGTGCATTATTGACCGACGGCCGCTTCTCTGGTGGTACTTCAGGACTCTCGATTGGTCATGCCTCTCCGGAGGCGGCGGCGGGTGGCAACATTGCTCTGGTTCAGGGTGGCGATCGCATCTTGATCGACATCCCCAATCGCACCATCAATGTGGATCTATCGGCGGAGGAATTAGCCAACCGTCGTGCTGCCATGGAAGCAAAGGGCAAAGATGCCTGGAAGCCTGCACAGCCCCGGCAGCGTCGGGTGACAGCAGCACTCAAGGCTTATGCAGTGCTGGCGACTAGCGCGGATCAAGGCGCGGTAAGAAACCTGGAAGTGCTCGAATGAAGAGTGCTGAGTGCTGTTAGCGGTAGCGGGGCGTTTAGCCCGTGCTGAGTCAGAAGAAGAAGGAAGAACTTTCGCACTCGGTACAAGCCTCATCCCTTGCGGTCACTGAGCAGTTCGACAGGCTCACTGTATTACCTGTCGAAGTGCGGGCGGTTTTTAACTCAGCACTCTTCATTATTAGCCCTGGTGATTATAATCACTAGGAATAG
The DNA here is from genome assembly GCA_015207155.1 of Nostocales cyanobacterium LEGE 11386. Lineage (GTDB taxonomy): Bacteria > Cyanobacteriota > Cyanobacteriia > Cyanobacteriales > Nostocaceae > LEGE-11386. Next base: position 38,550 of record JADEXK010000003.1, on the reverse strand, counting down.
CTTAAAATTTGAGGATTTCTCGGTCATAGTTGTCGGGAAGAGGTTCTATTTCCCAGACTATGCCTTCTCCTGGTTCTAAAGCAACTTCTACATAAAGTTGTTCTACGGCAGTTGTGGCTATATCTTCATTGTTGGGGAAAGGCTGTAAATCTTCTGTGAGGAGTCTTAGTTTAAAACCACCAGGAATGGCTGCGCCCACTGTAGTATTACGCAACTCAAAGCGCCAATATGGGGCGTCGGGTTCGCCTTGGGGTGTAATTAACAGTTCATATAATTGCCCGGCGATCGCTAGTTGGCGTGATAAAGTTACTCCTGGTGGGATTTCTTCTACACTCCGCGCCCCCGCAGCACTTAACTGCATATTTAATTTTCCCCAGCCTATAGCTTCTGCAACTTGAGAAACGCCACTTTGCAACCATTGGATCACTGACCGTTGTTCTGGTAGCCCTATGCGGCGTTCATATAAACTTTGTCGCCAGCCGCCATGTGCAATTAATCCTCCCCACAATTGAAAAGGAATAGCTAAACGCGGGGTGATAATTTCTGGATTTCCTAGCCGGGTAATGAGGTTTTGGGCTTGTGCCTGTGGTAGGGTGGGCAATTGGATAGTAGCGCTACGTGTGACTTCATCTGCACAAAAATTTCGTACCACAGTTAATACACTAATATCAGCAATCATCTCAGTCGCATCCAAAGTATAAGTGCGATCGCCTGAGTCATAATTGCCTTGATTTTTGAGTTGTTCATGAGTACAGTAACCCCAAACCCTGACATAACCGTCATCGGGTTCTACTTGGACTGCTAAATAGTAATCACCCGCCCAACTCGGTAAATCTACCCATTCTTGAGGTACACGCAATTCACTGGAGTCAATATTTTCACTGGGAACCAAAATAAATCTAGTTGCGTCTGCTGTGACTGCGGTTCCGTTCACTAGTTCCCAAAAACTAGATAAAGCTGTAGTATTTGGCCAAACCTGGGCTGGGGATGTAAAATCCTCTTGTAACCAAGGCAAAACAGCACCTAGACAAAGTTCGTTGAGATAGGCTTGATAACCAGAACTAGGTTGAGAAAAAGATTGACTGTGAAGACGTGCTTGACGTTCTACAGTAGAAGGAATTTCCAAAATCAGGTCTGTTGAGGCAAAACTTATGATAGGGGTGTTAGCAGTCATGGGTAATACTCCGGGGAACTCTTCAGCTTGTTTTGGATTTACCAGGGATTGCTATTCCCCAGCACAACAGACGCAAAACTCTTTTTTAGCATAGGTTAGAGGCGCTGTAATAGTTGTGCAGCCATTCCTCAATCACAGTACTCATACTTGTTAGTAGGTCTGTTGTCACAGAAATATGCAGGGTATTTTTACTCCAATTAGCTAAAGAACGCAGCAAAATTTCCTTGGCTTTTGTCAGTCGTCGCGAAACGGTATACTGCTTGATTTCTAGTTGTTTGGCAATTGCATCTTGATTCAACTGCTGACTGTAATATAGTTGCAGAATTTGTTGTACTTGTGGATCTAGTTGGGCGATCGCCGTCGCTAAAACATGTTTAATTTCAGTTTGCTGCGAAGTTCGCTTTTCTGTTTCTTCTTGGGCGATGATTTCCTGGATGAGGGATTCTTGTTGTGTTCCTGGGAGATTATCGAGTAGTTCCCATGAATCATCACCACTTTTGGAGACATTTAGCGAATCTGGGGTGGGATACAGATATTTACGCGCTGCTTTCGCCGCACTGAGTAACCATTTTTCTAAATTTGCTGGGTTTTCTGACTGAGTACTTTGTGAATTATAGGCTTTAGCGATCGCCTGCCAAATCTCAGGATCTGGTCGAGAAAGTTGGCGGGAGTTACCAGCTTTTACAGGGACATACAGAGTTTTGAAACATCGCCAAGCTAAAACGTAAGTATTAATTGTCTCTGGGGATAAACCAGCATTTTGCAAAGACTCTTCCAACCGCTTTTGCGATATTTTGCGTAACAGACCCCAATCTGTACAAATATCAACTTCTCGACATTGGCGCAAGGTTTCGCGGATAGCACTACCAAAGATCACGCCGGCGTAGCTTTTGAGTGTGCTGCTTTGACTGGGGTTAAAACCTTTCAAAACTCGATCAATTTGGGCGATCGCAATTTGAAAACAGTCTGCAAGTTTGTACTGAGTACTGACAAAGTTAGCAACCGTTTTTTGGGAAGTCCAATAGCAGGGTTCTTGTAAGTAAGCGGCGAGATGTTGCTTGGCTAGTAATTTTGTTTCGGAAATTTGCCAAAACTTATACCAATACAAGACCCAAAAATATTCTGAACTTTCTTTTGGTGTTTGGTTTAAACAACTTTGGATGCTGCGACGCAATCGCGATTCCATCGCCCAACGACTGAAACGGTCTCCGTCAAATTGCACGAAAGTTGAAAAAATTTCAATGATGCTTTGCCGAGGTTGCATAAAAAATGGGAAACCGACCTAAAGGAAGAGTGGAGGCGTTGAACAATACCTGCACAAACTTTACTACAAGGAATGAGGGTCATGTTTCGCCTAGTAATGAAATTTTTAACATTTAATGGAGATTTATGAAAATGTTACAACGTTCTTTAAGTTTTGCTGCTGCTAGTGTTGCCTTAACTGCTAGTTTAGTTAGTCCGGCGATGGCTGCCCCTGGTGATTTTGTGGGAACATGGGTCAATAAAGATGCTAATACTCGTGGGATTACTCGCTTAGTTATTACATCAGCAGGTGGTAATAAATTAAACATTCAAGTATTTGGCAAATGTCATCCCCAAGATTGTGATTGGGGTACAACATCATTAGTTACCTATGGTCTCAATGTCCAAGATACTAATCACAGTTATGCTTCAGCCAACTATAACAAGAGTTTTGCTAATTCTTTCTTAACCTTGGGTCATTCTGGTAATCAAATTATGTTGCAAGGCTACACTCAGTTTTTGGATAATAGTAATCGCCAAAATTACTATTCCCGTGATTACTTTCAAAAGCAAACAAGAGTGAGAGTTCCTGGTAATATTCGGAGATTGCCCAATTTTTAGATTTGTAATAACCCTTCTGGATTTACGGACAAAAGCGATCGCCTCTGTAATCCCTCTCGATGTAAAATTTCATTGGCTGCCAATAAGCCACTACTAACTGCCCTTTCCATTAATCCACAAGGAAAGGGCATTTTTACCCAATCTCCAGCAAATAGTAAATTAGATACATCAGTACTGGTTTCTGGACGTTCGGCATAACTCTTGGGTGGATATCCCGAAAAGTTACGTTGATTGACTATTTCTCGATGCAGCATTTTTGCTTGTTTTAAATCAGGCACAATTTCATAAAGTTCCTGTTCAAATGTTGTTAATAAAGCTGCTTGGGTGGGAAATTCTTTTTCTTTATAACAATAGGCGTGTAACTCCACAACACTACCACCAGTGCGTTGTGACCAGTCAATGAATTGTTTTTGAATGCGATGATAAAGGGTGATACTATCAGTTAACTGGTAGCCAGATAAAGAAGTAAAATTACTTTGTTTCCACTCAAAATCCCGGTCAAACCAGAAACGACACACAGCAAATGGATCGGCAATACTCAACTTTTCGACTTGCGATCGCACTTTTTGGTCTACATCTCCACTAACTCGCTTGAATAGTTGTTGCACACCAGGGACATCGGTAGCGAACACATAATAATCGGCTGTGATGGTCTGCGGTGATGATGATTCATGATTGACTGCGATCAGTTGCAATTCATCATTTTGTCGTTGTGCAACTTGAAACTTAGGTAAATCTTGTTGAGCCGGCCCTTTTAAAACTTTACCATCAGCAGCAAACACTGCTCCATGACAAGGGCAATGAAATTTCCCATCTGCTGCTTGCTTGACAGTACAACCTTGATGAGTACAAGTTAGGGAAATAGCTTCTTTACTCCCAGATGGTAAAGCAAATACTTCATCAGCCGCTCCAAAATATTCTACCTTGCCATCAGTAATAACTGAGTTTTGTTTTACCCAAAAAGGCACATGGTTTTGATTACTACCAACATAATAATTTAGTGCATCAATTTTACCTGCCACAGCCGGAACTTCACTCACAGTTGCACCAGTGATTATTTTACCTCCATTACTTTGAATTGCTCTAGCAATCGGTTGCACTAAACTTGTACCCATATCATCTTTAGTGCCATTAAAAGCAAGTCCTTCTGGATTGCCAAAAAAATAAAAATGAAAGAACTGCATGAGTTCTCCCACACTCATCATATCCGGGGCATTTAAGCTAGATTTAGCAAATGGCAGAAAGTACAAATCGTATAAACCCTGGGGAAATTCTGTTTTTACCCAGTCAGCCACCGAAATATGATCAAATCGCTGATAGTTTCTTTCTCTTTGAAACCCAGTAATTGCTTGGAAGACTTGTAAATGCTTGAATTTAGTCAGATTAATTCCCCATTGTAAGCGGTTGGGAGAAGCGATCGCTAAATCTACAATATTCCAAGGAAAAGCCGAATGACTGGGGCGAAATACCTCTGGTTGGTATTTGGCATCGCGGTAAACTACAGAATAAAAATTTAACGATTGAAAGTTATGATTAATTTCCAGTTCGGAAACTACACTTTTCAGATTATAGTACTGGGGAAAAAATCCATGAAAGCCATGTTCCATCATGAATTTTTCACCAGCAGCTTCTATTTGCCAACTAGCAATTTTGCCACCGAGTTGGGGAGATTTCTCTAAGAGAGTGACTGCAAACCCTCTTTGACTCAATTCATAAGCACAAGCTAAACCTGCTAAACCACCTCCAACTACTACAACACTTTTATTTTGATTTAAGATTCGTGGCAAACTCAGGGTATCTTTTTGAAAAACTGTTGGTTTTGGCTTAGTAAACCGGGAGTATCCTGCTCCTCCGACAATCGCACTAATGCCAAATAATTTTAGTAGTGTTCGACGGGAGACAACAGATGATTCCGGTGAATTAAATAGTAAACTCATGTTACACAATTAGATCTTCACGATCAATGACTGGCGTGAAATTAATGAATATCCGCTAATTAAATTTTAAAATTTTTTTTGCAGTTTTGTATTGATACTGAATGAAATTATTTTTGCAGAATTCAGGCAATTGTCAATACCTGACTATAAATTTTGAGATACTACACTTCAACTTTACATAGTCAACGTTTCTATCTAATGGGATGTCAGACAGCAAAAATTGAGTAAACAAATTAGAAGATTATTTGATAGTTTAATATATTATTTAATAATTAGCTACCAAGAGTTAAGTAGTTGGTCATGAGCAGAAGCAGAGTGACAGAGAAGAATATTAATCCAATTTCCCCAATGCCCACTCCCCTAATGAAGAGTGCTGAGTTAAAAGTGCTGAGTGCTGAGTTAAAAAACCGCCCACAAGGGGCGGGGTATCAACCTTCTGACAGTAATAAGATTCCGCCCACACTTCGGCAAGGCTCAGTGACCACATGCGAAAGTCCTTCCTTCTTCTTCTTTTGACTCAGCACTCAGCACTTTTAACTCAGCACTCAGCACTGAGTAAGATGAATCGGATACAGCCTTGGGTCTGAACTATACCAGAATTTTCCTGTGCGATCGCCATAATAATCCCACTCAAGGGTCAGAGGTTATGGTTCTGGTAAAGTTGCTAGTGGTCTATGACTTAGTACAGATTTGCGTAAAATCGTGGCGAATTGAGGGTGGAAATTTAAACGCAAAGTTGTACTTAGCTGCTGTAGAGTATTGTTTTGCCATTATTTCATCTACCCTAGGAGTGATGTTTACTGAATTCGCCTCAGATTTTGGCTTTGGTTACGGCTGAGTATTGCCAGTCAGTTCACCCTTTGGTTTACTAAGAGGTGATATGGGAATTAGCGACCAAGGAGAGTTGAGATTTGAAGTTACCACTGGTCAGAGATTTTGATATTCCCCACTCCCTACCCTCTACCCCCAAAATTCAATGAAGTATTGGCGTGAAACTATAGCTGTAACTCAGCGCATCTTAATTGAACTGTTGCGCCGGAGACGCAGCCTAATTTTTTGGAGTATTTTTCCCATTTCAGTATTAATTCTCAGTGGATTTATTTTAGTAGAACGGGCAGAACTATCACTAGCTGATGCTTTTGGATATGCTGCACCCTCCACTTTGGTAGGTGCAGCGTTATTTTTTAGCTGTTTGGGTGGTAGTGTGGCTACTGTTGTGGCAGAAAGAGAACAGCAAACCCTGAAACGTTTATTTATTTCACCCTTAAGTGGCACTTCCTATTTTTTGGGGATTTTTCTGGCTCATAGTTGCATTGGTATGGGACAGACGCTTTTGGTGTATACAATTGCCGCTTTTTGGGGTGCTACTTTCAAGGGTTCTATTTTATTAGGACTCACGATTATTTTTATGAGTATCGTGGCTTACGTCGGTTTAGGCTTTATTTTGGGTACTCAATTAGCTCGGCGCATCGAAGATGTCAATGCTTTAGTGGCTGCGTTTGGAGTTCCTTTATTAATTTTAGGAGGGGCATTTTTGCCTGCTTCACTGTTTCCCCAAAACTTAATTAATATTGCTAAATATAATCCAATTTATCATATGAATGAAGCTTTTGTGGGTGTCTCCTCCCAAGGTCATGAAATCAGCCAAATCACATCACATTTTTGGTTTTTATTAGTGTTTGCATTGGTGATGGTTGTGGGTGGCTGGTTATCTTATCAACGAATGCTGATAGTAGAAAGAAGACTTTGAAAATTTCTAAATATGCTAAAAATCCAGAATTTAAATAAATCATACAACACGAGAAAAGTTCTCCAAAATTTAACATTGCATATTGAATCTGGAGAAATTTACGGTTTGCTGGGAGCTAATGGAGCCGGGAAAACCACAACCATCAATATTATTTGTAATTTACTCAAGGCTGATAGTGGTGAAATTACAATTAATCATCAACCAGTTTCTGAAGCTACCAAAAAAATAATTGGTATTGCTCCTCAAGAAAATTTACTTTATAAAACTCTATCTTGTGAGGAGAATTTGCAATTTTTTGCTGATATTTATGGACTAAATCGGGAAACACGACAGAAACAAATAAAAGCAACTTTGGCAGCAGTCAATTTATTAGACAGAGCAAAAAGTCCAGTAGAAACCCTCAGTGGTGGGATGAGGCGGCGGTTAAATATAGCAATTGCTTTGGTACATCAACCACAGTTAGTAATTTTAGATGAACCAACTACGGGGTTAGATATTGAAGCACGATATGAAATCTGGGAGTTGATTCGGCAATTAAAAAATCAGGGAATTACCGTTTTGTTGACGACTCATTTATTAGACGAAGCGGAACGACTTTGTGACAGAATTGGTATTCTCAAAAATGGTCAAGTTCTGGCAGAGGGAAGTTTAGCCGAGTTACGCACTTTGATTCCAGCATCAGAAATTTTAGTATTACAAACTGCACAAATAGAACAAGCGATCGCCCGCGCCCAATCATATGGTTTTACGCATAAGTATTATGGTAATGAACTAGCTTTTTGGCTACCAGAATCTCTAGAATTAAAAGAAATTATTGCCCGGTTTGAGGGCATAGAAATTGATGCGATCGCACGGACTGATGTACGATTAGAGCATATTTATTTGGAAGTGACACAAGGGAATTAATATTACTAATAATATTGGCGTTGCATATTTGCGGGATGATTTTACTGGTTTTGTGGGATGGGCATCTTGCCCGTCCCTTGTATTTCCGGGCGGGCAAGATGCCCACTCTTGGTTCAGCAACGCCATAATATTTTATGTTTGATTACCAGGCGACTTCCCAGAGGGAAGGCCGCCTGCGTAGGTTAAAAACCTCTTAATACTTAACTTTCTGACTCTTCTTGAGAGAACTTTTTATGGATGGTTTTAGTTTGTGTCCCATTAGCAGCAATGGCCGTCATCAGATAGTCAATTAAGTTGTCTGAAAAAGGAACACGCAAGTGGAAACTACCATCTGATTTGAGTGTGATGGGATTACCACCAATAGTTACTGTTGCACCAGGCTCTGTTGCTCCGTGGATAATTAACTCAGCATCTGCTACAAACCAGAAATCTGCTTGGGGACGACTGAAGACGCGCACCCTGGGGGAACGGGCAATTGTCTCCCAGCGATCGCCTGCTGTCATATAGCCAATTTCGGCAATATAGTCGCGATCGCTTGTGGGAATGGCAACATAGCGATCGCGTGTGATTTCCTCACATTCATACTGCTGCAAAAGCTGGGGGGGATGATAACTCAAGTCCAAATCTGTGACATCATACAGGCGCAGAGATAATCGATATATGCCTGCATTTCGCAGTGCTTGCTTGCTAGTTTCGGCAATATGCCAAGCAGTATAAGCCCACTTGGAAGTCCGGGGTTTGAGGATAATACTACTTTCTTCATCTGGATTGTGCAAGTCCACAGATGTTTCGTCTGCTGTCGGTGAATTTTCTACTGTAATCTCTGCCAGGGGAAGACTAAAGACGCGTACCCTGGGGGATCGAGCAATTGTCATCCAGCGATCGCCTGCTGTGATATAGCCTATTTCGGCAATATAATCGCGATCGCTTGTGGGAATCTCCAAATAATGTTCTGCGATTCCTGACTCTATTTCGTATTGCTTGACAAACTCGGGAGTTTGATAACTCAAGTCCAAATCCGTGACATCATATAACCGCAACGCCAATTGGGAGATACCTGCATTTTGCAGTGCTTGTTGGCACGTTTCGTCTATGTACCAATTTGCATAAGCCCATTCTGGGTTTCGGGGTTTGAGGGTGATACTTCTTTCCCCATCGATATTGAGTAAGGGATCATCTGTGGCTGGGGGAAGACTAAAGACGCGCACCCTGGGGGAGCGAGCAATTGTCATCCAGCGATCGCCTGCTGTGATATAGCCTATTTCAGCAATGTAATCGCGATCGCTGGCGGGAATCTCCAAATAATGTTCTGTGATTCCTGACTCTATTTCGTATTGTTTTACTAGTTGAGGAGTTTGATAACTCAAGTCCAAATCTGTGACATCATATAACCGCAACGCCAATTGGGACAGTCCTGCATTTTGCAGTGCTTTTTGACACGTTTCGTCTATGTACCAAGTTGCATAAGCCCATTGAGGGTTTCGGGGTTTGAGGGTGATACTTCTTTCCCCATCAATATTGAGTAAGGGATCATCTGTGGCTAGGGGAAGACTAAAGACGCGCGCCCTGGGGGAGCGAGCAATTGTCATCCAGCGATCGCCTGCTGTGATATAGCCTATTTCAGCAATGTAATCGCGATCGCTGGCGGGAATCTCCAAATAATGTTCTGTGATTCCTGCCTCTATTTCGTATTGTTTTACTAGTTGAGGAGTTTGATAACTCAAGTCCAAATCTGTGACATCATATAACCGCAACGCCAATTGGGACAGTCCTGCATTTTGCAGTGCTTTTTGGCACGTTTCGTCTATGTACCAAGTTGCATAAGCCCATTGAGGGTTTCGGGGTTTGAGGGTAATATTTCTTTCCCCATCGATCTTGAGTAAGGGATCATTCCCAGTATTATGAGCTTGCTCCTCTGATGCGGTGTTGCTCTGATTACCAGATATATTAGCCCATGTCCCAACGCCTGTTTCCTGTGACAGGTTAGATCCTGTTACATAGTCCATGGGTTCAGCCGCATCCGCCACTATATTCAATGCATCTTCGGGAATATCTGGGAATGTGGATTGTGAAGTAGTGACTGCCGGAGTAGGCTCCACATTTGATGTTTCTTCCTCTGCTACGGGTGAGATTATTTCATGAGTATTACTGAATTCTGTTGTGTCATTAGTTTCTTCAATATTAGACCAGACGTTAGCTCCTGCTACTGCGCCGCCAGCGACAGATATAGTTTCAGTGATATCCTCAAGTAAATTAGATTCTACTTGATGTTGTTCTGCCTGCAATTCACCAGAGATCTCCCGATATTCTTCATTAGATGTTACTTCAGTCATACCGGAGTCTGCTGGAGAAGTAACCTTAGATACATCTGGTCTTTGAGGATATGAAGTATTAACTACGGCTGCTGGTGCTTCTATGTCCCAAGGAGATTCGCTAAAATCATAAGAGTTTATTTCAGTATAATTACTTGATTTTGTAGCTTCAGTAGGTACTTTATTATCTGCCCCTGTATCGGAAACTGTAGTCGAAATAACTGCCCCCGATCCTGCTACTAAGGAGGCAGCGTTGGATGTTGCTTCGGCTGGAGGTTCACTAACGACAGGAGCAACATTCGTATCATTTGTTGCTATTTTTTCCTCATCGCCTGAAGGTAAATTTGGCATGTTATTTGCAGACTCAGTTGCCCACAAGCGTGAGCGGAAAAACCACACTAGTAATCCGCCTATTCCCGCCGCAGGTAAAAGAAACCACCAAAGTGGTATTTGTCTAGGACTAGAAGTTGTTTGTAAAGGAGTTTCAGAAGGCTGTTGAGCAACTGAAGCGGTGGCTTCGGGTGTAGGATTTGTTACAAGGAATGATGTTTGTGATTCCCCTCTCGCGATAGCCTCTGCTTCCGCAATTCTACCTTCTTCTATAGCTTGTTGTCCTAGTGGTGCGAGCGTAAAATTGAGAAACCTGGCTACACTAGGGCTAGGATTTTTTCTGTAAGCATAAACTAAAGGCTGGGAGTAAAGATATTGAGGATCATCTGGCAAGGCTTGCTCTAAGGGGATCACTCGCACATTCGGCAACTTTGATACATGATGAGCCATTGCATAGCTGATGCCGTCATTGCCCAATTGTTTGACGATTTCTGCGGTGTTATCCTCGTCAATTTGAGTAGCATTAGAGCCTGTAGAAAATTGAGCAGCCTTGAAAGCCGGATAAGTGCGAAACGTATTGCGGGTATCACTGGTGGCTGGGCGATCAATTACGCGAATTTTACCCCCAGGAGCGCCCAGTTGTGACCAATCTGTAATTCCTCCCCGGAAAATTCTCGCGAATTGCCTATCAGTCAAGCTGCCCTGAAAAGGATTATCTACACCCACAATAATCGCAATCTTTTCTCGGTGAATCGGCACTTGCTCTAGACCTTGCGCTTGTTCTTGTGGAGTCAAACCACGAGCGATCGCGACTACATCGACGGTTCCATCTAGCAAAGCTTGTATTGCTACATCCGCACCATTAGCAGCAATTTCCACATTTGAGCCAGAAAACTGTTGCTCAAAACTTTTTTTGAGGCTTTGGTTAATTGCGGCCAAGCTAATCGAACCATCAATCCGCACCGTAGTCTCATTTTCCACTGTTTGTGGCAGTGAAAAAGAGGGAGATTCAGTGGCAGATTGTGCCAGTACGGGTGTTGATATCAACAAAGGTGCTGCCATAGGGGTAGTGGCTAAGGCCAGCAATAATGCCAGACTGACTATTGCATTATCTTGTTTTTCTATTTGCCACATATGCTTCTTTTTAAGGTACAGAAAATGTATCTTTATTTATAAAGTAGGAGACGCGCTAATTATACATCTGGTACTAACTTTCTTCTAAGTTCCTGAATATACTTAAATAAATCTATACTATGTTCTCTACGCCTCCGTGGTTAGGGATTGACAAATCAAAAAATCACTCAAATCTTATACCTGCCCATATTCCCGCCAAGAAATTTACTTGCTGGAAACAGTGCTGTACAGGCCTGTGGGCATAGTTGTGCTTATAGCCCGTGCTGAGTAAAAATCAATCAGTCAGCAAAATAGATTTTCATTAATCCAGGTGTATGCAGTTCATGATGGCTACTTAGATACATCTGCTGTATTAAATATCTATCTTTAGACATATTTTGTTAAAAAATCTGGTTACCCAGTACACTCCGGATGATGAATTGATGGGAATTTATTTACATATGTTATGATTTACATTACTATAATGTTATGATTTGTATCATGCTTCTAAGTTACTCACCAGTAAATCATTTGCTGTTTTAAGCTAAAGTAGCCTATCTTAGGGCTAAAATGCCAATTAAAGCAAACTTAGAAAGTATTTAGGCATAACCATTTCTTAATAAGCTTAACCTTTTGATACATTGGCTCAGATATATTTAAATTCTGAGTTTTCAGGAGTTACTGAGGTAGGTATGTTGAATCCTAAGCAGTAAGTTGACTCAATGAATTAGGAATTCATTGTCATTCTGAATAGAGTGTAGTGAACCATCTTTGATTTTTAGCCATTTTATGGTTTGAGACTAATGCTAAAACACAGCTATCTAAGGATTAATCATGCCTGAAATCTCAAATATCAGCCGGGAAATAGACAATATAAGTAGTGTACTAAGATAGGATTTTTATCAATTCAAACAGTTGGAAAGTTGTAAGAAACAAATATAGTGGAGTTAATTAAAATCCAGATAAACTTCCTAAAAGTCCACTGTCATTCTCAGCCAAATAGAATGTAGCAAGTTTAGCGATATAAGGTTTGATAGTAATGCTAAAAAACAGCGAACTTAGTATTAATGAAGGTTCTAATCTCAAATTAAAGCTTGGAGATAAACGATATGAACAATTCTCCAGGACAGAAATTGTAAGAAATCGCACAATCGGAAAGCCGCTATTAAGTATAACGTGAGTCTCCAACGGAGGCGAAGTTGCGGGAAGGGCGAAAGAAACATAATCCTCCGTACTTTTTACTCCTCACTCAGCACTATTTCTAGTGAATAGTGTTGTTTTATAACCTTGCTAGTCAGTAATAAAAGTCAGCTTTTTTATTGAAAGCTTATTTTGTAATGCCTTTAATTTTAAATAATAAAGAGCATTATTTCCGGCTGGCGTGCCTTCGGGTAAATCACAATCATTACCGCAATCTCACAATTGTTTTAGTTGGAATAAGGTCAACAGACATGAATAAAGTTCAAGCATCGTTTGAAGCTACAAAAACTGCATTTCACGTGCAAGGTTACGAAAAAATCGATTTTAGTCTTGTTTATGTGAACGGTGCATTTGATCTCAAAAACAGAGAAATTGCCGATAGCTATGCCAAATTTGGTCGCTGTTTAACTGTGATCGATGCGAACGTCTATGAACTTTATGGCAAGCAGATCAGGTCATATTTTAGGCACTACGACATTGAACTCACTGTATTTCCCATCATCATTACTGAGCCAGCTAAAACTCTAGCAACCTTTGAGAAAATTGTTGACGCTTTTTCGGACTTTGGCTTAGTTCGTAAGGAACCAGTTTTAGTTGTTGGTGGTGGTCTAGTTACTGATGTGGCTGGATTTGCTTGCGCTGCTTACCGTCGCAAGAGTAACTACATTCGCATTCCTACCACATTGATTGGTTTAATTGATGCAGGTGTAGCGATTAAGGTAGCAGTTAATCATCGCAAGTTGAAAAACCGCTTGGGAGCATATCATGCACCTTTGAAAGTGATCCTAGATTTCTCATTTTTGAAGACCTTGCCAACGGCTCAAGTTCGCAATGGTATGGCAGAGTTAGTAAAAATTGCTGTAGTTTCTAACTCACAAGTGTTTGAACTGCTATACGAGTATGGCGAAGAGCTGCTTTCCACTCACTTTGGACATGTGAATGCTACACCGGAACTCAAAGAGATTGCCCATAAAGTCAACTATGAGGCCATCAAAACCATGCTGGAGTTAGAGACTCCTAACTTGCATGAAATAGACCTTGATCGCGTCATTGCCTACGGTCACACTTGGAGTCCTACCCTAGAATTAGCGCCTCAAGTACCCCTCTATCATGGTCACGCGGTGAATATAGATATGGCTTTGTCTGCAACTATTGCCGCACAACGAGGCTACATTCCAACTCAAGAGCGCGATCGCATCCTAGATTTGATGAGTCGGATCGGTTTATCGCTCGATCATCCTCTACTAGATGGGGATTTGCTTTGGTATGCTACCCAGTCTATTAGCCTGACACGAGATGGCAAACAACGCGCCGCCATGCCTCGTCCTATTGGTGAGTGCTTCTTTGTCAATGATCTGACTCGTGAAGAACTTGATGCTGCCTTAGCTGAACACAAACGTCTTTGCGCTAAATACCCTCGTGGCGGAAAAGGCGTTGACGCATACATTGAAACTCAAGAAGCCAAGCTATTAGGGGTGTAAAGATATGACAAGTGTTGTCGGACGAGAAACAGCTAGACCAATCACGCCACATAGCATTTTAGTAGCCCAGCTACAGAAAACCCTGAAACTAGCACAAGAAAGTAACATTCCCCTAGAAATATTAGATTCTCTGCGTCAGGGAGTGCAATTAGCAGCCGGTTTAGATCCCTATCTGGATGATTACACCACCCCAGAATCGAGCGCATTAGCAGCATTGGCGCGAAAAACCAGTAAAGAAGACTGGAGTAAACGTTTCAGTGATGGTGAAACAGTGCGTCAACTAGAGCAAGAGATGCTCTCAGGACATCTAGAAGGACAGACACTAAAAATGTTTGTTCACATGACCAAGGCAAAACGCATCCTCGAAGTAGGAATGTTCACAGGGTATTCAGCCTTAGCAATGGCAGAAGCATTACCCAGCGATGGACAACTCATCGGTTGTGAAGTAGACTCCTATGTCGCCCAATTTGCTCAAGCTTGCTTGAACGAGTCTCCCCATGGCACAAAAATACTTGTAGAAGTAGCACCTGCTTTAGAGACACTCCACAAGCTAGCAGCCAGCAAAGAATCATTTGATTTAATCTTCATCGACGCCGATAAAAAAGAGTATGTAGAGTACTTCCAGACCATCTTGGATAGTAGTTTGCTGGCTCCTGACGGGTTAATCTGCGTGGATAACACATTGTTGCAGGGACAAGTTTACTTACCACCAGAACAACGCACCGCCAACGGTGAAGCGATCGCGCAGTTTAACTCAGTTGTCGCCGCCGACCCTCGTGTCGAGCAAGTTTTGTTACCCATACGAGATGGTGTCACGCTGATTAGACGCGTAGCGTAATCGAGAGACGAGGGGGATGAATTTGCTCCCCTGCTTCCTTATCTAGCCCTGTCCAGATAACTCGTAAACTTTCTTTTTTCTCTCAGCGCTCTCTGTGCCTCCGTGGTTTAAAAAGTAATTTATTTAACTACAGAGACACAGAGGAGGATACTTCCATGGGCAGTTTTGCCGACTTGTTCGCGCAGCGTCTCCGTGCCACAGAGTCAAGAGGCAAAAAGGAATGTTTTGACAGGGCTACTCCCTACTAACCCTATTTTCATAGACTTATGGCACAATCAATCTCCTTATCTTTACCTGAATCTCCAACATCATCAACGGGTGCGAGGGTAAAGATAGTAGCTCTATTCAAGACTCTCGGTACTCTGACATTATTATTAATAGCCTTGCCGTTCAATGCTTTGATAGTGTTGATATCTTTGTTGTGGGGCATTGTACAATCGCCGTTTACGAAAACTGTCGTAGCTGCTCATCCTCAAACTATCTTGGTGAGTGGAGCCAAGATGACCAAAGCATTGCAACTGGCTCGCTGCTTCCATGCAGCCGGACACAGAGTTATTCTGATTGAAGGTCACAAATACTGGTTATCTGGCCATAGATTTTCCCAGGCTGTGAGTCGTTTTTATACAGTACCTGCACCACAATCAGACCCAGAAGGCTATATCCAGGCGCTAGTAGAAATCGTCAAGAAAGAAAAGGTTGACGTTTATGTACCTGTATGCAGTCCTGTCGCTAGTTACTATGACTCTTTGGCAAAGGCTGCACTATCAGAATACTGCGAAGTTTTCCACTTTGATGCAGATATAACCAAGATGCTAGATGATAAATTTGCCTTTACAGATAAAGCGCGATCGCTTGGTTTATCTGTCCCCAAATCTTTTAAAATCACAGATCCTCAACAAGTTATCAATTTTGATTTTAGTCAAGAAACCCGCAAATATATTCTGAAAAATATTGCTTACGACTCCGTTCGTCGCTTAAATTTAACTAAACTTCCTTGTGACACCCCAGAAGAGACAGCAGCCTTTGTCAACAGCTTACCCATCAGTCCAGAAACACCTTGGATTATGCAAGAGTTTATTCCTGGTAAGGAGTTATGCACACATAGTACAGTCCGGGATGGGGAATTAAGATTGCATTGCTGTTCCAACTCTTCTGCGTTTCAAATCAATTATGAAAACGTCGAAAATCCCCAAATTCGTGAATGGGTGCAACACTTCGTCAAAAGTTTGCGACTGACTGGGCAAGTTTCTTTTGACTTTATCCAAGCCCAAGACGGTACAGTTTACGCCATTGAATGCAATCCCCGCACCCATTCAGCAATCACCATGTTCTACAATCATCCTGGTGTTGCAGACGCATATCTGGGTAAAACTCCCCTAGCTGCACCTTTGGAACCCTTAGCAAGTAGCAAGCCCACTTACTGGATATATCACGAAATCTGGCGACTAACTGGTATTCGTTCTTGGAAACAATTGCAAACATCGGTTAATACCTTATTACGCGGCACTGATGCTATTTACTGCCTTGATGACCCTGTACCATTTTTGACTTTGCATCATTGGCAGATTCCCTTACTTTTGCTGAAGAATCTCCAACAACTCAAAGGCTGGGTAAAAATAGACTTCAACATTGGCAAATTGGTGGAATTAGGTGGCGATTAAAAGTAATAAAGCCATTGCTGAATCAAGGGATGATTCTTGTGGGGTAGGCATCTTGCCTGCCCTACTAATACCTACGGTGTACCCACAAGTCTTCATCTTTTCCCCTCTGTGCCCTCTGCGTCCTCTGCGGTTAATGATTTTTTGAAACCACAGAGGCGCAGAGAACGCAGAGTAAGGAGTTTCGAGAGTTATTCTTTCTCATTTGTAGAGATGTGTGTACACGGTAGCCTACTAATACAAGGGACGGGCAAGATGCCCATCCCACATAACTATTAAAATCATCCTACATTTATGCAACACCAAAATAAAAAACTATACATACATAATTAAGAAATAGAATCATGTCAGTACTTCGTATTCTTCATTTAGTTGGGTCTGCACACAACGATTTTTACTGTGATTTGTCGCGCCTTTACGCCCAAGATTGCCTGACAGCAACAACAGATCCACGCTATGACTTTCAGATTGCATATATCACACCCGATCGCCACTGGCGATTTCCTCGCTCTCTCAGCCCTGAAGATATCGCTGTCGCCAAACCGATGCCTCTGGCTGATGCCATACAATTTCTCATAGCGCAAAACATTGACCTGGTGTTACCACAAATGTTTTGTATTCCGGGAATGACTCACTACCGCGCCCTATTCGACCTGCTGAAGATCCCTTACATCGGTAATACTCCAGATATTATGGCGATCGCAGCTCACAAAGCCAGAGCCAAAGCAATTGTCGAAGCAGCAGGGGTTAAAGTGCCTCGTGGAGAACTGCTCCGCCAAGGAGATGTGCCAACAATTACACCTCCAGCAGTAGTCAAACCCGTAAGTTCTGACAATTCTTTAGGGGTGGTCTTAGTTAAAGATGTTACTGAGTATGACGCTGCTTTGAAGAAAGCATTTGCCTATGCAGATGAGGTCTTGGTAGAAACATTTATCGAACTCGGTCGGGAAGTCAGATGCGGTATCATTGCTAAAGACGGGGAGCTAGTAGGTTTACCCTTGGAAGAGTATCTGGTAGACCCCCACGCAAGACCCATCCGCAACTATGCTGATAAACTCCAACAAACAGATGATGGCAACTTACGTTTCGCCGCTAAAGATAATATCAAGTCCTGGATTGTAGATCCTAACGACCCAATTACCCCAAAGGTTCAGCAAGTAGCGAAGCAGTGTCATCAAGCTTTGGGTTGTCGCCACTACAGTTTATTTGACTTCCGCATCGACCCCAAGGGACAACCTTGGTTCTTAGAAGCCGGGTTGTATTGTTCTTTTGCCCCCAAAAGCGTGATTTCCTGTATGGCGAAAGCACAGGGAATCCCTCTAAACAAATTATTAATGATTGCCATTAATGAAACATTAAGTAATCGTGCAAAATAATTGACCAGAGAATTGACAAAAACTTACTCTCTGCGCGGCAGTCGCTACAAGTCGGGAAACCCTTTCGGCAGTTCCTCTTTGGGGAAACCACCAAGACCGGACTGCCTCACGAAAGCGCTGCCTTGCCTTTGCGTCTCTGCGTGAGATAAACACCCACAAACCTCTACACGAGAGAACAGACTAACACACAATTGCCACCAAGAAGCCGTAGCGATCGCACTATGCCATTCCCACACACCTAATACTTTTACCCGCCAAACCTGTTCCAAAAAACCACAATAAGGTAAAAGTCCCATAGGTGCATCTTCATCCCACATCAAATTACTATAATCAAGCCAAGCATCTTTCAACCGCCAGCCCACACGATTAGCAAAATCAATACAGGTTTCCACAGCAGCAACCTTCTCATTACCAATTATCAAAGCCAACACCGGATCAGCAGCAGAATTACTTTTAACGCTTTGCCAAATGCGTTGCTGTATACTAAATCCAAAACGTCCACCACTATACTTGACCCAGAGAGTATCGATAGTTGTTAAATCAGTGCAGGAAAAGTTTTCTAAACTTTGCAAATCCAGGTGACCTTGTTCTTCCCTAGCAGCTACCTGCAACATGAATTTTGTGGTTTCTTTGTCCGCCTCCAACCATCTCCCAGCTTGAAGTAAATCTCGTAGTTGAGTGTAATCAGCACCTACGGCTGAACTCAAATCATCAGGTATATCTTCAACTTTTTCCTGGAAACTATCATTTGTAAACAGTGTTTTTTCTGGAAAAACTTCAATAATTCCCTGAGAACCAGACAACCAAAAATATAATTGAATGTCGGTAACTGACAATTCAACTTGCAATTGAGTAATCAACCCGGCTGCGGTTAACCCAGATCCTGGAATAGTTTGACTCAGAGTTTCTATTAGAGTAGAAGCAAATTTTTCATCTTCTTGAGGTGTTGCAGTACCAGCAATCAAACATTGTCCCGTATCTAATCCTAGTTGCAGTTCTTCCACCCAATCCCGCACAGATGTTAAACCTACAGGACAATCTAAGATAATAATTTGTTGCGATTGACACCGACGCAACTGTTTTCTCAACCAAGCGCGATTAATTACAACACGATCATTCAGTATAAATACACCTTCACCTTGTGCTGTTTCTTGAATCTGCCCCCGCAGATATAAAAATACAGTAGACAATTCTTCTAAATGTGTAGAATCCTTGGGTGACTCAGAAAAAGATGCTGATAGCAAACATTTTTGGATGGCTTTGTGGACATCTGAACTAGTGGTGTTTTCGCCTACAGTCCAATAACTCGACTCAAAACCGCCAGCCGTACCCAGTATTTTACTCAAAGCCGATGCATTTTGACTTTTGGGAAGTCCCTCTATAATTAATGACTGACGCGGATACTGTACAGAACCCTTACTGCTGGGTTTAAGTCCTAAAATTACCTCACCTACCCCTTCCACAATACGTTTCGGTGTTTGTGAAGGATATTCGCCATGAATTGTGGTTTCTCCGCGCCCTTTTTTGAGGTGATTAATCACCCGCAACTGTTGATTAGCCTTATCTATATATGTCAGTGTTTGGTGATAGACATATCTGTAAAGTCCATCTGCCTCAATGATACCTTGGGCATCAGCAGCTTCTCCCCGCAGTCCCCGGATGAGATAATAGGTAAATACTCCGTGTCCTAATTGGGGAAATTCCCAAGATTGTTGACCGCGATCGCACGATAATAAAGCATAGAATCCCTGACGTTTAGCAGCCCGTTGGCGGAGAATGTCCACCAATTCTTGGGTAGGGTTTAATAAAGAATCTGCTTCTCCTCTCGCCCCCAATAACGTCAAATCACCACTATGACAAGCATCCAGCCACACCAATTGTTGCCCAGCAGCACAATCTTCCAATAGTTGCAACAATTCCTGCAACTGCAAACCAGTATTGAGTAAACGATCTTTTTGAGTATCTTGCAGACATAACACCACCTGCTGACTCGATGCATCTAGCATCCCATGTCCAGAAAAATAAAATAAAACCGTGTCAATCGGTTTAGTAGCAGCTGCAATTTGTTTTAGGCTGGCGCGAACATTTTTTAGCAGAGGTGGTTGCTGGGCAAAATCATGATGAATCATCACCTCTCTTTGGGGAAATCCCAGGGTGGCTGCGTTTAATGCTTCTGCCAAACCTTGACAATCTCCTGCTGAATAACGCAAACAGGGAATTTGGGCATCTTGGTATTGATTTACACCAATTATTATTAGCCAAAGCTTGGCTACACCTGTTTCTAAAGCATGAGTTGAACGACTAGTACGGACACCGATGGGACACATTTTAAAAGTGTTGAGTATTGAATATGCCTCTGTTGTCAGTTAAAATTAAGTATTCATCCGACTCCAACGGAAATTTGTTAAATCTAATGTGTAACTAATTACATTATCGAAGTATTCTTCTTTTTGATCAACCATGACACAAACTTTACCACCAGTAATGTGGATTTTGGCTGGTTCTTGATAATAGGCTTTATGGCGACTAATCCATCCTGGCTTTTCCCCAGAAGTTTTAACTTTTTCTATTTTGAATGTCTCACAATGCAATCGATAAACTGGCGTGTGATTATAAATTCTTTTCTCGTTATATCCTAAATTACCAATAATGTAGATATATTTTCCAACTAATGTTGCCGAATGGAAATCAGTTGGTGGAAACACATCTTTAGGATAACCATAAATTTGGAAATTACCATCACCTTGATAAACAACTACATCGTTATAGATACAAAAATCAGGGTCATAAGCATCTTCATGTTCACCAGCAATTTCTACGATTCTGCCATCAGGCAATCGTGTAATTGTTCTGCCAAATCTATCAAAACACCATACTGCTGGAGGACTATAAAAATTTGTATCATTGAAAGTACGTTTAGCTTGCCAAGCCGGAAAGCGAGTACTAACCATTGCTTGCCAGAAATCAACTTCCATAAGTTCTGGATTACTTTTGCCAAATCGCCGGTGTTTTTCTGCTAAATATTGTGATTGTGATATATGGAGTAGGTCACTATTACTAACACCTGTTAATAATCGCCGTATATCATCATTAACATCATTTATATCTTCACCTGCATCCAGCAGCATTCTGACAATTTCGAGATTATTGGCTTGATTAATAGCTGTGCTATTACAACTATTTTTTCTACTTGCGTCAGCACCAGCTTCTAGTAAAATTTTCACACACTCAGGATTAGAGTATTCTACTGCTATGATTAATGGAGTTGTACCAAATTCATCAGTAGCTTCAATATCACAGCCTTCATCAATTAACCATTGAAGCATTTCGACGTGATTGTTTTCTATGGCATACATTAATGGTGTCTTACCACAACGTCCACAGTCATAAAAATTAGCTCCCGATGATAAGAGTAATTGGGCTTTGGCTAAATCTCCTACCTGAAGACTTAATAGCCAAGGAGTTCTTTCCCAATCATCGATTTCATATAGTGCAGCGCCTTTTTCCAGTAATGCTTTGACATCTGCTAAACTACCGAAAGCTATAGCGTGCATTAATTCTGACCATGCTAATTGTTCTGGGTCAGCACCTGCTGTTAATAATATTTTGACTGCATCAAATCTGCCTTTATTTGACGCAACACTAATTGCAGACTCACCATAGCTGCTAACACCGTTTACTTTTGCACCTTTTTTAATTAATAAATCAATAATTGCAATTAAGTTTTCGTCTTTGGCAATATCTCGCCCATGCATGGCATCGATTAACACATCGTAACCTTCAGGTTTTTCGTAGTTAATATCAGCGCCAGCATCCAATAAAAATTGAATTTTCTCCAGATTACCTGATTGTACAGCTAACCCCAGCACAGTATTTTGATAAGTTGCTTCCACAGCGTTGACATCAGCACCATTTTCTACGAGTAGGCGCAGCATATCAATGTTGGCATGAGGGCCAGACACTGCATACATTAATGGTGTTTGGCAGTCATACTCATCTAGACAATCAATATCTACACCATGAGTGATTTCTTGTTTTACTTTGGCAGTGTTTCCCTGTTTAGCATAGATGTGGATGTGCATATTTCTGGGTAAATTACGTTTATTTATCTTTATAGTCGTACTTTGTTCTTTTATGCACCTTTCTGTTCTGGGCGGGCGAGGACGCCCACCCCACAATAATTATTTTGGCGTTGCTGAATCAAAGTATGAAATGTCAGAATTACCTTTCTTTATCTTTGTACCTTTGCGCCTTTGCGCCTACCCTACGGGATCGCTTTCAGCGATTGCGCGAAACAAATTCATATTATTAATCAGCAAAACAATTATTTTTATAAAGCTTGACCTACCCAAGCAAGACACAAGTTGCGGAAATCATCGCCCCGCACTTCAAAATTGGGGTACTGGTCAAAACTTGCACAAGCTGGGGATAACAGCACTACAGGCGCTTGATATTGTTTAGCTAATTCTGCTGACCGAGGAACTGCCTTCTCCATCGTTTCCACGATTTCGTAATTAGCATAACCCACCTCTTGCAGACGTTGGGCAAATGCTGGTGCTGCACTACCAATTAGTAACACCGCCGCAGCTTTAGCTTGGATTTTGGCTAACCAAGCAGTATCATCACCAGGTTTAGCTTCGCCACCAGCAATCAAAATCACTGGACTGTTTACGGATACTAACCCCACTTCGGCCGCATCGTAGTTAGTAGCTTTACTATCGTTAATAAAGTCAATACCTTCCCAAGTACAAATGTGTTCTAAACGATGGGGAACACCTGAAAATTTCCGAATTGCAGTATCAATGGCATCACGTTCAATTCCTGCTAATCTCGCAGCTGCAACCGCCATTAAGAGATTTTGTAGGTTATGTTGTCCTACCATTCGCAAAGCAGAGGTGGAAAGAATCTTTTCAGATGCAGAGTTTAATTTTTCTACCACCCAACCGTCTTCAATATAACAGCCTTGTTCTCCAACTAAAAATTCTTTACCTTTGACACTTGTCCAGTAAGCATCAGGCCAATGACTGACACCCATTTTGTTTAAATAAGGGTCATCACCATTAAATACTTGGAAATGCGACTGCCGTAATAATTTGGCTTTGATGTTGTAATAATTCTCTAATGTTTTGTGGCGTGGTAAGTGGTCTGGGGTAAAAGTTGTCCAAATACCGATGCGAGGGGACAAAGTTACCGAAGATTCTATTTGATAACTACTAATTTCTGCGATTACCCAGTCTGGAAGTTTTTCCTCTAGGGCAACTTCACAGGCAGCGTAACCGATATTACCACAGGCCGGGGCATTCAATCCGGCTGCTTGAAATATGGCGGCAATTAATGCTGTGGTGGTAGTTTTGCCATTAGTGCCAGTAATACCTACCCAAGGGGAAGCTTGCATGTGTCGCCAAGCAAGTTCCATTTCTCCAATAGTTTCAATACCTAGTTCTCGCGCCTTAACTAACAAGGGAATATCCCAAGGGACACCAGGACTAACAACAATTAAATCAGGTAAATCACTGCCATTCAAATCGGGGGAATGCCCCAATTTTACAGTTATTTGCTCGGTAGCGAGTGCTTGTTGTTGTTCGAGGAGGGCAGGGGAGGTGTTACTATCACTCAGCACTACCTCCCAACCTTCCCGTTTCAACAATCTCGCCGTAGCAACACCGGACTTTCCCAATCCAATTACTGAAGCTCTAGGCATAGACTGTAGCAGAGATCCCTGGTTAAGCACTCATTATCCTAACGCTTATTGGCAAAAATTACACCACCTTTTGTTGCTTTAGGCTACAGATTTTTGACAATGGCACCAAAATCAGCCAACACACGGGCATGATTCCGCAGTAATCCTAGTAAGTGTAGCCGATTGCGTTTGATGTCTGGATTGGGGTCCATGACTAAAACGCTATCTTCGCCATCGAAGAAGTTACTAACGGTAGGAGCAATATTTTCTAATGCTGCTATCAACAGTTGATAATTACGCGATCGCTGTGCCTCCTGAGTTTGTGGTACTAATTCTACTAAGGCGTTGTAAAATGCTGATTCGGAGGACTTTTGGAATAATTCTGGCTGAATTAAACTTGTGGGTTCCAACTGCTGGAAGTCCAAATCACCTTGGGCTGCTAGTCTGGTGGAACGGTTGACGGTTTCGTAGATTTTATCTAGAGTACCATCACGGCGAATTTCTTGCAGATATAAGGCGCGATCGCGCACATCTAGCAAATCTTGTAACGCCCGTTCTGTGTATTCTGGGTCATTTTCTCCCAAGACGGCGTTTACTAAGTCATAGTCAATTTGTTTTTCGTCTTGTAGTAAGGTGCGGATACGTTGTAAGAAAAATTCTTGCAAGGTTGTGGTTAAAGCATTCTGGTCTTTGTTATAAGTTGCGGCAAAATCTCCAGCTATCTGCATTAATAACTGCGATAAATTAATCTGCAAATTGGCAAACCACGTAATATTAATTACCGCATTGGCAGCCCGACGCAAAGCAAAGGGGTCTGAAGAACCAGTGGGAATTAAACCTACGCCAAAGATACTGACTAAGGTATCTAATCTATCTGCTAAACCCACAACTTGACCTGTGAGGGTGGCTGGTAAATCACCACCTGCACCTGTGGGTAAATAATGTTCAAAAATAGCTCTAGCAACTTCTGGCTCTTCACCACTAGCCAAGGCATATTTTTCACCCATAATTCCTTGCAATTCTGGGAATTCATACACCATTTGGCTAACTAAATCAGCTTTACATAATAAAGCCGCGCGTTGATTTTTTTGGCGTTGATTTTCTGCTAATTGTAATTGACCACTAATATAATCAGCAATTTTGACAATTCTATCTACCTTGGTACGAACCGAACCTAATTCTTCTTGGAAAGTAACCGTTTCTAACTGTGGTAAAAAGCTTTCTAAAGGTTTAGCTAAATCAGATTTGTAGAAAAATTGCCCATCAGCTAATCTAGCCCTAATTACCCTTTCGTTACCTACAGCGATAATATCCGATTTACTGGGGTCGCCGTTAGAAACTGTGATGAAATGAGGCAATAATTCTTGCTGAAAACTACCTTCTTTAAATACCGGAAAATAACGCTGGTGAGTTACCATCACTTCGGTAATTACTTCCGTGGGTAACTGTAAAAATTCTGGTTCAAAATTACCAACCACTGCGGAAGGATATTCTACTAAATTGGTGACTTCTTCTAATAAATCTGGGTAAATTACTGTAGAACCGCCAGATTTTTGGGCTGCGGCTTGGACTTGCTCTTGAATAATCTTAGCCCGTGCTTCCTGGTCAACGATCACATAAGCAGAGCGCAGAGTTTCCACATAATCTGTAGCTTGGGCAATAGTTACAGATTCGGGATGTAACACCCGATGAGCGTAGGTAATGCGATCGCTTGTAATTATCTCAGATCCGTTGACCAATTCAATGGGTAAAACTGTATCATCTAACAAAGCCACCAGCCAGCGAATGGGGCGAGAAAACCGCACATCGCCATCACCCCAGCGCATTAACCGTTTACCTTCTAAACCAGAAATCCACTGCGGTACTAGTTCTGTTAAGATATCCGCCACCGGACGACCAGCAATATTTTTCTTGACAAAAACAAAATCTCCCTTATCTGTGGGGCGAATTTCCAAAGCTGCCAATTCTA
The DNA here is from genome assembly GCA_015207155.1 of Nostocales cyanobacterium LEGE 11386. Lineage (GTDB taxonomy): Bacteria > Cyanobacteriota > Cyanobacteriia > Cyanobacteriales > Nostocaceae > LEGE-11386. Next base: position 12,963 of record JADEXK010000003.1, on the reverse strand, counting down.
CACCTTGTCTTCTAGCAAAACCTGTAGCGGCTGGTGTCGGCTGACCATCCTTAAAAGCAGCTTGGGCGGGAGGCCCCTTAATTTCTTCTTCTCTGTCTGGTTGCTGGGAGGGAAGACCTGTGATGAGTACCGCCAACCGCCGGGGAGTACCGTAAACCTCCACAGAAGTGCTGGTGAGACTATTGGCTTCGAGACTTTGGGGAATGCGCGATCGCCATTGTACTATGGCATCACGAAGAAAACTTGCGGGTAATTCTTCTGTACCAACTTCTAATAAAAACGCAGCCATAGGACTATATTTTAACTTTGCGTAGCTCAACTTTATCAGTCAACTTCCACAGTTTACCTTGTCGGCAGCCTGACATATGCTATGGGCGACAGTTATTTGGGGTTGCGCTACTTTGTGTTTAAAAAGAATTATCTTATACAAAGACGTAAAGAATTAATTTCGTCATCATCTATGAAAGCTGCGATAAATCTAATACACCTGACTGTAGCAAAAGCTGACGCTCTTCAATTCTATCTTGACGATTTAACTGTAATAAGCGAATTGTGACACGACCTTTTGCAGTCAAGGCAATAAATTCAGCACCTTTTATTTGAAAATGCTCGTGCCATAGATCTTGGCGAGGATGGTACAAGGTAGAGATGTTACCCGTCTCAGGATCGATAGAAGCTAAATCACTACCTTTATATTTATTACATAAGGTGCAAGCAAGGGCTAAGTTTTCTGATTCTGTCAATCCACCGTGCTTTTCGGCAATAATGTGGTCAATTTCGTGAGGAGCAAAAGTAGCAATATTGGGGATTAAGCAATATTCACAATACCCTCTGGCTCTTTTGTAAACCTGTTGTCGAAAAGCTGCACTAATGTAAGTTTTGCTCATTCAGGTTGAGTTTCCTTAAGTTTTAAGAAAGCTCTAGCCTTAGCCATTCTGACAATATGCTCCAAATATTGATACCCTTGCCATAACTGCTCTTCCGCAGGAGTTAAACCTACCGTCCGGTTTTTTTCTAGTAAATCAGTGATCTGAGTTTGTAGAGTTTCAGAGGGGCGTAGAGCAATAATCGCTTCAGGTGTGGGGAGACTTGCCAAAAATTCTAAAACTTCGGCTAATCCTGAAAATCCCACTTGAGTAACAGCATTTAGTTCTCTCAAGCCCAACTCTAGGATTTGAGGCAATTTATCTTCAAAAAGGTTTAGTTGAGCAACAACTTCATCAGGTAAGTCGAAGGTTACTTGCATATTTATAAACTTTAGTCTGTCATTATATAGCCTAATTGATTTTAGACGTTTTAGTTCTAGCTAAATACCAACCATCATTTTCAATGCGTAACTCAAATTTATCAGTCAACTCCCACAGTTTACCTTGCCGACATTTATTCAGTTTCCCAAATCCCAAGCTGCTACTTCAGGCGCAATAGTATTAACTTCTACTATTTCTATCCAAGAGACACTCGGTAATTGTTTTGATGCAACGTCATCTTTTATAGTGACTTCTTCAAAAACACCTGATGGCACTAAAATTTCTGTGAATAATTGTGGAATTAATTGGGCTTGTTGACTTTTCAAAAGCACAATCAACGGTGAAGAATTAATAATTACATGATTAATCGACATTTGCTAGTTCATCAGCTAACTCTTGGGCGGTATATTGCATAAAATCTACTTGGTATCGTGATAAGGCATGAATAAATTCAGTACGAGTTAATCCTGCAATTTCTGCTGCTTTAGCTTGTGATATTTCACCTAAATGCGTGTAATCTGTCATCCTGTCCCAAATTATGCTTACCCTACCCATACGCACCAAAAAGCTATCTTTATTTTGCCTTTTCTGTCTTACCCTACTTTTAACTATCTTCCTTTCGCTGCCTTGGGTAAGTGCTAGAGAAAAACCCAAACCCCAACCCCAAAATTGGCAGATTAACGGGACCTTAGCCGCTCTTATAGTTAACCTCAAAGGTTGGCAGTGGTTTTTCAACGCCAGAATAACTATCATCTCTCACGCTGTCTTTTGGTTAGCCCTCATTTTTGCCTACCCTAAATTTCCCCAAGTCCAAGCCATCTTCTTCTGGAATCCGTGGGTCAGACGTATTGGCGGTATTGGCTATGTCGGCTTTCTCCTCACCTGGTTTCCTCCATTTCGTGGCAAATTATTTGAACCCTTTAAACCTTCCTTATTAGCCGATGCCAGGTTAGATAATTTTAATCACCAATCATACTTTCCAGAGTCCAGAGTCAAAATTCCCGGTTCAGGAGAAATTCTCCCTATTAACCAGGCATTACCCAGTATTCAAGGACAAATGATCTTGGAAGGTGAATCTGGTTTGGGTAAGTCAATGTTTCTTCGTCATCTGCTGCAAAACTCCCAGCGCATTGTCGTTTACCTCCCCGCCCAGAAATGTGCTAAAGGCGTAATTGAAGCAATTCAAGATAAATTACACGGTCAAGCCCAAGATGCGGATTTCCTAAAAAACTTAATTTACAGTGGCGCTTTAGATATCTGTATCGATGGACTCAACGAAGTCACCGCCGAAACACGGGCAAAAATCACCCACTTTGTAGAAAGCTATTTCCGGGGCAACATTATTATGACTACCCAGCCCCTAGAGTGGACACCACCCTCAACAGCCAAGATATATAAATTACAGCCCTTAGAAAAACCACAAGTAGAAGAATTTTTGCTTTCCCGTCAGCTGCAACTACCCCCAGATGCCCAAGTTCAAGGTGATGATTACAAAACAGCTTGTATTAATTACCTCACAGAAGCCCTCAGTTCTCAGCAATCAAAAGAAGAGTTAGACGCTGCTTACCGAATCCTTTCTAATCCAATGGATTTAACTGTGGTAGCCCTGATGATATCACAAGGTAAAAATCCTAACTTGTTTCATCTGCAAGAAGAACAATATAACTTAATAGCAGCAGAATACCTCAAAGAGTGGAATCAGGAATTTCCTTTAAAGAAATTCTCAGCCGCAGTGTATGAAATGCGACTGCAAGACAAACAAGCTTTACCTGTGGATGAATTTTACCAAGTTGTTATGTCTCTGGCAGATGAGAAATACAAAATGGTAGTCAGCCGTCAGTGGAAAGAAAAAGAAGAAGCCAAGCAAGAATGGTACTTCCGCCACGATAAAATTATGGATTTCTTCTTGGTACAGAATTTTATTGGCGAAAATGATGCAACAGAAAGATTATTAGTTGAGAGAATGAGTGACCCGCGATTTCGTGGGGTTTATTTTTTATTAGCGACTTTATTACCGTTAGATGCAGCCAAGGAACTGCGAGAAGCATTGATTCAATATGCTGCTGATACTAAAGATAATACAGTGAGTAATACGTTTGTGCAGTTATTAAGGTCTAGGTGAGAAGTAACTCCAACCATTCCATCCAGATGAGAGTAGCCTTTTGTTCTAATATTTTGGCATAGCGGACTGTATCGGCGCGTAAGCTTTCAACACTGACACCGGGTGTGGCATGAATTTCACAAGCATGGCCAATGAACCAACGTTCTAACCCTGATGCAGTCACCTCTAGATGAAACTGTAGCCCGATGCAAGATTTACCCCAAGAAAATGCTTGATTTTGATACTCTTTGGTAGCAGCTAAATGTGTAGAGCCAGCTGGCAAATCAAATGTATCTCCGTGCCAGTGTAGGACTGGGGTTTGTTCTGTAGCTAAATGAACTAAGGGGGAATGTTTCCCAGCGTCGCTCAGTTCTATGCAAGACCAGCCAATTTCTTTTTGCGTTCCAGGGTAGACTTTGCTTCCTAAGGCACGAGCCATTAATTGAGCGCCTAAGCAGATGCCTAGTGTAGGTAAATCAACTGCTAAACGCTGTTCTAATAAATGTAGCTCGTCTTGAAGGAAGGGATAGTCTTGTTCATCATAAACCCCGATTGGGCCTCCTAGAATAATTAGGAGATGTGGAGTGAGAGGAGCGATCGCGGCCAAAGAATCAACTCCAGCTTCAAAATATTTGACTGTGTAACCTTTTTGCTCAAGAGCCAGTTCTAGAGAGCCTAAATCCTCAAAAGCTAGATGTCTGATGACTGTTGCACTTTTCATGGTCAAATAATCGTTGTTAAATGAGCTGATAATCTGCAAATATTTGGCAAGCCGAGGGAATATTGAACACACCTGCCGCTTCAAACATTTTTAAGGTGGGACTAGCTGCCTGTTTCACTGAAAGCGCGACTTGTTCAGGTATATATACTTCTTGTAAAATATCTTCGGCATCTGGGGCATTAAAACCTAAACGTCTGATAATACTATACTCAAGCTGACGATCTGGACTGAGAAAAGCCCAGACTAACTTGGGTAAAATGTGGATCATTTTTTCTTTTTCGTAAGCGGAGAGATGCGCCCACAGCAAGGGGAACAAATTACGAAAATAAGCACTGTGTAATGCTTCATCAACAGCATGATCATTAATAACTTCCCGCACAACAGATGCAACTTCTGGGTCATGGGGAATATTTTTCAGCACTTTGGTGACCAAGGTTTCTGAAATTGTCACAAAAAAGAGCTTAATTAATTCAGATGATAGTTGCGTTTGATTTTCGGCAATTATCTTTTCCATCACCCGTTCAAAACTGGGACGACCAACCACAGAACGGTTGAGAGCAAATGCCTCTTCTACTTGATGGGAAAAATCCTCTACAAATAGAGCATGTCCACCTTCATCACAGTAGATTTTCAGAGCATCATTACGTTGTTGAGTGCTGAGAAGAATCGGTGCTTTCCCTTGCGCTAAAGCACTACAAACAGGATTGACGTGGCTTAGTTCTAAGAGTGTAGTAAATTGCAGATGAGCTAAGAGATGATAGCCAAGAACAGTTATCCAACGTTGGTAATCTGCCACAATTAGCGGATGCGATGCTAATGGTACTAACTCTGGAGAGAAAGGTAGCCCAGAAATAGCATCCTGGCGTATAGGCTTACTTCTAATCCAGCTTGTTTCATGCCAATGGCTAAATAAACTTTTATGTAGCTTGTGAGATTTCGGATTTGAAGGCTGTTTTACTGTTTTCATGGTGGCTCTTTTATGTATGTTAATAGTGGAGTTTCTTCCTGCTCATACGTGAACTGAAACAGCTTTCAATTCCACTAGCTTAATCACAATAATCCACAGTAATGCGTCCTACCCTGCGGGAAGGCACTATATAACGATTATTTACTAACAAATTAGTTAAAAAATGAGGTGAGTTTAAATAACAAATAAGAAAAGCATGAAAATTCTCTAAGAGTAATTTCATGCTTTTCTCACCAATAATTAATCTTTATTGAGAATTAGCGGGTATGAAACTCCACCTCTTTTTCCAGAATTTTGATGTCGTAATTACCAAAAAAATCATGGCCGAGTAGTCCAATACCGGCTTTTGGCGCGATCGCCACCTCTAAATTATTAGCCACAACTCCACCAGCTGCCATAGAGATGACCTTACCAGTGGGGAATTGGACTTGAGTACCATCAGCAATTTGAGCTTGCATGATCCCTGTAGTCTGGAGTTTCAAGGTATTTGCCATATCTGAAGTGATCAAAGTACCGTGGGCCCCTGTATCTACAATCATCTCAAAGGTTTTTTTGTCATTGAAGGTGACATCAATCACAGGCGTTCTACCCAGGCGGCGTTTGATGGGAACCCGAAAAACTTTGTTGTTATTGTTGTGAGAAGGTATCTTTTTAGTCGCGCACAGTGTTCCCAATCCAATCATTCTGCCGGAGGAGGTGACCATGAAACATGCTCCCGGGTCTTCAGCGTTGACTCGGTGGGAGAATGCTAACAATAGCAACGTTGGCATTAATGCTATCAAACTTAAATTAACAGTCCTCATCCAATGCCTCCAGCCATTCTTCATGATCTTTTGCTCTCTGACTTGTCCTGTAGTCTTATATATGTTCATGAGTAAACTGCCCAGACTGTCTGTAAAACTGGGTAGTGCAACCTGCGATTATTCATCTTGAATTTGAATAATTACTAAGGTGCTTCATATTGGTTGAAGCAACAAAGCTGATTATGCAATTTTTTTAATTTCAGGATATGTATTGACTTGTGTCTGTGTGTATTTGTATATCTCTATAAAATGAAATTACAGCTTACTAAAATACATAGTAACGGTAATCACTGATAGATAAATTAAAGATTGATTAAAGACATGATAAAATTACTTAAGTAAAACGGCGTAAATAATTAAATTTTTGTTGGCATAGCATGACCACAAGGTAAGAGAGGGCTTTAGCCCTCACTACAAACTTTTAACTATTGATTGTTTATGTCTAATTCTGGGATTTTAGTCAATACCAATCAAAACATCAGTTGATTTGACAATTGCATACACTTCTTTACCTACTTCTAAACCCAGGCTTTCGTAGGAAGACTTGGTAATGATCGAGGTAACTTCAACTCCGGGCGCAATTTCAATCACGATTTCGGCATTGATAGCTCCAGGTGTAACTTGCTTCACCTTTCCTTTGAGAGCATTACGAGCACTAACTTTCATTCTTTACCCCTTGTGTGAACTAAATAAAGTACAGCCCTTGATCAGTCAACATGCTTTTCGTACAGAGATAATACCAGCTGATCGAGAAGGCGATCGCCTGCCTTGTGCAACTACAATGCGAGTCCATCTGATACAGGTACATAAGACTTTACTAAAAAATCTGGGTTGACTACCATCATGGGTGAAATGATTCTTTTGTGATTGTTTCCCCAAATAATCCTGCTAATAATTCGCTTGCTTGTTCTAGAGAATTTAATACTCGGTAAGCCAAACCTTTGATTTCCGGAGATGGCTGTTCTATATCAGGAACCATAATTGGACACATTCCCGCTCGAAAAGCTGCTTCCACACCTACAGATGAGTCTTCAAAAACCACACACTCTAAAGGAGCAATATTCATGCGGCGGCTGGCTTCCAAAAAAATATCAGGTGCAGGTTTTCCCTCAGCGACATCTTCACTCGTAACAATTGTGGTGAAGTATTGTTGAATACCAGCATTAGTTAAACGTCGAATAGCTCTGGTTCGAGCAGTCCCAGTTGCTAATCCCATGATTACTCCCAGGTTACTTAGTTGATGAAGCAAATCTAAGACACCAGGTTTCATTGGCAAACCTTCTCGCAATTCTCGCTCGTCACCTATTTCGATACGTTGCACTGTCACCGACTCAAAAGGCAGGCTGGCGCCATATATTTTTTTGAGTAACTTTTCCCGCCATGACAAATCTCGACCAACAAACTCGATGTATAAATCATCGCTCATTGTATAGCCATGATTTTTTAGGGACTGCTTCCACGCCCATCGCGCAATACTTTCCGTATCAAACAGCAGTCCATCCATGTCAAAAATTGCGGCTCGGGAACTTGATAACACATTAAGTCCTTTGATTCTTGACAACCTGTAACTATATTAACTATGTTTCTACCGAGGAAGAAAAGTCTGATGGATTTATGAAGGGAAAATTTTGGTTAATAGATGCATACAAGCTCTCCAAACACCAACATGCTCACTCCATCTAGGGAATTGCCTTTATATGGTAGGAGAATTTTAGTCACAGCACCGAGAAATTACGCGTCTCGGTTCTCCACGCAAATCATCAAAAAAGGTGGTTTCCCGGTTCTTATGCCCACTGTTGAAACTTGTCATTTATCAAATTACACGGATTTAGATAACGCACTCAACCGCATACATGAATTTAACTGGATTGCCTTTACCAGTAGAAATGGGATCATGGCTTTTTTTGAGCGGATGAATGATTTAAATATTTCTCAATCGGCGTTAAAAAATTGTCAATTATGTGCTTTAGGAAAAGATGCAGAATTATTATTATTTTATTGTGACAGAGTTGATTTAGTGCCCACAGAATCTAGCCCGAAGGGAATTGTCACTGAATTAACAAAAATTCCGCAAATTAATGAGCAAACAATACTAGTACCTGCTCCAGAAGTAATTGGTATACCGGAACCTAATGTTGTACCTAACTTAATTGCCGACTTGCATAACTTGGATATGACAGTAACTCGCGTATCTACCTATATTACGCAGTGTTTAGATAAAAGTATATATGCCGTCGAATTAAATCTAATTAACCAAGGAATGATAGATGTAATTGCCTTTAGCAGCACAGTGGAAGTAGCAAGTTTTTTGACGATGGTTAACTCACAAAGCGAGTTTAAAAATTGTGTGATTGCTTGTTTTGGCCCTTATACAGCCGCCAATGCACAAAACTTAGATATAAACGTCTCCATCGTGTCAAAAAATTATAATTCATTTGAGGGATTTACAGAAGCGATCACCGAATTTTTTCATCTCAGTACCAGATAAAAAAGCCCGTCCTAATTCCTAGAAACGGGCTTTATATCACTGATAGACCCACCACCTATCTCATTAGCAATCAACTAGCTTCAGTAAACTTATCTCAGTTGGCTGATTGGAGATTGACTTTGACGACTTTGTTCTTTTCTTCTTCAGCCTTAGGCAGCATCAGAGTCAAAATTCCATCTTTATATTCTGCCTTAACATTGGTATTTTGTACTCGAGTAGACAAAGGAATCACACGCTGGAACTTGCCATAGTTGAATTCGCTCTTGATCACACCTTTTTCTTCAGTTTTAGTTTCCGACTTACGCTCACCACTGATGTAAACGGCTTTTTCTGTAACCTGTATATCTAAGTCTTTAGCTTCCATTCCTGGAAGTTCTAGTTTTAGGTGAATTGCTTCTTCAGTCTCTTGTAACTCAGCAGCAGGAAATCTAGTTAAGTTTCTTTCTGCAAACGTTGCTGGTAGCATATCTTCATCAAATAAGCGATTGATTTGGCGTTGTAAAGTGTTAATTTCTTGCCAGGGATTCCAACGTACTAGTGTCATGTTTGCACCTCTTAATTGTTGAGTATTTATGCCGTTCAAGTTAGGTTTATGCTTTTATGATATTCAGAAATAAAATTCGTGTAAATTCGGTTTTTAGCACTCAGTTATGATGATTACCGAACCAAGATTTCGCCCAATTAAATGTACGGAAAAATGAATATTTGTGGTTCGGTAAACTCGACAAATATAACCTTGAAATATCCTGATGGTTTATGTCAAATTCAACGAAGTCAGAAATTAGAGGGAAGAAGAATGATCCTCTTCCTTCTTCCTGCTTATTCAGTAGCACCTATTTGGGTAGGGTCGAAATCCCTATCCAAATTCATCCTTCTTGTTCAATAAATATTATTTTCTGGGTGTACTTGCCATCTAAAACCTTACCTTGCCTCTTGTAAGAGAAGACGGTTTATTTCTCACAAGATGGTTACAACTATTACTTGAATAGGTATTAAATGAAAAATACCTCGCCCATGTCATAATGAACGAGGTATGGATAGGAGTAAATCAACAAGGACTTATGATTCTACTTGTCCCTTTTGCGAGAAGAAGGGATTCTGGAGACCACTACAATTAAAATAGTAGCAATCTTCAATTCACAGAGCATAATTAGCAGAACTAATAGAATTAGTATCCCAATAAATGCTCTTGAAGTGTAGTAAAGCTTGGACTATAAAGCCCACAAGTCTTTTACAATTAATACTCTAACAAAGATAATCCAATAGATGTCGCCAAATTGGCGTTTTTTTTATTTATTCGCTGATACAAGTAATATTAACTGATAAATTTTGTTCTATAAATGTAGCAAATTATTAAATTTACTTGCTTTTTCTAGGCATAAAACTGCATAAAACAAAGGCAGTAAACCCACAAAATAAATCAACCAGAACACTTTAATAATTCATCGATAGGTATTAAGATGAACAGAATATTAGCAAGTATATTTTTCAAATCGACTGCTAGTTGTGTAACCTTAGTGTAAGGTGCTAATACCACAACCCACGGACAGCCTAACTCCAACAATATAATGCCCTCTGCTGGGGCAGGATATTGGAACTGTAATTATGAGATGGCCGTCTGCTTGTACTAGAACTTAGCCTGACGAATACCACAATCTGTAAAGATGGTGTTTGTTAGGGCAACTGCTGGTACAAAACTTGCTGTCCTTGGGGTGTTGATGGAAAAAAGAACTTTTGCAACTGGCGATCGCCCGTTTTTATGACGCGATCGCACATTGCCATTACAGTTCAAAAACTCATGCACCCCTAAAATCGTCACTGTGCCAACCACATCTAAATTACAGTGCCGAAGATTTTAATTTCATCCAAATTTTAGACCTTACTGATTAACCATTATTAAAATGTGTCCACTCGGTGTCGCTACCAGTCACTTAACCCATGTCCTAGAAATAGGAGAGGCACAATTTTGGCTATTGCTGGTGGGAGTCAACCAATACCAAGATGAGAAACTACCCTCACTGCGCTACTCATCTGTGGATTGTCAGGGTTTAGCCGCAGCTTTAGCAGACGCAACCCAAGGATTTCCCCAAACAGAGAAACGGGTTCACCACGATTTGACTTCTCAGCCGCCAACCCTCTCTACAGTGCGTGCCAGCTTACAGCAAATTACTACAGCTGCTCAATCACCAGATACGATTTTATTTTATTTTTCTGGACATGGGATGCTAGAGCCAAATACGCAGCAAGCGTTTTTATGTCTAGCAGATACTCAAACAAACGACTTACTCAATACAGGTTTAGGATTACAAGAACTTTTGCAGTTATTGGGAAATAGTGAGGCGCAAACTCAGTTAGTGTGGCTGGATGCTTGTCATAGCGGTAGCTTAACATTCCGAGGAGCCAGAAGTAATACCACAACCCCAGCTTTGCCCAACGCCACACCCCAGATGGTGGAATTATTACGCCAACGCGCCAAACAAAGTAAAGGATTTTATGCCTTACTTTCCTGTGATACCAATCAACAATCCTGGGAATTTCCCGAATTGGGACATGGAGTATTTACTTATTACCTGATGCGTGGGTTGCGAGGTGAAGCGGCTGATCCCCAGGGTTTGATTGATGCTGATGGACTTTACCGATATGTTTATCATCAAACGCGGCAATACATTGAGCAAACTAACCAGCAATTACGGCTGATTAATCAGCAAAACAAAAGTAGAGGCGATACTCAGCTTTATTCCGAATATCCGCAGCAAACACCCAAGCGGATTGTCGAAGGAGTAGGCGAAGTAATTCTGGGATTAAAACCAGCAATTGTCGAATCGTCCTCTCCCCGACAAGCACTAATTTTAGAGGGACTGGCTACTAATCAGACGACTCTCGCTTTTAGTAAATTATTACGAGGTGTCGGTGGTTTTGAATTAGAATATTGGCCGCGATCGCCAAACACCGCCACCGAAGATTTACACGCTACTATTCAAACTTGTTTACAAAGTACAGAATCAGTTCCCCAAAACAATCCCAAAATTTTGGCCACAGTACTTTTATATTTACGTGGCCGACTAGAGGAAACTGAAACTGGTGAACCTGCCTTAGTTTTGGCAGAAAATATCCGGCTAAGTCGTTCCTGGTTAAGGCAACAGCTACGACGTTCAACTTATGCCCAACAAATTATCATCTTAGATTGTCCTGTGGGGTCAAATAACTATGCACCTCTACAAGATTGGGTCGAAGATTTGCAACTAGGATTTGAGCAAGGGCAATGTATAATTGCTGCTGCCTCCCCCAAAGACAATCCCGAACAATTTGCCCAAGCGCTACACTCTACCTTACAAACAGCCCAGCAACAACCTAGCTTGACAGCAGCCGCTTGGATTACCCAATTGCAATTATCCTGTAATCATGAATTGCCGTTGCATATCTGGCTATCTGGTACACAGGGCGTAATTGAAGTTATACCAGCCAGTTCTAGTAATAGAGGCATTAAGTCAACAGCAGCTATTGATTTAGGGCTTTGCCCTTACCGGGGATTACGCGCTTTTGCAGAAGAAGACGCTCAGTATTTCTACGGTAGAGAAACTGTTATTCAGCAACTCATTAGTGACTTAACGCTGAAGTCATTTATTGCAGTTGTCGGAGCCTCTGGTAGTGGAAAATCATCTGTAGTGCAAGCCGGATTAGTTGCTCACCTGCGACATGGCAAATTATTACCAGGTAGCCAAGATTGGTGGATGAGAAGTGTGCGCCCCGGTGCAAATCCCCTAGAAGCTTTATCACGCCGCCTAGTAGATAGCGGTACTGAGCGAGAAAAAGCATACCAGCAAATGCAGCTAGAAGGGATGTTACACCAGGGGGTAGAAGGATTTGCTAACTGGTTACGTAACCGCCCAGAACCAATTGTAGTTTTGGTAGTAGACCAATTTGAAGAATTGTTTACCCTTGCTCCCAGTCAAGATAGGCAGAATTTTTTAGAAATTGTCTTAGGGGCGCTAGAGTACGCACCAGACAAGTTTAAATTAATCATTACTTTGCGGGCAGACTTTATTGCCGCTTGTTTAGAAGTACCGACATTGGCGAAGCTGTTGCAGCAGTCGAGTGTGTTGTTACCTCCCTGCTTAACTGAAGATGAGTATCGCCGCACTATTATTAACCCCGCCGAACAAGTTGGCTTAACAGTCGAGTCGGAATTAGTAGAGGTGCTGGTGCAGGAGTTACACCAGTCTCCCGGAGACTTACCACTGTTAGAATTTGTTTTAGAGCAACTGTGGGAATACCGTGAAAATGGTGTAATCACCTTACAAGCATATCAACAGCATTTAGGTGGGATTAAAGGGGCACTGGAGAGTAAAGCACAAGCAGTTTATGACAGTTTAGATCCAGAAGCTCAAGATTGTGCCCGTTGGATTTTTTTGTCGCTGACGCAGTTGGGTGAAGGTACAGAAGACACTAGAAGACGGGTACTCAAATCTGAGTTAATTGTCAGAAAATATCCGGTTGCCTTGGTAGAAAGAACATTGCAAGTATTAATTGCTGCCAAGCTGATAGTCGTAAATTTAGAAGAAGATGTAGGTACTGTTGGGGGGATGAGGGGACAAGGGGACAAGGGGACAAGGAGACAAGGGGACAAGGGGATAGG
>JADEXK010000132.1 GCA_015207155.1 Nostocales cyanobacterium LEGE 11386 | reverse complement strand
CCATCCCCCACTCTCCCCACTCCCCAACTATTAATGTTGGGTTGGTTAATTTGATCGCTTAGAATAGAAAGGTTGTCAAGAATTGCGATATCCGCTATTATGGCTGTCCCTAAGAAGAAAACATCCAAATCCAAACGAGATAAACGTCGAGCTACCTGGAGACATAAAGCTGCTGTAGAAGCTCAAAAGGCTCTATCCCTAGGCAAGTCAATTTTGACTGGACGTTCTACCTTTGTTTATTCAACGGCTGAAGAAGAGGAAGAAGAATCATAATTCGCCTGTGAGGAAAAGCTTTTGTCCAGATTACTCACTACTGTATAAGAGCTTTTCTGATTACAGAAAAATACCTTCGCCAAAATCCGACACCTGGTCAAGGTGTGGTTATACAAACAAAGGCTGCTTCCTCAGTCTGTAAGGATTTCAGCCCACTTGTGTGAGCTTTGTACGTATAGCCAAAAGCTTACTATAGCCGCAGTCACATAGGTGAAGACAGTGTTGATGCAAGAGAGCAATGAAGCAACTGGGTTTATCATTAGCACTCAGCACTTTGCTATGGTGAGCGTTTCACAAAGTTGGCGAAGGTATAGAATAAAAAGACTTATTTTTCTGAAGAGTATGCCAGGAAAATTTTTTCAGAAACCAAATGAAGAAGAGAGCGATCGCGTCCCCCCAGGTCAACACTTGGCGAAGGGCTTTCCTGTATTGACCTATGGCGCAACGCCTCAAGTTAGTACCGAGGAATGGGAGTTTAAAGTTTGGGGGTTGGCAAAACCTGCTGTCTTTACTTGGTCAGATTTGATGGCACTACCTCAACACGAGTTTACAGCCGATTTTCACTGTGTCACGCGCTGGTCAAAACTCAATGTCAAGTGGACTGGCATTAAGGTGACAGATTTTTTGAGTTTAATTGAGGTAGATTCCCAGGCAGAGCATGTCATGGAACATTGTTATGGGGGCTACACTACTAATATTTCCATGAAAGATTTTGTCAGAGAAGAAAATTTTTTTGCCTTTAAATTATTTGATGAGCCTTTAGCCACAGAACACGGTGGCCCGATGCGGCTAGTGGTACCTCACCTCTACGCCTGGAAAAGTGCCAAGTGGATCAATGGTTTAGAATTTCTTGGTCGGGAAGAACTTGGTTTTTGGGAACGTAACGGCTACCACCGCCGTGGCGAACCTTGGGCGGAGGAACGTTACAGCAGTGCTTTCGGGGGTTAAAATTTTTTACCTAAATTATCCAATCATCCGCTTGAGTGCAGCCAACTTGTCTTTGTAAGGAGCATATCGCCAGTTTAAATCTAGCCAGAAAGAATTTTTTAACACACTTTTGTCATGGGAAAAGGTGTCAAAACTGGCTTTGCCGTGATAACTACCAATACCACTGTCACCCACTCCACCAAATGGTAAAGATGGGACGCCAATATGCATCAGTGTGTCATTGAGACAAACTCCACCAGATGAGGTTTCCTGTAAAACTCGCTTTTGCAGGTTTTTATTTTGAGTGAATAAATATAAAGCCAAGGGTTTTGGTCGGGAGTTAATTAAGGCGATCGCTTCTGTAATATCACTGTATTCAACTATAGGTAAGATGGGACCAAAAATTTCTTCTTGCATGACAGGGTCTGTCAAAGATACATGATCAATTACGGTAGGAGCAATATAACGTTCCGCAGGGTTGGTTTCTCCACCAATAATAATTTCGCCATCTTTGATTAATTTAGCCAATCTGTCAAAATGTTTTTGGCTGATTATTCTAGCATAATCTGGACTATTGGCTGGATGATCTCCATAAAATTCGGCGAGGCATTTTTTCATGCCATCTAAAAAATTCTTCTTGATTTTTTTATCTATTAAAAGATAATCAGGCGCAATACAAGTTTGTCCAGCATTAATAAATTTGCCCCAAGTAATGCGTCTAACAGTGTGTTCAAGATTGATATCAGTATCGACAATACAAGGGCTTTTGCCGCCTAATTCTAAGGTGACTGGTGTGAGATGTTTGGCGGCTGCTTCCATAATGATTTTGCCAACGGCTGTACCACCAGTAAAAAAGATATGGTCAAACTTTTCTGCCAGGAGTTTTTGACTGATTTCTACACCCCCTTCTAGCACTGCAAGATACTTTGGATCAAAATATTTGCCAATAATTTGAGCTAACAAATTGGAGGTATGAGGTGCAAGTTCTGAGGGTTTGGTAATTGTACAATTTCCCGCCGCGATCGCACCTACTAGAGGTGACGTAATTAAACTAAAAGGATAGTTCCAAGGGCCGATAATTAAAACAACTCCTAGCGGTTCCGGATAAATTCGGGCTGAGTAGGAAAAAAAGTCCCATGAAACGGCTGCTTTTTTGGGCTTACTCCAAGTGTTGAGATGTTTAATAGCGTAATCAATTTCCTTGGTGACACTGATTTCGGAAATATAAGTTTCAAATTCTGGTTTCTGTAAATCGATTTGTAGTGCTTGAATTATTGCTTGTTCATTTTCCAGTATTGCTTGCTTAAGAGTTTTGAGTTGTTCGATGCGAAAAGCTACATTTTTAGTTTTACCAGTTTGAAAAAATTCACGTTGCTTATGGATAATTTCAGCAATATTTGCTAATTCATTAGCAATCATATTTTTCTCCTGATCTAATAAATTATGAAGATGGTAGTAGGCTTATATTAAGCTTTAAGATTTTACTAATTAACTATAGAGAAAATTCATAAATTTATATTTAATTTAGAAATGATAAATTATGACTTATCAGCTGATAAAGTTACATAAATCATAATTTATCATTAATAATTACTTCATTGTTTT
Organism: Nostocales cyanobacterium LEGE 11386; assembly: GCA_015207155.1. Taxonomy (GTDB): domain Bacteria; phylum Cyanobacteriota; class Cyanobacteriia; order Cyanobacteriales; family Nostocaceae; genus LEGE-11386. The sequence goes on along the minus strand of JADEXK010000132.1, from coordinate 7,888 downwards.
ATTGGTAGGCTGACAATAAAAACACTACCTTGACCTAATTGAGAATTTGCTAGGATTTGACCGTGATGTGCTTCGACAATTCGGCGAGAAAGGTACAATCCTAAACCACTACCAGAACTTTTGTGGTTTCCCTGACGAAATCTTTCAAATAAGGTGACTTGTTCTTCCGGTGGAATACCTATACCTGTATCTGCTACTTTGATATTAATGTAGTTATCGTGGATTTTACTACTTTCAAGCCCAGTGTTAACACAGATATTGACTGAGCCAGATTCAGTAAATTTGATTGCGTTACCTATGAGATTAGTGAATAAACGATGCAGTTCCAAGCGATCGCCCATGACTATGGTGGTGGTTGACTCTTCAGACACATTCAAATTGATAGATAGTGCTTTATCCTGTGCTAAGGGTGTCAACTCGCCAACAACCTCTTCTAGCAACTGGCTGAGATCAACTTGCTGAAATGCCAGGGTTTTACGACCTGCTTCAAAGCGATAAACTTCTAATAAAGTATTCACCATAGATAGCAAGTTGAGATTACTGCGAGCCATGATGGTGATGACTTCTTGCATTTGCGGTGATAAACTACCCAGTGCCCCCTGTTGAAACAGCATCAACATGCGATCGGCAGCTACTAAAGGTGTGCGTAAATCGTGGGTGAGACGGGAGACAAAATCTTCTCGCTGGCGGGCAATTTCATCACGTTCATCTATACTGCGCTTCAAACGCAACAGCGATCGCACCCTTGCCAGCAATTCATCTACAGTTACAGGTTTGCGGATAAAATCATCAGCACCCAAGTCTAGTCCTTGTGCCACATTGGGCGCGTCGTGGGCAGTAATCAGCAAGATAGGAATGTATGGCTGCAACTTCATATCTCCACGAATACGCTTAGTTACTTCGTATCCATCCATTCCTGGCATCATCAAATCCAGCAATACCAAGTCGCAGGGCGATGCTTCCAGTTGTGCCAATGCCGAGATGCCATTTTCTGCCGTGCTAATCGTGTAGCCTTCTTCCTCCAAAATTGTTTTGATTAAAAACACATTATCAGGAGAGTCATCGACAACGAGAATTTTGTCAGAGCGAGAAGAGAGGGAACTCATGTGGTATCGAGGTGTAGGGTAAAAGTAAATGTTGGTAATATTGACTATAGTTGTATCAATTTTTTACGCCATCTTCGCTTGACCTTGGAATCAGTTTACTCAAAGTCAGTGATCTTAGGGCAATGATATTATGCCTTGGTATAACTTTTATCGTCAAAATTTTGGCGATCGCCAGCAGGTAATCTGATGAACGCAGCATTAAACCCAGCTGACGCATACCAAGTTGGGGGTAGTTTACTTTTTGATTCCCCCATTGATATAACGCAGTACGCAGATCAAGTTTATATGCAGGGTTGAAATTAGGTGAGTTCTGTTATGTGGGACAAGTCTAGCCTTTTTAAGATGGGTCAAGCGATCGCACTCACGGGCTTTCGATTAAATCAAGCGGAACCATTAGCCCAAATTTTGGTAGGGCGAGTCAACAATCACCAGGCTGTCATACCAGAGATTTTGTCTGGGACTGGTAGACAAAGGTTTCTAACTTGAAAACTATTTCCTACAAGTCTACGTTCATTCGCCAGAAGGGATACTCTCCAAAACTTGCTGGAATTCTGTTATCGAAGGAATTGCGATTTTCCACGGACTATAGTAATCTGTTGATTGCTTGGTCATGAGCTAAAATAAAAAGTATCTTTGCGCCATTGGTAAAACAGTTGCAGGTTCACAAATCAGCAATTCACCATCAGCCCTGACCTCATAAGTTTCCGGATCAACTTCAATATGTGGTAGGGCATCATTCAGCTTCAGATCTCGCTTACTGATTTGGCGTGTCCCGGAAACTGCAACGGCTGTCTTTTGTAAACTCAACTGGTTGGGAATTTCCCTTTCTAAAGCCGCTTGGGAAACAAAAGTTAAAGATGTAGCATGACGCGCCCCGGCAAAACTACCAAACATTGGTCGCATATGCACAGGTTGGGGTGTGGGAATACTAGCATTAGCGTCACCCATTTGTGACCAGGCAATCATACCGCCTTTAATGACAATCTCTGGTTTCACACCAAAAAACGCTGGTCGCCACAAACATAAATCTGCAAGTTTCCCTACTTCTACTGAACCCACATACTGAGCAATTCCATGTGTAATCGCTGGATTTATCGTATATTTAGCAACATATCTCTTTGCCCGACAATTATCTGCTAGTCCATCTCCGGCAAGACTTCCGCGCTGCATCTTCATTTTATGGGATGTCTGCCATATGCGAATTATCACTTCACCAACTCTCCCCATTGCCTGGGAATCAGAAGCAATCATACTAAACGCGCCTAGGTCATGCAAAATATCTTCCGCCGCGATGGTTTCCCGACGAATGCGAGACTCGGCAAAGGCGACGTCTTCGGGAATGCTGGAATCGAGATGATGACAGACCATCAACATATCTAGGTGTTCTTCTAAGGTATTGACAGTGTAAGGACGTGTGGGGTTGGTAGAAGATGGTAAAACATTAGCTTGACTGCAAACCTTGATGATATCTGGTGCATGTCCACCGCCTGCGCCTTCGGTGTGGTAAGTATGAATGGCACGATGCTTGAAAGCAGCAATGGTATCTTCCACAAATCCGGCTTCATTCAAGGTATCTGTATGAATCGCCACTTGCACATCATACTCATCAGCCAGACTAAGACAAGTATCTATGGTGGCTGGTGTAGTTCCCCAGTCTTCATGTAGCTTTAAACCCATTGCACCTGCTAAAACTTGTTCTACGATTCCTTGGGGTTGACTGGTGTTACCTTTACCTAAAAATCCTAAGTTCACAGGGAAAGCATCCGCAGCTTGCAACATGCGGTAAATGTTCCAAGGACCAGGGGTGCAGGTAGTGGCATTTGTCCCTGTCGCCGGGCCAGTACCACCGCCAATCATAGTAGTAATACCAGAAGCGATCGCAACTTCAATTTGTTGGGGACAAATAAAATGAATATGGCTATCAATACCGCCAGCTGTGAGAATCATGCCTTCTCCAGCTAAAGCTTCAGTTCCAGGGCCAATAATAATATTTATATTGTCTTGAATATAAGGATTGCCGGCTTTACCAATTTTGCATATTTTGCTGTCTTTAATGCCGATATCTGCCTTGACAATACCCCACCAATCGAGAATCAAAGCATTAGTAATGACTAAATCTACCGCACCATCAGCATTAGAAATGGGAGATTGTCCCATCCCATCTCTGATGACTTTACCGCCACCAAATTTTACTTCGTCGCCGTAGGTGGTGAAATCTTGTTCTACTTCAATAAATAATTCTGTGTCTGCAAGTCGGATGCGATCGCCTACTGTTGGTCCATAGGTTTCTGCGTAGGCTTGACGTGATATTTTGTAAGGCATTATACCATCCTGATTTTTGAGGTTAGAATTGTTTTGAAACGCAAAGGAACGCTAAGGTTAGCGCAGAGGTACGCGAAGTTATGGATGAGAATGAGTTGAGTTGGGCGATTATTGGTTGTGGAATAAGGGTGCATACTGCGTTGGGGCCTGGGTTGTTGGAGTCTGCTTATGAGGAGTGTTTGGATTATGAATTAAAGCAGCAGGGATTTCGAGTTGGCAAGCAAATTCCCTTACCTCTTGTGTATAAACATGTGAAATTAGATTGTGTTTATCGATTGGATTTGATTGTAGAAAATAAAGTAGTGATTGAAGTAAAATCTGTAGATTCTCTTAAACCCATTCATGCAGTACAACTCTCAACCTACCTAAAACTCACAAATTGTAAACTCGGACTCCTCCTCAACTTCAACGTCCTCCACCTCAAACAAGGAATCAAACGCGTCGCCAACAACCTCTAAAAATTCCTTCGCGCACCTTTGCGCTAACCTCCGCGTACCTTTGCGTTTAAATCTTTCCATTAACCTTGCCATTAAAACCATAAACTTCACGACTACCAACCAGAGGAACAAGAGTCACCTCCTTGTCATCCCCAGGTTCAAACCTTACCGCCGTCCCCGCAGGAATATCAAGCCGCATCCCCCGCGCTTGTTCCCGATCAAAATTTAAAGCCTTGTTCACTTCATAAAAATGAAAATGTGAACCAACTTGAATTGGGCGATCGCCTGTATTAGCCACCTGTAACTTAATAATAGAACGACCAGCATTTAACTCAATTTCACCATCTGGCGTAATAATTTCCCCTGGAATCATACCTTTACCTTTGCGTGAGAATTATCTAATCGGATTATGCACAGTTACCAACTTCGTCCCATCAGGAAAAGTCGCCTCCACCTGCACCTCATGAACCATTTCCGGGACACCCTCCATTACATCATCCCGCGTTAATAGCGTCGTCCCATAACTCATTAATTCCGCCACCGTTTGTCCATCCCTCGCACCCTCCAAAATAGCAGCCGAAATATAGGCGATCGCTTCTGGGTAATTCAACTTCAAACCCCTATGCTTACGTCTCTCAGCCACCAAAGCAGCCGTAAAAATCAATAACTTATCCTTTTCCTGCGGCGTAAGTTGCATTCTTCCCTCCTCCGTGTCCTCTGCGCCTCTGTGGTATGCGCTGCGCGCACGCTACGCGAACGTTTAGATTTGCCATACTCTAGGTAAACAGCCACCACGATGCAAAAAAGACACCCGTAGCAACTGCCAAACAACCGTAAACCAGTGTCTCACCTCAGACGTAGAAGCACCACGGTATCGACATAAAAATCCATTTTGTAACTGCGTTACACCAACTTCCCCCACACCATCCCATAAACTCCGCGCTTTTGCCAAAATTTCCCCAGAAACAGCACTTCCCACCCAAACAAGACTACCCGCTATTGGCTGTCCAGCCAAACCATGAGGGCTGTGAAAAACTTCTTCATTACCAGGTAACCACTGGCGATCAATCCATAACGGTACACCTTCCTGCCAAACTTCCGTATGCGATCGCCATTCTCCCTGTAAAAACTTTTCACCTCTAGCACTACGACCAAATCGAGTAATTTCCCAACCTAAGAAACTACCTCCAGTAGCCAAATCTACCCGTATATCTTGCTGATAAATCGCCCCATTAAACAAAATTGTCGCTTGCGGTAACCACTCCAAACAAGCACCCGCATCAACTTGGACATGAATCTTTTGCCTAGCTTGCAGTCCATTACTGCGATATATCTTACTAGCTGCGGCTGTAGTAATTAAAGCTTGTGCATTGGGCTGGAGGTGGAATTTACAGGATAGGCGATCGCCCCCCACCACACCCCCAGCCGTATGTAACATTACACTATGACAAACTTTCTCACCCTCTGGATAAAAAGGCCGTTGTACCTTTAGCGGTGCTTGATGGTGACTGTGAATTAACTGGGTGCTATTCAGGCGATCGGCATAAACTAAATTAAGCTTGCCATGCCAACCTTCTTTATTTGCTGTTGTTGAATTAGAATGCTGTAAAGTCACAAATTAATAATTAAATTGCTTCGCCAGTATGTACGCTAGTACGATACACCATATGAACGAAGCCTTGCTCATTGCGAAACTGCTGATATAAATTTTCTAACTCCGAGATAACTTGATTGTGTGCTGCACCTTCTCTCGGCACATAAGAAGAACTCATTGCCCTACCAATTAGACCAACCAAATTTAACTCTTGCCGATAAGTAAAGGTATATTCACTAATATTAATAAAATGAGGATTGGTCAATAAAGGTGCTACTGATTGCATCCGTAACTCTGCTGGATGATTGTGAGATGCTGCACGTACTATGCGGCTATACTCAGCAGTTAAAACATCATCTTTGTCACGATTATTCCACACCACAGCTAACCGTCCCGATGGTATTAAGATACGATGAAATTCAAATAAACTAGGTTCTGGGTTAAACCAGTGAAAAGCTTGGAAACAGGTAACTAAATCAACAGATTTATCAGATAATTGTGTTGCTTCTGCTGTTCCATCTCGGAATTCTATTAAAGGATGAGTTGTAGCAGCTTTTCTCATAGCTGTATTTGGTTCGATAGCAATCACATTCACTTCACGTTCAGCCAATAATCGTGAAGCAATTCCTGTACCTGCACCAATATCTGCGGCTACGAGTTGCGAGGTAGAAGACAATCCTTGCAGAACCAGATCAATAGCTGCATCAGGATAGCTTGGACGATATTTTACATAATCCTCGGCTCTATCAGAAAATCGATGCAGTGGATTTAAGGTATATAGAGGTATTTGATCGGAGTTAATTTCGCTCATATTTCACAGCTTGATTAATTCTCATCTGCTGTTATAAGCATATAACTAAATCAGCAATTTCAGACTTAAACCTGTAGAGACTTTGTATATAAAGCCTCTAAAAAATTTTACGCTTGCATTATGTACAAACTTAATGAACTACTGATTTTTTGTTCTAACCAAACTACTAAATCAGCAATTTCAAAAAAATCCAATAATGCTTCTCTTAAATCTTCTAAATCATCAGGAGATAAATTTCTAACCTGTGTCATTAATGAATCCTTAATATTGCCAAAACGACGTTTCAGGAGACGATTAATCATTATTAAATGCTTCTTTTTACACGAAATCTTGATACATTACAAACTCTTTTATGGTCTCCTCCCGTAAAAATAGCTACAATTCATCCCAGGTATCCGATAAGATAGACCGATTTGTAGCTGTTCAAAAGTCATTATCTGCTCAAGATCCAAAAGTAAAAGGAAAAGAAGGAAGATTAAAACTCCTCATCTTACTTCTTTTATATCTTAGTGTTTTATACTACTAAAATTACTTAAACAGATGTTCCCTTCAGCAACGGAAAACCTAACATCTCCCTTTGCTCAACATATAAATGAGCTACCTTGCGTGCCAAATGACGAATCCTGGCAATGTAACGGGTTCTCTCCGTTACTGAAACTATACCTCTGGCATCGAGCAAATTAAAAGTATGCGAACACTTCATCACATAATCTAAGCTAGGTACAACCAAACCTCTTTCCGTCAATTGGGTAGCTTCCTGCTCATATAAGTTAAACAGTGTCAGTAGCAACTCGGGATTTGACGCTTCAAAATTGTAAGTACACTGTTCAATCTCACTTTGTAGGAAAACATCACCATAAGTAATATTGTCCGTCCAATGAATCTTTGTAATTGCTTCAACTTGTTGGAGGTACATTACCAGTCGTTCTAACCCGTATGTAATCTCAATCGATACAGGACGGCAATCAATTCCCCCACACTGTTGAAAATAGGTAAATTGAGTAATTTCCATCCCATCTAACCAAACTTCCCAACCAGTACCCCAAGCTCCCACTGTCGCATCTTCCCAGTTATCTTCCACAAACCGGATATCGTGATCTTCTGGACGAATGCCCAAAGTCCTCAAAGAATCAAGATAAATCTCTTGAATATTATCTGGTGACGGCTTAATCAAAACTTGGTACTGATAGTAGTGTTGAAAGCGATTAGGATTTTCGCCATAACGCCCATCAGTAGGACGACGACATGGTTCAATATAAGCAACAGACCACGGTTCTGGTCCCAATGCCCTTAAAAATGTATGGGGGTTTTTAGTGCCTGCTCCCTTCTCAATATCGTATGGTTGTGCAATTAAACAACCGCGTTGACCCCAAAACTGATGCAATAAAGTAATGACCGACTGAAAATTCACGCTCTACCCTCCCTTAATCAGCAAATTGCATAAACTATTGTTGCCTACAACCTAGCAATGTGGGGAGTTTCAGACGACCGAAAAATTTTTCCAAAAATAATGGGAAAAAGAGTTGACAAACTTATGAGCGCTCGATATATTAGATAAGTGCCTGAGAGGCGAGCGCGAGGAAGCGGCGCCCAAGGGACACCGAACCTTGAAAATATT
>JADEXK010000131.1 GCA_015207155.1 Nostocales cyanobacterium LEGE 11386 | reverse complement strand
CGCCCCAGTGATTCAGACTACAATTCTTGTAACGAATCTGGCAATAGGGTGTTATAAGTGGGATCACTGAGGAATTTATGAATGGTCAAATTCTGGATGCACGTTATCGAATCCTGAAAGTCCTGAATGTGGACGAGGTGATACAAACTTATTTAGTTGAAGATGCTATCCTTCCGGGTAGTCAGTTTATAGTGAAGCAGCTACATCCTGCTAGTGATCATCTTCAAGATTTAATAGGTCTGCAAAGCTTATTTACGGATGAAGCAAAAACCTTACAGCAGCTAGGTCAAGAACATGACCAAATCCAAAAGCTGGTTGCTTACTTTGAAGAAAATAAAGAATTTTATTTAGTCCAAGAATTCATTCACGGTAATAATTTAACCGAGGAAATTTTACTAGGAACACCTTTAACAGAAGAAGAGGTAATTAGTTTTTTATTAGAAGTATTAGCAATTTTGGCATTTGTTCATAGTCGTGGGGTGATGCACCGGGACATTAAACCAGCAAATATTATTCGTCGAGAGTCAGATAAGAAGTTAGTTTTGGTTGACTTTGGTGCTGTTCAGGAAGTTGTCACGACGATAGTTGGTAATCTTGAATATGTGCCAGTGGAACAATTGCGTGGTGAACCCCAATATAATAGCGATATATATGCTTTAGGTATAGTTGCGATCGCGGCACTTATCGGCCTACCCGCAAACGAAGTATCTAGATTACAAAATCAAAAAAGTTTGCTGACTGGTGAAATCGTTTGGCGTGACAAAAATATCAAAGTCAGTAGACAACTAGCAAAAATTATTAACAAAATGGTGCGCTTTGATTACCGTAAGCGCTACCAATCTGTAACTGAGGTTTTAAATGACCTACAGGAGTTAACAACTGATCAACATCCCCAGCCGAAACAGAATCAGATAAAAATCTGGCTAATTATGGCAGGGATAGTCAGCTGTATCACAATTGGTTTGGTAACATGGTTTTTCCAGTCATCTAAACCTGTAGTGACTACGGTGAATTCTGAGCAACTATACCAAGAGGGAGTGAGAAAATATCAAGCAGGAAAGTATCAAGCAGCAGTTGATGATTTCACTCAGGCTATTGAACTCGATCCCCAAAATGCACTGGCCTACAATAAACGAGGTAATGCATTTTATCAGTTAGGAAACTATCAGCAAGCACAAGCAGACTCTAGCAAAGCAATTTCGCTGAATCCTCAAAATGCCAATGCATATTATGACCGAGGATTTTCATTATATGAATTAGGCAAATACAAAGAAGCGATCGCTGATTATACCAAAGCAATTGAGTTAAATTCTCAGAATGCCTATGCTTACTACGGACGGGGTTTAGCTCGTGTACAGATGAAGGATAATAAAGGAGCAAACGAAGATTTTAGTACAGCGATCAGACTGCAACCTAATTACACTGAAGCCTATTTGCAAAGAGGTATTCTCCGCCGTCGCCTCAAAATTCAAACAACAGCAATGCAAGATTTTGAAGCAATAATTAATATTGATGCTAATGATGCTAGACCCTATTATCAAAAAGGTTTAATCCACGCTAGTAATAATCAAAAATACGCAGCTATTAGAGAATATACCCAAGCAATTAATCGTAATCCCAATTATGCAGCAGCTTATCTTAATCGAGGTGATTTGCATAGTGAATTAGGGTATAAACTAGAAGCTAATGAGGATTACAATACAGTTTTACAGCTAAATCCTCAATGGGCAGCAGCTTATAATCATAGAGGTATGCACCGCTTTTCCTTTGGCAATTATCAAGGGGCTATTGAAGATCATACCAAAGCCATTGAACTTAATTCCAAAGATGCTGCGGCTTACAACAACCGTGGTAATGTTAATCTCCAACTGGGAAACCATAAAGCGGCCCATGAAGATTACTCTAAGGCGATCGCTATTAATTCTAAATATGGTTTAGCCTATTATAATCGCGGTGTAACTCGCACAAAACAAAGAAATAAACAAGGTGCGATCGCAGATTTTAAACAAGCGGTAAGGCTATTTCAACAAACAGGACAAAGAGAAAGTCTAAAAGATGCACAACGGGAACTTAACTTATTGCAAAATAGACCAACACCTGTTACCACACCTAGTCCTACACCTAGCCCTACACCTAGAAGGAGATAAAAATTCAACTATAATTGACAAATTGCTTTGAGGACTTGCAGTAACTCAATTGCAGAAGTAGCGCGAGTTATATCTAGTTTTGGTAATAATTGATAAATTGGCGGATTCCCTTGTTGCATATAGACGAATTGGTAATCCATACCATTGGTAGTCAAACCCCAAACGGATGTTTGAGGTTCTAGGCTTGTATAGGCATAGGTAAGTAATTGTGGTAATCCTTCCAAAGCGTTAATACTACTGTTTTTAGATTCAATTACTAATATCCAAAATGGTGTATTGATTGTTTTTTCTTGAAACTTATTAACAGCTAATATATCCATCCGTCCTTTGATGTTTGTATCTTCATCTTCAACGGAAATTTCAGCAACATTTTCTTCTAAAATAATCTTAATATTAGGCTGATAAAAGCCAGCTAACTTCATTAAGGGTGCGAGGAAGAGAAATTTGATTTGTCCTTCCGAAATTTTGCCATCCGCATAGTATTCGCGAAAAATATGACTGATTAATTCTACTTCTTGTATCTCAAATTCTAATAGAGATTCTAGGGATAGTAAAGATGTAATTGAGTCATTCAACGATTCTGAAAATTTTAACAGTCGCTGAACATCTTTTAGTCTGAGGTTGCTTGCATCAAGTGTAGTCCTCACGGGTTTATTTCTAATTATTTTCCCATTTGATAATTTTATTCTAAATCTGGTTCAACACCCAAAGCCCGCAATTGTTCTATCAACCGTTCTTTCTGCCGTTTTTCTTGTTCAGCACGTAGCCTTTCCTGTTCAGTGCGTTGCCTTTCCGCCTCTGTAGGAGTCAAAACCCAATTACCTGTACTGTCATACCAACGTAACCAAGGCTGCTGAATATTTTGATAATTGCCTTCCCAAACTCCTAAACCTAATCCTATTTCTGGTATCCAAAAACGAGAATCTGATAAACTTACTTCTGTATAACTACCGCCATCTAATTTAAACATTCTAAATTCATATTTATAGCGGTCAAAAATAGCGTAATAAGGAATCCTTAAAATCTGTTCATAGACTTCCCATTTTGTTGGGGGTTTTGCCACATCTCGCAAAGTTTGTCCTAAGTCTTCTCTTTCAGTCCCCGGTGAAAGTAGTTCCACGATAATAAACGGACTAATTCCCTCTTGCCAAACTACATAACTTAAGCGTAAATCCCCATTTTTGTACAGAGGAGAAACATCCACAGCTACAAACCAATCTGGTCTTTTGTACCACGTGGGATGATGGGGGTCATAATAAAGATTCATGTCACTAGCGGTAAATATTTTGTCGCTAGGATAACTTGGGGAGTGAAAAGTTTCGTCTAATAAGCGGGGTTGTAATAAATGAAACTGATCGGGCAAGCCAGGTTCCTCTGGATCTTCACTCTTGAGATCATACATGGTAGGTAAAACTTCTTGGGGAGAACGGGGCGGATCAGTTTGATACATGGGAAAACAATCCTGTAGAAGTCCTGACTCTATTATGAAACCTCTGCGTTCTCAGCGCCTCTGCGGTGAGATAATTCTTTCCTGACTTGTTGCGAATCTTTAATTAATTGATACACTTGTCATTCATTAGCCATTAGCCCAGTTAACCAGCGCCTATGGTGCACGTCAAGCGCGTGGAACTTACTAACTTCAAATCCTTCGGCGGTACTACTTCAGTCCCTCTACTGCCGGGGTTTACTGTCATTTCAGGGCCAAATGGTTCGGGTAAATCGAATATTTTAGATGCGTTGCTATTTTGCTTGGGACTTTCCAGTTCTAAGGGAATGCGGGCTGATCGCCTACCAGATTTGGTAAATAATACTCAAACGGCTAAGGGACGTGCGGCGATTGAGGCTAGTGTGACGGTGACGTTTGATTTGTCGGATGATGTCTCACGCAGAGACGCAGAGGCGCAGAGTGAGGAAGGGGAGGTATTACAAGAAAACTTAGCACTCAGCACTGAATGGAGTGTGACTAGAAGGTTGCGGGTGACTCACCAAGGAACTTATACGTCGAATTACTATATCAATGGTTCGCCTTGTACTTTGACGGAGTTGCACGAGGAACTCAGTAATCTGCGGATTTACCCCGAAGGTTATAACGTGGTGCTGCAAGGGGACGTTACTAGTATTATCTCGATGAATGCTAGGGAAAGGCGAGAAATTATTGATGAGTTGGCAGGAGTGGCGGCGTTTGATCGCAAGATTAATCAAGCTAAAAAAACTTTAGATGAGGTAAAGGATAAGGAAGATAGTTGTCGGATTATTGAGACGGAATTAACTGCACAGCGCGATCGCTTGTCTCAAGATCGGGCAAAAGCAGAAAAATATCAAAAACTCCGCACGGAATTTCTGGACAAGCAATCTTGGGAGGCGGTTTTATCTTGGCGATCGCTACAAGCACAGCAGGAAAAGTTGGTGGGGGAAATTCAAGCAGGCGATCGCTCTTTTGCTGAATTGACTACTCAACTGACAACCCTAAATTCGGAAATTGCCGAGAAAACCGCCGAACTGGAAGAACTCAATGCTCATGTGAAAGCTTTGGGTGAAGAAGAACTGTTGGCGGTACAATCTACTCTGGCGACTCAAGAGGCGGAACGTAAGCAACTCCAGCGTCGGCAAACGGAATTACAATCGGCTATCCAGGAAACTGTCAAGCGCCTGGCGCAAACTCATCAAGAAATTCAACAACACCAGCATTCTCTAAGCGAAATTGCCCAAACACAAGTTGTAGAACAGCAATCTATTATTTACTGTCAACAACAAAGAAATGAAGCCCAACAAGCTTTAGATGCTTCACGAGAAGCCGCAGCAGCCATCGCCTCGGCTTCGGAAGCGTGGGTACAGCAACAAACAGCATTCAACCGTCAAATTGAAACTTTACTACAAACTCTGGAACCGCAGCGTACAGAACAAGCGCAACTTAGGGAACGCAATCACCAACTCCAACAACTTATCCAAGAACAAACTCAGCTAATTGCCACTTTAGAACCCCAATTAACAGAAAAACAAGCTGAATGTAGTCGCGTAGAAACGGAATTTAACGCCTCTAGTGAACCCATTCAAAATTTAGCCGAAAATCTCTCAGCGACAGAACAAGAACTGCAAATCCAACAAGAAACCCAAAAGCGTCTTTTGCAGGAACAGCGAGAAAAACAGCGCCAGTTAGATAAATTAGAGGCGCAAGCCCAAGCCCAGCAAGAAATCCAGGGGACTCAAGCTAGTAAGGTGATTCTGCAATCGGGAATGCCTGGTGTTTGCGGTTTGGTGGTGCAATTAGGACGAGTGGAAACCCGTTACCAATTAGCTTTGGAAATAGCGGCTGGCGGACGCTTGGGGCATATTGTGGTGGAAGATGACGGGATCGCGGCGGCGGGGATTGAATTACTCAGACAAAAACGTGCTGGCAGGGCGACTTTTTTACCGTTAAATAAAATTCATGCCCCTAAGTTTACCCAAGATGCGACGTTGCGTTATGCTGACGGGTTTGTTAACTATGCTGTTAACTTAATTGAGTGCGATCGCCGTTATAAAGATGTATTTAGTTATGTTTTCGGCAACACAGTTGTATTTGCTAGTCTCCAACAGGCACGAAAAAACCTAGGACTATATCGCATTGTCACCTTAGACGGGGAATTGTTGGAAACTAGTGGGGCAATGACTGGCGGTAGTACGAATCAGCGTTCAGCGTTGCGATTTGGTAAGGGAGAATCGGCAGAATCTGACGAGGCTATTGCTTTGAAAAGTCGTTTGATGGATATTGAGCGAATTATAGAACGTTGCACTGAAGCGATCGCCTCTTTATCAGCCAAAACCAAACAAAATACCCAAGCACTCGCAGAAGCACGACAAGCGCGGCGGGAACACCAACTGCAATTAGAACAGTTGCAAAAAGATATTAAAGGTTTGAGCGCACAATTAGAAACCACGCGATCGCAACTTGCCCAAAACAGTGAAAAAATCACTACTGCCCAATCTCGTCTAGAAGTTTTGCATCGGGAATTACCAGGGCAAGAAAGTGAATTGCAACAATTGCGACAAGCTTTAGCCGAGTTGGAAGCATCCCAAACTCCTAGCGAATGGCAACAAATCCAAGCAACCATTAAAAACCAAGAGCAACAATTACAACAAAAAGAAAGTGAGTTACGAGATGCCGAACAAAGATTAAAAAATTTAGAAAATCAGCAGCAGCGACTACAAGAGAAAATTCAAGAAGCTGAACAAAGAATTACTCAATATCAGCATGAGCAGGAAAGCCAGCAAAATCAAGTAAATTCTCTAGCAAATCAGCATTCAGGACTCAGCACTCAAATAGCCGAAATTAAGGCGAATTTGAGCCAAATGGAACACAATTTAGGTGCAGAAAAACAAAAACGCGACGCGACAGAACAAGAAGTGCGATCGCAACTTTTACGTCAACAACAATTGCAATGGGAAATCCAAAAACTCCAAGAAACCCAAGAGAAGCGGCGGGAAGATTTGGCAGGATTACAAAACCAATTGCGGGATACAGGCGCAGAATTGCCTAATCCTTTGCCAGAAGTGCCAAATCAAGTAGATTTAGAAGAATTACAGAAAGAATTGCGCAGCCTTGCCAAACGTTTACAGGCGATGGAACCTGTGAATATGTTGGCTTTGGAAGAATACGAACGCACCCAAAACCGTCTCCAAGAACTAACGCAAAAATTGCAAACATTAGAAGGAGAACGCACCGAATTACTATTAAGAATTGAAAACTTTACGACTTTGCGACAACTTGCTTTTAAAGAAGCTTTTGACGCTGTTAACGAGAACTTTCAATCAATTTTTGCCACCCTTTCTGATGGTGACGGCTATCTGCAACTCGAAGATCCTGAAGATCCCTTTAGCAGTGGATTGAATTTAGTTGCACATCCCAAAGGTAAACCCGTACAGCGTCTAGCTTCCATGTCCGGGGGCGAAAAATCACTCACAGCCTTAAGTTTTATTTTTGCCCTGCAACGCTACCGTCCCTCGCCATTTTACGCATTTGATGAAGTAGATATGTTTTTAGATGGGGCAAACGTAGAACGATTAGCTAGAATGATTAAACAACAGGCACAACAAGCACAATTTATAGTTGTGAGTTTGCGTCGTCCGATGATAGAATCAGCCGAACGCACCATTGGCGTTACTCAAGCACGAGGAGCTTACACTCAAGTTTTGGGTATTAAATTACAATCATCCAATACATCTGCTTGAGTTTTTGTTAATAATAGTGTATAGATAAACCGGATTCGAGATCAGGACTCGGTATAGAATGACCTCTGAACAGATAATTAGGCGTTCCGACATATTGAACACCCAGGTGATTACCCGCGACAACGGCAAGCGGCTAGGGATCGTGAATCAGGTCTGGGTTGATATTGATCAAAGAGAGGTTGTGGCTCTTGGTTTACGAGACAGCCTGATCTCTATTTCTGGTCTGCCGCGCTATATGTACCTCAGCACCATCAACCAAATAGGTGATGTAATTCTGGTTGATAACGAAGATGTCATTGAAGATATCGAAGTTGAAACCCTCAGTAACCTGATTAACTGGGAAGTAATTACAGAAACAGGTGAAGTATTAGGCAGAGTGCGCGGCTTTAAGTTCGATGGCGAAACTGGTAAAATTCATTCCATAGTCATTGCTTCTTTGGGATTACCCCAAATTCCCGACCAGTTTCTCAGTACCTACGAGTTTTCCGTGGATGAAATCGTCAGCACTGGCCCCAGCAGGTTGATTGTCTTTGAGGGAGCCGAAGAACGGGTGAACCAGTTAACTGTTGGTGTGCTGGAACGCTTAGGCATCGGTAAAGCACCATGGGAGAGAGAAGCAGAAGAAGAATACGGCTACACTCCTCGCACAGTTGCACCAGCCAATCAACTACCAAGTGGCGTACCATTGCAGCCACCTAAGCCTAGAGTCCGCGCTCCTGAACCCGTAGTGGAGGAGGAATGGACTGAAGACTATGTGGAAGAAGAAATTCCACAGCGTCAGGTGATGAAGGCAAGGCAGTACGAATCCATTCAATACGAAGAAGACGAGGAGGAAGATAACTGGAGTGAAGCCACAGGTAGGGACAGGTATCAAGAACCAACCAGATATGAATCCCAACCCTACAGCAAGCCTTATGCTGACGAGTATGATGATTACGACGACGTAGAAGGCGATGCTTGGGATGATGCACCACCCCAACCAGTGAATATTCCCAAAAAAGTCAAAGAAAGACAGCCAGAATACGAAGAAGAAGGCGGATATTAAAATAATTCGTAATTCTTGAGGAAGTTGGAGTTTTAGCGGTTCCCGTTGATTCCGTTCATCCTTCTTAATTTAGATCCCTCAACAAAACTGGCTGGCTTTGTTAAATTTAATGCACAACCTCAACCCTCTTCCTGTTATACAAGCGGAAGGGGGTATTTTAATTACGTTCGCGCTAGCGTGCCTTGGGCTGCTATTACAAATCATGATTCAGGTGCATAACACAATTTCGATTATTATTCCCACGTTTAACGAAGCGAAAAATATTAAAGTAGCGATCGCTTGTACTCAACCCAGTACCAATGTAGAAGTAATTGTAGTGGATGGTGGCTCACAAGATAATACTGTCAGCATAGCTGAGTCATTGGGTGTAAAAGTTATCTCATCCTCCCCTGGTCGTGCTATGCAAATGAATGCGGGTGCTATGGCTGCAAGTGGGGAGATTTTGTTGTTTCTTCATGCAGATACACAACTGCCGCTTGGGTTTGATGTCATGATTCGCACAGCAGTACCACAACCAGGGATTGTGGCTGGTGCCTTTGCCTTGCGGATTGATGCCCCTGTTTTAGCTTTGCGATGGGTAGAATGGGGAGTAAATTGGCGATCGCATTTTTGCCAAATGCCTTATGGGGATCAAGCAATTTTCTTAAAAAAAGCGGTATTTCAACAAATTGGCAGGTTTCCTGAATTGCCGATTCTAGAAGACTTTGAACTGATGCGTCGTTTAAAATGTACTGGTAGAATTGTCATACTTCCCATACCAGTTATTACTTCGGCTCGTAGATGGTTGCAAAAGGGGGTTTTGCAAACTACCCTACTTAACCAAATAGTTATTATCGCTTATTTCCTCGGTATTGCACCTGAGCGTATTCGCAGCTGGTATCGCCGGGAAAAATTTAGGAAGCTTTAAGCGGCTTCTCATTTAAGTGTCATATCTTGGTTACAGACAGCGAGCGATTAAAAACTCAGGTAAATTGCATGGTGCAAAAACCCAAGCCTCGATTAAATGGCAAACTCAAATTATTACTATGTAGTTGTGTGATTGCTGTTTTGATCATTGCTGCTCAATACTTTAAGGTTCAAGAAGTTTTATATAATTCCATTATTTGGGTACGAAATCTTGGGATTTTAGGCCCAATTGCTTATATTGTCATTTATAACTTGGCGACATTACTGTTTATACCAGGTTCTCTCTTAACACTAAAGGGTGGTTGCTTATTTGGCATTTTTTGGGGTTCCATTTATGTATTAATTGCAGCAATTATCGGCGCGATTTTAGCTTTTGTTGTGGGGCGCTACCTTTCCCGTGATTGGGTTTCCCGCCAGATTGACAAACATCCTAAATTTAAAGCGATTAATTTAGCAGTTGCTAAAGAGGGATGGAAAATTGTCTTGCTAACGCGTTTATGTCCGATATTTCCGTTTAACTTATTAAATTATGCTTTTGGAGTCACACAGGTTTCTCTCAAAGATTACATTATCGGTTCCTTTGGCATTGTTCCCGGTACAGTTATGTACGTTTATATGGGTTCCTTAGCTGGTGATTTAGCTATGCTGAATCGCAATTATCAGCCCACTAATCCCGAAGCTCAAATCTGGCAATGGGTGATGCAAGTGATTGGATTAATTGCTACAGTTGCTGTAACGATTTATGTCACAAGAATTGCTCAAAAAGCTCTGGCTGAGAGTATGGTAAATGATGAAAATATAAATAATTGAAAATAATTAGTAAATAAATGAGGACTAAAGTCTTGACTACATACTAAAAAATAATTTTAATCGGCGTATTTTTTTGTTAGTTATGAAATCTTTACAGGTTATGAAAAAGCAAGTTTTAGTAAATTCAAAATTGTTGAAACAGAGTTTATTTATATTCGTGGGGATAGTGATCGCTCTCTGGCTCAATACAGATATGGCCTGGGCCCAAGAATCTGTAAATGCCAATTCTTTCAATCCCCAAGAAGTTTTTCGCAATGCTTTGCAATGGATTGATAGCCTGGGAACAGTAGGAGCGATCGCTTTTATTGGACTTTACATTATTGCTACCGTCGCTTTCTTGCCAGGCTCCATTTTGACTTTAGGTGCTGGAGTTGTCTTTGGTGTAGTTTGGGGTTCCCTTTACGTGTTCATTGGTGCCACCCTAGGTGCTACAGCCGCTTTTCTTGTGGGACGTTATTTAGCCAGAGGCTGGATTGCACGTAAAATCGCAGATAACAAAAAATTTGCGGCTATTGACCAAGCTGTTGGCAGAGAAGGATTAAAAATTGTTTTATTAACGAGACTGTCTCCTATATTTCCTTTCAATTTATTGAACTATGCTTTTGGCATTACAGGAGTTTCACTCAAAGATTATTTTATTGGCTCCGTGGGCATGATTCCGGGGACAATTATGTATGTTTATATTGGTTCCTTGGCTGGAAACTTAGCCATGATTGGGACTGATGCTCAACCTACCAATCCCACAGTGCAATGGATAATTCGGATTGTGGGTTTTCTGGCAACAGTCGCCGTGACCATTTATGTCACCCGCATTGCCCGGAAAGCTTTAGAAGAAGAGGTGGGGAT
>JADEXK010000130.1 GCA_015207155.1 Nostocales cyanobacterium LEGE 11386 | reverse complement strand
CTTCGTCCAGCCAGAAAGTTATACTGCCTCGTTGTTTGAGGGCTGCATCATAAGCATTCCAATTTTTAACTTTGTACTGGGCTTTCGTCTTCATCGTTGGGATAGGCGGCTAGAAAACATCGGCGATCAGTAAAATTTACCATTTTGCCTATTCACGCAACAACGCCCCTTGGATTTGAATTTATTGACCCAATCGTTATAACTGGTAGAGTCAAGTGTCTGGAACAGAGAAGTGAATCTGGCAGGACACAAGTTATAAGCTCAATCAAGTGTAGTGATTGTTATTGTCGATGAGTCGTCTACCCACAATTGAGAACCCACAGCGTAAACCTTATCCAAGCGATTTAAGCGATGCCGAATGGGCGATTCTCAAGCCACTTCTACCGACACCGAAAGGATTTGGGCATCCTGTAGAAGTAGATTTTCGAGAAATTCTCAATGCCATTTTCTACGTGCAACGGACTGGATGTCAGTGGGAAATGCTACCTCATGACCTGCCTCCATATACAACAGTATATGGCTACTTTCAGAAATGGCAGCGCAAAGGCATTTGGCAGCTTCTTCACGATCAAGTACGCCATCAACTACGACAAGATTTAGGAAGAGATGAACAGTCTACCGTTGCGAGCGCTGATTCTCAGTCAGTCAAGACCACGGAAAAAAAGGGGAGGTCTACGGCTTTGATGGTGGTAAAAAGGTTAAAGGGCGTAAGCGCCATATCATTGTAGATTCACAAGGATTGTTGATTGGTGTTTTAGTTACCGAAGCAAATGCCTCAGAGCGTTTAGGGGCTGTGGTCGTTCTAGACGAAGCTGTTGAAGAATTGTCTAAATTGGAAGTTATTTGGGTAGATCAAGGCTATTCAGGCGAAAACTTTGCTCAAGCTGTCAAGCAAGTTTGTGGAGAAAAGGTTCG
Organism: Nostocales cyanobacterium LEGE 11386; assembly: GCA_015207155.1. GTDB lineage: Bacteria > Cyanobacteriota > Cyanobacteriia > Cyanobacteriales > Nostocaceae > LEGE-11386. Next base: position 10,050 of record JADEXK010000130.1, on the reverse strand, counting down.
AGTTGAGGTAATTCAAAGGAACTCAAAATCATTTGAACGATTGCCGAAACGATGGATTGTAGAACGGACATTTGGCTGGCTCAATCGATTTCGGCGTTTGAGTAAGGATTATGAGTTGTATACAGAGTTAAGTGAAGCTATGATTTACGGCTCATTGATTCGTCTGATGCTAAAGCGAATGGCATCTTAAGCTTTTGTTTACGAATCAGCTCTCAATCCATGATGATTATCGCCTACGTTTTGGGATTGAGAGTAGCTACCGAATGAAAAACCAGTGCCGAATTAAAACTACTATTAAAAATCCTACTATTCGGCTTCTATTTGTTGGGTTATCTTTTTTAATTATTAATATTTGGATTTATCTCGTATGGCATTTTATTAGCCGTTTAAAAAGAAGCACCAGACAAGTTTTTTCTGATCTATTTACCCTGAAACAGATGCTTGAATTTTTACGCCAAGCTGTAGATCGCAGCTATGGAGTAGTCTGCGAAGTTTATTTACCGTCCGGCTAATTTTGCTTGGTTTTTGGGGGTATTTAATAAGCTAAACTTATCACCTATGCCAAGCAATCCGCTTTTACACTTCTCTCCAAAAACTGTATCATAGGCTACTATTTTTTAGCGATCGCAGAAGTTTTCGGTCTACTGACCGTCGCAGATGGCGAATTGAAGAGGCTTTTTACACGGTCAAACGGTTATTAGGATTATCTTATTTGTGGACAGGTTCTATTAATGGTGTCAAGTTACAAGTCTGGGCTACTTGGTTATTTTATGCTGTTTTAATTGACTTAGCTGACGCTGTTGCTGATGAGTTATCTCTACCATTTGACCGCATTTCTTTAGAGATGATTTTTCGTGGTTTGTATCATTTTAGTGTCGCTTACGACAAAGGTAAGGCGGATGACCCCGTTAAGTACTTTGCGGCTCCTGAAAATCAAGATTTAGGAATTGTCAAAGCCTTGCGAAAGCCTGTTTCCAGGCTAGATTTATCCCCTTTTCCTGCACCCTCTTGACAAATGTGCAATTATCTTAACCTCTCACGAATGGGGTGTAGGAGTATAGAAGTGTAAGGATTTAGAACACCATTTCCCCTATACCCTTACTCCCAAACCTGTGCCTAAGTCCTGACTATGAAGGATTTACACTGATGGAAGTAGCATTCGATTCAGGTTCAGTAGTTGCACCAACTGCCATGACTGTAGACCATTCACTGACGCGGTTATCATCTAGAACGGCTCGGACTCGATAAGCAAGCTGAGTTTTATGTACTAATAAGATTAAATCTCGGTTGAGTAAGCCTTGTGATTTGAGGTTTTCGTTTGATGCAGCTTGGAGATGAAAACAGCGATCGCTTTGACGTTGTAAATCTGGAGACTCACCATCCACCAGCACCTTTTGCAGTTCGTACTCTTTAGCCCCTGGATAAGCTTCCCAGCAAAGATTCCAGTAGGTTGACCAGTTAATCAAATTTGTTGTTGATTCCTTAACCTCATCCGACAAGGTAGAAACGAGTCCGGTAACTGGAGGTTGTACGACTTGCGGCGACTGGGAATTAACAGATTCTATATATCCAGGTTGCTCAACCTGTTGTGCAGCTATAGATGAACTGACATCAAGACCTAGCATCAGTCCGAATATCAAAGTGAGAAGCACAACCAATCGTAGGCATCGTGAAGGCACTAGGGGGAGGATTTTAAAATTCATAGTCATGCAAAACTTAAATGCTTAACCCGATTCTTCAAAATTAGGCATCAGATGCAGCAAAAAACAATCCTGCTACATCTAAGCCTCATTAAATTACAAATTGCGAATTGGTATTATTACCATTCCACACGTGAAATGAGACTGCCATTATCGGCATAGATAATTCTCGAACGGATATGCGTTCTAGCAGGTAGTGTGGAATTGAAGACACCGCTTTTTCGTCCCACGGCTGATCTGTTACCAATGTCTGCACGGAATATAACAACGTCAGGTGCTAACCCTACGTCATTACCTAGCCTAGTTTCCGGGCCACTATCAACACCATTGACAACCTGCCTACCACCATGAACTAGAACACGAGGCCCATAACCATTTCCATTACCAATAGTCAGATTAGTTGTCGCTAAACCATGAAAGACAACATCGTTTGCTACACCGGCAAGTATCCCAATGTTAAAAGGTTGACCCTCATCAGCACGGATGGAAATTCTATTACCTAATTTCTGGTTTAAGGCTGCGAGAGAATCTTGCAGAATCACATTGCCGATGATGCGGTTAGGGTAGCTGGGATCTTGAACAGTCACCCCACCTATGGTTGGCAAACTTGGTGTTGGGTTATTAGGGGTGGATGGACTGAAATTTATCCCTGTGACGTTTGACGGATTGGCTAGGGCTAATTGTGTATAACCTTGGGCCAATGACTGATTAACTGCAATCACACCCTGCATCAATGCAACATCGGCTTGTGTCAGGTTAGACACCTTCCCCAAACTGCCACTAGTAGCTTCTATGTTACTAGTAACATTTTTACCTGGGAGGACAACTTTACCAGAGGGTAAGGTAACACCAGGGCCGACCCGCGAGAGAAAATTGACTACGGTGTTGAACTCTATAGTTGCACCGTCTACTTCAGCGTTGAAGGCGATGAATGTCTCTGGCTGAGTGTTGCTAAACTGAACACCGCTTACGGGGTCAGTAAAAGGCCCAGTTGAGCCAGTAAGACCGATTCTGGCTGTACCTTTGACAGTAGCCAAGTGTGCCAGGATGACTCGCTCACCAATAGTTGCCCCCGCTACTGAAGGTGTAATGCTCACTTGGTCTTGGACGTTGGATCCGTCATGGATAATGATGGGGCCATTAGTAGCGTTTAACCGAGCAAATGGTGCAACGTAGACTTTTTCCCCCAAGGTAATATTTGCGGGATTGGTAATTATCGCAGCTGGGTCAATAAAACTAGCTGATGCTGGGGCTGCTGTACTGGGACATATAGGTCGGTTAACCGCAGTTGGACTACACGAAGCAAGGGTTGCAAGGGCTGGTTGTGCATCTACCTGTATAACTAGGACAAACGCAAGGATGATTGCAGTAAAGGCACTAAAAATTGTGCGAGGTTTGAACATTAAAAGAAGGCTCCTCACGAGCTATGGAGTATTTATTTGCCGGATAATTTGTGTTAACGAGGAAAAGATACTATTCAGCGTCGCCTACGGTGAGCGAAACGCCAGTCCAAGCGCAGGAATTAGCAAAAAATCATGTTGCAATAATCCCCCTTTTCAACTCTTTCCTACTTGCTTATAAGATAGAGAATTAACCGGCCCAAAATCCGCTCAACAAGTTATAAACGTTGAGAAATGTGACCAAGTCATCTATCAGACCAAAAACAATACCAAGAAGTGATATTTGTGGAATTGTCGTTGTTGCGGAGGCCACTGCATTATTAAATACAGTTTCCCAAGCGTCCGGCCCGGTAGCCGTTGTTCCATAAACCTGTGTACTCACAGCCAAAATAAAGCCAAGCGCAGCTAGACTGGCTAGTATTGTGCGACGTTTTAACATTATTATTTGATACCTGATAGTTTGCCAAGTTTGTTTGACAGGGTAAACCGAAAAGGTAAGGGAAAAGCGGTAACTTTTCAATTTACCTGAGCTAATGAAGTAGAATTATGCCAAGCAGCTATTAACCGCTTACTTTCACATTATCTTAATATTTTTTAGTAATTTAAGCTAGATGTTTTGATATTAGTAAAATTTATATTTCTAATAAAAATGTAGTGCATCATAGAGTTTAAAACTTTGTAAGTTCCATTGAGTATCAGCGACAAAATATATCTACCTTGAGACATATTTTTAAATTAATTTGATCCCAAATATCTTTGTCAAACCAGATATCCCTCTAGGTTGATTCTCCCGCAACTCTTTGACAAAATTTTCTGCAATCACAGCATAATCATATTCTGGTGTGAGATTTGTTCTTTCACTTGGCTAATTTATTAACTTTACTTATATTACAGAGCCAACTCAGCCATTCAATACTGACATTTAAAATTACTAATTCTCAACGAAAATCTACTTATACAGCTATTCATCACGGAGCGATCGCCAAACTTTTCGGTCTACTGAATTTGACACCTATAAAATAATGATAATCATTCTGAGGGGTGAGAGGCGGTTGCTGTCGGCAACCGCCTCTCACCCCCCTAAACACACTCATAAAAAAGTCTGCACTCTATAAATTATGTCAGGTGCATTATCATCATTAATATTGATATTTTTTTAACTGAAAGCTTTAAAAATAGTGAGAGAAATTAAGTGCTGCCACAACAAATATCAACAAACCACTTCCCTAAATTGGGAAATTTTTCATTTGTGGAGTTAGTCAGACGTTCTATTTGTTTTTCAATAGCAGACATAGCTTTATTGGTTAGCTTAACTCCTGTTTCATAAGTCTGAGTTATTAATTTAACTACTACAGGATGTTTGCCTTTCCATGTCATGTTTTTTGCAAAATTCAAAGCAGTTTCAACTTCATCAAGAATGCTGCCATTCCAAGACTTTTCTAATATCCCCCATACTCGTTCGATGGGATTATATTTGCTGTGATAGGGTGGATAGTAGGCTAAGCGTATATTTAGTTGATATTGATGAGCAAACTCGACTATACGTTTCATAAACTGGGTACGTCTAGAATTATTATCTGTCCCATTATCCTGGTTAAGAATCAGCGTTTTTATTGATGGAAATCGCCTACTCTCACTTTTCCAGAAATCTTCTAGAACATCAACAATAAAATCACTCGTCACATGAGACTCTGTAAAGTATAAAAATAGTTCGTCTAATTCTGGAAGGAAGATACCGTAAGGAGTTACGGTAGTTTTTGGCTGAAAATTATGGTCTTCTGTTTCTGTGATAACTCGGTTTTTACCTCCTCTGTCAAAGCAGCCGATATCTACACGGGCTTTGGCATCCAGACTGAGACGCAAGATACTTGGATCATCCAGCGCCGATTGATTAACTATTGCTAATTGTTCAAAGATTGCATCCGTTTCTGGAATTTTTTTTGAGGTAAAACTTTTGCTACCCGCTTGAGTTTATAACCTAAATGATTCAATTTGACACGAATTGTTTCAGATGTCGGTAACTGTTCATCACTATAGCCACACTTTTCAATTAATAGTTTTCTTACTTTGCTTGCTGTTAAGCGTGTATATAATCTCTGGCTTTTAAAACTTGGGTCAGTTTGGCTCTGTGAGTCCACTAATTTTTTTATATCTTCTAATAAACAAGGTAAGTGTTCTTCTGCTTTCCAACGCCCCCTAGCTGAATAATTATCAAAACAAGTAATCCCACTGGTTAATTCTTTAATTCCTTTACGAATAGTTTTTCTATCCCATCCCAATTCATTTTGAGCTATTAGTTGTCCTCCATAGCCTAATCCCATAACAGTCTGCGCTTGAAAACGTCGTCTGGCTGCACCTTTCAATTGAGTTGCGGTTTCCTGAAGCAGACTTTTTAATGAGTCAGTTAATTCAATTGACACTCCAACACACCCCAAAACTCGAACCATATATTGAATTTACTACAAAAAGGGAAGTCAGGTCTGCCGACGGCAGCCCTGACTTCCCACCCCCCTACAACAATTATCATTCTTATATATTGAGTATTTTATTTATTGGAAGTTCCTAGGATGACCGCTGAATTCCGCCTGCGATAGAAGCGGATCGTCGCCTCCCGCCAAAATGAGAAGGTACTGAAGTGCCAGCCCTACGAGATCGATTTCAAAACTTAAGCTAACCTTGCTAGTAAACCGCTAAGAACAAAGGTAAAAGCATGAAAGCTAATATGGGCTAACATTGCAGCTTCTAGTGAATATTGCCAAAAGAGCCAGCCAAACCCAATCCCCGCAATCCCATTCAGTAACAACGCCCGAATAATCACAACTGGAGTGAGGGGAACGATCGCGGCAGTTGCTGGCAGGTGTAGCAGTCCAAATACCAACGCGGCTAGAACGATCGCACCTTGATAAATTCCTTGGTTCGGCAATGTAACGCCTTGTTTTAGACCTTTCCACGCGATCCAAACAAGCAGCGACATTAAACCCCAACGCATCAAAATTTCTTCAGTGATGCCGCCATAAAGCATTGCTGTAAGCGAACTCAGCCAATTTGGTTCTGTGTGATGGGATGCCTGTAGCGCTTCAGGTAGAACAGGTTTCATGAACCGATCGAGCAACAGGACAATGATTGTCGTCGCTGCACCTACACCCAAGCTCCATTTCATCTCAATGACAGAATATGGAATCTTAGGGGTATGAAATACCCAGTAATCAATCAAATGTGAGCGTAATCCAACGCGATAGGCACAGCCAATTCCGATCAGAATGCTGATTGCCAGTAGCACTGTAAGCTGTAGTGCTTGCAGTAGCATTAAAACCCACAGTGGCGGAACGTTTGCTAGTATTTCTGGAGACAGTTTCGCCAACTGTTGCTCAACTAATGAAACCGAGGTAATCGCAAGCATCGCAATTCCCGCAATGCCCAACACAAATAGAATCCCAAATTGTTTCAAAACTACCATTGATTTAATCTCTAGAGATATCAGGATACTGGGTGAACACAATGCCCAGATAGAGAATGACAACTGGTAGCTAACGCCACCTTATTCCGAAGCTTTATTGTGCTTCTCCTAGCATTCATTTTGTTGCATTGTTCTGAAGTGTACTGAGTTCCAATACTTGATTTCTTCCAGATTCTTATGGTGAAGAGCGAGTTCGTTTTCATCCGCCATTGATTGCACCCAAAAGCGTGGTTGCTTGAATGGTGAAAATTGCCTTTGAAACTGCTTTGCCGACCAACTCCCCTTCTGCGAGCGCTTTAATTCGCGATCGCACTTCAGGACGTTCTTCCGGTCTAAACACCGCATCAGTCAGGTGAGAGGCTTGCATCAAACTAATCAATGCTGCCATCCGAGAATTCAGTCCAATGCCTTCTAACACGGCTGCACGAACTTGCTGGACAATCTCGCGTTGAATGGATTCATCGGTTAGAAAATATCGCTGCGTTGGGAACAGTCCAAGAATGCGTTGCTCTTTTCGTTCTAAAACACCTAAATCAACTAAGTTCTGCAACACAATCGTTTGAATTCCTAAGTATCTTCGTCTCCAACGAGTCACCCAGAACCTTGCAGTTCGAGGACGAGACGATGCTAGAACCTCACTGAGGCGTTGATCTAAGAATTCATTGCCTGTGTTGCCTGCGATCGCACCGATCACACGATTGTCGTTGTCGATTTCAAGTTTGTCTTGCAGTACTAAATCTAGTAATAAAGAACCGACCAGGCCATAGTCGAGTGCAGAGTACCAAGAGAAGCGAGTTTTCCCAGTTTGGGGATTGAGTGCCATTCGGATTAAGTCCTGTGAAAGATATTGCATGATGAATTCCTGATTGAAGTATGCTGCGGTTCCTTTCAGCCCGTGCCAACGAGCACCATCACCGGGATTGTGGGCAGGTTAAAAACGACGTGAACGACAACAGCAGTCCAGATTGATACACTACGGCGGTAGATTTCGGCAGTGGCAAGACCTGCTACCATCGCCGCAGGAAAGACGATATTGATGCCGTGAGCGAGGGCAAAGATCAAGGCGCTGCTCACGACCCCAAAAACTGCACCATATCGGAGTAAGGCGTTGGTGATCACACCCCGGAAGAGCAACTCCTCGCCAAGGGGTGTGAGGAGACACAGAAACACCGTAGCTAGAACCAGGGACAGTATCCCGCCACTGCCCGCCTGGGCGTACGTATCCTGAATGTTTTCGGTGTTCCCAGTGATCTGAATCCAGACCAGAGCCGCCAGTCCTCTGAGTACGTAGGCGACCAATCCGACTCCGACTCCGATGAGCAGCCACAGTCGGGAAGTCGGGCGAACGCCGAAGGGTCTCAGGGAACGGATGCGGAGCAGCACAGCGGCTGCGAACCCGGCGATGCCAGCGACACTAGACAGCGCAGTAAAGACCAGTCCGTAAACCACAGGATCGAGTCCGAGCCGCGAGAGTTGCGAACTGACCACATACGCGACCATGAAAAGGACGACAAGACCAACAATGCATTCGGGCCAGCCTGGACGGGGAACCTGGTTGGGTCGAGATGAAGATGCGGCGGTCTTTCCTGAGTCCGGCGGGTGGTTAGAAAGAACTTTAGACATGGTGATCAACTCCTTTGGTGCATTTGCTGATGGTTTTACGAACTGACGATATCACCAACGACTCTTGCGATCACTCTGGGAAACGGGTTGGGACTTTACGCTTGAACACTCCGTAGGCGATCGCTAGGAACAGAGGGATAAGCACGAGTTGCGAGAGTTCGTAAAAGGTCGCGTTGCTAGTTGCCTTTGCTATTGTTTTCAGGGTTCGACGGGATCACCGACGGCTCCACCAGTGGCTACGCGCACGGCGTGAGCCATGTGCTTGATGGAGTTGCCGATAGAGGCGCGATCAACTCCCGCCATAAGGGCGGCACTGACATCTTCACTAATGACGCGCAAGACTGCGGTGGCAGTCGCCGCGTGCAGCCGCACCTCGATATCGTCAGCCGGGCGGCGCAGGCGATCCGCGATGATCTCAGCCATCTCGCGCTCTATTCGATCGTGGGTCATTAGCCAAGCCGCGCGCAGATCCGGCTCTTTTTCAGCTAGCACGGTCATCTTGATCACGGCATCGTCGTAGGACTGCTGATCGGGATTCTTGGGGCGATTCGTCGCCCACTCGACGAGGTGATCTTCGAGGGAAACCTCCCGAGGCCAGCAGCGCAACACCGCCACACACTCCTCAACATCCTGCGCCAAGACAGGTTCAGCACAGCTCTCCTTGTTACGGAAGTACCGCCAGAGGGTACGCACCGAGATTCCTACCGCGTTTGCGATTTGCTCACCACTCGTGGCAGCGACACCCTGTTCCCAGAACAAACGCGCCGCCTCCCGCGAAATCTCCAGACGTATTCGCTGATGCCGCTGCTCACTCATCCCCCTTGGTCTGCGATCGTTGGTCGTGTCGCTATCACCATCACTCCTCATAGCCGTCTTTCCTTTCAATACTTGTCATTAAATGTCAAATTGACATTTAATGACATCACTCGCAAGAGGTAGCTTTGTCGACAGTGTTATTGAACTTAGGACTGATGCTTCTGTGCAAGATTGTGATAGTATCACAAGGATTAGGTAGTTAAATGTTGGCTCATCCGATGGCAAGCTGTTGTTCTTGTCAGATACCAAAACTAATGAACCCTGGCTAGTGCCATTGCGCTCTGGTAGCTGTGAGGTGCTGGAACGACATATTATTTGTCATCAATCTAAATCCTTCTAAATTGGCTGTTATAGAGATTTCTACAAACTCATATCACAAACCCTAAAAAACAAGTACCTTTTTAGTAAAGCTTGCAGATATGAAAAATTTGACTTCTAATTTGTCCCTGCGGTCAAATAATTTGTTGCTCTACATTTTTCCTTCAAAAGCGAGTAAAACAAACTTCTTTAATCAATTTTGAAGTGATAGGATGTCGAACAATCACAAATTGCAGGTTTTGAGTTGAGCAGTGACATACTAGATATCAAACATAAATCTGTTTGCTACTTATTACAAGCATAGTTAACATTTTGACAGGGAAGGCGCGCTTCGCTACTACACGGATTGTTTGCCTCTTCCGGACAACTACTCGCTTTGCATGAAGAGTGCCAAAAAATCACCCCATCCACGCCACCCATTCAGGCGCAGCTGCCACCAATTGAGCAAACCCATCAGGGCAAACTTCCTTAAACTCAACCATCACTCCCCACCTTTCATCACTCGTCAGCGTACTGAGTATTTCTTGTACCATGCCTACTCCCTCCTCTACTCTTTGGGCAACTAACTGGGCATAATATTTAACTGGGCTGCCCAAGCGGTCGAACAATGATTTCATTAACATCTACATCTGGGGGCTGCTCGATCGCAAAGGCAATGGCACGAGCGATCGCATCGGGTGGAATCACGGCTCCACGAAATTCCTCTAACCACTGCACTGCTTCAGCGTCGGTGGTT
>JADEXK010000129.1 GCA_015207155.1 Nostocales cyanobacterium LEGE 11386 | reverse complement strand
GTTGGATATCCTGCGGCGGCGGGAGTCTTTGGGAGAATATGAATTGGTTGTTTGGTAGTTGTTCAGCTTGGGCTGGTATAGTGGTGCTAATTAAAAATATACTACAAGAAAAACAGGACAATACAAGCTTTTTGGAATATTTATTAGCCGTCATATCAAGATATTATTGACAATAATATCAAGCTATTTTACACTTATTTTCTGTATTTAACCTGCTATTTTTACTACTTTGGAATTAAATCAAACTAGTAAATAAAAATATATGATATACCCTTTATAAAATTTTTAATTCTCACTAGAAATGATAAATCTTCCATTGCAACTGCCATCAAAGTATGTTCTTCGGCAAGCCTTACCTTTTGATATGTGGTCAATCTTATTTTTTGTAGTTTTAGCAAGACTTGACCCTAACCAATTAAGGTGGCAGCAATTCTGGGTACTGGAACATGATAGTCGTTTAGTAGCCTTTGGTCAGTTACGAAATTTTGAGTGCGCCCAAGAATTAGGTACGTTGTTTACAAAACCAAATTGTCGAAACCAAGGGTTAGGAACTATTATAATACAGCATTTAATCTCCCAAGCTACTCAGCCTCTTTATTTAAAATGCGTTGAACGTCAATTAGTAAAATTTTATACAAAAAGAGGATTTTTACCTGTTGAATTTGAAGATTTACCATCTGCGCTTCAACGTAAATTTCGGCTATCTCAAGTACGAAAGAAGTATTTTAAGGGTTTTGTTGTATTTATGAAATATCAAAAAAACATCTGACCAATTATCAATTACTGCTAATAAGCTGCCTCATACCGTTAAATTCAAGACTAAAATCAGGATCTTCCCTTGCAAGTTGCACCTATAAATTAGCATTCTGATTAAGAGGAAGTTTTAGATATAACTAATTATATGGATCAAAAGCATAATAGATACTTTCTCATTCAATCGAACAAATATTTCTTTCTTAACATGATATATTTAAAAATGCAAAAATATTTCTTGTTATTCTGGATCATTCAAAGCAGTGCTTTTTTTTACTGCTAGCCTCTTCACAAGTTGCAGCACAAGTGATACCAGATAAAACACTGCCTATCAATTCACTAATTATAAACCAGGGAGTTAATAAGATTATCGAGGGAGGCACTGTACAAGGTAGCAACTTGTTCCATAGCTTTGAACAGTTTTCTGTTCCAACAGCCAGTACAATTTTGTTTAACAACTCTCCAAATATTCAAAACATTTTTAGTCGGGTAACAAGCTCTTCAATTTCCAATATAGATGGACTGATTAAAGCCAATGGTTTAGCTAACTTATTTCTGCTAAATCCTAATGGAATAGTATTTGGAGAAAATGCTCGTTTAGATATTGGTGGTTCGTTTTTAGCTAGTACAGCAAATAGTCTTAAATTTACAGATGGTACAGAATTTATTACTACAAATCCTCAAGCTAATTCTCTGCTGAGTATCAATGTACCAATAGGTTTACAGTATGGTGATAATCCTAATCCAATTCATATAAAAGGAACGGGGCATGATTTAATTGGCCCTCCCTTTTCTCCCATCATTAGAGGTAACTCAACAGGTTTACGAGTGCAACCTGGAAACACGCTAGCAATTATTGGAGGGGATGTATTTTTAGAGGGCAGTATAATAGCCGCCGAGGGAGGTCGAATTGAACTGGGTAGTGTTGCTGATGGTGTAGTAGATATAAATGCCACTAACTCTGGGTGGAAATTGGGTTATGAAAAAGTACCTAATTTTCAAGACATTATCCTCTCAACCCGCGCTCTTGCCGACGTTAGTGGAATTGGTAGTAGTTCTCTACAAGTGGCAGGTCGTAGGGTGACACTGACTGATGGTTCGGTAATCTTAAGCCAAAATCAAGGTTCATCAGATTCGGGATCTTTACAAGTAAGAGCTTCCGAATCTTTAAGTATTAGCGGCACCGATCCGATTGCTAGAACAGCAGGTGGGTTACGTAGTGAAACTTTAGGATTTAGTAAAGCTGGAGATATAACAGTTTCCACAGATAGACTAAGCATAACAAACGGAGGAGGAATAACTAGTTTCACCTTTGGTGCTGCAACAAGTGGAAATATAGTTACGAATGCATCTTCTCTAGAAATATTAGGTTTTTCATCTTTAAATCCTAATGTTGTTAGTACTATCTCTACTGCAACTTTTGGTTCTGGCAATGGAGGTAACATAGCAGTATCAACAAGAAAATTTACTGCCATTGATGGAGCTAATTTATCTTCTTCGACTTTTGGTTCTGGTAAAGGAGGAGATATAACTGTAAATGCGGCTGACTCTATTAAAGTCATGGGAGCTTCAACAGTTTTTTTTCAACCAAGTCTTCTCTCTTCTGTATCACTTAATACTGGTAATACTGGTAATTTAATCATCAATACACCAAGGGTAGTAATTAGTAATGGGGGAAGAATTAGTTCTTTAACAAATTCAAGTGGCAGTAGCGGTAGCGTTACTATCCATTCCAACTCTGTAGAGGTAAACGGCACATTAGCTGGTACCGGAGAATCTAGCCAAATCTCATCATCCGCTAATGTAGTTAATCCAGTCTTGCGAGAATTATTTAGACTACCTCCTTTACCTTCTGGTAACTCCGGAGATATAGCAATAAACACTAATCTTCTAACTATACGTAACGGTGGTTTAGTTAGCGCAAAAAATGAGGGATTGGGTAATGCTGGTGTAGTTACAGTTAATGGTAATCTTATTTCTTTAAATGCTGAAGGTAGTATTACCGCAGCAACAGCTTCTGGCGAAGGCGGAAATATTTTTTTAAATTCACAATACTTACAATTGCGTCGAGGCAGTGCCATTACCGCAACTGCCGGCAATAGTGGCAACGGTGGAAATATCAAAATCGACACAGATATTCTAGCCGCTTTAGAAAATAGCGAAATTACGGCCAATGCCTTTGAAGGCCGAGGCGGTAACATCAAAATCGACACCAAAGCGCTGTTTCTTTCCCCCGATAGCCGCATTACGGCAAGCTCAGAGCGAGGTGTTGATGGAACAGTTCAAATTAATTCTTTAATCAGAAACCAAGTACAAACCACGACAGAACCAGAAGCAGTTCAAGCAGACACTAAAATTGCATCAGTCTGTCAAGGGCGATCTGGCACAATAGCAAGTACTTTCGTCGTTACTGGCTTTGATGGTTTAATGCCTAGTGCTAGCAACTTGCCATCTCATAACCCTATTTGGCAAGATAATTCTCTTTCAGTTCAGGCTGATAATGGTTCAGAAAAGCTAAAATCAATAGCTCAAGAAACGACACCAATCTTAGAGGCACAAGCTTTAGTTAAAAAATCTAATGGAAGAGTCTTCTTGACAACAAATTCCAGGTCAGTCAGTCCCGATACTGCATTGTCTGCTAGCTTATGCTCCGGCGAATTTAATCATGTAGGTACAAATAAACTTTAGTTGAAATTGCATTTGCACAGTGTCTCTACAAAATGCTGTGCAAATACAATCATTGACTGTAAATTTTCTCGCCTACCTACTTTCAAAATAATGATAAAACGTCGAGGTTGGTTTAAACACTTCTTTCTAAGCATTGTAGGGTTATCTACAGTTAATAGTAAAGCGTTTCTTACCCCTGCTTACGCCTCTAATAAAAAAGTACAAAGACACAATCAAGCACGATTATTGACTCAGAAAGGGCAAACATTATTTGATAATGGGCAAGCAGCAGAGGCTTTTCAAGCTTGGGATAAAGCTACAAAAATTTATCGTCAGATTCACTATGAAGAAGGAGTTATAGGTAGCTTAATTAACCAAAATTATGCCCTACAAACTTTAGGGTTAAATCGTCGGGCTTGTAATACACTTTTACAAGCTTTGAACTTAGATACAAATACCGATATTTGCACTATCTCAACAGAACAATCTACTGAATCTACAATAAATCTACTAACAGCAGCAATTAACCAACACCCCCTAACGCCTTTAAATCTGTTTGCTTGGCATAACTTGGCCGATGTATTACGTCTAATTGGTAAGCTAGATGAATCGAAAATAATTTTAACAAAAATATTATCAATTACTGAAAGTTCTCCAACTGCTGATAAGAGTAGAATTCTGCTTTCATTGGGGAATACTGAAAAGTTAATTTACCGGAAAGTTAGAGATAAATATAAATTAATAGAAGAACCTGCTTTTAAGAAAAAAGCAAGTTCTTTTATTCAGAATCAAGCTCTGGCAGCTCTGGAAATTTATCACCAAATAAATAATTCATCAACATTTCCTCAAGAAGTACAATTACAATCTCAATTACAGCGTTTGAATTTGTTGTTAGATTTTCAGAAATGGCTAACAACAGAAGTAGAGTCAAATAACACAAATTTAGCTAGTATTACACAACAAATTCAGCCAGCAGTAACCTTAGTACTACAAAATTCTTCTACGTTTTCTCAACTACCTCTGAGCCAATCTGTTTATGCCAAGCTTAATTTTGCTAACAGTTTAAATCAAATTTCAGATGAACAATTACGCTCAGTAGCTATTGAGTATGCTGAAAGTGCTTTACAAACTGCTCAAAGCACGAACAACCAGCGTTTTAAATCAGAAAGCTTAGGTACTCTAGGTAAATTAAAACTAAAGCAATCACAAACCTATTTTGAGGAAGCTTTATCCCAAGCTCAATCAATTCGAGCATGGGATCTTGCCTACCAATGGCAGCAGGAATTAGGATATCTATACCAAAAACAGGGAAAAACAAAAGCAGCCCTTCAAGCCTATGGTGCTGCGATTGAGAGTATTACTCAAGTCCGCGATAATATCCTGTCAACCAATGCAGATTTGCAGTTTTCTTTTTATGAAAAAGTGGAACCTGTATATCGCAATTATATGCGATTACTTTTAGCATCTCCTCAGCCTAATTTAAAACAAGCACTTCAAACAAACGAACGACTGCAAATAGCAGAACTAGAAAACTTTCTACAGTGTGGCAAACTTGACCTTTTTACTTTAAGTGAGATTCCAAATTTACCTAGCTCTCCACCAGTAATTCACATTATTGATTTGGTTGACAGTATAGAAGTGCTTGTGCAATCAACAGATGCTTCTCTTCACCGCCATTCCATTGATTCAAAGCTAATTAATGTTCATGTCGATAATCTGTTGGAAATTTTACAATCCAATAGGTTGAGTTCTAGTAACAAAAACTTAATTATTTCGCATTCTAAAGCACTTTACGATTTACTGATTGCACCTATAAAAACATACTTACCCTCATCAGGAACACTAGTATTTATTTTAGATACATCTTTCCAAAGTTTGCCTATGGGATTGCTATATGACGGGAAAGATTATTTATTTCAGCATTACAGCATTGCAGAAACTTTGGGTTCTAAAGTCAGACAACCAAAATTTTTATCTAAAAACCAGCTTCGCGCTTTGATTGCTGGACTATCCCAGGTTAGCCCCAGCTTTAATGACGCAAATTCTCCCCTAGGCATCAAAGCACTACCAGGAGTAGAAGTAGAAGTAGAAAATATACAAAAACAAACTACCTCTTCAAAGGTATTGCTAAATGACCAGTTTACCAGCCAAAGACTTGAGCAGCAACTGAGTACAACGGATTTCCCTATTATTCACCTAAGCACTCATGCTCAATTTAGTTCCGATGTTCAGCGAACAATTTTTTTTACATGGGACAAACTAGTGACCGTATTAGAGTTTAATAGTTTGCTAAAATATAAAACTCAAACTAGTGAAAATGCTATTGAGTTATTAGTTTTGAGTGCTTGCGAAACTGCGAAAGGAAATAAGCGTTCAGCACTGGGAATAGCTGGAGTAGCGGCACAAGCTGGAGCAAGAACTACTGTAGCAACTTTGTGGAAAGTAGATGCCGACTCCACTGCTTTACTCATGGAAGAATTTTACAAGAACTTGAATAACAGTATTCCCAAAGCAGAAGCACTTAGGCTTGCACAGATGAGTTTATTCTCTAATCCTCAGTACCAACATCCTTATTTTTGGGCAGGTTTTGTGCTTGTTGGCGGATGGTTATGAAATTCTATTATTTTTAGCCCTTCTTGCACATGAGCTAACTCATCTGAGTTGCCACTACTTATAGCCAATTGTTCTGCCTTCTTGTATTCACGAAGCGCTTCATTTGGTAACCAGGCTTCTAAATATCTATCTGCCAGTACTCTGTATAGAGTAGGGTTTTGACTTCCTCTTGAAACTAACACCTTTAATGTCTCAATCGTTTCATTCAAAAGATTTTTAGACATATATACAGCATCTAGATCCCAAATAGCAGCTTCCTCTAAAGGTAACCCTAATTCATTAATCTGCTTCACCTGTTGTGCAATAGCGTTTTGCTCTTCTTCACTCAGTACACTGACTACTAGCGTTTCAGAGGAACTAATAGGCTCCTCGCCCTTGTTGGCAATTACAGTAAATTTGTATGTATTATTAAATGACAATTCCTTTTGTTCTTCCGGGTATGGAAGTGTTGTAATATTGTTATCTACTGTTTTCTCCCAATAAAATTCGTAACCACTGACAATTACTGTGTAGCTAGTAGCTAATTGAACAGCAGTCCAAGATATTTGAGGTCGAGTACTCAACATTGAACTGCCGTAAGGACTAATTAACGTTGGTGAATTTTGTAATTCATCTGGACTCTTAGCGTTGTTACACCTACTTGGATTTCTTCCTGTACATACTATCGCTGCGCTTGGCGGCGCACACATTTCAAGGGTATCGAAAATAATGCTTTGCTTGATATGTAGAAACTTTCCGTTCAAATAGCACAAGGCTGTGACTGTACGCCCATTAACTGGTTTAATGCGATCTCCTCGGCAAATTTGCTTACCTACTGGTAAGTAAGAATCACCTGGGCTATAAATTCGACCTATTGGCTGGACACATGACTCTTTTGCTATTGCTTGCTCCTGCTTCCATCCACTACTCCAATTTAAAAATAATGTTGATGCGATTAATATAATCTGGAATCCATATCTAATACTGGCTCGATGCTTTAGCGCTGCATCATATTCCTTGCAAGGAACTTGATATTTGGCTTCAGTTTTCATCTCAAAGCAAAACGGAGGTGTAAATGTCTTAAGTATAATTTACACGAAATGTAATACGGAAAAAATAGTACATCAATTCAGTCGCCATAATGAAGAATTGAATTCTTCAAGCAACAACACATTTTTGTTGCTTTAATTTCCGCTTTGATTATCGGACAATCTAATTCTTTGCAAGACTTTTACCCGCCAACCAAAGACTTCTGGCTCTCTAGATTCAGTTAGCAAACAAGCTTCCCAAGACAGCCAAGCATTATCGACATCACCTAGAGCTTCTTGTACCTGTGCCAACAAACAGTGAGTAGATGTTCTCTGTATATCTAGCTCTTTCGCTTTTTCTAAACATTTTTTAGCCTCACCATATTTTTTCTGTTCAAAAAGTGCCCAACCTAAATTTTTATACAAAGTAGCGCGTAGGTGAGGTTCTTTAGCTTTTTTTAACCCTTGTTCGGCTAGAGCGATCGCTGCATTGTAATCTCCCTTTTTTATCTTTAATCTCGATAAGTTATTGACAGGAAGTATGGCTTGACTACTACTTTGTATAGACAACTGATATTGTTTTTCTGCCAAATCATATTCTCCTTTTTCATCGTAAAATGTCCCTAGTCCATAATATCCTTCCCAATTATTAGGTTCTAATTCAATAGCCTTTTGATAATTATCAGTTACACATTCAATGTTTTGTAATTGTTGACAAACTATAGCTAAATTATTGTAAGTTTCTACATTTCTATTATTATATTTAATTGCTAATTCATAATATTTTTTTGCTGAATCAAGGCTTTCAGTACTACGAAGCCCTTTATTAAAATAAAATTCTGAAACATCAAGCTTAAGCTGAGGATTAATTCTTATAGCCCAGTTAAATAATTCTTGCGCTCTCTGAGATTTGTTTTCTGCTTCTAGCTTTTGTCCTTGAGTTACTAAGTAATTAGCTGCTACAGGTGTAGAGAGAAAAATACCACCAACAATTCCCAAGACTATTAATGTATTTTTGCTATATTTAAATAATTTAGAATTAGCTAATCTATAATTTTTAATTTGCTGAGGCAATTTCTCTAAACGCTGCAAAATTACTTCAGTAGTTTGCGGGCGCTGTCCCGGAAAGGGAGCCATCAATTCATCCAGAAAATCAGCAAAAGGTTTGTCTATCTGTGACGCTTCATTTCTCCAAATTAATTGCCCTGTATTTTCGTCTGTAGGCAATTTAATTAAAGGAATACCAATAACTAAATATATAAATGTTCTACCTAAAGCATAAAAATCTGACTGGGGTATTGCCTTACCATGAATTTGTTCTAATGGAGTATAACAAGGTGAGACAATAGCCGTGATTTCATAGTTTCCCATTCTAGTGCTAGTTCCACCACTGGCACTCACTTTTGCTAAATAAGTATCGGTAATTCTTCGTGCCGCCCCAAAATCCACTAATACTAGTTTTCCATTTGGTTGCAGAATAATATTTGCTGGTTTAATATCTCTGTGAAAAAACTCCGTATGATGTACTATATCCAAAATTTCTACCAATTGCTTCAGCCAGTCTAATGCCAGATTTTGCGAAATCCGCCCATTTGACTCTATCCATTTTTGCAAGTTTTCTCCCTCAACTTTGTCCATTACTAAACATCGCAATTGGAGAGGAGGCTTGCTAGGTACAAATGTAAAAAAGTCATCTATAGTGCTTTTTGGCACACCTGGGTGATCTAATCGCCTTAAAGTTTTAGATTCTTGCTCGAACAATTCCACTATCTTAGGATTTCCCCATTTGAGAACCTTCATGATTCTCCGTCTGCGAACTGTATCCCACTTAGTCCCAGCATCATCTACTTCCCATACTTCAATGCGTACAGACGGATCTTCCGTAAGTTCTCTCAACGGCTTAATTAGCCGAATTCGTCCATTAATTAGCAGAGAAGTCCCGCAAGAGGGACAATTTTCTGCATCATCTGGATTTTCTCTAGCTTCGCAAAGTGGGTTTATACAGTATTTCACATTCAGTCCTAATATATATTTTGTATATTTAGATACTAACTACATCGTCTCATCCTTAATTCAGCCATATCTAGAAAGAAAGATATTTATGAGTTACCATGCTGATGTGGTAACTTATAAAGTATCATTCTATCTAAGACATACTCTAACAGTACTAACTGGCAATTTATGGCTTATAGTGCTTCTTTACAACCAGATTCATCGATAAAATCTTTTGTTAAGCCCTCATCAGACCACCTTACCGAGAGGAAGGATTTACAAAAAGCAACTTTAGAGGAAGCTTTAAATGTTTTGAATGAACTAGTTTGTCAGGCACGGGAAAAGCCCCTATCCGAGCCAGAAGTCATTGTTATTAGAGGCGCTTGGGATGGGCAGAGCTATGAGGTGATGTCCGAAAACTCTTCTTACAGCCTAAATTATTTGCAACGTAGGGTAGCGACCATATTATTTGACCTACTCACGAAAATTATTGGCAATGGTGAACAAGTGTGCAAACGAAATTTGCGAACTTGCATACAAGCTTTCATAAATCAAGATGCAATTAAGGGAAGTCAATTACCTGATGTTTCTAAGTTTTATGGGCGAACACAGGAACTGATTCACTTAAAAGAATTAATCACCACACAGCGTTGCATATCATTGGTAGGAGTTGCAGGTGTTGGTAAAAGCTCATTGGCAGCAAAATTAATTACGGATATTAGTATAGATAAAAATTTTAATTTTGAATATTTAATCTGGAAATCAGTGGCTCATGCACCAATGATTGAAGATTTGATAGCGGAATTATTAGAAATTATTGACCCTCTATTTATTCAACCACATTATACACAAGCAGCTATCACTTTATTACTTAAATATCTACAACAAAAACGCTGCTTAATAGTGTTGGATGAGTTTGAAATTTTACGTCAAAATCCGCAACAAAAAATAGATTATTTAATTTTTATCCGCCGTTTAGTAGAAGAAAATCACCAAAGCTGTATTATCTTAACTAATCGATTTTTGTTCGATGAATTTGACGATTTACTCAACGCTAAACGACCTTTTGAATTTATCAGACTTGAAGGTTTAGATAGAGATGCAGCTATAAAATTTCTGTTCGAGAAAGGAATTACCGATCCAAAAAAATGTTATCAACTAATTCAAACTTACCGTGGCAATCCTTCTGAATTAGCGGCTGTGATTAACCGCATTCACAATATGTTTGGTAGTACAGAAATATTTTTTGAGAACCCAACTACCCTTGTCAGCAAAAAGCTTGAAAATATACTTAACGACATAGTGGGGTATATGTTAGAGGATATACATAAGCAAATGATGCTTTATTTGGCAGAAAAAATAGTTGAAGGTTCAGAATCAATTACTATCACTACGATATTGAATAATTTTAAACTTAAACAGAAAATATCTATTTCAACTTTAGATATAGTCAAAGCATTAGAAAACCTTGAAAGAATGTCATTGATTGACAGTATCAAAAACCCCATTACTAAAGAAATTAGTTTTACGCTTCAACCAGTTATCAAAAAGTATGTACTCACAGATACTTTAGGTCTAGTACATAACTCTAGTTCTTCAAATTTTAAAATTGCATCTTAACAGAGGTAATTATGATTACAGCCACAGTTAAAACAAAAATTTGGAAGCAGATGACCAATACCGCCAGTCAATCTCCACGGTGGGTAGCAGCGATTGCTAGTAAACCCCATCAGCAAACCGAAAATTGTATTAGAAGAACCCAACATATAAGTTTTCGAGTGCCAACCCAAAGCAGATACTAGGATTTTGGCTGCTTTAGCTACAGGGTAATCACACCCTTCAGATTACTCTTCTTAAGAATTGTTAACAAACGTGGAGGTCTAAAATAAAACGATACCAGACGCGCAGAAGTTTTGTAAAATCAAGCCTAGTGAGATGAGGAGGCAAATAAACAGCAACAAAAATTTAAGGGACAAAACGCACTAAGGAGTGTCGCTTCGTCCGTAGACTGAAAAATCGAATAACCTCAGAGCGGGATTATCTCCAG
>JADEXK010000128.1 GCA_015207155.1 Nostocales cyanobacterium LEGE 11386 | reverse complement strand
TCTGCCCCCCAGCCTCCTATTGCTATTCCCAAAACTCCACCGCCAACAGTAGCATTTTGGACTCCTGAAAACTCAGTGTCAGCACCCGAACGGCTTGATGAACAGCACTGGCAAGAATTAGTACTTGACAGCGCCATTCACCCGGAAATTGCCAGTCGTAACTTCAAAAGTCTGCATCAAACTAGAGAATGGGAGCATGAGGCTTGGGAATACCTCATGTACAGTGATAAATTGTCACGCACCAATACAGGCAGACTTTCATCAGGATTTATGAGTAAGTATGCTCATATTGAATCAGGTGGTTGGTGGTGTGATGCTGGTGTTAATCCAAAATCCTTTGCTGACCTTCAATCAGGGGATAAACCTGATAGAAAATTATGGGGATGCTATAAACCCAACAACCCGCGAGAAAAAGCGGATCAACCCGGTAAGTTCATTAAATATGAGCATCCACCGAAAACTGAATTAAGTATCTTCTTGTTAGATGTACCTGATGAGATTGCCGAAAGCATCTACCAGAAATATGGGGTTAACCCAAGTGAAAGCGATCGCCAATCTGGTTTTTGGTATTGTGTGTGTCAGCATAACCTCCCAGTGACAATCACTGAGGGAGCAAAGAAAGCCGCTAGTTTGTTAAGCCAAGGTCATGCAGCAATTGGACTGCCGGGGATATATGCTGGTTATCGCAGTAAGAATGAGTTTGGTGAACAGGTGAAAGCGAAACTCATGGATGAATTAGCTGTTTTCGCCACGCCAGGACGAGAAATGACATTTTGTTTTGACTATGAGACGCGACCGGAAACAAAAAGAAATATAGATATTGCCATCTCGCGCACTGGTGGACTGCTGGAGGAACGGGGGGCTAAGGTCTTAGTTGTGACATTACCAGGGCCAGATAAAGGTGTTGATGATTTAATTGTGGCTCAGGGAGCATTGGCATACGAGAAAGTATATTACGAAGCATTAACCCTCAAGGAGTGGCGCGAGCGCAACAATAAGCAACGACATACCCCACCAGCACCACCCAAAAAATTGACACCAGAAGAACGCCTGCGGCAACTCAAGTGGCAAATCAAGCAGATGATATTTGGTTTAAACCAGGATGAATTATCAGATTTAGTCTTAGAAGTGTCAGACTACTTTGAACAGCCACAGCAAAAGAATGACCCCCAGTTATCTAAGATGAAGGTTATTCGTCAAGTACTTAGAGAGAATAAACCTCAACTGATAGAAAAGCTAAATAGCACTAGTGAGTCTTCGCTAGAAGCAGAAATTCAGGAGTTGTCATCAGAAATTGAGTTACTGGAAGAAATCGCATTGTTAGAGTCAGAAGTAGCAAATCAATCAATCCGCTTTCGACGCTAATAAAATATTTTCCTCCGTTCAACACCTAAAAGAATTACTGCCACAGTCTAAGCGGCTCAAGTGCAAGGCTAAAAATTGCCACACCTCATAGCAATCCTAAAGCTTTGAGACTGCGCCGAGTAATTTCTATTCGAGCAGGCAGGTCTTGATTATTGCGTATATCGATATTTGTGGCAAAGAAATATACATTATTGTTTTGTTCGAGATATCCGACAAACCAGCCAATACTAGGGGTGAGCCTTGCTGCCCAACCTGTCTTTCCTCGCATTACGTAGTCTGGCGTACGTTCGTAAATCATTATGTCTTGAACTAAATCCAAAGTACGTTGTGAGAAGGGTAAATCTTTACGTTGAAGACGTTGTAAAAACTCTATCTGTTGTCTGGGTGTAATTTGCAGTGGCCCTTCTAACCAAAATTGGTCAATTTGCTCAGGTGTACCAATTTGACGGTTTCCATAGCCGACTTGCTTGATGAATCGCTCCATCCGTTCATGACCAATTTTTCTCGCCAGCACTTGATAAAACCATACGGTTGAATTTTTGAATGCTTGGCGGATGTTAGTGTCTTGGTTCCAAGCCGCGATTTCGCGCTGAATACCGTCCCAAGTCAACACAGCCACGTCATTGGGAATCACGCCAGTCTCTAAGGCTACCAGAGAGTTGAAAATTTTGAAAGTTGATGCGGGAACGAAGGCTTGTGAGTTGCGTGAAGCGTTGTGTTCATAAAACTTTTTGTTGTTGCGGTCATAAATTAGAATAGAACCTTTGATGCCCAGTTGATTAAATGAACGCCCAAGGTCAACACTTGCAGCAATTGGAAGTCTCTGAATTTCCTGAGAGTGTGCAGGTATACCTCGGAAACTGCTAAAGCTGAAAAATATTACCAAGATACCAAAAGCAATGATGATTGCTTTTGGCATTCGTCGGTTTTGAGGCATAACTATCTTCTCTACAAAACTGATTTACAAATCAGTGATAATACAGCAACAGTGTTTGTAATTCCAGAAATTTATTTCTAATATGGTGCGTGATAGCAAAGCCGTCACACTAAAATAATTTAACGTTACAAGTTTGAGTAAGCGCAATTGTTCTTTCATCAGTTTTGGCTCAAAAACTTTCCGCCAAAATTGGCGTAGTGTGCGGTAGTTTTTTGGAGATTTTCGGGCTTTCAATATTTGGGAGAAATAGGGAATTATTGGGAATGTTTGGGAGCAGTAGGGAATCACTGGGATGATTTGGGAAATATTGGGAGTTTTGGGCTTGATGAGAATTGAGTCAATAAACACTGATGAATATCTTCTACTTCGGGAATTATTGGGAAAAAATGGAACTCGTTGGGAATGATTGGGAGAAATTGGGGAGACTTTGGGAATGATTGGGAATTGTTGGGAGAATTAGGGACAATAACTTTCTTCTACAAGTTTTTAGCCAAAACCAGAGATAATTTATGGCTGAAACCATTGAAAAATCGTTAACGAGTTTCTGTTAGTATGATTTCGCAATAAACATATTTAAAAGTTTTTGGGAAACTTTTCAAGATGTCTATCGATAAAAAGGAACTGACACGGCGCGTCTCTAAACGCTTAAGTAAAGGTAGTGGCACGGTTGAAGAAATTATTGATGCCACGTTGGAAGAAATATATGAATCGCTAAAACTTGGGGAGAGTGTTTCTCTAAGAAACTTCGGTACTTTTTATGTCAGAACAGGGCGAGAGTGTTGGGTGTTCAAGTTCAATCCTTCACAACGATTGCGTCAAGCATTTGGTTGGGCATCTACTTATAAGCCGTAGCATCATCTGGAGATAAAATCTTTACTGTGCAGCCAATATATAGTTGTTAACCTTCAGCCTGATAAAATCAGGAGCAACAAATTTGAGTCGTTAATGAATCCAGGGGCGAGTGATGCAAGTCAGAAGTGAGGTCACAATAAAATTTAGCGGTGAACTGCCAACAGCCACACCCGCAGCGAACAAGAAAGTTGAGGTGTCGCTGACTGACCAGAACGGAGTAGTTTTCACCGCTTTGATAAATGCAAAGAGTTGGCGCAAGGCGGAAACTAATGCGAATGAGTTTGCAGATTGGGCTGGGGCTATATCAGGTAAGCTTGGTCAACGAACAGAAAACGGGTTTGAAATAATTGAAGCGGGAATCCAACTTTTTGAAAAAAAACCGAAGGAAGTTAAACCAGAAGAAGGTGCTGCTGTTGCTGAATCTGGTACAAGTTAATATCTTGGCATTTTGCACCCGTAACCCCATCTCACTAACTGAATCTGAAAATATCTATCATGTTAAAAAAATACATTCCTTTGGTTGCTCGTTCATTTTTAGCCGTGATTTTTATTTACACTGGCTTGAACAAAGTGTTTAATTTCGCTCAGACAAGTGAGTTTATGGCTAAAGCGGGACTACCAATAGTAGGAGTGCTACTAGTTTTTACAATTGCATTTCAGATTTTAGGTGGATTATCCATTATTCTCGGCTACAAAGCGAAAATTGGCGCGATTCTACTGATCATTTTTCTGATTCCCGCTACCATTGTTTTTCATAATCCTGTTGCAGATCCTAGTCAATTCAATAATTTTTTCAAAAACTTGTCGATTATCGGTGGACTGCTCCTAGTCCTGACTTATGGATCTGGTTCTCTCAGTTTGGATCAAAGCGAACGCTAAAAAAGAGTATGCCAATTACACCTAATCCTAATTATGTTGAACACAGCCCCAGAACGCCCTATTTTCGTTTTCAGCCTCTATTTCTGAAATCGCAGCTATCTCGGCTCAACCTCTAAATAGGGTTGCAAATATAGCTTGCAAGGGTCATAAAACTATCTCATAATGGTAGTCCAACTCCAGCAAGGAGGCAGGTGGCATAAAGAGAAGGTGAAATTGAAAAATATAGCTGGAAATGATGTATCTATTTTTTTGTTCCAATTTGAATTACGCGGTTATGGCATTGACTTTGTTTTGAATGAGGCTATTGCCGCTGACATGTACCAAGATGTAGATGAGAAAATAAAACCGCTTGTCCACGCATGTTGCGAAACACTTTCACGGTACAAACACTTGAGCATCAGCAACGTCATTATGGACGGCAATTTTCTTGTTACAGGAGAATTTGAGGTTATGCTGAGTAAGGGGTTAGGACGACACTTTAGACATCAGGAAAAGGAGCGGTTATTTCAGGATGCCAAAAATATTGCCGATCTCTTAGCCGTGGTAATGAATAGAAGAACTCAAAAATAAGAGGGTAGTGATATGGAAGTAGTGGTAAAGAAAACGGTCGTTTTTTTGGTTCTTTAGTATCTGTTATGCTAAAAAGTTAAACTAAAAGATCAAAAAATGTGATTAACTGTATCAAATTATTATTGCAACCCTTGCTGTACTTGACATAGAAAGAATATTTATTGTTCTCTGTAGATAGAACCAGAATGATTTTTATACATTTACAGTCATGGTGAAGAAAAGAGCAATAAAAATTCTCACAGAGATTTTGGATTTAAAAGATGTAAAAGTTATATCGCAACGTATCCATGATGGAATCGGGATTATTTTACAAACTGAATCAGTTAAATCATATAGTGTTTGTCCTCATTGTGGGACAAAAAGCGAGAAATTACATCAAAATCATCGGCACATTGTTAAAGATTTACCTTTGGGAGAAAAACCAGTATTTTTAGAAATAAATAGACGACAATTCAAATGCGCTAAATGTAGAAAGCCTTTTAGTGAAGACCTAGAATTTGTAAGTAAGAAAAGAACCTATACAAAGCGGCTAGCGCAAAAAACAATACAAGAAGTGCTAGAAAACGATATCCATAGTGTTGCATCGAAGGGAATAGTCACGACAGAAGAAATAGAAAGAATGCTAAAAGATGCATCTCAAGAGTATGATAATTCAAAACCTTCGGGCTTAAAAAGACTTGGAATTGATGAAATAGCTTTAGTAAAAGGAAAAGGTCATTACTGTGCTGTCTTAATAGATTTAGACACATCTAAACTTCTGGCAATTCTGAATGGGCGAACACAAGAAATAATCAAGGAAGTACTGATTGGATGGGGCTTTGAGATTTTAGAACAAATAGAAGAGGTCAGTATTGATTTGTGGCAAGGGTATAAAAAGTTAGTGGCAGAATTAATGCCGAATGCTCAGGTGGTAGCAGATAGATTTCATGTGATGATGCAAATAAATAAAGAACTAGACACACAAAGGAAAAGAGAAAAGAGAAATATAGAAGAGCTAATTAAGAAAACAAATTTAGCAGGTAAAAAAGCTGAATATGAAATGATATTAGCGGGATTAAAAAACAGTAAATATCCCTTGCTGAAAAATAAAGATAAGTTAAATGAAGAGCAAGTTAAAAAACTCATGCAAGTTAAAAGCGTCTCGCCAACTTTGAAATTAATGCATGAGTTAAAAGAAAAAATTAGAAAAATTTTCAACTTCACAGAAGATTGGTATACGGGAGTCTTTAAACTAGGTATGTGGCTATCGAGAGCAAAAAAATATTTTCCTCAGAGCAATAATACTATGATTCGTTGGTTTGATGAAATTATTGCTTACTTTGATCGTGGGACAACAAGTGGTGTTGTTGAAGGAATTAACAACAAATTAAAGCTGATTAAACGCTCTGCTTATGGATTTAGAAATTTTGAAAACTTTAGAGTTAGATGTTTGTTAAACTGGACTTAATTTATTACTTTGGCATAACAAGTAATGAAGAACCGTTTTTTTTTACTTTATATTTGCAGTTAATCCTGGCTGAGAAATGTCTTGATTGCAGGTCTGAGTGATTAGCATTGTAGTAGTCCACCAGATTAATTTTGACAGGTGTGATTATTCTATATCCCTACTCTCTATGCTCTTACACCAGTTTTACCTGTCAAAATTTGCGTGGTGAAGTAGTAGGTCGCTACAACTAGAATAATGCGATCGCATATCATCTGCAAAACAATTATCAACCTTGAGCGTGTATTCTTTGACAACTTTTTGCTTACTTGGGTGGCTGCCTTATAGCGGATAAGAGAGCATAACTCCTATCGGGTAAGGAATGTAGAAGGCATCAGGTTTTACGTTGTTAACGAGTATAAATAATTACTTACTCACACACAGATGGTTATTACATTTAATGTAAAATACAGTAACCACCTGATACGTTCTTCACCGTGACCGATTCCCTTTTTCCAGAACTGACCAACTATGATGCTTTTCTAAACATGCTTAAACAGCGTGTTCGCACGGCGCAAATACGGGCGGCACTCGCTGTTAACCAAGAATTGGTGGTGCTTTATTGGCAGATCGGCAGGGAGATTTTACAACGCCAGCAGGATGATGGGTGGGGAACGAAGGTAATTGAGCGTCTTGCCAAGGATTTAAAACAGGAGTTCCCAGATATAAAGGGTTTTTCCCGTACAAACCTGCTCTATATGCGGGCTTTCGCGGAAGCTTACCCGGATGAGTCATTTGTCCACCAGCTTGGTGGACAAATCCCCTGGCGGCATAACTGTGTCTTGCTGGATCGTGTAAAAGCGCCAGAGCAGAGGGTTTGGTACATCCAGCAAACCATCCAAAACGGCTGGAGCCGTGCCATCCTGGAAATGCAGATTGAGAGCCGTCTTTATGAACGCCAAGGTAGCGCAGTCACCAATTTTAGCCAGACCTTGCCTAAACCCCAATCCGATCTGGCACAGCAGCTGATCAAAGACCCGTATAATTTTGACTTCCTGACGTTGGGCAAAGAGGCGCAGGAAAGGGATTTGGAGCGGGCGCTTGTAGAGCGCATTCGTGACTTTCTCCTGGAACTCGGAACAGGGTTCTCGTTTGTGGGAAGTCAGTATCCTCTTGAGGTC
Organism: Nostocales cyanobacterium LEGE 11386; assembly: GCA_015207155.1. GTDB lineage: Bacteria > Cyanobacteriota > Cyanobacteriia > Cyanobacteriales > Nostocaceae > LEGE-11386. The sequence continues at coordinate 4,089 of JADEXK010000128.1, read as the reverse complement.
AGCGGACAGGAATACAGGCTTGATCTGCTGTTTTATCACCTCACCCTGCGCTGCTATGTCATTATTGACCTGAAAATGGTGGAATTTCAGCCAGAATTTTCGGGGAAAATGAACTTTTATGTATCAGCAGTGAACGCTATTCTGCGCCATCCTGATGATCAGCCTACCATCGGCATCATTCTTTGCAAGTCTAAAAACAAGACGGTTGCCGAACTCGCACTGCAAGGGATGACACAACCTATCGGCGTTTCCACACACCAGATAGGACAAGAGGTTCCAGAACAGCTTAAAGGCATTCTGCCTACGGTGGAACAATTGGAGATGGAACTGAATACGGTGGCAGCCGAACTTGAAGCACAGAAGGATAGCAGGCTGGATATGTAATGTTTCTATGATCAGGAATAGTGGTTAACCGACTATATCGCTTTTTACCTTTTTCAATACGGCGGATTAATTTTTTATTGTCGCTCACTGAAAAGCCACCAGAGCAAGCATTTCGCCCTAAATCGTCGAATGTCCCTGAATCGCTGCCAAATCTATAAAAAGCTAAAAAGCTAAATTTAGCTAAAGTCAAAAAGCTAATTTTACAAAAAGCTAATTAGCTAAATTTATTAATTGACAAATTAATCAAATGAGTTTAAGTTAATTGGCTAATTTAATAATTTACTAAAAATATATATGTTGACCATTACCGTAAGCTCCTTGAGTGGCGGACAGGGCAAGACGACCACCTCACTGTTCTTGGGGCGGCTGCTATCACGCCAGGGCTTGCCCACCTTAATGCTAGACTCCGACCCCCAACATAATCTCACCACCTATCTGGGGTTTGAATTAGAACCCAACCAACCAACCCTATTGGAATTTCTCAAAAAAACAGTCGCACCAGAAGACTGCATCTACCCGACTCAAGACAACGACAACTTATTTCTTATCCCCGCCGACGACCAACTTGATACTGTACAAGATTATTTATCTAACAGTGGAGTTGGTGCAACCTTACTCAAGCGACGATTGGAAGCCATCAGCAAAATATTCAAAGTGTGCATTATCGATGCCCCACCCCAGCGATCGCAAATTTGTTTGACAGTTATCGGCGCAGCAGATTTTTTGATTATCCCCGCCGAAGCATCAGTTAAAGGTTACGGTTCACTGGTGCGGACACTGGACTTACTCAGTGGCTTGCAAGATGTCGGCGCAACGAATGCCCAAGTATTAGGTGTTTTACCCTTCCGAGATCGCTGGTTTGGTAACACCCAAGCCCAAGAAAGTCGGGCGGCTGTAGATGGAATGCGTGACGAAGTTGGCGAGGAGTTAGTTATACCCTCAATCCGCGAATCAGAACGCTACAAACAAGCCATCAACAAACGTACAACTTTGAACGAGTTGGGATATACCGACTTGGAATATCCCTTTGAAATTTTAATTGAGAAAATTCACGCTGCACTTGGGGGTAAATGATAATGTCAGATAACGTACTCAACCAACTACGCAACAAACGCAATCGCTCTACAGTTGAACCACGCCAGGATGCACTCGTTCCCAAAGTACAACCAGAACCCCAAACAGAAGAACAAAACTCACCACAGGAAACCAGCCCAGTACCAGCTACCGACAACCCAACTGCTACACCAGCAGACACAATCGCTGAACTCCAAGCCGAACTGGAAAAGTACCCCGAAACTCGACGACATTCAGCCATCGTCCTAGAAAAAGACCTCGACCAAGAATTAACACGCTTTTGTAAAGACAGGGGAATCACAGTTGAGGTATTTCTAGAAGCGGCTTGGACTTTTGCTAATGCAGATAACGCACTTTTAGAAAAAATTACCACAGAAGCCAAACGCCGCTACGACCAGCGTAAGCGAGTTGGTCAAATTAAGCGGTTAATCACTATGTTGAGTAATTCAGCTAAGTGATAGGGTATCTGCCATAAAGTTTTAGTTTCTATTTTGACGTTAATTTAATTTCGGGCAGGTCATAATATAACCTGATAGTTTCTGTCAAACATATATATTTTCGTTTTTAAGGGGCAATGTTTTACAGTCATTAATAAAATCATAGAAATCAAATGGATGATATAAACCTTTATCAACCAAATCGAGAAACTTTTCGTGTAGACGACAAAGCTGCTCATTTCTTACGTGAGTAACCTTTTGTCCAAGGGAATATGACTTAGCCTTCTTGAGAATGCTAATGAATGAAAGCTTCAAAGAGCATTTAACATCTGAGCCGTAGAGATGCAATAGAATTTTCTGTTTCTCATTCTCAACTTTCTTTGGATACTTATCCCAATTAGCTTTTAATTGCCTTCTGTAGCGGTTAGCAGTTCTCAGCAAATCTTGAACTTGCTTCTCTGAAAAATTCTCGTTAAAATATATGTTCTTGTTGGCATTAATGTACTGAATTAGATTCAAAGCTTTGATATCAATATCCATAGTCAATTGGATACAAGCTTGATTTTTTGCTCCTACTTTATAAACATCTTTATCATACAAAATTAGAATAATTTGTGGAGAGAGTGGTAAAAATATTTCTAGTCCTTTAGAAGCAAGACCAACATTACTACCGTATGTCTTTCGAGTTTCAAGAAATTGATTATAAAGAACCACTGGATTATCTGATGTTATAAAAGGTTCTTCGGTTTCGTTAATAATAAGTTTCCAATGAAGATCCCTAACTATTGGAAAAAATGGTACTACTATTGTCAAATATTCTTGAACTGCATCCGTTAGAGTTAGAGCAATCTTATTTTCTGATTCAGATAAAATGTTAGGAGCTATTGATGATACAGTTTTTTTATATTTTTTTACTAATTCATCTATTGTCTCTGCTGCATATACGGTTCTACCAAGGAGGGTAATAATAAACATCAAGAGCATTTGATGCTCTCTTGAATGTGCCGTAGGAAGACATTGTTCCTCTAATATAGAATTGATAATTTTCGCCGATTCTGTCTCTAGTTTTTGAAAAGCATTCTCGATTTTTAAATCACGACCATAAAAATAATTTTTAGATGCTTGATCATATAGGTTTGCACTTTCAATAAAAGTATTGGAAGAAATATTAAAAACTCCTACTCTCTTTTCTTGAGAGTGTAGCGCAAACTTCTTCAAGTAAAACCTTGGTATAAAGTGCTGATTCTTTTTTTCAGGCATTTAACTCTTTATATATTACATTATGTATATTACATTATGTAATATACATAAACCGCTAAAGAACGTCAATATTTGCTTTTCAACGAATTAGGCTATCAATTTTGCTATCAAAGCCGGAAATTACAGACCCAGCATAACCAAATGACACCTGACTACTTCCGCAAGCAGGATTTTGCTCTTACAGGATGTAAACATTCATGCTTTACCCTACCGAGGTAAGATAGACGGTATTGGAAAATTGTATTATCGATAACGAAGCTGTGAGCAATTATGCCTAACGAGCCGGGTTGGGAGAGCAGGGGAGCAGAGGGGCAGGGGAGCAGGGGAGAAATTGTCTTTGCTTCGTTAGAGGCGTGCTTAGATGCGCCAATTACTAGATATTTTGACGCAGAACTTCAGGGCGACCCCGATGTGTTGGCTCAACTGTTGGCAGATAAGCGCAACCCCAATACTCGACGGGCTTATGAAAAGGATTTGAAGGATTTCTTTATGAAGATGACTTTGATGCCGCCAAGTAGTGATAGCGTGTTGGAGTTTTTGCACTTGCAGCGAGAGCAAGCGGTAATGGTGGTACTGAAATATAAGGCGAAATTGATAGCTTCTGGGGTGCGGGAGGCGACAATTAATCGGCGGTTGGCGGCGATTAAGTCGTTGGCGAAGATGGGGCGGAAGTTGGGGGTGTGCAATTATTCCCTGGAAGATGTGGAGGGGGAAAAGGTCAAGGCTTATCGGGATACGCGGGGGGTTGATAGCAAGACGATAGCACTGGTGTTACAGCAGTTTGATAGGGAGACTTTGATTGGTAAGTGTTGCGGCTCGCAAACATAAACGCTCCGGCTTGCAAACAAGAAAATTCTTGGCTCACATTAGTTGCAAACAGAAAAGGATTTCGGCTCACATTAATTGCAAACAGACTCATTATTATTTGCAACGG
>JADEXK010000127.1 GCA_015207155.1 Nostocales cyanobacterium LEGE 11386 | reverse complement strand
ACAACGTTCCCAAAACCACGGATTTCCAAATTAAAAAACTTTCAGACATAGAAAAAGAACTCTGGGTGAGTTACCAAGTTGGTGTTACTGCTCAAGAGCGAAGACTAGGATTAGAGAATATATCACAGGTGGACTTGAATGCGAGTGATGTCTGTCAACCATTAGAAGCATGGGAAAGACGGAATTCTTAGAGGTTTTATCTTTTGCAAGTTTTCCAACTCTCTGTGTACTGATCAATGCCTGGATAGTAGCCCTCAAAAATAATGCGGTTATTTGTGGTTTCAGGTGGAGTAACCTGTTGACCTAGCATTACAGAGATTTTTCCCAGGTTTAGCAAACCTCTGGCTCAAAGGAAGTTAGCCAGGGGTAGTTCATGGGAATCTTAATACTGAAGGCTTTATAATTCCATCAGGTAAGATGATGCCCCAGCAGCAAGATAAATGTACTAGTCAAATCTCAAACGTGGGTCAAAACGATGAACTTTCGCATCTAATTTTAAACTCCATGAATGATGGGGTAATTGTTGCCGACGAGCAAGGAAAAATTTTGGTATTGAATTCGGCCGCAGTACAAATGTTTGGTGATGGGTCAATAAATACCAGACAGGAAGAATGGACACAACAATATACATGGCTTAAGCCTGATCGGGTAACGCCTTTTGCTACAAATGAACTACCTCTATCGAAGGCAATTGGGGGTGAGACTTGCAAGGATATGGAAATGTTTGTTTGCAATGCTCAAGCACCAGAAGGTGTATGGTTAAGGATTAATGGAAGTCCAATTAAAGATGCAGAGGGGAATTTGAGAGGAGGGCTAATTGTTTGCAGTGATATCACAGAGCAAAAACAAATAGAAGAAACGCTGCATCAACAACAAGCTCAATACCGCAGTATTTTTGAAGCAGTTAATGATGGGATTTTCATTGATGATTTAGAAACAGAAAAACTGGTTGAAGTAAATCCAGCAACTTGTCGGATGTTGGGGTATTCTTTGGAGGAGTTAAAGAACCTTTCCCCAACTGCCTATATCCATCCAAAATCTCTACATCTGTTTGAAAAGTATATTGAAACGTTAAAGACAACAGGATACTTTTATTGTCAGGCAGTTAACATCTGCAAAGATGGAAAGTTAATTGATGTTGAAGTAACAGGAACGCGTTGCACATATAATGGTATGCCGCATGGACTGGCACTTGTGCGTGATATTACTGAGCGCAAACAAGCTGAGGTAGCTTTACAAAAATCAGAGGCACAACTACGGCAACAAGCCCAGGCATTAGAGAAAACATTAAAAGAACTACAGTCTACTCAGTCGCAACTAATTCAGAGCGAAAAAATGTCGTCTCTTGGGCAACTGGTTGCAGGAATTGCCCATGAAATCAATAATCCAGTTAATTTTATCTATGGTAATTTAACGCACGCTCACGACTATATACAAGAACTACTTAACTTGCTCAATCTTTATCAAAAAAATTATCTTCATCCTATACCTGAAATTCAAGAACAAGCTGAAGCCATAGACCTTGATTTTCTCATAGAAGATTTGCCAAAACTACTCTCATCAATAAAAATGGGGGCAGAGCGTATTAGGCAGATTGTAACTTCTTTGCGAATTTTTTCACGCATGGATGAAGCGGAATATAAAGCAGTTGATATTCATGAAGGGATTGAAAGTACCTTGATGATTTTGCAAAATCGACTTAAAGCTAAACCAGATCATCCTGAAATAAAAATTATTAAAGAATATGGCAAGCTCCCGTTAATAGAGTGTTATGCTGGACAACTAAATCAGGTATTTATGAACCTTTTAAGTAATGCGATAGATGCAATAGAAGAAGGAGATGTAGGGCGAAGTATTCAGGAAATAAAACAATCTCCTAGTAGTATCTTTATCCGCACTGAAATATCCCAGATGGGGCAATTGATTATACAAATTATTGATAGTGGTAAAGGAATACCCCCTGAAGTGCAAAAGCGGCTATTTGAACCTTTTTTTACTACTAAACCTATAGGTAAAGGGACTGGTTTAGGTTTAGCAATTAGTTACGAAATTATTACTCAAAAACATGGTGGTTCATTGCAATGTATTTCATCTAAAAAAGGAACAGAGTTCATAATTAATATTCCTATCCATCAAAAAGTTCGCTCAAATCTCCTATGTAATCTTTTCTAAAAGTGTCTAGATATTTAATGGTGATTTTGTGACTTTATCGATAATATTGCCAAGTTAGTTGCTAAAAGGGTGGTCGCCTTGGCGGCCACATCATGTCAATCAAAATTAGCTTCATGGTTGTTCAGGGCAATATAAAACAGATTTCCGCAATCAAGGCAATACTTTACCTCGTAGTCAAGCTGGTTTATATCGTCATCATCCGCATAGTCCACAACACGCTGTGAACTACAATTAGGACAAATCAAATTGCCATCCTCGTCAAAAGTTGTTTCTTCTGTCATAGCTTTATGGTTGCCCGATTTAGCCTTATTTTTTATTTAATTTAACTTTATACCCTCTAAAAATTCTATTTGCTGTGGCGTTGCTTACCTCACTTCATACATTCCAGGCAAGAACCAATTCCGCCAACTGGGTGTGGTAATTGCGTGCGAGCGCCCACTTTTTCGAGCGAGGAAATTAAGTAAGGACACGCCAATGGGTAGGAGTGTAATAGACGTACATTAACCCGTTTGGAAAAAACCAAAGGTTACTTTTTCTCTTTAGTAACTGTTCGTTGCGACAACCGTGTTGGTCTTCAATTTTTGTCAATACCACAACCCCTTCTTCAGGTAAAGTCTTTGTTGTTTCGTTCCATGTTTTCATATAAATTTTCCTCTAAGAATATAAATAAATTGCGATTGCCTACAAACCAAACTTGATTTGGCATTTCATCTAAATCATCAATTGCTTTCATAAGCCTTCCTTCAATATTATTACTCTCTGAAAGCAGCTAGTAACTGTTGAGATATTACATTAGGATCATAAAAAACCTGCATACTCTTAATTTTTCCGTTTTGTGAAAACTGAATTTTATCTAAGCCAGAAAAATTAATTGGTACATTCTTATGTATTGTATGAATTTCCCAATTAAATTCGGCTCTCCCTTGGTTTGAAAGTATTAAAATGTTTTTACTTTTAATTTCAATATCTGAAGCAAAAATTTTAATAAACCCTCGAAAATACACTTTTAATCCACTTAAACCTTTAAATGCTCTACTACCAGATGGATCTTCAATGGAACCATCTAATTCAAAGAGACTAAGCCATCTTTCAATATCATGTTCACGAATTGATTTAATGTATTTATTGATTGTGTCCTCAATTGTGTAACCCGCAACTTCAACTACTTCATCAATTGTTTTAACTAAGTTTATAGTTTCTAAAGAAGTAATTAAATTACCTGCATATTGCCCATACTTAAAATTAGTAATGACAACATATTGGTAACGAACTTTATCTAAATCAGAATATATTGGTTCTACAAAACGTTTAATCAAAGCCTGTACTTCAAATCCAAGTGAGCCTAAGCTTTCTGAACCCAGGATTTGCGTGGCTAATTTATAATGACAAAAAAAGAAGTTAGTTAATCTTGTTTCCAAAGATGATAATACTTCAATGTACTGATATAGATAAATGTGTTTATTTGGAGTATTATATATATCAATCAAAGAACAATTATATTCTTTTAAGTAATCTGTAATAGGTAAGAATAAAGTTTTGGCTAAATTGACTATATCCAATGCCTGCTTTGATTGAGCGCCACTGGCATCTCTTAAATTGACACGTAACGGATGATAATCCGCTAAAACCATTGTTTCTAGAATTAAAATGTGTTGTGCAAGATAATTTAAGATAGAACAAACTTTACTTATCTTATTAGTTGCAGCATGAAAATCACTTTCTTGTGTTGCCAGTTGACTGCTTTTTAGTAAATTCAATGCAATACATAACCAACACTCTGTAACTTGATGTACTGTGGCAAATAATTTATCTTCTTGGTTAAAACTTCTTGTGTGAAAAATAGTAGCGATAGTATCAGGCTTAATCCATTTATCATAAGGGATAATCGGTTTTTCTTTATAAAACATATTTGGAAATTGAAACTGATTAATGTAATGTTCAATTCCTAAGTTAAATGAAAATTCTTCTAAAATACTCGTATAAAAACAACCCCATTGTTTAAGCTTTTTGAATATTGTTTCATCTAAATCAATGAGCATTTTAAAATTGGTTTTAGTTGATTGCTCATTAGACAAACTATCTAAAGAAAGTACTGTGGTATCAAGTACCTCTGCCAGCAACTCTATTTGCTGACGACAGCCAGCAAATAATCTACTAATTCTTTCTTCATTACGAACTGTTAAACGTGTATCTTGAACAGTTTCATGGATTAATAAAAATGAAAGTTCAAGCGCCACAAGTATGGCTCGTAACGGTAATTCGTTCTGCCAATTAGTTTCACACTGCCAAAGACTTTTAAACTGTTCTAGTGAAATATAAAGCTCGTAAGGTCTTGTATCCATATCAGTTATGCCTCAGAAGCGGTAAGCGTTAGCTATGCCGTCATGCTTATCGCTATTCTTTACTAGACTAGTATTCCCTCATAAAACAGGCTATATACTTGTTAGAGGGTTGGAGAATAATTCTTTAATGAATAAATATTCTTACATTCTTAGAAGTAATCTTACCAAATGTCACCAATCAAAATTGATGAAGTTATTTGTATCAAAGGGAACATCCTAATAGTCTTTTACACACCTGGAAAATGCTGGCAGTTCCGCATCATCAGCCGCACAGGTGGTATCTTCGGAGAGCAAAAGTTGTACTACAGTGCAGCGGCGGCGTTACGGACGGGGATGGAGTGGTTGCGGGATGAATTGTGATACCAATTCGCAATTAAAAAACTTAGATTTAGCAAAGCTTTCAGGGTTGTCTGTATCAGATTTTTCGTGAAATTCTATGAGTAGAAACAATGTTTGCTGAAATAACCTGCAAATTGCGGTAGCTTAAAATTAATCCCCGCAAAACTTATCAATTCTCAAATCCCTCCAAATATCTGAAACTTGCCAGCCTGAGTTACCAACAGACTGAACAATTGGATAATTTAATGAAATAGAATCAGTATCTACAGAATCTGGAGTAATTACTGGTTGTTCTTCTAGGAAGGGTTGCGAAAGATTGATGGCATCAGCGTGAAGAAGTCGATCTTCTGCTTCTTCCATTTCCTTCATCTTCTTCAGGGTAAGTTTCTCAGATTTTTTAATGAGTTTCATAGTTGATCAATAGAAATTCCCAGAGTAAATAGGATACAGTATCTAGATTAAGAATGCGACTACTGGGCTAGTAAACTACCTACGGATTTTGCTAGTTCTAAGTAATAACATTGCACATCACCCGATCAATTCCATGCGGCTGCTTGTTGTCGCAGCTGATGTTGAAGCGATTGCTGCCGGAGGCTAAGAGTGCGAATTGACAATTGTTTTGGTCACAGTGGCGATTAAAATTCCCGCAAGAGAAAACCCCAGGGGAAAATAGAAGGAAGTATGAAAAAGCGGCTGAATCAAGAATATTTCGAGTGGGATTGTCAGCTTACGTGCTAATACGCAATAATCGTAATACTAAGTTATGCGGAGAAAGGGCAATGGTCAAACCGCAAATAGTTGTGAGACTGTCCCCAGAACTGTTGGAAAAACTGAACAAGTACGTAAAAAAACAGGGACATCCAAAACGGATGTAGTAGTTGGTGCTTTGGCTCAGTATTTGGGATGTGCTGAGGCACTGCCACTTAATCAAAAGATAGCTGAACTCGAAGCAAGGATAGCAACTGTGGAAGCATTAGTGAAAGTACGGTAAATCAACATTATTAAAAAAAATTTATGTCAGCAGAGATCCCTACATCTGAGTGCAAAAAAGACCTACCAAGTTTCCAATTTGCGGTAGTAGTAGTCAATGCTAAAGGACAGGAAATCACACGGGAACAGGGTACAGCAGAATACTTCAGCGAAAACCTTGGCAAAGGCATTACTCTAGAAATGGTGCAGATTCCTGGCGGCAGTTTTCTGATGGGATCTCCAGAGAACGAACTAGAGCGTGATGAGTCAGAAAGCCCTCAGCATTTAGTAAACATTCAGCATTTTTGCATAGGTAAGTATCCAGTTACTCAAGAACAGTGGAAAGCAGTAGCCTCTTTGCCACAGGTAAACCGAGAACTAAACCCTGACCCATCTAAGTTTAAAGGTGCAAATCGACCTGTAGAGTTTGTTTCCTGGTATGATGCAGTTGAGTTTTGCGATCGCCTCTCCCAAAATACAGGCAAGAAATACCGTCTACCCAGTGAAGCAGAATGGGAATATGCGTGTCGCGCTGGTACAACTACACCATTTCATTTTGGCGAAACTATTACAACTAATTTAGCCGATTATAACGGTAAAGACGACAAAGATGGAAAATGGTCAGATTCTTATAGCCGAGGGTCAAAAGGTATCTATCGAAAAGAAACAACAGAAGTAGGAAGCTTTAAAGTAGCTAACAACTTTGGGTTATACGATATGCACGGGAATGTATGGGAATGGTGTCTAGACGATTGGCATGATAACTATGAAGGTGCGCCAACAAATGGTGGTGTATGGTTTGCTAATGATCATCTTTCTCAAAAACTAGCTATGCTGCGGGGCGGGTCTTGGGTCTACAGTCCTACCTACTGCCGTTCTGCGTATCGCTTCAACAACTTTAGGGTGGATTGCGTCAACATCGAAGTCAACGATTTAGGTTTTCGTGTGGTGTGTGCCGCCGGGAGGATTTTTCAGTAGCCTTTTATACTTTAAACCTCTTACACTTTGCACTTGTTCTTTTTTCCTTCGTTGTCGTCTCATGGCGACTTGAATTTTTTGAAGGAAAATTGAGGGAAGTTTGCATCAAACCAAACTCAACTGCTCAACCTCAGCCCCCTGCAAACACTCTGCTTTCAACTTGAAGAAACACACACACCAGCGATCGCTCATCACCCGATCAATCCCATGCGGCTGCTTGTTATCAAAAGCAATACAGTCGCCTTCCTCCAGCCAATATGATTCCATCCTGCGAGTATCCTGACAGCCAGAGATTGAGGACTTTGCCTGAACCATAACGTTGATTTGGGCTGTTGAGCGCAGACATGGCTAAGTCTGACAGCGAATGTGAATGTTGGAGGTTTGACTGCTTGTCTGTTGACACAGCTAATAAGCTAGCTCAAACTACTGAGCAACACAACTCCAAAAATTCTGGGACATTATGCTTAATAAAGAGTCGCTTCCCAATTACGAACAAATAGCTGGCCGATTCGATATGTGGATACCTCATTTGTCTCCAGTCAGTCAGGCTTTGCTGGAACGCCTACCAGTTGATTCAAATAGTCGCATACTTGATATTGCTTGTGGAACAGGTGAACCCGGACTTACACTTGCTCGACAGCGTTTAAAAGAAGTTACAGTAATTGGAATTGATTCGTCTACAGAAATGATATTGGTGGCTAACTCAAAAGCTGTTAGTGAAGATTTAAAGAATATTGAATTCTGTGTTATGGAAGCGCAAAAACTTAACTTTCCTAATGAATATTTTGACGGTGTGCTATCTCGATTTGGATTGATGCTGTTGGAAAATCCAAAAGCTGGCTGTTTTGAAATGCTACGTATTCTCAAGTTAGGCGGACATTATGCTGTGGCTGTATGGGATCAAATTGAGATGAATACTCTGTTTTTTTCCTGCGCTCAAGCTTTTAATCAAAGGGTAACGGCGCAATATCAACTGAACATCGAACTGGCTAGCAGGCTAGCAGGATCAAGTATGTTACCTAATATACTTCTTGAATATGGCGCAAATGAAATTGCAACAGAACTGTTTACTTTTGAGATGAAATTTCCGAGCTTTCAAGTAATTTGGGAATTAGTTGAAAATTCAGGATTATATGATGTACAGCTTGCTTCATTATCTATTGAAGAGCAATTAGCAGTAAAAGAACACTTGTCTAATCTGCTTGCTGACTTTAAAAATAATAATGAATATTTGATTTCTCATAGTTGTCGGTTGGCATGGGGGAAAAAATAGAGTTGTCAAAAAATAGGATAAAGAACTTTAATAATTAGATATTTCAAGAAATATGATTAAAAATAACTACAGATTTGCTGCTGCTTGTGAAAATGAAGTGATCGTATATGGTGCTTGTAGACCGGGGTACTCTAATCAACAAGTATTCCATTGGATTAAGTTTATGAAAAACCAAAATATTCAACAAATTTGTTGCCTACTTCCTGAAAAGCAACTGGCTCCTTACTCAAATCTATTAGAAATATATCAACAAGAATTTGGTAGCCAACAAATTTGCTCGGCACCTATTACAGATTTTCAATTTGCTAATTTAGAAATGATGACGCAGAAAATATTTCCTTTTTTAATAGCAGCAGATAAACAAAACCAAAAAGTAGTTGTACACTGTTCAGGTGGCATTGGTCGCACTGGTCATGTACTAGCTGCATGGTTAGTTAGTATTCGTGGATTTTCTAATAAGGAAGCAATATCCGCTGTCAAAAAAACAGGCAGAAATCCATACGAAGCTGTAATTGCATCTGTGTATAGAGGTAAAAATCCCTTTCAAGTCGTTAAGGAATTTGATGAATTTTTAAATAATTGCCGCCTAGCGATGGGTAATGAGTAGAGAAATTAGCATTTACCCAAAAATATATAATAGATTGAAAGTATTTTACCAATCATAAAAACTATCAACGCGCAAATCACGCCAGATATCGGAAGCTTGCCAACCAGAGTTACCCGCAGATGGGACTATTGGGTAGTCTTGCACGCTAAAGTCGTGCTTGGGAACTTCTGTAGCTTGGGTTTGTGAAGTAATGATAGGTTGTGGATACTCGACAGTATCAACTTTAGGGAGTGGTTCTTGTGTGGTTTCTGCGCTGATGGCTTTTTTGAGGGTTAATAGTTCAGGTTTTTTGAGAAGTTTCATATTTTAGGAATGTAAAAAAACTTGTGGGCAAAAGAGAAATTTATCGTGGAATCGAACAAGTGTCCAGTACCGCAGGCAAGGATAAAAGCACCAAATAAAAAAAAGACTCCATTGAAAGGAACATCTTTACGTTTAGAAATAAAGTAAATTAGTAACAGAGGAATAGAATAATAGGCAAGAGCAATCGTGGCATCAGAAATGATTTAGATGAAAACGGGAATGATGGCAGCTGGAGCAGAGCAAATGATTGATCTAACAGAAAAAGCGGAGTTGCTTAAACTTGCGCCGCATCCACCGCTACTATCTAGCCATCAAGCGAGGTGGAATAAGCTTCATCTGATGCACTTTCGCCAGCCAGCACACATAATTCCTGAGTGCTGTCTTGCCCAAAACATCATCGTGATTTACACGGGAGATGTAGGAACCCAAATAAGTGTTAGTGGGCAATTCAATAATGAGTTTTATACAAGAGGTGATCTCAGTTTATTTCCAGCCCATCAAACTGCACCGACTACCAAGTGTCATAACGACGCAGAATACATTAACTTGCTGATTGAGCCTACATTGCTGATGCAAACTGCTCGTGAATCGGCTGATTTAGATCATGTTGAAATTATTCCACAACTGAAATTTCGAGATCCATTACTCCAGCACATTGCTCTAGAACTTAAACATGAACTGACTCTATACGGAGCAGATAGTTACTTATATGCTGAGGTAATGTCTATAAGTCTTGCAGTTCACATCCTCCGTCGATACACAACAAAAGTGCTTCGACTAAAAACTTATGTAGATGGCTTACCGACTTATAAATTAAAAATAGCGATCGCTTATATTGAAGATAATTTTGACCAGCAGCTGACGTTAAATGAAATAGCATCCGAGATACAGATGAGTTCTCACTATTTTGCCAGCCTATTCAAGCAATCGGTCGGAATTACACCGTATCAATACATCACCAATTGCCGAATTGAGAAAGCAAAATATTTACTAGCCCACTCTAATCTCACCATTTTAGACATTTGCACTCAGGTTGGCTTCCAGAGTCAGAGCGCTTTCACCCGCACCTTTCGTAAACATACTTCAACCACGCCAAAAGTTTATAGAAACTCCTTATAGATCTTGTGGAAGATCGGCACAGATTTCAGAAGATCGGGCAAGACAAGAAGTTGCAAAATGCTTAAACTGTCCATAACCTGATGTTCTGCTGAACCCTATGAATTCAATTTTGCCTGGGGCCCCCTGGTTGATTGCTCATAAGTCAATGCTAGGGATTAATCGACCTAATAAGATCACGCTGAATGGTCAGGACTATGTGCTGTGGCAAAATTCCCAAAAAGAAATCTTTGCCCTAGAGAACAGTTGTCCTCATATGCAGGCTCCACTATCAAACGGTTGGATGTGTCAAAAACGAAATACAATCGCTTGCCCATTTCATGCCCTTGAATTTGATGGACAAGGGCGGCTTGTTGATCAAGATGGTCAAATTAGTAGCCGTCCAGTTGCTAACAGTCTAAGCTGTATTGCAATTGGAGATCTAATCTGGACTTATGGCAATCTTGAACCGAAATTACCGATTCCGGATCTCATTTCGCGGTTGACTGAAGGGTTTGAATTTATCGGTGTAACTGGAGTGAGAAGTATTCAGGCAAATCTTCTTGATAGTATTCTAATTAATTATGATTTCAATCATCCTCCTGGAACTCATCGTGAACCCTTCAAACTCATTGCAAGTGAGGTTAAAGAGTATCAACCAAATAGCTATTATACAAAGGTCATGCAAGAAACTCGAACCAATGAGCCTACCTTTAAGGAACTCTTGAGGAACCCAGCTTTACTGTTTTCTCCCAAAGTAATTACCAACTCTTTTGAGTATGCATTTCCTTCAATTACAAGCATTTTGCAAAATACAGCAGTTGGCAAAGTGGCACAGTTTTTTATGTTGTATCCTGAGCAGGAAAAAAGTACCAAAAGCTTTGTATTAGTTTATCTTCAAACATCAAATCTGATTGTTCCATACGTGAAAAGAACAATTCTCAAAGCTTTAGATCTTGTAATTGAGCAAGATGCAGGGACAGTAGAAACACTATATCCAAGGCAAGAGCCTAAAATTCGCTTACCCCAAGAGGAAGTTATGTTCCATGCAGCAAAGCTATATCATGAATGGTAGATGAATAATATAGTGGTAGCAGCATAACAAGTCGCTGCATCGGAATGTTGTATAGTGATTAGTTAAGTTGGAAAGTTTAATTGCATCCACTGAGCTACTTCTGTAATCTATAGTAATGTTTTTGACATCATAATTATTTGGGAGTTATTACAAAACCCACACTTTGAATAAAAAACAGAGGCTGGACTATCTCGCGCTGTCAATAGATAAATCTTATTGACACCAATATTCACTAAATTTTGGGAAAGCACATCCATAATTTTCGTGCCAATTCCGCTACGATGCTTAGTGGGTTCAACACATATTTCTTTTAAATAAAAGCTTTTACCTTGATGCCATATTTCAATATAACCCATAGCAAAACCGATAATTTGATCCTCTAAAAAGGCAACAATACTGTGTGACATGGGTATATTATAAAAAGCTTCCAATCTGCTGAAAGCTGATTCAATCTCCCAGTTTTCATTCCAAGGAGGATTACTAAAGACTGAAACAAACAAGTCCGCACATTCTTTCAAGTGTCGATATTCAATTGGTTGAAGTTTCATTTGAAATAAAAAAAGATGTAAGGATTCAGGTGCTGGGGTATTGACAAGTGTGGTAGGGGAAGCAGAATATAGCAATTATGGAAAAAGACCTGCCACCAAAACTAGACATTGAAACCCTAAAGCAGTTGGAGAAAGAGCAACTGG
>JADEXK010000126.1 GCA_015207155.1 Nostocales cyanobacterium LEGE 11386 | reverse complement strand
CTTCGTCCAGCCAGAAAGTTATACTGCCTCGTTGTTTGAGGGCTGCATCATAAGCATTCCAATTTTTAACTTTGTACTGGGCTTTCGTCTTCATCGTTGGGATAGGCGGCTAGAAAACATCGGCGATCAGTAAAATTTACCATTTTGCCTATTCACGCAACAACGCCCCAATTCACAAAAAATTTGATATAGATGCAAACGCTAAAAAGTATGCTGAGTCTCACTTTCTTAATTTTGAATTTTGAATTTTGAATTGGTATGAGGTTACTGAGCAACTTTTGGTGCAAACATCAAGTAAGTTCCGCCTAACCCTTCGACAATTGTGCGTGTATTAGCTACCATCATTTTCTGATAGGTATCTCCGTCGCTTCCTGCTTCCCCAAACCCATTGGTATACAGTTGCCTTTGTGACACTTTCACATTCGCTTCTCTGGCTAAAGATTGAATTAATTGGAGATTAGTTGTTGTCTTGGGAAAAATTGTTGGTACTTGAGCCTTTTGAATATCTTTAACCCAATTTTTGAATTGTGCATCTGTCGGTTTTTCATTACTACTGATACCTGTTAAGCCTCCTGCCAAAGCTATTCCGTATGCTTTGGTGTAATAACCTAGTGCATCACTGGTTGTTACTAGTTTGCGTTGATTAGCAGGAATACTAGCAATTCTCGACTTGATCCAACTATCTAACTGGGTTAGTTCATTTTTAATTGCTTTTGCATTACTGCTATAAATTGTGGCATTAGTGGGTGTTAATTTACCCAAATGGTTGCTAATTACCTCCACCATGCTGATAGCATTCTTGGCATCATGCCAAATATGAGGATTAGTTGATTTTTTGCTAGATTCCTGATATTGCTGTGGCTGGGGAACCGCAAGTTGCCCAACGGCTATTTTGGGTGCGGGGTTTTGAGTTTCTTTAATGATTTTGATTAATCCTGGTTCAAAATTATAGCCACTGTAGAGAATCAAATTAGCTTGTTCAATAGCTTGTCGGTCTTCAGTTATTGGTCGATAGACTTGCGGATCTGTACTAGGAGGAACCAAACAGATGAGATTAATTGTATTTTCGGCGACCTGTCTAGTTAAGTCACAAAGTACACTTGTAGTGGCTACTACTTGGGGAAGATTCTCGTCTATTCTGGTTGTGGTCTGAGTAAATGAGGTGCTTGCAGCTTGATTTCCACATCCAAAAAATCCCATTGTTAAGACGATAAAGATGGCTCGTAAGGAATTATTTGATGGTAATTTTTTTAGCATCTTTAACTCCTAGTTAGATGTATAAAAAAGTCAATCATTTTCAGGTGGTGAATATGGTGATTTTAGTGCTTATTGCTCATATAAATGAATCTAAGGCAATTGTAGTAGCAGCTTGGGAAAGTGTGGGCACATATGTATGACAATCAGCGAATTAGCGAATTTTCAAGGATGTGAAGTGTGTGCCTAAATGCATTCGCTCGACATTAAAATTTGAGTTATGCTTTTTTGTTCAACCATTTGTCTAGATTGATACAAAAAAGCATAGTTATTCAGATATAGCGTAGTGGACTGACAGGCTTAAAATGGTTCATGATGATTGTCTTGTGGAACAGGCATCTTGCCTGTTCTGGGCGGGCAAAATGCTCACCCCACAATCATTTTTTTATGCAACATTTTAGACTAGACACGCCAGTAGGTGCAAGATATAAAATAAAGTCGAGCTAAGAACAAATAGTTAGGGTAGCACCACACTGGTCTTCTCTTGCCAGCCAACCTTTAACACCTTGATATTCTATCCGCGCCCAATCTCCTCGACAGCCTAACAAGGTGAGATTCGCATTGGCAGGAATTTTTGCTATTTTTGGGCTTTCGAGATTAGTACTAGTATATAAATTCACGCCATTAGTACCATAGCCCCGTGTTGATATGCCTAACTTTGGCGCATACACCCATCCAGTTCCTTGAAAACCATTACTAACATTAGTAATCTGAACCCAACTTCCTAATGCAGCCACAATTTGTAATGTTTCGTTGATAATTATTTGTCCCAGAATTTTATTCCCCGTACTTGCACCACTCCGCACATTTAAGCCTTGTGGGTCTGGATCGATGACGTAGGCAAGAATATCACACGCTTCTGGATTTGGGGATTGTGCAAAAACTGTTTGCTTGGTCACACTACTAATGATAAACACACTGGTAAAACTGAGAGTGGATACCATCATTAATCGTGATAAAGGGTTTTTTATGGTTTTTTTCATAACTTATTCGACTTTTTGACACCAGCACAAATGCTGGTGTCCTAATTGCTAACGCACATCATAGCCGAACAAATTCGGATCAACTTCCCCTAGTTGTAAATCCGCTAAACCATATTCTGCCCATCTTCTGTCTACCATTGCAGCTACATTGGGATCTGACTCTAAAGGCGCACCCCATTCATGATCGGTTTCTGGTGGAATTTTGGTGGTAGCATCAATTCCCATACGTCCACCTAAACCAATCTTTTCACTGGCAAAATCCAAGGTATCAAATGGTGTGTTTGGCAAAATAAAGACATCTCGTGTTGGGTCAACTTTGGAACTAATAGCCCACACAACTTGACGCGGATCACGAATATTTATGTCTTTATCTACGACAATCACAAATTTGGTGTATGTAAATTGTGGCAAAGCACTCCAAAACGCCAAAGCTGCTCGTCGCGCTTGTCCCGGATATGCTTTATCAATGGAGATAATAGCTGCTTTATAACTCAAAGCTTCCATTGGTAAGAAGAAATCAACAATTTCTGAGACTTGTTGCCGCAGAATGGGAGTGTAAATACGATTGAGCGCGATCGCCATCATCGCTTCTTCTTTGGGTGGACGGCCACTAAATGTTGTTAAATAAATTGGATCTTTGCGGTGTGTCATACACTCGAAGCGAATCAATGGTGAATCTTCTACACCACCGTAGTAACCCATGTGATCACCAAAAGGCCCGTCTGGCAAGACTTCCCCTGGTGTAATTGTGCCTTCTAAGACAAACTCAGAATCGGCGGGAACTTCTAAATCTACAGTTTTACATTTTGCCAATTGCACACCCGAACCGCCGTAAAGTCCAGCAAATAGCCATTCTGATAAATCTACAGGTATGGGTGTAGCAGCTGCCATAATAATTAGCGGATCTACACCAAGTGCGATCGCTACTTCTAATTTTTGACCACGTTCAGCAGCTTTTCGCAAATGCCTTGCCCCACCCCGCACTGATAACCAGTGAACGGTCATGGTATTTTTGGATTGTAGTTGCAAGCGATACACACCTACATTTGGTGTACCTGTCTCACAATCTTTAGTAATTACTAATCCTAGGGTAATAATCCTGCCAGCATCACCAACATATGGGCGTATTAAGGGTAACTTGTGTAAATTTAAATCATCGCCTTGAATCACCACTTGCTGACAAGCTGGAAAAAAGTCTCTACCTGGTTTAGCTTTAACTACGTCAAACAACACTTTGCCAAAATCTATCGCCTGGGAAATCTTTTTCGGTGGTTTTGGTTGTTGCAGCATACTCAGCTTTTTACCCAAAGTTTCCAATTCCTCTGGATGCTGCATATTCATCGCCCAGCAAATTCTTTCCACGGTTCCCATCAAATTTACTGCCACCGGGAAAGATGCGCCTTTGACGTTTTCAAATATTAACCCTGGCCCTCCTTGCTGTAGCATTCGGTTGGAAATCTCCGCAATTTCCAACTCTGGGTCAACTAAAGCTGAAATTCGCTGTAATTGCCCCTTTTGTTCTAAAATTTTGATAAATCCCCGTAAATCTCTTGCCATCGTTCTCATCAAGGTGAATATTTAAGAAATGTGAAGCGCTCTCTTATATTATTCATCATTAGTCACTCTCCCAATTCCCCTCATCTCTCTCATCAGGACGATTATTATTTTTAACGGTAAATTAACCTAGTAGTTGACTTTCCTTAACCATTAAATTGCAGGAATCTAGTTATTTTAATTAAGGATAGGCATTATTTATCACAAATAAGCACTACCCTAATCAAACATGGCAAGAATATACAATACCTTCCTGGCAGGTGGTCTTGTAATGTGACCCCTGCTAGTTTTGTTTATCTGTCCCTTTTCCTAATGTTCCCAGTCAGTTGGCGGCTCGCAGAAGCAAGCTAACTTGCTGACTTTTGTGATAGACCCAAACTAAAGGATGAAGCTATGGGCAACTGAGTGTACTACTACTGACATACATCATCACTCAGGCTGATCATCGCTTGTGTACAGTAGAAACCTGGGTGAAGGCACATCAGAAGATTTTAGAGTTGAGTACAGGATGGTCAATAGGAGCAAAAGATGCCAGTGACGACAGATTCTTTCACTGATGAAATTACCACACTCTCTCTATCAGCCACATCTCATACCGTACAAGACTTAATTTCTTCTTACTCCTCAAATATGAGCGAACCGACAGTTTATAATAGGACTTACGCAACGACTCTCTGAAACTCTCATTCCTCCGTGTTCTCAGCGTCTCTGTGGTTCGATAAATTAAGCCTTTTGGTGATTTTTGCGTAAGTCCTGTATAAGTGCAGACTTTCAGCTTACTATAGGGTATGAAGTAAGCTGATACGCAGCTAAAATCGTGACTAACAAGATCACCGACTTCATTAAAAAGTCGGTATCTGAGACTCTCAAGAACTATATAAAAACGGCCAAATAGATTATTTTGTTCCGAAAAAATGCCCAATTAAATATAAAGAACCACACAAAATTATTAGATTATCTGTGGCACTAAAAGCTGCTGCTAGAGCTGATATTAAATCTGGATAAGTTTGACAAATACTTAATTCTGGACAAACTTCACTAGCTAGTTTTGCCAATTCCACTGGATTAGCTGAACTATGATCTGGTACTGGTACTAAATATAATTTGTCATTTGGTCGCAGTAAAAATTGGAAAATTTCTTTATGTTCTTTAGTAGAGAGCATTCCCATGACCCAAGTTACTCTTGGGGTATCTAAACTATCTACATAATCGCGCAATACTTTAGCTGCTGCTGGGTTATGCGCACCATCAATTAATAATTTTTGGTTTTTCCAAGTAACCCATTGCATTCGTCCCGGCCATTGAGTTTTTCTCATACCATTGATAATGGCCTCTTCAGAAATCACCCAACCTTTTTTTTGGAGAATTTCTAAAGCCGCTAAAGCTAAAGCAGAATTAGTTAATTGAATTTGTCCCTGTAACGGTAAAGGGTATTTAATTAATTTTGCATTTTCAATAGTTTGATACTCAGCCCACCCTGGAGCGATTTGAAGGGCAGGTTGAGGTGCAATATATGGACATTGTAATTCTTGAGCGCGTAATAACACCACTTTTTCCGCATCCGGTGGCAGTGGCCCAACTACAGCCGGACATCCAGGTTTGAGAATACCTGCTTTTTCTCTGGCTATATCGGCAACAGTAGGGCCTAGTTGTTGCCAGTGTTCGCGGCTGATCGATGTAATTATTGTTACTAAGGGGTGGTCACAAACATTAGTCGCATCCAAACGCCCCCCCAGTCCCACTTCTATTACTGCGATATCAACTTGCTGCTGGGCAAAATACAACCAAGCAGCTGCGGTAATTACTTCAAACTGGGTTGGATACTCGTCATCAGCTTGAATTGCTGCTTGAACTTGTTGTAATAATTTGCCCAATTCCTCAGAGGCTATTGGCTGTCCATTAATGCAAATGCGTTCCGTCCAATCTACTAAATGGGGTGAAGTGTAGCGTCCTGTACGATAACCAGCCTCATTTAGCACTGAAGAAAGATAGGCACACACCGAACCTTTACCATTAGTACCGGCAACATGAATTATCGGGACTTGGTGATGGGGGTTGCCAAGATTTGCCAACAGCTTGACAATGCGCGACAGTCCCAGATGAACGCCGAAATGTTGAAAGGGTTTTAGTAAAGAGTTGATATCCAAGGGGAGTGTACTTCGACTGCGTTCAGTAACTAGGGAGTGGGGAGTGGGGAGATAATGCCCATGCACTATTATCAATAAAACCGACTGCCTCTGATGAGGGAAACAGTCGGTTAATGATTGATGATGTTAACTAAAATTTAGGCTTCTCTGTTCAAAAAGCCTTGAATTTGTCTTAAAGCCGCAGCACCAATGTTAAAAGCAGCCCAACCAGCAGCAATAGCTACTGGTGCAAAAACGATCGCTATACGGTAATCGATATCCATATCTAGAACCCCTCTGTTAAGTAGCAATTAAAGTTTTGTCAACTGTTCTCATTTTTATTTTTAGCTGAATTGGACATTTTTGCCAGACCTGTCTGTAAAGAATATTTAAATCAGTTATCAGTTATCACGGCGTATGGTGGACTTAGACCCAGGGATGAGTGCTAATAACTGTCCACTGTCCACTGTTAAAGTGTTAGTCATTTGTTATTGGTCATTAGTTGCTTCCCCTACTCCCAGGGAGTAAAAGCCGATGTCACTACCCTTGCCGGCATGAACCAAAGCTAATTTTTGGTAACGTTGTGCATGTTCGATAAGTTCTGCGGCTTCGCTGTCTGTAATTTGGCGCAAAACTTTGCCAGGAACACCAACCACAAGGGACAAGGGGGGAATATCCTTCGTGACTACTGCACCAGCACCAATAATGCTGCCAGTTCCCACGCGTACCCCGTCTAAAATCACAGCGCCAATGCCAATTAAGCTGCCACGTTCAATGTAAGCAGAATGTACCACGGCGCGGTGGCCTACAGTAACATGATCTTCTAATATTGTTGGTAAACCTGGATCAGCATGGAGAATTGCCCCATCCTGAATATTTGTACATTTGCCGATGTCAATCCTTTCCACATCTCCCCTGATAACTGCCCCATACCAAATGCTCGCTCCGGCGCTGATGTTGACCGAACCTATCACAACGGCATTGGCTGCAACAAAGGCTGCTTGAGAAAAATCGGGAGATGGCCAGTAAGAAGCGGTAGACACGATAGAATATGAATATGGTACCCAGGAACACTGGAGAAACTCTAAACTTTGAGGCTGGTTGCAAAACCAGAATATCACGGTGTCAATTCTCTACACAGAGAAAGATGTTAGTGAATATTGTTTTTACTGCAACTCCGTTTCCTTGCAGTAGATCACAAGCCGCCAAAGTGGAGGAGCCGAAGTGTAAAATTCAACCCACTGGTGCTGGTGAAGACGAAATTATGTTTGTACGCACTTCATGATGAATCCAGGCTTGCAGTACCCAATGTTTGGCCCCGACATTCAGTGTCCCCATTGTCGTCAAACTATTCCGGCACTGACATTAACAGATACTTATTTGTGTCCCCGTCATGGCGCGTTTGAGGCTAATCCTAAAACTGGAGAATTAATCCATCTACAGTCGGGACGACATTGGCGCAGATGGAATAATGAATGGTATAGACAGCATACCCATCCTGATGGGATTCGGTTTGAAATTCACGAAGCCCTGGATAAGCTGTATACCCAAGGTTATCGGGCAACACGAGTAATTATTGCTAGACGTTATCAGGAATTAATGAGTGGCTATTTAGAACGCAGCACACCTTGGCGTTCTGGACAGCCAGAAGCAACATATGCGCGTTTATATGGCTTACCTGTGGAGTTTAGCCCTGATGCCTCAGAAGATCCTTGCTGGGAAGTGATTAATTTCGATTTGGAAAAAGAACCTGGAGTGCCTGTGCGCTACCCCTATTTCCGATTATTCGAGTAAGTCAGCAATCATTGGTGAGTCAGTACGTTTTTGGGAGTTTTCACGCCACTGGAGACAAGTTGGCACAGCTACCTAACGCATTGGCTCCCTATGAGCA
Source organism: Nostocales cyanobacterium LEGE 11386 (assembly GCA_015207155.1). Taxonomy (GTDB): domain Bacteria; phylum Cyanobacteriota; class Cyanobacteriia; order Cyanobacteriales; family Nostocaceae; genus LEGE-11386. The sequence continues at coordinate 4,388 of JADEXK010000126.1, read as the reverse complement.
ACTGGTAGAGTTGTACTTATTGCCCTGAGACGTACCGGAGGCATTACCTGAAGGTCATTTAAATTAATAACTAATGACTAAATTATGCACCACGCTTCTATTCGGACTGCGAATATTCATCAGGCGATCGCCTTTTATGAACAGTTGGGGTTTACAGTTTGTGAACGCTTCACTACAGGCTATACCCTGGCTTGCTGGATGACAGGATTGGGAGGCAGAATTGAATTAATCCAAATTCCCGAACCAAAACCAGCCCCAGATGCCTTTGCTGATGAACATTATGTGGGCTATTATCATCTGTCTTTTGATTTAACTGAAATTACCTCAGATTTACCTAGTTGGTTGACAAGTTTACAAGAACGAATGGCGTTGGTGGCAGAATTACCACCACTAAAGATACTTTTAGAACCGACACAGCAGCAAATAGGCGATCGCATTTGGGAAGTCGCTTTTATTGCTGATAGTGACGGCTTACCTTTAGAATTTATTCGGTCTTTGGTTAAATTTGGTAATTCGTAATTAACGAAGTCAGAGGGAAGAAGAAAGAAGACTTCTTCCTTCTTTCTTCTTGCTAAACGGGTTTAAATCCCCCACCACCAATTAATTTTTCTTCTGACTTCTTTAAGAAAACAGGTTTTTTGTTAGAGAATTGGTATTAGGCGGTGTTTTACCGTTGCCATTATGACCTCTGTTCAGACTATTGATCACAATGACTTGGCTATTTAGAGAAGTTTATAAAAATCTATACTATGTTTTACCTGCTGGGCTGCAAGCAATGCGGCGGATATTCGTAGTGTGTTTTTTGTTGTGTCTGGGTTTAATCAGTGCTAATTCGGCGATCGCAGCTAATTTATCAGATAATTTACTTAAGCAACCAGCTACAGAAGTTACAATTAGTTTAGGTAATTCTGCTAACGAACTCAAGTTTGAGCCTGATCATTTGGAATTTGTGCCAGGTAAACGCTATCTACTGCGACTGACTAATCCCAGCCAATTGAAACACTATTTTACTGCCAAAGATTTTGCTGATGGCATCTGGACACAAAAAGTGGAAGCCGGCAAAGTAGAAATTAAAGGTGCAATTCACGAACTAGAACTCAAGCCAGGTGCTGAGGCAGAATGGGTGTTTATCCCCATGAAGCCAGGAAACTATGACTTACACTGTTCAATACCAGGACATACAGAAGCGGGTATGAATGGAGAAATTGCGATCGCAAAATAAGGAGTAGGAGATGGGGAAATCATCAATGCCCAATATACAGTCGCTTTGAATACACTGAAACTCAGTACAAGAGCGTCGAGCAAAAATAAGTTAACTTAAATTATAGATATTAAACTAAGAAAAAACACTGCAATTGTCGCGGCAAGGCGCACGTATCATTAATTCCCCATGAACATTTTCAGTAACTTATTGTCTCAAACAACTAAGCCTACACCTGCAAAAAAACAACGCCGAGGTATTGAAATTAAATCGCCGCGTGAAATTGAAATTATGCGGCAATCGGCAAAAATTGTGGCTACTGTACTCAAAGAAATTTCTGAGATGGTAAAGCCAGGAATGACCACGGCTGACTTGGATGCTTATGCAGAAAAACGTATCCGCGAAATGGATGCGACACCAAGTTTTAAGGGATATCACGGTTTTACTGGTTCTATTTGTTCCAGTATTAATCATGAAGTGGTGCATGGTATCCCAAGTGCTAAGAAAGTGATACGGACTGGGGATGTATTAAAAGTAGATACAGGTGCTTATTACCAAGGTTTTCATGGTGATTCCTGCATTACAATTGCCGTGGGTGAAGTGACCCCGGATGCCGCTAAACTGATTCGTGTTGCCGAAGAATCTCTTTATAAAGGTATTGAACAAGTAAAAGCAGGTGCATACTTGCTTGACCTAGCTGGGGCCATTGAAGACCATGTAAAGGCCAATGGTTTCAGTGTAGTAGAAGAATTCACCGGGCATGGTGTTGGTCGTAATCTACACGAAGAACCTTCAGTGTTCAACTTCCGCACGAGGGAAATGCCAAATGTGAAACTCCGTGCGGGGATGACTTTAGCAATTGAACCAATTTTGAATGCAGGTTCTAAACACACACGGATATTATCTGACCGATGGACAGCTGTAACTGTAGATAATTCTCTATCAGCGCAGTTTGAGCATACAGTTTTGGTCACAGAAACTGGTTTTGAGATTTTGACCGATCGCACAACAGTTTAATTAACTAAAAGTGAAATACATCGAAGTGCGATCGCATTTTGTAGAAGTTTTGCAGTGCGATCGTATCTTAATTTAATGATCAAGCGATCGCCTGCCGTAGCTTGTGCCAGATTAACCCAGCAACAATTAACCCTAAACCGACTTGCCAGATAGCAGAGTCTACCCAGAAAGCTAAAAATAGGCAAGATACAAGACCCACCCAACCTATCCATATAGGATAAAGTCGTTCAGATGGAGTGAGACGTAAAGCAGCTAAATTGGTAACTGCGTAATAAATCAAAACACTAAAAGCACTAAATGACCAAGTAGTTTTGACATTACCCAATAGTACTAGTAAGGCGATCGCACCCCCCACGATAATTACAGCCCAGTGTGGTGCAGTCTCTTGCCGATTCAGACGCGCTAAAAATCTCGGGGCATCTGTACGCCGTCCCATTGCTAGTAATACGCGGGATAAGCCCAAAACTAAGTTCAACAGCACACCCAACATCGCTGTCATTGCCCCAATAGCTAAAACCAAGCCAGCACCCGCACCCGCAACGCTACGAGCTGCCAATTCCAAGGGAGCTGCTTTTGTCTGTCCTGAGGCTATACCCAAAACATCTACCCCCACAGCCCCAATCCCAACTGTTGCTACTGTCATGTAAAGCAGCATTGTTAGTAAAAGACAAACAATCATTGCCTTGGGAATTGTCTTCCTGGGGAAACGTGCTTCTTCGCCCATAGTGGCAATGCGACCATAACCTGTATAAGCGACAAACATCAAGGCGCTAGCATGAAGTACAGCCCCTGGAGAACTAGTGAAAAAGGGCGTCAAATTCTCAATACCCTCCTCAGCAACACGTGGTAGACAAATAACAATAAAAAACCCTAAAGATAACAGCGTTACTGACACAATCACGGTGTTAGCAACATTAGAGCGGCGAATGCCACTTAATACAATCAACGTCATAATTACTACGGTTAAGATTGCTATAGGAACAACCCAATCAGCACTCCAACCCACAATATTTAACAAGTATCCAGCAAAACCCAAGGCAGCAGTCGCAGCAGAAGCAGTCTTAGCTACTAAAAACATCCAGCCAGCCGTAAAGCCCAATGCTGGAGTGAGATACTTATAGCCATATTCGTAAGTACCACCACTAACAGCATGATTAGCTGCTAGTTGGGCGCTATTGAGTCCATTACAGGTAGCGACGATCGCGCCAATTGCCACTGCCAAAATTACCGCCGGCCCAGCAATACCCGTAGCAATACCGATACTAACAAATACACCCGTGCCGATAATTGAACCTAGTCCCATTAAGGTTGCACCAAAAACCCCTAACTCTCTTTTCAGTTGGGGTGGTGAATTGGTAACGGACATCTTTGGATCTCCCTATTTAGATTATTTAAGATGTAGCGTTCATCGCTGAGAATATCATGACCACCGAGGAAACTTTGGTATGGGCGATCGCAATATTTATTACTGGTGCAAACACTCACCCATAAGAGGTTAGCTAAATTATTGCTTGATAAAACAATATAAGATATATGGTGTATTTTCACATACACCATATATTTTGCTACAATTACCTAAGTAAAGATAATGACGTGTCAAATCTTCACCGCCAAAATCCTATAGTGAAAAAAAGGAGTTAGGAGATGAGATTCATACACAATTTGGCTTACAGTTAAGCCTCTACTTTTACACCTTTCCAGAAAGCGATATAGCCTTCAATATTTTTAGCCTTTTCCTTAGCGCTGGGATAATACCATGCAGCATCTTTGTTAACTTGCCCATCAACTTCGATACTGTAATAGCTAGCAACACCTTTCCAAGGACAAGTTGTGTGAGTGTTACTTTCTTGGAAGTATTGCTGATTAATAGCATCAGCCGGGAAATAATGGTTGCCTTCCACAACAACAGTATTATCGCTTTCGGCCAACACAGTGCCATTCCAAATAGCTTTCGGCATAAGTGACTTTTGATGAAACTTTACACATATTATTTTGACACTCTCCGAGCTAAAGCCACTGGGTTGCCAAACTCCCGCTTAGTACGGCTTTGTTGCATGAAAGGAAAAAAAGACAGACCAATCCGAAGTAAGGATAGGAATTAGCCTTCGACTTTATAAGAGTCTGGCTTGCCTAACTGGATCATGCGATTAAGGGCGGCACATTGTAAAAA
>JADEXK010000125.1 GCA_015207155.1 Nostocales cyanobacterium LEGE 11386 | reverse complement strand
GCATTGGGGTTGTTATTTCACTTCTCCCCTTGTCCCCTTGTCCCCTCAACTTCTTCTATACGGGCGAAATTTTGGTAATCTTACCGCCGCGTTTGTGAATTTCTTGGTATGTAGCAGAAAGTCGCTCGTAGGGTACAGTGTAAACCTGTCGGCTACGACGGACTGCTACTTTTGTATTCAATCCACCGGCGATCGCTTCAATCACGAACATCCGATTATCTCCCCGTGGTGCAGCACTAACCAAGGTTGGTGCTGATGAGATAAAGCTAGTACCTGCTGATGAAGGTGGCGCAATCCAGTTAGCCAAATTCATGGAAATTTTTGTCCGCAGGCGTGAGTTTTTACCACCCAACTGAGCGTTATCACTGTTGCCATCACCACGATAAAGCTCGAATATGCGGTTGAAGCCTACGGTTTTCATGCCTGGGATTGACTGAAATCCCCGGTAATAAGGAACGACAGAATTACCAAAGCTATTTTCGTACTCTGCACTGTAAATGTAGGAATCAATGTCGGCATTGTAGCCACGAGCAGCGTACAAATCTACGTGGTAAGCAATCTCTGATTGGTCGTAGGGCGCACGTCCCAATAAGTGCTTGTAGTTCAATTCAATGAAACGCACCTGGGAGTTTTTGTAAAAAAAGCATTCCTTGTAAAATTCGGATTTTGCTAAAATCTCTACAAATTGCCGCACACCAATCTTGCCGTTACGTAATAAAGCTTCAGCACTGGTGAATTTTTGGCTGGCATAAATTCCTTGACGACCAAAAACTTGTTCGTAGGCTGCCCGAAATACCATTCTTAAATCATCTTGAGTCCAATTTGGGCGCAACTCAACTTTTTTGCCAACTAAATCTCTAATTGCTAGCCGTTCGGCGACTGAACTACTCATCTTTAACAATCGCTCCTTTGCAAATTTACTTTGTAAATAAATTTGGGTCTTTGGCAGTAGATAAAAACTTCCAATTAAGTAGATAAACAGCAATTAAAAATATTATTTTTAGTAGCAATGAGGGCAATAACTGCTACAAAAAACATTGAATTTTGCTGACCTACTTATGAGGTACTTATCTATTTCCCAAGACCCAAAAGTTTTGTTTTAGCTCAATGCGTTAATCGCATAGTTGATGTAGGTATTAGCTTCACCTGCAACATCACCGGATAAACCATGATTGTCGCGGACAAATTCTAAAGCGGCTACATACCAACTAGGAGATAAACCAAGGGCGCTATTAAGTTCACTCAAGCCAGCAACTACATATTCATCCAAGGGGCCAGTACCGCCAACTACGCAGCAGTAGCTAATGGTGCGGAGATAGTGGTCAATATCCCGCACGCACTTAGATTTGCCTTCTGGAGTAGAGGCATATTGAGGGCCACTCATTTGAGTGGTGTAGGGGAATTTTTGATAGACATGATTAGCTGCTGCTTCTGACCATTTTTTGCCATTGTTAGTGAAGGCTTTAGCAGCTTCTAAACCTGCACGCGCACGATTGAAACGACCGAAAACTGCTTGCATTTCGGTGTTGCTTAAGTAAGAACCGCGAATATCAGCAGCAGCGATCGCTTCGGTTAAAGGTGTTTTCATGATTCTCTTAATCTCCGCAATTTTTGACTAAATTACTAACAATCAGTTTTGAAAAATTCTTGAGAAAATAAGCTTAGTTTAGACAACAGCAGCAGCAGCACGATCAAAATAGCTAGCCACTTCAGACATTAACTGACTGCAATCACCTCTGGTAATGCCATTGGAGTCATTAGCAATACTAATTGCGGCATCTTTCATGTTTTGAATTCCTGAAGCTACTGCATCACCAGGAGTACCTAGGGCTTGGTAGGTTTCGCGCAGACCATTCAAGCAGCGATCGTCCATAACGCTGGCATCACCTGCTAGTACAGAGTATGTGACATAACGCAGAATAAATCCTAAATCGCGGATGCAAGCAGCCTGATTGCGGTTGTGGAAGCAAGCACCACCAGCATTAAATATTTGAGGACGTTCTGCAACCAAAGCGCGATAAGCATTAGACACAATTGAGGAAGCATTACTGGTGAGTCGGTTTACGACATCCAACCGCTTATTACTATCAGCTATAACTGCTGATAATGCATTGATTTCATCACCACTCAGGTAAGAACCCTTTCTGTCAGCTTGTTCAACTACTTTGGAAAAAGCGTCAAGCATTTTAAATTTCTCCTAATGGTTATTGCAGCTTTTTATGAGGTCAATAGCAATTAATTAATCAAGTCAAAAGCCAACACAAAGCCCAGCAAAAACTCATGTAAAACATAGAATTTTCTGCCTGAATCGGTGCGACTAAGTATCAGCAAACATCTTTAATTTTGCTTGTTTTTTAATTGCTTTTGAAACCTTGTTTGTATTTTATATATCGCTTGAGTGAGTTTTTTATTTAGTTTTGTAAAATAGTGTTAATCTATACAGATTTTCAGGTTAGTTGTTTCCCAGCAAAGCTTTTGGTGATTTTGCATGAGTAATGCATTTACAATTAGACATTTTTGTTCATTTAAGTTCACATAGTCTGATGTCTGATTACAAGCTTAGTAGCAAATAAAGCTTATATATACTGATGCACAGAGACAAAAACTCTTAATCTTGAGTAATAGGGAATTTTATGAGCAAAGTCTTGTGATTTATGTAACATTTTTTAATTTTTATTCTAAAAATAAAAATTTTAATCAATTTTTAGCCAAATATTGATTAAAATTTCTTAATACTCTGATAACCTGCTGTTTATAGGCGTTTAATATACTGTTACTGTGATTTATCGCAAATTGTTTACAAAAGCTGTTTGTAACCTTTTGCAAACTTAAGTAAAGGAAAGTTTGAAAAATTTTTTCAGATTTCTCAGATTTGAGTTCTAAGAAGAGATCGCAACTCGTCGCCGGAGAACTTCTAGCAGAGTTGTGAATATTTGGGTAGGGGGGGCTGTCACCTCAATCCAAGCTTCAGAGACTGGATGTTGCAACTTTAGTCGCCAAGCGTGCAGTGCTTGACCTGGTAGATTTACACCGACAGAACGACCAGAACCATAAACCGGGTCGCCAACAATGGGATGACCGATTTTGGCGCTGTGGACACGAATTTGATGGGTGCGTCCAGTTTCTAATTGAAAGAGGATTAATGTATAGTTACCCAAGCGTTCTAGTATCTGCCAATGAGTGATGGCAGACCTACCGCCTTTTTCTGTAGGGACAACTGCCATTTTCTTACGGTCTTGAGGATGGCGACCAATAGGGAAATCAATGCTGCCACTTGCGGTTTTTGGCGCACCATAAACCACACCCAAATATTCTCGCCGTGCAGTTTTTGCCTGGAGTTGTGCTTGCAGGCTTTGATAAGCAATATCAGTTTTAGCAATGGCGATCGCCCCTGTTGTATCCTTATCCAGTCGATGGACAATTCCCGGACGTTGGACACCGCCAATACCCGGTAAGTTGGGACAGTGTGCCAACAAAGCATTGACCAGAGTACCATCTGGATGACCAGGTGCAGGATGGACGACTAAGCCAGCAGGTTTGTTAAGAACAAGTAGCTGATCATCTTCATAGAGGATATCTAGGGGGATAGCTTCTGCTTGTAGTTCTAGGGGTTGGACTTCTGGGATTTCTAAGGTGATGCGATCGCCTGCTTTGACATTAATTTTTTTGGTTGTGCAGACTTTGGCGTTAAGTTGAACATTACCCTGTTCAATTAATTGTTGGATGCGAGAACGAGATAAGTCTGGTAGTTCTTGTGCAAGGTAGCGGTCAAGGCGTTCACCGGAGGTATTAGCAAAGCGATCGCTGTATTCTTCGACTTGTAAATTAAATTCGGTCACAGTTTGTCTGGATTAATTCCTCGTTCTTGCAGTAAAGCATAAAGAGCTTGCAACTTGGCTTCAGCTTGTTCAGCTCTAGCTTCAGCTTGCTCCGCACGTTGTCTTTCTTGCTGTCGTTGCTGGTCTAATTCCCAATAGGTGAGAAAGCGATCGCCATCAGGACGATAGATTTGCAGTTCTTTTTGAGACAACTCAAAGCGCACCCCCAATCTAGGACTTACCCAACCAGCCATTTGGTCAATTACTTCTAATCGTGAGTTCCTAAACTGCCAACCTGTCAAGTCAACTACATCAGGTTCATACAGATAATATTCTTCTACACCGTAGCGCTCATAAAACTCAATTTTTTTCGCCATTTTCGAGATCCGGTTTCCAGGCGACCAAATTTCAAACACTACTTGCGGCGGAATATTGTCTTCGAGCCACTGTTTATAAGAGCCTCGGTATCCTTTTTGTCTACCAAATACTACCATCACATCGGGAGCTTGGCGCAGCTTGTTATCACCTTCTACGGGATACCACAGCAAGTCACCAGCGACAAACACATTTGGGTCATTGGCAAACAGCAGTTCTAAATTCTCTTTAATCCACACAATCAATTCAAACTGCTTGGTGTTGTCTGCCATTAGTTGTCCGTCGCTGTCGGGGTAGATGATGCCTTTTTGGGTAGAAGATGGTAGCTGTGTGACCATTGTGGTGATTCCCATTTAACAGGTGGCATGTTTAATTTTAACGAATCGCCACAAACGGCACAATTATTTCAACAGACAAGCTGCTTGAGAGATAGACAATATCCGCAACCATCGACACAAAGACACACTTGTTACCTTTTATTTTCCTAAGTGAAATAACAAACAGTATTTATCTCATACAGTTTGTCATATTTTTCTTAAAAATCCGGTTATAAATCAGAACTTGCGTAATTACAAACTAAAACATCCCACTTAAAAACAACTTTATTATTTGATTGATATGTTTATCTTGTCATAGAAATAACTATGTAATTACTTACACCTAACAATTTATTACATTCCATGTGTTATCAATGTTTCTATACTATCGTTAATTTTAGTTTTTTGTAATCCCGTAGTACTACGGTAACTCTTGTCAAAGTAGGCTTTCCGGAAAAAAATATCACTATTGTCTATTTATATTTGCTTTACTTATTTATCAATATATTCATACAACTTTTTCGCCTTTTTTGGAAAATTATAGTAATCTAAAATATAGTAAGTCATTTACTTACTATCTACCATTTAGCTGAAAAAAGCTACTATTCTGGTATTTACTACACTTGTTGGATTTTGCGGTCAATTCGGCGATTCATTAATCAAAATGGTGCAGGGTGACTATATTATCACCACACAACACTAGACATCCTTTCCAGTGCTTATGAAGTGTTTGCTTACTGCTAAGTCAGACGCTGTTGTATTTCCAAAAAACATCTTAATTATCGCCAGACTCGCCTTTAGTATGCAAGCGACAATTTTGCCCAAGCTTGACTGGAGATAAAATCTACAATCTTGAACTTGGGTAAGAAACTCACCCTGTTTATACTTAGTTCAACAGATACATTGTATCTAGCAAAAGCTACCCTCTAATTGCTTATTGGCTGCAAACTTAATCTATAAAATACGGAGACTAGCAGTGCTTTTGTTACTGCTGGGCTACAGCCAATAGTCTGTATGCGGCAGTTGAGTTACTGTTAAATTAGCCAGATTAGCGAAAGATACAGAAAATAAATAGTATTTGAAATACTATTTTCTGGCAACCTATTGGGTCATTTTGCTATTTGGCAATAGCATAACTGGGTCTACCAAGGTGAATTGTAGTTTGATGAACTATAGCTTAACAGATATTGGGAAATTCGGAGTTAGGGGTGAAGAGTCTCTGTACTAACCCAAATGTGACCGTTATATTTATCTGAACACTACTTTTGAAAATCTCGTTGTGAATTCCGAAAAGGCTATTCACTAATTTTGACTGTGGATGTTAATTATATCTCAAATCTGTCCCGATGAAGACACTTCCCATTAGTAGATATAGATTTTTCCAAAAACTCCAGCCCATATCTCTTTTAAAAAAAATCACTAGTAAGACAGTTACTGGTTGTTTGCAAGTATTTAGCACATCAGGTTCTTGGTCAATATACATAGAGGAGGGTAAACTGATTTATGCCTGCTACTCTGAGAAAATGTTTGAGCCGCTTTACAGAAACTTGCAAAGCTTAAGTCAGCAAATCTCAACTCTTCCTCGCGGAATTCATGAACAGTTGCAGGCAATATTTGAAAATGGTATTGAGAATCAGGCAATACCGAACCCAGATTATTTGGCTATTTGTTGGTTAGTTAGTCAGAAATATATTAGTCCCTCCCAAGCAGGGATACTGATTGAACAATTGGCACTGGAAGTCTTAGAGTCATTTCTGGGCTTAGAAGAGGGAAGTTATGAATTTATTCCCGATAGCTTCCTGGATGACATGCCAAAGTACTGTCATCTCAATCTCCGCTTATTAGTCGAACAGTGTCAAAACTTTAGCCGCGATGGGACTTATCAAGAGAAATCATCAACGTCTTCAGTGCAACCTGCGCCATTAGCGCAGATAAATCAGCCACAACCTGCGAAAACATTTCCCATAGTCAATAACGGCAATAAAGCGGCACAATTTAATGGTGCAGCGACTAACAATTTTAATACTATCTATAATAACGGTCAGCAGAATAAGGCATCTGCTGAAAAGAAACTCTACACAATATTCTGCATTGATGACAGTCCTGCGGTACTGAATACCATAAAAAGTTTTTTAGATGAGCAAATATTTTCTGTTGTCGGAGTTACCGATTCTCTAAACGCTTTAATGCAAATCCTCCGCACCAAACCAGATATAATTTTATTAGACGTTGATATGCCTAATTTAGATGGTTATGAATTATGCTCTTTATTGCGTAAGCATTCATATTTTAAAAACACACCTGTAATTATGGTGACAGGTAGAACAGGACTGATAGATAGAGCCAGGGCTAAGATAGTCAGAGCCTCAGGATTTTTGGCTAAACCTTTTACCCAAGGAGACTTATTAAAAACGCTCTTTCAACACATTGAATGATTTTTTTCACACATAAAATAAATATTAAAAAATTATTGCTGTTAAAAATTTAGGATTAAGTAAGTAAGTCGGCGAGAAAAAATCAAACTATGTGTTTTGCAATGTAAAATAATTGAAATTCAGTTCGTAGTCAGGACTTTAGTCCTGATTTGAGAACTAAAGTTCTCACTACAAACCTTTAATTATTTACCCTGTTCTACTTATCGCAAGATCCGGGTGGTTTTGGATCTATACCATCGGTACAGTAAGGTAATGCCAAAATTCTCTTAATTCAGCTACATGATTTCGATGAACACGAGTGTGTATGACAGCGAAGACTACAGCCGCATTGCTCAGGCGATCGTCTTCATGCGACAACATCACCTGAACCAACCCGATTTATCAACTGTGGCACAGCATATAGGTCTGAGTGAATATTATTTTCAACGGTTATTTACCCAATGGGCAGGCATCAGTCCCAAGCGTTTTTTACAATATCTCACTGTTGAATATGCTAAATCAAAAATCACCCAAACTAAAAGTCTGTTAGACCTGACCCTAGATGTTGGACTGTCAAGTCCAGGAAGATTACACGATTTGTTTGTGAATCTGGAAGCAATGTCTCCTGGTGAGTTCAAGACAGGAGGAGCAAGTTTACAAATTCGTTACGGCATTCATGATACCCCGTTTGGTAAGTCCTTACTCGCTACAACATCTCGTGGTGTCTGTCACCTGTCTTTTTTAGATGCATTAGATGAGCAGACAGCCGAGCAAACCCTGCGTCTGGAATGGAGAAGTGCTGAAATTATTCACGATCAACAAGCTACTCAACCTCTGTACAACCTGATTTTCTATCCAGATGCCTTCAGTCATCAGAAGCCACTAACGCTCCTGGTTAAGGGTACCAATTTTCAGATTCAAGTTTGGCGGGCACTTTTGAGAGTGCCGTTTGGGGGTATCACAACTTATCAGAATATCGCTGAACTGATTGGTCGCCCAACTGCTGCTAGAGCCGTGGGTAATGCTGTAGGCAAAAATTCCATTGCCTATCTTATTCCATGTCATCGTGTCATTCGGGAATCTGGTGAACTTGGTGGTTATAGATGGGGCTGGGAGCGTAAGACAGCCATTTTAGGCTGGGAAGCTAGTCGTACAATCTGCAATTCCTGAGGATACTGTTATGCGAGTTTCAGACGTTGCCGAACTCTTACTCTTAGCAGCGCTATGGGGTGGCTCCTTTTTATTTATGCGAATGACAGCACCTGTACTCGGTCCAGTTTGGTTGATTGAGATGCGAGTGCTATTGGCTGGTTTATTTTTGCTTCCGTTTCTGATTCGCCTAAATCTTTGGGGTGAAGTGCGTCGTAAAGTCATCCCGTTATTTATTGTGGGTTTTATTAATTCAGCGCTGCCTTTCTCTCTATTTGCCTTTGCATCCCTATTTTTACCTGCTGGATTCACCTCTATCTTGAATGCAACATCACCCTTATTTGGCACAATTGTTGCTTCTGTTTGGTTAAAGGAAAAGCTAACAGTTAGCCGAATGATTGGTTTTGTTTTGGGCTTTGCTGGAGTTGTTGCCCTGATAGGATGGAAAACTTTTGCCGCAACACCCTCTTTTTTCGCTGCGGTGGGTGCTGGTTTGCTGGCAGCCGTGATGTATGCGATCGCAGCTCCCTACGCCAAGCAGCAATTGTCAAGTGTTCCTTCATTAGTTACTTCAACAGTTAGCCAACTGAGTGCAGCCATTTTTCTTTTACCAGCTTTACCGTTCACAGTACCAAAAACTGTACCAACAACAGACATTGTTGTAGCAGTTCTCGCACTCGCTTTATTCTCAACGGCATTAGCCTATATTCTCTACTTCCGGCTGATCAAGAACATAGGTTCAACAAAAACACTGACTGTCACCTACTTAATTCCCTTGTTTGCAATGCTATGGGGCGCAATCGTGCTTAAGGAGTCAGTGACTTCTTCGATGGTATTTGGCTGTACTCTGATTCTGCTGGGTACAGCGATCGCCAATGCAGCCAATCCACTAAAAATATCACACAGTTAAGTGTACCCGTGTTATCCCCTCGCGCATTTTATATTGTCGCTTTAACCAAGAGTGTTTGATGATTTTACGTAATAAGGGAGCAAGTTGCACCAACAGCGATCGCAGCAATGGATTGTTCAGTTGTTGGCGTTGTCTGGCTTCTTCTAACTGGAGTTGCTGGGCGCGGATAATTTCTGGCTCACGTTCTGCTTGAATGCGCGACAGTGCCAAATCAATTTCCTGATATCCAGCTTTTGCTTGCAACAAAGGCACTAAATGATTAGCTGCAACAATCACATCACGTAATGCGACATTGATGCCTTGCGCGCGGACAGGAGACATGGGATGTGCAGCGTCACCTAGAAGCAGTATCCCTGGTGTGTGCCATTGGGGACAACGACCAACCACAACAGAAAGTTTAATGGGTGATTCAATGGTATCTGCATAATTACGGAAATGTTCCGCCAGCCATGAAGGTGATAGTGAGGCAAAAATTTCTCCCCAATTTGCTTGCTTGTAGTCAGTTTTTTCGTTGGCGGATATTACCCAAGCTAGATGTAGTTTTCCTGCTTCTGCTCCATGAAAGATGCTAAAAGCGCGATCGCCATTTACAATCGTCCGAAACACATTGTCATCGGCAAACTGGGGGCTAGCAGCCAGCTTAAACCAAAGAACATCTATATTTTTGGGCTGGCGGACTAATTTTAATCCTGCACGTTCTCGCATAATTGAGTTACGACCATCCGCCCCAATCACTAAATCAGCAGAAATTTGCCGCCCATCACTTAGTATTACACCAGCAACACGTTGATTGCTCCACAATAAATCTTTTACAGGCAAACCCTGGATAAATTCAAACTCATCATTAAGTTCAGCTTCCGAAATCAGTGCTTTGAGTAGCGGCGGTTGTGAAACCAGTGTACAAGGTCGGGTTGCCCCCATTGGTTCCTCAACTCGAAATAACTGTTTCCCCTCAATCATGAATTCCCACGCGCTCAATGGTCGATGGGGAATCTGTTCTAACAACGCAGATAGTCCCATTTGTTCGAGTGCATCTAAGCCACTGGGCATTAATCCCTCACCGCGAAATACACGATGAAAGTCTTTTGCTGCTTCAATTAATGTTACTGCGATACCACGTTTTACAAGGAGTAAGGCAAGTGCTGCACCTGTTGGGCCTGCGCCCACAATTATAATTTGTGCCACTTCATCCCTCCTGGATGTGTTTTTTAAAACTACATTTATCCAATATTAAAATTCTATCAACTGCGAGAGAATTCAGGGCATTTTCTTTCTAAGAATTACGAATTATATCAATGTCATTCCCGTCATAGATCCACATTGGTTTGACCCCCTGTGAATGCTGAAAACCAAGTTTTTTGTAGAACGGAACAGCATCATCTATTGATAGTAATATTTGCTGATGAAAATTAATATAAGGGCTTTGCAGACGTTTCATAATTTCACGTCCTATGCCTTGATTTTGATATGACGGTAATACTAATAAATGAGGATAGTAAACAACTAAAGCACCATCTGAAATAGCATTACCAAGACCAATCAGCAAATTCTCATGCCATGCAGAAATAACTGTATGCGAGTTGGCGAGCGCTAACAAAAGTTGTTCAGGTTTCTCTGCCGATGACCATTCACATTGTGAATAGAGATTGATTACCTGTTCACGAGGAAGTTTTGTTTGATTTTGATACTCAATTTCTGCATAAGTCATGGCTATCGTGTTGTTAGATAGGAATATAATAATCAATTAATTCGCTTTTTTGCCACTCCTTTATATAAATAACCTGATATTTCTGGTAAATTTTCGCCGACAAATTCTTCTAGAGTCACAGTATCAAAATGTTGCTCAAGTAATTGTCTAATATTGCGATTAAAATGACACCCATCTCCTATAATTTTTTGTATGGGTGTTAATCGGTTTTGCCAAACTTGGATTTTAGGTTTATTACTCAATCCATGTTCTAAGAAAAAGAATTCTCCGCCTGGTTTCAAGACTCTATATACTTCTTTTAGCGCTTGTTCAACTTTGGCAATACTACATAAAGTGAAAGTACTCACCACGCTATCAAATGTATTATCTGACATTGGTAATTTTTCACCATTCAAAACTCGATTATCTACTGTAATCGATGATGATTGAATACGTTTTTGTGCTAATTTATTAGCTCCTGAATTAGAATCAATGGTAACCAGTTTTTCCAGATCTTGAGGATAATAGGAAAGATTTAAACCTGTACCAAAGCCAATTTCTAGAACTTCTCCTTTGACATTTGCCAAAATTTCTCGTCTATATTTAGCAATATTGGGATCTGATAATGACCAATCAAGCAGATAAGGAAGTATTTTTTGTGAATAAAATCCCATTTTATACTCCTATGAAACTTGATCAGAGTATACAATTTTTCACCGTGCGATCGCTACATGAGGCAAACGGCTCCATTCATTCCAAGAGCCGTCGTAATTGCGAACCTGGGGATAGCCGAGTAAATACTTTAAAACAAACCAGGTATAGCCAGAACGTCCACCAATGGCACAGTAGGGAAATATTTCTTTATCAGTCGTGATGCCTTGACTGCTGTATAGAGCTTGCAATTCGTTAAATGATTTAAAAGTTCCATCGTTGTTGAGAGTCAGGATATGCTCAATATTCACTGCGCCGGGAATATGTCCAGCACGTTCAGTTGCTGTTGGGGGCTGATTGAAAAACCACTCGCCACGATACTCTTGAGGTGTACGAACATCTAATAAGACACAATCATTTTTACCGATAGATGCCTGAACTTCTTCATGTGAAACTCTGAGGCTAGCATCAGGAGTTTTGGCAGAGTATGGAACTGGTTGATATGTGGATAATTCTGTGGTGAGTGGACGACCTTCTGATTTCCACTTTTGATATCCACCATTGAGAACTCGTACATTCTCATGTCCAAATAATTTTAATAACCAAAAAATCCAAGCTCCTGTTCCGGGATAGCTACCATAGGCGATTACCGTTGTCTCGTTGGTGATGCCAGATTTTGACATCAACTGCTCAAATGCGATCGCCTCCGGCGGGGCGTAGCCCATCGCATCTAAATTCATTCTCCAATCGGGTAATAATAGACCTCTTGCATGAATCAAGAAAACAAAGCAAGTTCATAATTGAGAAGCCCAGCAATCAAGTTGCAACGTAAGCCAAAGCGTCGTCTGCGGTTACGATATTGTTCTTTGAGAATACGAAAAATCT
>JADEXK010000124.1 GCA_015207155.1 Nostocales cyanobacterium LEGE 11386 | reverse complement strand
GATTTCAATTACGATTTCATCGTCGGTGATAAAATCGTAATTCACTACCTTGATATCTTCAATATTAATCAGTTTAGTAATAAAATGAAGTAAGGGATTAGAAGGCATATTTATTAAAATGGTAATTTTATTTTTAATATTTATTGTCTTTTATCTTTTCAATTACTTCTGTATTTCCTTCCCCGCTTGGGTTGTTCCCACCAATCACTGCTAATTGTATTGAGATATATTTGCTTTTTTCTTAGTATTTTATCATAACCACTCTGGGAGAGCCATTATATTTTGTGTGATTAATTCGATGATAGATAAAATTAAGATTGGCTTATTAAGTGCTTCCCCTTTTTTAGAATTCTTATATACTTGAAGATTAGAAAAACATTCGCAATAATAAACCAAATCACGCTTATTTGATATCTGTTCTAATTGATCCATTGATTGTTAAATTTTATGACTATTAAATAAATTTACTTAAATCAAATTCTTCTTCTCCTAATTCATTTTCAAAACGTTGAGAATTTAAAACTAATAAAAGCCTTTCTGAATAATCTACCGCTCCTCTTAACTCCTGTTGTAATATTTCTAGACCACCATTGACATATTCTTCAAAGATATAATTCCGTTTTTCATTATTATTATCTTCATTAAGAGATAAAACTTTTATATCTTGAGTTTCAGTAACTGCGAGTAGACTTATAACGGTATCATATCCTCTCACAATGAATTGTTCTTGAGGAATGGGTGAAGGTTCTCTTTTAGAAATTTCTCCTAACGGGACACGCTTTTTATGCTTTGCACCCAACGCCGCAGCAAAGACAATCACATCAGCAAAAGTCTGGAAAGGCCCTGTACCCCCATCTGAAGATGTTAAATCTTTAACTAATTGAGCTTTATCTTTAGCAACCCTGATTCTGCCAGTTTCCGCCATGATATCAATATCAATATTGTGGCCATTTTAACCGAAACCTCAAGCGATCGCCTGCCACAACACAACATTTTATACCAACTACTCAAGCGATCGCCCTCTGTGGTTCGCATTCCCACTCATACTCCAAACTGCACGTCTTCGTAAACCAGAGATATAGGAAAGCGAAAATCAACGCTAGTTAAATGAACCTCATCCTCTTTTGCGTAAGGATGTAACTCCCATAAACCTCTATCATTTAACCGAAAACAATCTAAACTCATTTTGTTAGCATCAATTAGCACATACTCTTGCAAAGTTGCGATACGGCGATAGTGCGTAAACTTACCACCCCTGTCATAAGCTTCGGTACTAGGGGAGAGTACTTCAACAATCAGACAAGGATACTGAATGAATTTAATAGCTTGTTTATCCTTGGGATGACAACTGACAACCACATCTGGATAGTGAAAGGGTCCATTTTCCGATACACCTACCTTTGCATCTGCAATATTGACACGACATCCTCCCCCACGTAAGTGGCTTTTTAATGCCGAAGCCAAATTGAAAGCTATATCATTATGGGGAATAGTCCCCCCTGTCATGGCGAAGACTTCACCATTAATATATTCGTACTTAATTTCTTGTCCTTCTTCCCATTCCAAATACTCCTGAGAACTCATATAATTTCTTTCTGGACTCGCAACCATAACCCCACCTCATCAAAAACTCACCCTTCTCAACTCTACCTAAAAAACCTTTGCGTCTTTGCGTGATACATTCACCCCTCAGTCCTCACAGTCAAAACCTGCGGTGGAGTAGCATCAGGAGGATACAAAAAATCCACCTGTACTTGTCGCGTCTCCCCTGCTTGCATCTGCAACCTCACCAAAGGTTCACCCATTTGTCCCCGTCGCTGTACCAAATGCACATAGCGCGTCCTATTCACACCATTATCATCCGTGTAACGCACCCTTACCGTTCCCCGAAAAAATACCTGTTCCACCCGTGGCTGTAAAAACAGTAACCTATCACTACCCCCTTCATCCTTGACAGGAGTTTGGATTGATACAGTCACAGTCCGGGTTTGATTGCTAAAATTACGTAAAGGCAAACTCAGATTGTATTCCACACCGTAATTACTATGAGCAAAATAAGCAGTATCAGCATAGCGTTTTAACATGGTTGCACTCTGAATTTGCCCTGTACTGAGGGTAACTAAATGTATAGTTGCCA
Source organism: Nostocales cyanobacterium LEGE 11386 (assembly GCA_015207155.1). Lineage (GTDB taxonomy): Bacteria > Cyanobacteriota > Cyanobacteriia > Cyanobacteriales > Nostocaceae > LEGE-11386. Next base: position 11,112 of record JADEXK010000124.1, on the reverse strand, counting down.
AAGGATAAGAAAACCCCTGCCCTGGCTGCGGTATTGTCAAATCAGACACATTGGGATTATCTGTAATTTGGGCTTGCCATTGCGTCCCTTGGGAGACACCCGCCACACGACTAAATACCGTTGGTTCTCTGGGAGGATCGAGAGGCGTAGGAATTGGATCACGCTTTCCTGCTAAACTGCCAGTATCCAGAAGTCTTTGCCACTCGGCTAAACTAGGCGGACTGTTGCTATTCTGGGATAATTTTGCCATATAGATTGGGCGATCGCTCTCCAATCGCATCATAGTACTGCGACCGCTAGAAGATGGAGACTGCACAGGAATAGCTAAATTTGCTAATATTTGGCTTTTTCCTGGTTCTATCACCAATTTTTCCGGGAAATTATTTTGTTTCACGCCCCGCAACACATCATTCATAGTCCGACTGCCAGGGCCAGCGTAAACTGTACCTTGGAGATTATCTACCATGTCAGGCAAACTGATAAACAGTGCTTCCCTGGTAAGGTAACTAGCAGCTTGTAATACTTGCAATGTTGCAGGTCCATTTCCTGGATTATGGACAATGATACCTTGGTAAACCGTGCGGCTTTGGGCTGCTGTTTCTGCCCTGACGATATGATGGGCGAATACATCAAATCTGCCTTGGAAGGGATAATTTAAATGTGCATCCGGCGCTTGTTTGCCATCTGGGGGGAAGGTTGACAGCAAAATGCCATCGGTTGTCACTAGTTCCGGACTATTACTATTAAAGGTAGGAATATTATTGAGTTGTCCTGGTAATTGCCGCACCTCTTGGGGATGTACTTCTACTCCCGCAATATATTGTGGGGGGACAGTGTAGATATTTAACGCCCGACACATCAAAGCTGCAACTTCCCCTCTAGTAGCACTTTGCTGGGGTTTTAGCTGTTTGACGTTGGGATAGTTAACAACAATACTATTGATAGCAGCTTGAGCGATCGCATTTTGGGCATAGTTAGGAATTTGTGCTGCATCATCAAAATACTTTTGTAATGTCTGCATTGGGTTAGACAGAGAACTATAATTTTTCGCCCCAGCTAGCACACCGATAATTTGCGCCCTGGGAATTGGTTGATAAGGTTGAAAAATTTCCCCTGGATAACCAGCAAAAAATCCCTTTTGATAAGCAGTAGCAATGGCTTTATTTGCCCAATAATTGGTAGGTACATCTTTGAATTTGATGGTGCTGCGCTGCACTGGTGCATTGGGGAAAGCATTCAACATTAGCACGGCTGCTTCTGCGCGGGTGACAGTTGCATGGGGACGAAAGCTTCCATCGGGGTAACCTGTAATTAATTTACGTTCGCCCAATTGCTGAAGACAATCTTTAGCCCAATAATCTTGGCTATCAGAAAAGGCGATCGCGCTGGAGTTGGATAAAGTTAAGAGGAAGGCAAGTATTACTGAAGTATTTTGGCGAAGCATGTATAAACTTTGAGGGGGCGACATGAAAGCTAAAATGTGAGTAAATACGCTCTATAGCCCTCAGACTTTATAAATAATACCCTAATTTGTTAAGATTAATTGCATCAAAATATCTAGTTTAAAACAGAATTTTTATAAAAATGTATACATAATTTTTGCCCAATCGAGACCTTTAAAATCCAAAATTAAATAATTAGATGCTTGTTAAACTATTCGTTGACCAAAAAAGTGCTGAGTAAAATCTTTACTCAGCACTACTGAATGTTATTGAAGTCACTAGCTAATCCGATCCCGTCTGTCAACGACTTTCACATCTGGGTCGGTAGTAGTTCTTTCGGGATATCTTTCTGTAGTAGCGGTGACATCAGAACTGTAGCTACCACCATTGGTGACATTATGTACTCTCCACTCACGAATCCCATGATTTCTCAAAATAGAACCAGCACGCTCAATTTCTGCTTCAGAACCTTCTAATATTACCAAGTAGTCTCCTTGGGATACCCGTTCGCTGTAAGCTCTGGCTTCTTCTTCCGGAATACCTAAACCAGTCAGCGCTCCCACAATACCGCCTGCGGCTGCCCCAAGTCCAGCACCAGCTAAAGTAGTTGCTATGGCACCGCCTGCTAGAAAAGGCCCTACCCCTGGAATAATTAAAGCTTCAAGACCCACGAGTAAGCCACCGAGACCACCCAAGACAGTGCCTGTAGTGGCACCAATACCAGCACCTTCTTGAGCCTCAGTATCACCGCGATCTGTGACCTCAGCTCCAGCAATTTGGTCATTGCGATCTATATCTTTAGCCAAGATAGAAACTCTATCCATTAAGAAACCTGAATTTCTCAGTTCATTCAGCGCTGCTTCGGCTTGTTGTCGATTAGAGAATGTACCAATTGCACGCTTGTATTGTTGAGATGCCATATTTCCTCCTTACATAATTACAAATGTGTTTCCACATAAGTAATTTTTGTAGTCATACTTACTTTAGTTTCTCTCCTGGAATCAAAGTATTCATCAATCTATAGGTTTAGGTGGTTATCCATCAGAAGATGGGGATAGCAAGGGAATAACCATAATAATCTTTACTCTGTGTTTTCTGTGACTCTGCGGTATGCGCTACGCGAACGATAAACTAAAACAATATCAACAAAACCCTAAATCTCATTCCCTACTATGCCTTTAATTAAAGTGCAAACTTCCATATCTGCTACCCAAAAAGCTGAAGTTGAGGCAATGCTGAAGAACTTATCAGGTAAGTTAGCGAAACATCTGGGAAAACCTGAATCTTACGTAATGACGGCTTTTGAAGCGGGAATTCCGATGACATTTGCAGGCACTACAGACCCAGTTTGCTACATTGAAATTAAAAGTGTCGGGACAATGAAGCCAGACCAAACCAAAGCGATGAGTCAGGACTTTTGCCAACAAATTAATCAAAGTTTGGGTGTACCTAAAAATCGGATTTATATAGAATTTGCTGATTCCCAGGGTTCAATGTGGGGTTGGAATGGCTCAACCTTTGGTTAATTGATGTAAAAATTTGCATCGCACGCTCTAAAATCTGAGTAAGCGATAAGCCTGACGGCATAGCTTTGCTTACCGCCCTACCATGATCTTGAGCCAGATAATCACGACCAAGTTAATCTGAAAGTTGTAGCATAGAGATCCAGCATCAACTCTTAATTTTTATGTCTGCTACGCCTCTTGTTTCTGGTCTTGACTTACCCATTCCAGGAAAAACACAACTAATTCCTCCCTTGTTAGGTGCTTCGGTTACCGATTTAAGCGCTTGGGTACAACAGCAAGGACAACCTGCATATAGAGGTAAGCAGCTGCATGAGTGGATTTATCAAAAGGGAGTGCGATCGCTTGCGGATATCTCTGTGTTTCCTAAACAATGGCGTGCAGAAGTTGCCGAAATACCCATTGGCCGCTCAACCATACATCACCGTGCTGTTGCACCCGATGGCACAATTAAGTATCTCCTGCGACTTGCAGATGGTCAAATCATTGAAACCGTGGGCATTCCCACAGAAAAACGCCTGACAGTTTGCGTCTCTACTCAGGTGGGTTGCCCAATGGCGTGTGATTTCTGCGCTACTGGTAAGGGCGGTTACACGCGCAACCTCGGCAGACATGAAATTGTCGATCAAGTATTGACTGTACAAGAAGATTTTCAGCAACGCGTCAGCCATGTGGTGTTTATGGGCATGGGTGAACCGTTATTAAATACTGAGAATGTCTTGGCATCTTTGAAATCTCTGAATCAAGATGTCGGTATTGGACAGCGATCGCTGACTGTTTCTACAGTCGGGATTCGCGATCGCATCCGTCAGTTTGCCCAACACCATCTGCAAGTCACTCTGGCTGTAAGCCTTCACGCACCTAACCAAGCACTGCGAGAAAAACTCATCCCCAGCGCCCGCCCCTATCCTCTAGAAGATTTACTCACAGAATGTCGAGAATATGTAGAAATTACGGGACGGCGTGTCACTTTTGAATACGTCCTGCTGGCTGGGTTCAACGATTTGCCAGAACACGCTTGGGAACTGGCAAAATGTCTGCGGGGATTCCAAAGTCATGTAAATTTGATTCCCTACAACCCTATTCAGGAAGTTGACTACAAACGCCCCAATCGCGATCGCATTCAAGCTTTTGTCAACGTGCTAAAACAACAACAAATAGCTGTTAGTGTCCGCTATTCCCGTGGTTTAGAAGCTGATGCTGCTTGTGGACAACTACGTGCAAGTAAATAAGAGTGCTGAGTGCTGAGTGCTGAGTGAGGAGTAAAAAGTACGGAGGATTATGTTTCTTTCGCTCTTCCCGCAACTTCGCCTCCGTTGGAGACTCACGTTACTTAATATCTGCACTTAATTGTTTTCTTAAATTTACATGAATGCCTGGAGCATAAGCCTCAATCACTTTGCCTGTCCGAGTGCAATTGATCATCAAGTAATCACAAATTGGGCATTGTGTCCGAGTTAATTGACTATCAGAAATATAATGACGTTCTGCTTCACTGCCACAGTTTGGGCAGTGAATTTTTTGTACTATATTCATGTTAAAACCCCTGGTTGTAAATATTTATTATTTGACAAAACTACAAATTTAATCAGCCAAAATTTTGGTTTGGCTCAAGTTAACAAACAGCCTGAATATTGGTTGAATATTTTAAACAAAATTTTAGATTTGACTTTTTTTATTTATCATCCTTATTATGTTACATATTTCAGTGGTTTTACCATCCCACTTTAGATATATAAATTAATTTTCTTAGTTGGCATTGCTTAGAGATTGAGTGATCCCAATTATTAATGCCTTGAGAGAGGCTGAGTTTCAGTGATTTCAGGTAATTGAAAAACATCTGTTATTTTATTCAAAAATTAAAAGCCATAAAATACTGTATAGTGAGTCACAAAATAACAGACTTAAGATTTAGTTAATATTTCCTAAACAAGATCCCCGACTTTTCAAAAAAGTCGGGGATCTGAAAATAGACGTTTCACCAGAATAATTTCTTTAACTTATATCTTGCACCTAGCTGGATAAACACTGAATATGTATAATAAAAGTATCAACTATTACATATTTGTTAGGTAACTACATACTGAGTACAAAGTAATTGATAACACTTGATAACGCTTTAAATACTTGAATATCTCAGTGAACAATTTTATAGATAATGATAATCATGGAGAGGGGCTGGTGTGAGTGGGTGAGCGTCGCTCACCCACTCACACCTAAAGCGCGATTATCATTTTCATGAGTCACTTAGTTGCTCTCCAGTACAATTAAAGCTGCTCTTATTGCTTAAAGTGACCCAAATATGAGAGAAAAGGGCGTATTCATTCGATTTATGAGCAAGAACTATGAAATATCTTCTTGCTCACGCCCAAGAGCTAGTTTACATCTTAGAATCATTAATCCCTTCTGCTTACCAACGAGAAACTTTCAACGCTATGTTGGGATTATTCTTGGAGGCAAAAGGCTATCCTCTACCACAGCACAGTCAAACCAAATCGGCTAGTGCTATCAGTCGCTTCTTGAATATATATGATTGGCCAACCCGTCAAATCATTCGCGTTATCCGTAAGCACATCCAAAGTGCGATTCTCTCTGTTTGTCCTCAAGGTCGCAGACCTCAACTACAAGTTATTCTTGACCTAACCACCCTGGAAAAATGCGGTAAATTCAAAGAATTTGACCATTTAATCCGCGTGTACAACCGTAAACGTGGATTGCATCTAGTCGTGATGTATCTCGTTGTCGGGCAATGGCGAATACCTTGGAGCTTTCGCGTTTGGAGAGGTAAAGGTACTCCATCTCCTGCTCAGTTGGGTCTAAAACTGCTCAAGAATTTACCTAAATCATTCACCAAACACTTTCAAGTTATGGTTTTGGCAGATACTGCTTTTGGCAGTGCTGATTTTATTCATAGTGTGCGCTCACTCAAATATCATGCCGTTACGGGTCTGTTGTCCAGTCGCCGACTAACTGATGGGCGACGCTTAAAACGTTTGCACAAACGTGGTCAACAAGTTCGCTTGCAACGCTTTAATTGTCCCGTCTGGGTATCTTGGTTCTACCTCAAACGTCATGACGGTAAGCTCGAAAAACGTTTTGTTTTGTCTACAAGACAACTCAAAGCCAGCACTATTAATTGGTGGGGGAAACGTCGATGGCAGATTGAGGGCTGGTTTAAAACTGCAAAGCACCGTTTTGGTCTTCACCGTTTTGGTCAAGCCACCCTGTTAGGCGTTTACCGTTGGTTAGTCCTTTCCTTCTTAACTTTCATCTTGGCACATTGGGCTTATTTATCTACCAATCCTAAGGATTTACCTGACTGGGGACAAGCAGCACACACTGCTCTTGTGTTTATCTTTCCACAAATTGTTATGTCTTCTTTTTTACTTTACCTTCAACAGATAATTTCTCTGGCACGTAGTTGTGGATTTGACTTCCTTATTTCCAGGTGCAAGATATAAGTTAAGCAGGATGAAAATAATCATAAATTTCTTGGGCTAACCTTGGCCCAATTCCCGGAACTTCAGCGAGTTGTGTCGGTGTTGCTTGCCGAATATAATCAACAGAGCGAAAATGTCCCAAAAGCTGCTTTTGACGATGGTGTCCTAAGCCAGGAATTTCATCTAAACGCGATCGCTTCAATTTATCACTGCGTTGCTGACGATGAAAACTCACCGCAAATCGGTGTGCTTCATCCCGTAATCGCCGCAATAACTGCACCCCCGGTTGTTCTGCATCAGTTTCTAAGGGTTGAGATTCTCCCGGTAAAAAAATCTCTTCTCGCCGCTTCGCCAAACTGATAACTCGCAAGTCTTCTAACAAATTCATTTCTTGCAAAACAGCAACAACGGAAGATAATTGACCTTTACCACCATCAATCATAATTAAATCCGGCCAGTCAGGATTCCCCACCCGTAATAGCTGTGGATCTTCCCCATACTTGCGAAACCGCCGTTGGATAACTTCAGCTAAACTAGCAAAATCATCTGAATGTCCTGCTGTGACTGTGGGATTTTTGATTTTGTAATGGCGATAGTGCTGCTTACCAGGTAACCCATCGATGAACACCACTTGGGAAGCTACAGCATTTGACCCTTGAATGTGAGAAATATCATAACCTTCGATGCGGTGGGGTAAATCTGGTAAGTCAAGAATGGCGGCTAAATCTTGCATTGCTTGGTGATTGCGATCGCCTAATTTTTGCATTCTTTGCAATTCATACTGGGCATTTCGCTCTACCATCTCAATTAATTCTGCCTTGGTTTGGCGCTGGGGAGTTAAAATTGTCACTTTTTTGCCCTTGCGCTGAGTTAAGACATCCGCCAATATCTCTGCATCTGGTAAATCGTGCTGGACTAAAATTTCTGTGGGAATTTCCACCGCATCAGCAGTTTGGTAATGTTCTTCTAAAACTCGTTGTAAAATAGCACCTGGTTCTGCTTGAGTATCCGCTACAAATGCCAAGCGTCCTACCAATTGTCCAGCGCGAATCTGAAACAATTGCATACAGGCGTGTTGTTCATCAGCTGCCAGCGCTAAAGCATCCCGTGAAACTGTATCATCTGGTAAGGAAACTTTTTGCTCGGCAGTCAGTGACTTTAACCCGGCTATCTGATCACGAATCCGCGCCGCCGACTCAAAATTTAACGCCTCGGCTGCTGTTTGCATTTGTGCTGTGAGGATGTCAATCAGTTCCTGAGTCCGTCCTTGGAATACCATCGCTACCTTTTGCACTGTTTTGCGGTATTCTTCAGGTGAAATCAACTGTTGACACACACCTGGACAGCGCCCTAAGTCATAATTTAAACAAGGACGGTCTTTGAATAGTGGCTGAGGTCGTTGACGCAATGCAAAGATGCGTTTAGATATCCGTAATATTTCTCGCAACAAACCCGCATCTGTATAAGGGCCGTAAAATTTATCCTTGGCTTTACCAATTTGGCGTTTGCGAGTGATGAAAATCCGTGGATAGTCTTCTGACCAAGTGATACAGACATAAGGATATTTTTTATCATCCTTAAGCAGCACGTTAAAGTATGGCTGATGCTGCTTAATTAAGTTGGCTTCCAGCGCCAAAGCTTCAGCCTCCGTATCGGTGACAATGAACTCAATTTCTGTCACCTGCTTGGCCATTGTGGCTATGCGTTCGCTTTTGTTGTACCCATCCCGAAAATAAGAACGGACACGCGATCGCAATTTTCGGGACTTGCCTATATATATAATTTGATCGTTCCCGTCCCGCATGAAGTAAACTCCCGGTTCTGACGGAATTTCAGCTAAACGGGTTGACAGACGATCTGGATCTTTCACCAGTGGTAGTATTTGAGCAGATATTGTCACAACTTAACTTAGGTAATTCTACAAATTTACCTATCTTTATTTTAAGAAAAATATAGTTTTTGTGTTGATTTTACAGGTTATTTATCAAGTAAAAATGAAGTACACACTTTCTGGAGGTGAGATCTATACTTCAGTTTATAAATATGAACATGGCTATGATATTTTGTAAAATTACTTAAGTGTATCTAGTAATTTTTAGAAAAAATTAGCCATATTTTTAGAAATATTTGGATTTATTTAAATTATTAATTCTATAAAATTTATCATTATTTTTTGTTAGTAAAATTTTGATATGTTAACCTAAGCATTCTTGTTTTTAGTATGCTAAAACTAGCTCTATATATCAATTAAATCATTAAATAAAAGTTTTGATTAGTTTTATCTTCATAAGCAATAATCCTGATTATTACTTAAATTCTCATATTAGGCGAATTAACGGTTTTCTTAAATTAAATCTATGATTATGATAAAAAGTACACCCAATAAAATGATGAAGATAAGAGCGAACTAATGGATATTCAAGATTTTGAGTCTAATTACCGTGAGGCTATGGCTGAAGCGCTTAATGAATTGCAAACCGCAGTTTTAATGCTAGCACAAGTGCAACGTAAGATTTATGAAATTGGTAGTTATATGCAAACTATGAATGACAAAGTTGAAGATTTTATTAGTGAACAAAACGATGAATAGATGTCGGGTAATGAGAAATCTTTAAATATAGCGATTATAGGCTAACTCTTTTTCAATTGTCAGGATTAAAGTATTGAGATTTACAGGTTTGACAAAATAGTGACTAGCACCTAAATTCATAGCCCTTTCTTGATCGGCTTTAAACGCAAAAGCTGAGACTACAATGATAGGTATTTTTGATAAACCTGGTGTTTGTCGAATTTGTTCTAGTAGTGAGTAACCGTCAATATCTGGTAATTTCAAATCTAATAACATTAACTTTGGTTGGAACTTTTCTATTGTTGATAAAAGAGTATTACCATTTGATAAACTTTGGACAATATAGCCACAGTAGCTGAGATAGTCACTTAGCAACATCCTATTGGCATCATTATCTTCGATTAATAAAATTCGTTTTAATTTATGCAAATCTAATTGATGATTTTTAGTGAGTAAGTGTGCTGTCATTTTTACTTCTCATCTTAAGTCAAAAAACAATAATTAAATTTATAGACAATTAGCTTATATAATATGCCCACAAAGATTAATCAACTAAATTTGTCTACAATTTAATCACATCTCTATTATTATCTAAATCTCCAAAAATAAGCAAAATTTAAGATTTGCTTTAATTATTTTTTCATTGATGGCAAAAAATCTGATTTTTCTAAATACTGCATTTGCCATTTTTCAAGGTAAACAAAGCTGATTTTTGCAGAGCATAGTTGTGCTGAACACCATAATAATATTACAGTAGAAAGATTAAGATTTCATAAAAAAAAGGAGCATGTAGCTCCTTTAGTTCTTATTTGGTATTTAACCGCAGCCTCAACCAGATACTTTTTTTACTTGGCGTTGAGCAGCAAAAATGCCAGCAAAACCCAGCAGTCCTAAGATTATTGAAGGTTCTGGGACTGAGGTTGGTGGTACACCTTGGATGTAAACTTCATAATTGCCACTGTGTGATACACCATCACTTTTTTCAGTTAAACCTGAATTTGTAGCTTGAAAACTGAACAGGTAGTCTGTTTTGCCTTCATAGGTGTACTTGACGATTTCACTAGCTTGTATGACGCGACCAGCCAATAGTGGCCTGAGATAATTAGGTACAACACCTAGCAACAGATTGCTAGCATCAAAGTGACCTGCTAACCCAATGCTAATTAAACCACTAGTGTCATCTTGATTGACATAGGAGATATTGGGGTCGCTAAACCGTTGAAAACCTCCATTACTGACAAAAGTGGCAAACAAACCCTGACCCATGGTTGTCCCGACTAAACTACCAAAACCATTGGCAGATAAAGCTTGGTTAAACCAATACTGACCAAAGGTTGTTCCTTGGTAGGAACCAGTCCAGTCATCCAAGGTCAAACTACTGAGGGTAAGATTCTTACCATTAATTGTCCCTGCCAAAGTAGTATTTTTGGTGAAATCAAAACCGGCGGCTTCGCTGCTAGCCCTCAATTCTATGTTGCCCGTAGGACTTGCAGCGTTGCCATCTAAAACTCTTTGAATATCATTGGCTGTGGGATTTTCTACCTTAAAAGTTTGAGTACTATTGGAATCATAGACATAAAAATCTTGTGATGCGCTGCCGCCAATATTAGCGCCAGTGAGGCTTCCAGCTTGAGCTGGGAGAGTGGCCGCGCTCACACCAACAGCCATGGCAGTGCCAATCATCAGGGTTTGAAAAATCTTTTTCATCAACAAGTCTCCATCGGGTTTCAAGTATGGCTTTATACTGCTGCTGCTGATAAATTTGGGTTGGCTTGACTACAGGCTTGAGCTGTTCAACAATACTGCTGCTTGAAGACACAACCGTAATTAGTAGCCATATTTAGTAGCTGAGCATACAAACACCAGTCTACGAAACCGGGAGTCTTAATTGGGTAAAGCTCCTATAGATTATCTGTAAAATTATTACAAGTTTTTTTCTAAATTACTACGTTTAATTACTGAGTAAATTCGGTTATAAACTTGAGTAAAAGTTAATTCAAAACTTATACCAGGGAGCATCTCACTTTTTGGCAAAGAGGTTAAAAATCAGTCAGGATAAGTAAGACGAGAAAATTTACTTAACGATGACTCCAGAACAAAAGCAAGCTCTTCAAGAACATGTCAAAGCGATAGCTAAA
>JADEXK010000123.1 GCA_015207155.1 Nostocales cyanobacterium LEGE 11386 | reverse complement strand
CCCATCTCCCTTACCCCAGCAGATTGTAGACAAATCGTCCCAAAACCATCTATACTGGAGCGTTCACTTTAACCATGAGGAGGGAATTATTGCTGAGCCACTGAATCTAACCGTGAGCCTGAGAGGCACTCGTGAAGCCCGGGATAACTGTCAGCTATTCCGCCTCACAGGTTTGTTAGACGCATTTTCTGAGCCGACATTTCGCAAAGTACTTGGCAATAAAATTGATGAGGGTCCAAAGCATATTATTCTGGATCTTTCACAAATTGACTTTGTTGATAGTTCCGGCTTGGGCGCTCTGGTGCAGCTAGCCAAGCAAGCTCAAACTGCCGGCGGTACTCTGCAAATTGTCACGAATGCCCGAGTGACTCAAACTGTCAAGCTTGTTCGCTTAGAGAAGTTTCTAGCGCTGCAAACTTCAGTTGATGCAGCTCTAGAAAACATCAAGTAGTCTTGATTGTTTGTCCAGAGAAATCAATTTAGCTATCCGTTGTTTTATCTGGTTAGCTTAATTTTTAGAAACGCTGACAAAAGACCTCTCTCCTTGCGAGAGAGGTTTACAAATCCAGGAGACACAAATACTGATAAAATAAATGATGAATGCTGCTTACTCAAAGGAGTGTGGCTTTTGGCTAGTATTCATAAATAACAATTCTTGGTAGACAAAACTAGCAAGTTTATTTTCAAAAGTTATCAATAAAAATTTCAGTAAAATAGGTAGATAAGCGTATATACTAGAAAACTGAGTCAATGTAAATCAGCAATTAAAAAAGATAAAATTAGTAAATAATATATTGATAGTCTTGATTATGCTAGGTGTACCAACATGGCTGGCTTCAGGAAAAACAAATCTCTGGGAAGATGCCTGCCAACTGTAGCCCGTTAAGGAATGATGAATTTGTGATATCCCAGGAGAACGAGCTATTAGATGGACAAGATGAAACTTCCACGCCAGATTCATCTTGGAATCAAGCACTGTTGGCAACCGCAGGGCCATTAGCCTTAGAAATTTCGCAGTCGCAAATCCCCCAAATTTCTCCTACGGCTTTAGCTTATTTAGGCGATGCAATTTATGAACTGTATGTTAGGATGTTCTATCTGCTGCCTATGCAGCGCACAGACACTTACCATCGTTTAGTCGTGGCACAGGTAAGAGCCGAAGCGCAAGCGCTACATTTGCGATCGCTTACTCCTCATCTGAGTCCAGCCGAATTAGAAATTGTCCGGCGGGGCCGTAACGCCACCTCAAGTCGCCCTAAGCGGGTTGATCCCGAAATTTATCAGCAGGCAACAAGTTTAGAGACTTTAATTGGCTACCTTTATCTTACCGATGCCTCACGCTTAACCGCATTGTTGCAAAAACTCCATCTAGAGAAATAGTTATCGACTCAATCTCGTGATAGGAAAATCAGCACTTGAGGTTCAGTAAATTCAAAGAATCGGCATGTCCATTCATCAGCTATAACCGAAACTCATATGACTAGTAAACCAAGGAAAATCCAAACTCCTAGTGAACCGAATCGTGGGCAACCCTTAAAACTGAAGGGCAAGCGTGTGATTACTAATTCTCTTCGCAGCCCTCGACACGAAGAGAGGGAAAACAAACCCGTCTCTGGTAGCTCACACCCACATCGCCACTTCTCCCATTCGGCCCCATTGTTAAAACAAGCAGAAGAAAGCGATCTCATCTATGGTCGCCATCCAGTTTTGAGCGCCTTGGAAAGTCAACGCAATCTCAACCGCATCTGGATTACTACCCGTTTACGCTACGATCACCGCTTTCATCATCTGATTCTCCAAGCCAAGGAAAGTGGCACAGTTATTGACGAAGTAGAACCTAGACGCTTAGACCAAATTACTGATGGGGCAAATCATCAAGGTATAGCAGCCCAAATTGCTCCCTATGCTTACATCGAATTACCTGATTTAATTGCCCAAGCAAAATCTGTAACTGATCCCGTAATTGTAGTAGCTGATGGGATCACTGACCCCCACAACCTGGGAGCAATTATTCGCACTGCCGAAGCCATCGGTGCGCAGGGATTAGTGATCCCCCAACGCAGAGCGGCTGGGATCACTTCTACGGTGGTCAAAGTGGCAGCAGGTGCTTTAGAAAACTTTCCTGTAGCTAGAGTAGTTAATCTCAGCCGTGCCTTAGAAGAATTGAAAGAGGCTGGTTTTTGGATTTACGGCACCGCCGCCACTGGCAGCGAACCTCTGCACACAGTTAATTTCAGTGGCCCTATTGTTCTGGTAGTTGGCTCTGAAGGCGAAGGTCTGAGCATGTTAACACAACGCTCCTGCGATGTCTTGGTGTCAATACCCCTGCTGGGTAAAACCCCTAGTCTCAATGCCTCAGTAGCGGCGGGTATGGCGCTTTATGAAATCTATCGCCAACGGTCATTAAACACTTTATACCTAGATAAATTACAAAAACCTCTTTAAAAAAGAAGAGTAACAGAGTATAAAGAAATGTAAAAGAAAAAACATCACCATATCCTTTCCTTTAATATTCAGTACCACATTGATAAATCGGCGACAACCATGAAAACGATTTGGGATAACCTGAAGGAATCTTTGATTAACACATTCCACAACCTGGGCTTAGCTTGGTGGGTTGAGATTGTCACGCAAAATCCCCGTTGTACCTACTACTTCGGGCCATTTCTGAGTTCTGCTGATGCCAAAGTAGCCCTTAAAGGCTACATAGAAGATTTGGAGGTCGAAGGGGCACAAGGAATACTTGTGAATGTGAAGCGCTGTAAACCTGGTAATTTAACCATTGCCGAAGACTTGGGGGAAAGGATTGACCGCAAAGTAAAGCCTGCCTTTAGCGGTCAGATTTAATTAGAATTCACAGGCTCCCATAGTTCCCAGGCTGAATTGGGAACTATGGAATGAATCTGATATCCTGCTGAGAATCCACCGTGTTTCTCACCAGAAGAGATATAAAAAAATCAGCGAAATCGGACAAAAGTTTAGGCTTTTCAGCTTTGTGCGCCAGTTGCTACAAGTCGGCGGAGCCGCCCAAAGCACTGGCTCGTCTTTTTGCCTTCGTGGTTCAAAAGTTATTTTTTACCACTAAGACACTAAGACATTTAGTTTTAGCCTTAACTGAACAATATTGCTGTTATTCAGTATATCTACGTGGGGTATACACAAAGATTTCACCATTACGGCGCAGTATAGTGCGGGTTTGGGTAGAACCAACTAAAATCACTGTCCGCATATCGGCCACTTCTGGTATTAACTCATTAAGTTTAATTACCTTAACCATCTGCCCTGGTCTGCCAAGGTTCCGTGCTACTACTACCGGAGTATCAGGATTTCTATACTGCAATAAGATATTTCTTGCTTCTGACAGTTGCCATGTACGCTCTTGGGAAACAGGATTGTAGAAAGCGATCGCCAAATCAGCTTGAGCCGCCGCCGCAATTCTTTGTGCGATAATTGACCAGGGTTTTAAAATGTCAGACAAGGAAATCGCGCAGAAGTCATGGCCTAAAGGCGCACCAATTGCCGCAGATGCAGCTTGCATTGCTGATATACCCGGTGCAACGTGAATTTCGATACTTTCCCATTCTGGTTTATTGTGGCGATCGCATACCTCAAATACAGCCGCAGCCATTGCATATATACCCGGATCACCAGAGGAGACAACTGCTACATATCGCCCTGTTGCTGCCAAATCTAGTGCCATTGTTGCTCGGGAAATTTCTTGGCGGTTGTCTGACTCATGGCGTTGTTTGCCATCAGCGAGAGAACCAACTAAATCTAGGTATGTTTTGTAACCCACTAGATCAGTTACCGACTTGAGTATTTCTTTCACTTCCGGAGACATCCACTGTGAACCACCAGGGCCAGTGCCAATAATTGCTAATCTTCCTTGTGGTTGACCGATGGTGCTGGGATCGATGGGTGCAGGGGCAATGGCTATGGCTACATGAGGAGATGTCGATGCGATCGCGGCTGACCGCAGGGTGGGAGATGCGGAAGTTACAGTGTAGGCTATGGCTTGGGCAGGGCTATAACCTTGTGATAGGAAACTTTTTAATTGATTTGGGGTGAAGAAGCGGGTAGGCACATTGAAGGCTTGAGCAATGGCTTTTATGGCTGGGTTTGCTGCCATAGTAATGGGTGCAAAAATCCCAGCTACTGATGCGGGGGCGAGTTCGGCATCAGTTAGTAGCTGTTGTACTAAAGCTACATCCACAGTGTCACTAACGGCGATCGCTATGGTTGCTGGGTGATAAACCAAGCAGTTGGGTGTGAGAGTTACTAAGCGTTCTGTAATCTGGATGGTCAAATTGCCTTTGGGGTCTATGGGTAGTTGACTATTACTCAACCAGGGCGCTGTACCTTCAAGCTTCACCTGTGCCCCAGCTAGTAAATCTGAGATAAATTTCTTGGCATCGTCTGGGTTGGCTAAATAATATCCAGGGGGCGGAGATAGTAACGCTGTGTGGAAACGAATATCACCTGTAGTGGTAATTGCAGGTTTAACATGCAGGGACTCAGCAATCCGCCGTGCCAAATCATTCACGCCACTAAGTCCGCCCAAAAGAGGCACAACAGCACTACCATCTTCAGCTACAGCTAACACTGGCGGTTCCTGCTTTTTATTGGCAAGCATTGGTGCTAGTGTTCTAATCAGGATGCCAGTGGCACAAATACCAATTAGAGGCGTTCCCTGTGCAAATAACTCCCGCAGTGTGTCACCAAAATTTGTGAAGCTGACATCAACGCCAGATGTGCGCCCGGCCAATCCGTATAATGTCGCCCCTGGGAGGACGCTGATGATTTTACGGGCGACTGACACACTATTTTGTCCCAGGATCACAATGGCAGGTGCCATCTTGGTCATTTACTTACCTTTACTCTCAAAAGTGCGGCTAACTTGCCCAACCTACATAAGGTAGTTTCGCAGCTGTTGCCCGAACTTGGTTAGCATTAGCTACTAACTGACCACAAGCATCCCAAGTCCCAGCAATGAAAGTGCTTCTTGTCCCTTCACCCATGACAACTGGGGCAATATAATCACCAACTTGCACTTGTAAATTTTCTAAATTCACTGTCACACTTACTTGGGGATTGGCAGCTACGAGTTCTTGTAGTTGTTTAACGGTGGCTGCATCAGCTGTGACGCAGGGTATCCCCATGGCTACACAGTTACCAAAAAAGATTTCTGCAAAGCTTTCACCTATTAAAGCTTGAATTCCCCATTTAGCGATCGCTTGGGGTGCGTGTTCTCGTGATGAACCACAGCCAAAGTTACGGTTAACTATTAAAACTTTTGCCCCTTGGTATTGGGGTTGGTCAAAGGGATGTTCTCCGTTTAAGGCTTTGCGGTCATCGATAAATGCGCCTTCACCTAATCCATCAAAGGTGATGGCTTTTAAATAGCGGGCGGGAATGATGCGATCTGTATCGATGTCATCGCCAACTAGGGGTACAGCACGCCCAGAAATTTCTTTAACTTCACTGACCATAGATTTAAATTTTTACGGGAATGATTGCTTTGTGATTGAGGCAAAATTTTGAAAAAATCAACCGCAGAGGACACAGAGGAAACGGAGATTGATGTGAGGTTACAGCAACTCACGCACATCAGATACTTCTCCTTTAATCGCCGCAGTGGCAACCATTGCCGGACTCATGAGTAATGTGCGACCAGAGGATGAACCTTGTCGTCCTTTAAAGTTGCGGTTGGAGGAAGAAGCGCTGATTTGTCTCCCTTGTAATTTGTCGGGGTTCATGGCCAGACACATAGAACATCCTGGTTCGCGCCACTCAAATCCGGCTGCTTGGAAGATTTTGTCTAGTCCTTCGGCTTCGGCTTCTTGCTTCACTCGTTCGGAACCAGGAACAACAAAGGCTTTGACTCCCTCAGCAACGCGACGACCTTGAGCAATTTTCGCAGCTTCCCGCAGATCGCTGATTCTGCCATTGGTGCAGCTACCGATAAAGCAGACATCAATTTTAGTGCCTTTTATCGGTTGACCGGGAAACAAATCCATGTATCGGTAAGCTTCTTCGGCAACGAATCGGTCTTCTTCTGGCAGTTCTTCTGGTTTGGGGATAAACTGGTTAACTCCAATACCTTGACCGGGAGTAATTCCCCAGGTCACTGTCGGGGGAATATCAGCAGCATCAAATACTACTACATCATCATATTCCGCATCTGCATCACTCTTGATGGATTCCCACCAAGCCACAGCTTGCTGCCAATCTGCGCCTTTAGGGGCAAAGTCTCTATCTTTTAAGTAATCGTAGGTGACTTGATCGGGGTTGACGTAACCACACCTGGCACCACCTTCAATTGCCATGTTACAAACGGTCATCCTCTCTTCCATGTTCATTTGGGCAAAGGTGGTGCCGGCATATTCGTAGGCATAACCTACACCACCTTTTACGCCCAGTGTCCGGATAATATGGAGAATGACATCTTTGGCGTAAACACCAGGATTCAAAGTACCGTTGACTTCGATTTTGCGGACTTTCAGTTTAGATAAAGCCAGAGTTTGAGAGGCGAGAACGTCGCGGACTTGACTAGTACCAATCCCAAAGGCGATCGCACCAAATGCCCCATGACTAGATGTGTGGCTATCTCCACAGGCGATGGTCATACCTGGCTGGGTCAGTCCTTGTTCTGGGGCGATGACGTGGACTATACCTTGACTACCAGAACCAATGTTATAAAAAGTAATATTATTTTCTTGACAGTTTTGTTCCAGTGCTTGGATCATCTCTTCTGCCAAGCGATCGGCAAATGGCCGTGCCTGATTTTCCGTAGGTACTATGTGATCAACTGTGGCCACAGTCCGCTCAGGAAACAGTACTTTTAGACCCCGCTCGCGTAACATCGCAAAGGCTTGGGGACTTGTGACTTCATGAATCAGGTGAAGTCCAATAAATAGTTGTGTCAGTCCTGAAGGAAGTGTACCAACAGTGTGTAAGTGCCAAACTTTATCAAACAGGGTACCTTTGCTCATAGGTCAATGTAACTACAATAATCAAATTTTTAACGCTGTCACAACCAGGCGCGTTCTGAAGATATCCAGACCATCAAAAAGCTTTAAGGGTGCTAACTGCTACTATACAACCAGTTAACACCCTATAAAACATTTCATTAAAGTGGGCAGTACCAGACTCGAACTGATGACATCCTGCTTGTAAGGCAGGCGCTCTACCAACTGAGCTAACCGCCCGTTTCTCTCACAGTTAAACATCATAGCAAAATATTTTTAATCGCGCTAGTACTTTTGGGAAAAATATTTTTTTATCTTATAATCACTCAGGAAGCAAGCACGGGTTTACACCCCGCTACGTTAACAACACTGAGAATGCCCTCTGGTCGAACGCACGATCGCATTACTTTATATGCTCTGCCGTTCATTGCTGGTGTGACTTTCTGGCAAACTCGCAGTAGCAATGTAACTTTATTGGTTGCCGGTGGATTTATGTTTAGCGGGCTGATGTTCGGCCCGGATTTAGATATTTACTCGCGTCAATTCCAACGCTGGGGTTTTTTGCGCTGGATTTGGCTACCTTATCAAAAAAGCCTGCGTCATCGCTCTTTTTTATCTCACGGGCCGATTATTGGTACTACACTGCGAGTAATTTATCTGGGTTGCTTGCTGGCTATTTTGGCGATTGTAATGCTGATGATTGCCCAAAAGTTGGGGAATATTACTTTTACTTGGCAAGATTTAGGTGGGATTTTGGGGCGATCGCTTGCGGTTTACGGTACGGAATATTTGGCTTTATTTTTGGGTTTAGAGTTGGGGGCGATGAGTCATTCTCTTAGCGATTGGGGGGGATCGGCTTATAAGCGGGTGCAAAAGCAGGGGGTTCGGGGTTTGCTTCCTAGTGGCAAAATTAAGAGGCGTAAAGTGATGAAAAGTGGCGTACATCGGGCTAGGTCAAAGAGATAACTTTTTTAACGCAAAGGTACGCGGAGGTTTTATGGATGAGAGTTTGGTGGCGTTGCAAGAGTTGATTGAGGTGGTGGCTAGGTTGCGATCGCCTGATGGGGGTTGTCCTTGGGATTTGGCACAAACGCCCCAAAGTTTGATTCCTTATGTGATTGAGGAAGCTTATGAGGTAGTGGATGCGATTCGGGAAGGGGATCAGGAGGCGATCGCTGAAGAATTAGGAGATTTATTATTACAGGTGGTACTGCAAGCCCAAATTGCTGGGGAATCTGGGCAGTTTAATTTGGAGGAGGTGGCTAGGGGGATTTCACAAAAGTTGATTCGTCGTCATCCTCATGTGTTTGGTAATGTGTCGGTGGAAAGTGTGGATGAGGTGCGGCAAAATTGGGAGGCAATTAAGGCGGCGGAAAAAGGGGAAACTCCAGAGAAGCATCAATTTAGTGCTAAACTCGGTCGTTATGGTCGGACTCTTCCCCCGTTGATGGCGGCGATGAAGATTTCCCAGAAGGCGGCGGCTGTGGGGTTTGAGTGGGAAAATATCGCTGGGGTCTGGGCTAAGTTTCACGAGGAGTTGGGGGAGTTTCAACAGGCGTTGGCGGAGGAAACACCGGAACGGCAACAAGCTGAATTAGGGGATTTACTGTTTGCGATTATGCAACTTGCCCGTTGGCATAATCTCGACCCCAGTGCTGCTTTGCAAGGGACAAATCAGCGCTTTGTGCAACGTTTACAAAAAATGGAGGCAGTTGTTGACCGCCCCCTTTCTGATTACAGTTTGGATGAGTTAGAGACTCTATGGCAGCAGGCAAAAGCCCAAATTGCCAAAGAGCAGTAATATCTCTAATTTACAATTTGATTGTAACAGTCTTAACTTCGGTGTATTGTTGCCAGCCATATTCGCCTAGTTCGCTATCATTGTGAGGAATTGTACCGCCAGTCATGGCAAGAACTTTGCCATTGATGTATTCATAGCGGCAGACTTATAATGGTTCCCATGCCAGATATTGGTCGATACTCATTGTTTGAGGTTGAGGTGTGGCAATCATTCTATCAAGACCACAAATAATTAATCACAAATTCTCGATTATCATGCCGATTTTAGCAAATTTCTCATGCGTCGAGATTCGATATTTTATAAACTGTTTCAGCAATCACCCAGTTTGTTATTTGAACTATTGACAAATCCACCGAGTAATGCAGATGAATATATATTTGATTCAGTAGCAGTCAAAGAACCAAAATTTGAGATTGACGGGGTATTTTTACCACCACAAAATCAAAGTCCTGGGGTGGTGTATTTCTGCGAGGTGCAATTTCAAAAAGACGAAAGGCTTTACGAGAGAGTATTTGCGGAATCTTGGTTATATTTCTACCGCAACCGTGACAGGTTTAGTAATTTACAAATAGTGATAATTTACCCATCCCGGAGTCTGGAACAGAGCGAGATTAATCCTTATCTCAGTCAACTCAACAGCCCCCAGGTCAATCGGATATATTTGGATGAGTTGGGTGATATTCGCTCTTTACCCTTGTGGTTTGCATTGATGGTATTAACTACGCTGGAGGAAGAACGCACTACTGAGGAAGCAAGGTATTTGTTAGCGAGAAGTCAGCAGGAAGCACCTCAAGCCGAAAATCGTGCCACCATAGATTTATTAACAACGATAATGGTTTATAAATTTGAAGGCAAAAGTCAACGGGAGGTAGAAGAGATGTTGGGAATTACACTCCAAGAAACCCGCGTTTACAGGGAAATTAAGCAAGAAGGAATACAAGAAGGAGAACAACGGGGACGAGAAGCGGAAGCGTATCAACTGGTTATGCGTCTATTATCCAGAAGGTTAGGGGAATTACCGCAGGAGGTGCGTCAGTGCGTTGAATCTCTTTCTTTGGAACAATTAGAAAATCTCGGCGAAGCGTTGCTTGATTTTACCAATATGACCGATCTACAAGCTTGGTTGGAAGCACTTGAAAGTTAACTGATAACTGTTATTTAGTTTTCCCCAGCTAGTTTTTTGGGGTTTCATTTCTCTCCACTCAACCTATGCTCGGATTGCGATCACCTATATTAATCATGGCTCTTCGGTTCATTTTATGGAGTTGAATAATAAATAAAATCTAATCATAGCCTGTGTTCCTTGCTGTGACTGAATTTTAAATTTTTGAGACTTTCCATTAAACTGCGATTTTAATGCCGTACCATAAAACCAACGCAAGAACCTTAATTATTTTGTGTTCGCTAATTTCATCTTCTCCATTTAGCAGCCAAATTCGACAATTTTGCTGAGGACAAGCCAAGTGCGATCGCCCACAATACCATCTATTGTTAAACGATGACGGCATTGAAAAGATTTAACTGCTGCTTCTGTATCTGATCCGAATTTTCCATCACATTTGCCTGTGTAGTCGCCTGCAAACAATAGTCTTTGCTGTAAAGCTTGAACTAGTTCGCCTTGGCTACCTTTGTGAAGGCTCGGTAAATCAACAGGGCCACCATACTCAAGTGCTTGCCAAGTTTTATACTCAACAATTCCGTTTTCCGGTAAGAAAACACGGTGTTGAAATAAAATCACACCCCCAGTAGTCTCTTGTCCAAATATCCCATCAATGGGAGCAGAATAAATCAGGTAACGTTTCAACAGTCGTTGTAATTTTTTAACTGCCTCACCTGTAGCACCTTCCCTGAGTATCGGTTGATTTTGAGGATCAGTGCCATTAGATGGATTAGTAATGAATGTCATTTTCATTACTCCTTGTTAACTCGTATTTGATAGATTCTCACAATGTAGTTTTATTGACTCTGATAAAACCTCACCCAATTTGAGTAACTGTGTACTACCCAAGTGGTTCACCCGGTTGTAGGAAGACAAGGGGAAGTAATTTTCCTGATGACCAATGATTAGCTAAGGTTGGTAGGATGGGAAAAATACGAAGATTTGTGCTACAACTGGAAGCTATTTTTTGATATGACTGTTCTCCATGATGCTTCGTTCCTGATTGCGATCGCCCAAAAAACCTGCCAAGCTGCTAGTAAGTTGGCACTTCTCTCAACTGATGCGAAAAATCAAGCAATTGAAGCGATCGCCCAAGCTTTAGAATCATCCCAGGATGAAATTTTGCAGGCAAATATCGCTGATTGTCAAGCGGCATCGGCTGAAGGTATTGCCAAACCACTTTATAAGCGCTTGCAGTTAGATGAACATAAATTAAGAGATGCGATCGCTGGGGTGCGAGATGTCGGTAAACTAGCAGATCCAGTGGGTCAGGTGCAAATACACCGCGAACTTGATCAGGGTTTGGTTCTCAAACGGATAACTTGTCCTTTGGGTGTTTTGGGGATTATTTTTGAAGCACGTCCAGAGGCCGCAATTCAAATTGTCTCGTTGGCAATTAAATCAGGTAATGGTGTGATCCTCAAAGGCGGTAAGGAAGCGATTCGTTCTTGTGAAGCCATAGTTAAGGCAATTAAGCAAGGATTATCTCACACTGCTGTTAATCCTGATGCTGTGCAATTGCTGACTACTAGAGAAGAAACTAGAGAACTTTTAAATTTAGATAAATATGTAGATTTAATTATTCCTAGGGGTTCCAATTCATTTGTAAAATTTGTCCAGGATAATACCCGCATTCCCGTATTAGGACACGCTGACGGAATTTGTCATCTTTATGTAGATAAAGCTGCTGATATGCAAAAAGCAGTGACTATTACAGTTGATGCCAAAATTCAATACGCCGCAGCTTGTAATGCTATTGAAACTTTGTTAATTCATCAATCAATAGCCGCCGAATTTATCCCCAAAGTTGCTGAGGCTTTGCAAGCCGTGGATGTGGAATTAAAAGGTGATGAACGCACTTTAGAAATTTTACCTAATCTTACCCCGGCAACAGCAATAGATTGGGAAACAGAATATAGCGATTTAATTTTATCTATTAAAATTGTAGACTCTATCGCAGAGGCGATCGCTCATATAAATACATATGGTTCTCGGCATACCGATGCCATTATTACAGAAGATTTAGCTGCTGTAGAAACCTTCTTTGGACTTGTGAATGCTGCTGGAGTATTTCACAATTGTTCTACCCGTTTTGCTGATGGTTTCCGTTACGGTTTCGGTGCAGAAGTAGGAATTAGTACTCAACAAATGCCTCCTCGTGGGCCAGTCGGTTTAGAAGGATTGGTAACCTACAAATATCAAATGACTGGTGATGGTCATATTGTCGCTACTTACACTGGGTCTAATGCTAAATCATTTACTCATCAGGATTTAGTGTAAATCTACTCAGATAATTCACCTGAAAGACGATAGAATTACACCGACAAGTACGGTGTACTTTTTCTTGTTCTTGTGAGAATTTCGGATGAATGTTGAAAAACTTAGTTGGTTTAAAGTGGCTTTGCAACTAAAAGGTTCTGTAGTTCCTGCTATTTTTCCTCGACTAATTTTATGTACTAGTTTAGGATTTATCATCTCTGTAATCCACTATTACGGCTATGATTTACCACAACAGGTTTTTAGTAGTGTAATTAGTAATGTAGCTTATAATCTAGTCTTAGGTTTATTAATGGTATTTCGCACAAACACTGCTTATAGTAGATATTGGGAAGGGCGGCAAATCTGGGGAAATATAATTATTAATAGTCTGAATTTGGGGAGAAAGATTCGGCTATTGGTGATAGAAAATGAACCTATAGATCAAGCAAATAAGGCAACAGCAGTCAGGTTATTAAGTGCTTTTTCCATTGCCACTAAATTACACCTGCGCCGAATATCCGTCAATAGCGAATTAGAAATATTACTCACACCAGCACAATATTTAGCACTCAAAGACGCAACAAGTCCCCCATTAAAAATTGCTTTATGGATTGGCGATTATCTCAAACAACAGCAAATGCAAAATCGCCTTACTACATTAGAATTAATAGAGATGAACACTTCATTAGATAAAATGGTAGAAGGATTCATCGGTTGTGAACGTATTTTAACAACACCTATTCCCCTAGCTTATACGATATATCTCAAACGAGTCTTATTAATATATTGCCTAATATTACCATTCCAACTTGTATATAATTTAAATTGGTGGACAGCCCCCATTGTCGCAGTAATTAGTTTTATTTTATTGGGTGTAGAAGAAATTGGTAACCAAATAGAAAACCCTTTTGGTCTTGAACCCAATGATTTACCAGTAGATGAAATTTGTCAGAAATTAGGCAAAAATTTAGAAGATTTAAATGTGTAATTTTTTTGGCTCTCCCAGACTAAATATGTTAAATTAAGAACAAAAATACCAATTGAGTAAAATCCTTCTTCTAAAATTATTGAAGTTAGTTAAGCCATAAGCCCTTCTTTTAATGAGCTTAATCTTCTGATTAA
>JADEXK010000122.1 GCA_015207155.1 Nostocales cyanobacterium LEGE 11386 | reverse complement strand
TATAAGAGACAGCCCCCACCACTACCTCCCAGTCATTCCAGGAGTGGCGGTAGCGTTGGTAGTAGCGGCGGTAGCCATTTTGGCGGTGGCAGTTTTGGCGGTGGCGGTAGTTTTGGCGGTGGTGGTAGTAGTGGCGGCGGCAGTTTTGGCGGTGGTAGTAGCGGCGGTGGTGGTGCTGGTGGTAGTTGGTAAATGCTATGAACAATCCACAACAGAGAATTCCCGAAGAGATTGCCCCAGAAGTGCTTGAGTTAGCCTCGCGCTACTATGCTAATCACAGCCAAAGTTACTCGACTGCTGAATTAGTTGCAGCTGGCAAGGAAGTTGATATTCCTGTGGAGTTTATTCAGCAAGCCATCCAAGATGTCCAGACAAGACACCAGCAACAACAAGCAGCACAAAATCAGTTAGCACGTCTGCGTCAAAAAATATTAATTATTGGCACAGGTATAGTAGCTGCATTAACTGTCTGGACTGGCTGGACTTACAACTTAATCCAAAGTAGTAGTACGAGAGTAGAAGCGGCTTGGGCGCAAGTAGAAAATCAACTCCAGCGACGAGCTGATTTGATCCCCAATTTGGTAAATGTAACACAAGCTGATGCCAAACAAGAACAAGAGTTAGTTGCTTTATTGGTGCGATCGCGTGAGGCTTATTTGCAAGCTGCCACTCCCGAAGCCAAGGCTGATGCCGTTATCCAAATTAATCAAGCAATTGACCGTTTTAGTAATTATGCAGTAGCTAATCCGCAATTGCAATCTAGCCAATTATTTACTAATCTTCAGTATGAGCTAACGGGAACTGAAAATCGTTTAGCTGTGGAACGGATGCGCTATAACCAAGCAGTACAAGCTTATAATCAAAAAATCCAAAGTTTTCCCAACTCGCTGGTAGCTAATATGTTTGGGTTTGAGAAGCAAGAATTTTTTCTAGCCACAAATACTGATGTTCCCCAAATTCCCCCGCAATAAAGCATGAATGTAGTCATTATCGGTTGTGGTGTAGTTGGGGCGGCGATCGCTTATGAACTTAGCCAAGTCAAGCATCTCAAAATTACAGTTATTGACCGTCAACCGCCCGCCCAAGCTGCCACAGGTGCAGCACTGGGCGTTTTAATGGGTATCATTAGTCATAAAGTTAAGGGTCAGGCTTGGCAAAGGCGAGAAACTAGCATTCAACGCTACGAAACTTTAATTCCCGAATTAGAGGCTGTGACCAAGCGTCAAATCCCGGTTAACCGCCAAGGTATTCTCAGTCTTTTTTGGGAAGCAGAAAATGTTGCAGGATGGGAAAACCTAGTAGAAATTCGCCAATCTCAAGGCTGGAAATTGGAAATTTGGGACACGGCGAAACTCCAAAATCTTTGTCCTCAAGTCGCTAATGCCAAAATTACGGGTGCTGTCTATTCTCCCCAAGACCGCCAACTTGATCCCACTGCCCTCACTTTAGCTTTAGTTGAGGCCGCCCAACATAATGGGGTGACGTTTAAATTTGGTGTGACTGTTTTGGGGATTGAACAGGCTAACAACTGTAGTGTAGTGGAAACGACAGAGGGCAAAATTACCGCCGATAGGATTGTCATATCTGCGGGACTGGGTTCCACGCCACTGACGGCGCAGTTAAACCAGAGGGTTGATATCCGTCCGGTATTAGGGCAAGCTTTACAAGTCCGTTTAGGGCAACCATTAGGTAATCCAGACTTTCAGCCAGTGATTACGGGTAATGATGTGCATATTGTTCCTATAGGCGGCTGTGATTATTGGGTGGGTGCAACGGTGGAGTTTCCTAGTAATAGCGACGAAATCCCACCAAATCAGGAATTATTAAATCAAGTTTGGCAGCAAGCGATCGCCTTTTGCCCAGATTTAGCTACAGCCACGATTATCCGCACTTGGTCGGGTTTACGTCCCCGTCCTGAAGGTCGCCCTGCACCAGTTATCGGTCAACTACCAGGGTTTACTCATATCCTTTTAGCTACCGGACACTACCGCAATGGCGTTTTACTAGCACCAGCAACAGCTGTCGCGATTCGTGAGATGATTATTTCTAATGATTTTCCCTAAAAAATAGCTTTTCATAAATTTGAGCTTTGGCAGTAAAAATTCATAGGCAAATAGCGTGTCTTTAACAGAACATAAAATTACAGTAGATTCTCTAGAATGGTTTTATCGTGAGTCTGCACCAATTGGCAGAAGTGACTTGCTACCGGTAGTACTACTACACGGTTTAGTCTCACAAAGTTACAGTTGGCGTAATATTATGCCTGCTTTAGCACAGCAGGGAACCAGAGCGATCGCACCTGATTGGATTGGTTATGGCTTTTCTGCCAAGCCAGAAAAACGAGATTTTGCTTACACTCCAGATACATTTGTTACCGCCTTAGCCGGATTTATCAAAGCGTTAGAATTAGAACGTTTTTCTTTAGTTGTCCAAGGGTTTTTAGGTTCTGTAGGTTTACAGTATGCCTTGCGTCACCCTGAGCAAATTGCTAACATTGCTATCTTAAATACACCGATTTCCACAACTGCCAAATTACCTTGGAAAATTAAACAAATGGGTTTACCTTTGGCAGGTGAAATGATTACCCAAGACCCCCTCTTAGTTGATCGGACTCTAGAAGGTGGTAGTCGTTACCGCATTGAAGATCAAGATTTAGATGTTTATCGCCAACCATTTTTGAAAGCTTCTGCTACAGGGCGGAGTCTTCTAGCAAGTATCCGCAATTTGCAACTCGACTCAGCAATGACAGAAATAGCATCTGGCTTTCAGCAATGGCAGCAGCCTATTCTCATTCAATGGGGTATGATTGACCCTTGGTTGTCAATAGATATAGCAGAAAAGTTTGTGAACTCTGTACCGAATACCGAATTAATAAAACTTAATAACGTCGGGCATTATCCTCAAGAACACTATCACAAGACGATTCTGGAAGACCTTTTGCCCTTTGTGCGCCGCACAAATGACTAATGATCATATAAATCGGGCAAAAATCGATATTATAAAAAAGAAACTACAGATAAACGCAGAGAAACACTGAAAAATGATGAGTGTTTCTCTAACTTTAAGTAAGGTTAAGGTTAAGAAATTATCGGTTTGGAGCAGATTTATAATATTATGTAAGACTGCATTAGTAAACTTTTTATTACAACTGAAAAGGTATCAAAATCACACTGATGGAGATTTGAGTTCATGGCTTATTCCTGGTTTAAAGCATTTCATATTATTGGCATTGTAGTTTGGTTTGCGGGGTTATTTTACCTGGTACGTCTGTTTATTTATCATGCTGAAGCAAACCAAGAACCAGAACCAGCACGGACGATACTAAAAAATCAGTATCAAATTATGGAAAAGCGCCTCTACAATATCATTACTACTCCAGGGATGTTGGTGACGGTAGCAATGGCCATAGGTTTAGTAAGCACTGAACCGGAAGTTTTAAAACAGGGTTGGTTGCACATCAAACTGTTATTCGTTGCTCTTTTAATTGCTTATCATCATTATTGTAGTCGTCTGATGAAACAGTTAGCGACAGATGAATGTCGCTGGAGTGGTCAGCAGTTGCGTGCTTTAAACGAAGCACCTACAGTGATGTTGGTGGTGATTGTCCTGCTAGCTGTGTTCAAGAATAATCTCCCTACAGATATTACAGCCTGGGGTATTTTTGCCTTAATTATTTTTATGGCAGTCACCATTCAGCTTTACGCCAAAAAACGCAGACGAGATAAAGAGAAGCTGATAGGACAAATAGGACAAGTTGTCCAAGAACAAAGTTAGAGAAAAATACCTGGGATATCAGCCAACTTGAAATTTTTCCAGGAACTGGGTATTGAGTATAGAGAAAATTCTGCTTTAATACCCAGTTCCTGCCATTTAGAGTAGATTATTGCGTGAAAAAAATCTCCCACTACTAAAAAAATAGCAGACAGGAGATTTATAGTTAAAGTTCGTCAGGTGATCGGAATAGCTATTTATTTAGTATTAATCACCTATACTTTAATTCCTCCTAGAGATAGATAAATACTATTTTCATAGTTCTGAGAATCCTGGAAGTATTGCCAAATAATAGCTGAAAAAGCCCCATTGCTGTTGAACAGTGATGGGGCAGTGGTATGATGTGAGGAGCAAACAATTTGTTTGCTTAATTTTAGTTTATCAAGTGAATGTGACAATCTAATCACAATGGTATGAATATTGCATGTTACTGCAAGTCAGTGTAGCGATTAATTTTCCAGGTTAAGGCATTTTTTCCCAGAATTATTTGGCGCGATCGCAGTTTCGGCTAAATTTTTATCCTTCCAGCATATCTTTGAGCATAAAAAACTCCCCCAGTCTGGGAGAGTTACGAGGAGGAATATCTTTTAACAAGATAGTTATGCAGGATTGGCTTGGGTTCTATTTTGTAATAGCTGGATAATCGCAGCTTTTTCTAATATTCCCACCAATACACCATTTTCTCGAATTACAGGTAATGCCGATAACTTTTGTTGTTCAAGTAGCTGCACTACTTCCAACAGAGGTTGATCAGATTTTACTGTAGTAGATTGTGTATTGGGTTTCATGACTTCTCTGACTTGAGTTGCTGACCACAGGGTTGTGGGAATAGTTCGCAAATCATCAATCGCGATCGCACCAATTAATTTTCCATCGTCATCGGTAACTAAGAACCGCCTCCAGTCTTGATTATGCAAAATTCGTTGGTCGGCAAACTCTCTCAGGCTGAGATTCGCAGATACAATGGGGCTGTTGAGGGTGACAGCATCGGCTGCGGTCAAACCTGTGAATTTTTCCTGTACTCTAGCAAATTGCGCGGTGTTACCTGCATTTTGCAACAAGAAGAAACCGATTAATAAGTTCCAGAAGTTGGCGAAGCTACCAAAGAATAGTAGGGGAATTAAACCAGAGGCGATCGCCACCCAACCAAATATTTGTCCAACTCGACTGGCAAAAGCTACACCTCTATAAGGATTACCTGTAATCTTCCACACAGCCGCCTTGAGGATATTACCACCATCCAAAGGCAAACCAGGAATCAGATTAAATAATGCTAATGCCAAGTTAACAGAAGCTAGGACACCGAGAATCGCTGCGGCTGCGCCTGAAGCTGCGGTAGTCACACCAATTACTGTAAAGATCCCACAGAGCAGTAAACTCACTAAAGGCCCGGCGATCGCTACCCAAAATGCCTCGGCTGGAGTTTCTGACTCTTTTTCTAAACTTGCCAAGCCACCAAAGATAAATAGTGTGATTGACTTGACATCAATTCCTTGGCGAATTGCCACAAAGCTGTGTCCTAATTCATGGGCGACGACAGAAGCAAACAATAACAACGCTGTCATCAATCCCAGTAGTAAAGTTAATCCCCCCGATAACCAGGGAAATTGCGCCGCTAGTCCACTGCTATAACTCCAAGCTACCAAGCCCAGAACTAAAAACCACGACGGATGGATATAGAAGGGAATCCCGAAGAGATTACCAACGCGAATTGTGCCATTCATGCCGTACACCTTTGAATTCATGTTGCGAGAGGTTTGCTTTGCTTCCTCATCAATGTCCTTATTGTAACGGAATGTTAAGGTGTCTTAATCTTTGATGTGGTCGTGGTGTCCGCCCTTTATGGTGCGGTTTTTAGGAATTTTGGGAAAATATCGCAACTTTTCCGAAATGTTTGGACGGTAGTAAGTAGACAAGGGTGTGTTCAAACAACACAAGTTATTCAGGTTGAGGAAAGTGCAGGCTTTTCAAACTTGAAACCGAAGGAAGGAGTTAGGAGGAAGAAGGATGAAGAAATAGCTAATAAAAACTTTAGTTGTGGGTTTAAAGCCTACTTAAAAAAAACGGCATCTGAGTTTCAATCCCACTTTTTTAAATGTGGGTCTCTTCTTCCCTCGAACCTCTTCCTTCTGACTTCGTTGAACAGGCGGTACTTCATCTTGCAGATCAGAGCATATCGGGATTAGCTACTCATTTGGTTTTCTCAATCTATTAAAACTATCAAGGAATTTTACATCATGAAGAGCGATCGTCCAGCACGTCCAGAACGTCCAGAGCGCCCAGAACGTCCGGATCGTCCAGCACGTCCCACACATCCAGAGTGTCAAGAGCTTGGCCCAGAAAACAATAAACAACGACAAAGATCATCTCGCACAATCCGCCGTCAGGCAGCCCAAATTGCCTTTAACCGAGGAATTGAAGACCATGTTTGTAATGGTGAAGAACAAGACTATCTGGGTGCAGATGGATCTCCTAACTTTATTGCCAACTTCTCTAAAGGTTTGCCACACAATGAACTTGGCGAAGTAGATGCCAAAGCTTACAATGCTCTGCTCAAAGCTCTTAAAAGTGGCAAACCACAGGACTTTGAAGCTATTCCTCTAGGCAAAGGTCGCAAGTTGACTAATCCGCAAGCTGGACTAGGTTTTGACCTCCAAGGCCCTGACGGTCGTGCAATCGCCATGCCTCCTGCACCCCGCATTGACTCACCGCTCAACTCAGGGGAAATGGCTGAAATTTACTGGATGGCTTTGTTACGGGATATTAACTTCACTGACTTTAACAATCATGCCTTAGTAAAAGAAGCAATTGAAGATTTGTCCAAATTCTCCGATTTTCGCGGGCCAAAGGTAGAAGGGAAGATTACCCCAGAAACCCTTTTCCGAGGTAATTATGCTGGTGACTTAGTTGGCCCTTACATTTCCCAGTTTTTGCTCAAGGATATTCCCTACGGTTCCCTAACAATTTCCCAAAGACAGGAAACTGTAGTCGCAAATGTTGATTACATGACTGAATACGATGAGTGGCTGAATGTGCAAAATGGCGGTTCAGTAGGTCAAGATAAATTTGATCCACAACGCCGCTATATCCGCAACATTCGAGACATTGGTCAGTATGTCCACGTTGATGCTCTCTATGAAGCTTACCTGAATGCTTGTTTAATTCTGTTAGGATTAGGAGCGCCAGTAGATGAGGGTAATCCTTATAAGAATTCTAAAAATCAAATCGGGTTCGGCACCTTCGGTGGCCCCCACGTTCTCAGCTTGGTAACTGAAGTAGCAACCCGCGCACTAAAAGCTGTGTGGTTCCAAAAGTGGTCTGTGCATCGCCGTCTACGTCCAGAAGCATTTGGTGGACTAGTTCACAACCAACTCACCGGACGGGCAAAATATCCCATTGATGAGGAGATTTTTGGCTCTAGTGCCCTGAAAAAAGTCCACAGCCGTTATGGTACTTATCTACTACCAATGGCATTCCCTGAAGGTTCCCCCACCCATCCTGCCTATGGCGCTGGACACGCTACAGTAGCTGGTGCTTGTGTGACAATTCTCAAAGCTTGGTTCGATGAATCATGGGTGATTCCTCAACCAGTGGTTCCCAATAGTGAAGGCACTGAGCTAATTGCATACACTGGCAATGATGTCGGCAAACTGACTGTAGGTGGTGAATTGAACAAAGTTGCTGCTAACATTTCACTGGGTCGTGATGGTGCTGGTGTTCACTGGCGCACTGACTATACTGAGTCAGTAAAACTAGGTGAACAAATAGCAATTGGACTTCTGCAAGAGCAGTCACTTACCTATAACGAAGATCACTTCTTCACGCTGATTAAATTCGATGGCACGAAAATTAAAATCTCTCGTGACGAAGTGAAACACTTAATGAGTGAAAGTGAAAATGATTAATAGTTATTAGTTTTGCATCATCAATAACTAATCCTTACCCTCGGCTTGATCCGGGGGTATCGTTTTTCATGTATGTGGTCTATCGAGATTCGGGAGCCTTTTGCAGGCGGATTAATGTATTGTAAACTTGGCGTTTTAAGTTATTGTTATTTTGGAGTTCTACAGTAATAATATTAAATTTATCAATACTGAGACCATTATCTTCGACTATTTTTTGCGAGCGGTTACAGTAATTTACTGCGATATCTTGAGCCTTTCGGGGTAGACCGTTCATACTGTTAGGATCATTACAAACTATCTTGGGTATTTCTCCACCCCCAATTAGTTTTTTAATTTCGTCAAAGGCTTGTTGACGTGGTGTCTCCATCGCTAACACCGCTTGGGCATAGCTAATAATATCAGTATTGTTAACTGATGGCGTTTGAGCATTAGCTTTAGAACTGAAGGACAAACTGCTGGTAACCAAACTAGCAGTGGCAAAAACGCCGAAAAATAAGCTCTGAGAAAGTATATGTTGTAGGTTAGTTCGGACAAACAAATGAGGAATTCGCTTCATAATGTGTGTGACACAGAACCATAGTAGGGAGATGTTAATGGCTTTGAATTATTTTAGGAGTGAGAAGTTCCAGAGAATTCTCTGTCAATTAAATTTTTATATTTAATGTCTGTTAGGTTGGCAGACTTGACAAAGTTCTATTACTTTTGTCTGAAGTACAGATATTTCCTCAGATCCTTGCTTAAGACTGACTTCTAACTTTAGTAGTAGTGGTAAACAAGAGATTAGTTGCTGCACGGAAAGTGATTTGACTTCTTGTTGTAAAAAGTAAATCCGCTTGGGGTTGGTAACCTCGGCAGCTTGAGCGATCGCTTGGGGATTGCGTTCACCACTTTCCATCGCCATCCTTACCAGCAACCAGGTACGAAATTGACCTATTAAAGTCGCCACTATCCGCAATCCTGGTTCGGCAGCATTGATGAGACCAGCCAAAATAGTTAAGGCTTTTGCTGTATCTCCCATTCTAATGGCTGCGGCCAATTGTAAGCTATTTTGGGTAGTATTTCTGACTAATTGCGTAACTGTATCTACGTCTAAAGACTTACGGCTATCCGAAGAATAAAGTCGTAGTTTCTCAATTTCATTGTAGAGAAGCCGTGTATCATTACCTACAGCTTCTGCTATCAGTTCTGCCGTCTGGGGAGTCAGTTTCACTCCTACAGTTTGAGCCACTTGATTGACGGACTGTACCAGCAATTCTGTCTTCCAGGGTGGGATGAGGGGAAATTCCCGAAACTCATTGGCTAATTTTTTCAGCAATTTTGTGGATTTCAGGCGTTCATCGGGTTTGTTGCGGCTGGTGAGTAATAAAAATGAGTTTTCGGGAATGACTGGTAGGGTGCGTGTTAGTTCGTCTAAGACATTTTCTGGACAATTTTGGCAAAGAGTGGTGTTGACTAGCCATACCAAACGTCCACCCGCGCCAAAGGCTGGTGTCATCGCTTGATTTAAACCCGCAATTGCAGCGTCATGTTGATCTGGGGGTAGCGATGTATAGTTAAAACTTGTCCAGAGAGGATCAAGGACGCGATCGCGCAACACAGCAACCGCTTTTTCCATAGCAAAATCATCCTCACCCCAGTAAACATAAACTGGCATAGCTAAACCTCATAGCAGATGCGGGTGCGAGTAGACAGAAAAAGATAATATCCTAGAACCATCTCGATATTAATACAAGCAGTCAGATTTATGAGTACATCACAAACAGTGCAACAATTGCCATCTGCATGGATTACAGCAGAAAATTTTCGCCGTTATGGACAGGTAATTTTTGCAAGTTCAGATGGTAAGGCTTTTGATGTGGAAGATGCTCAATTAAATTTACAAAATGGGACTCCACGCTTTTATATTATGAGGTTAGAAAAACGCGGGCGGAAGTTTCATAAAATTACTCGTCATTTGCAATGTACTCAATGTTTAGGTTCTTTGGAGGGAAAAGATTGGTTGATTGCGGTTTGTCCTCCTCATAATGATGTGAATGAACCAGTATTAGAGGAGATTGCAGCTTTCCGCATACCAGGGAATTGTTTTATTAAATTGCATGAGGGAACTTGGCACGCTGGGCCATATTTTGAGCATGAAGTGGTAGATTTTTATAATTTAGAGCTTGCTGATACTAATGTGGTGGATCATTTTACTCATGATGTTTTACAAAGTCATCAGTTAGAGTTTGAGATGGTTTAGTATTTCTTAGAAAGAGAAGCTTTTTCTAACTTAGGCTAAAGTCTATCACTACCCAAAAATTTGTAATTCTTTTCTATACATTTCCGGTGTATTAATGTCTATTAATACAGAGGAATGAGCAAATTCAACTTGATAAATTACAGAGTGCAATTCTTGCATAACTTGCCGTAATCCTAAAGTTTCCTCATGAATATTTTGTAAGTGCGATCGCATGTTATTTCTAAACAATATGGGATGTCCCATTTTACCTTGATGTGTGGGTACAGTAATGGATGCTGAATTATCTTGATGTGCTTGGATAAGTTGCTGATATATATTTAATGTTCTGGGTTGGTCAACGGCAGAAATTGCTAATATGGCAAAATCTGGGGGAATAGTTTGTAATCCTGCCAGAATTGAAGTTGTTTTTCCAGCATTGGCATGAGGATTAATTACTATTAAACTACCTGAAGGACAGTCTTGTTGTCTATGGCTATTGTGTACACCTAACACTACTACAGGTGTAAAATCTAAACTTAACCACTGTTCTATTTGATAGGTTAATAATGTTTTTCCTTCACCCCAAGGTAAGGATGTTTTACAAGTACCCATACGAGTGGATTTACCCGCAGCGAGGATAAGCGCAAAGTTTGTCAATTTTAGTTTTTAGATAATGTTTCTACATTTTCGCAGATAATGAAGTTCCAGTTCCACCACGACGAACTTTAATTAATTCTGCACAGATACTGACAGCAATTTCTTCTGGTGTTAATGCACCAATATCTAAACCGATTGGTGCGTATATTTGTTGTAAAAATTCTGGTGTAAGTTGCAATTTTTTGTATACGGTGCGGACTCGTTTTTCGCTACCCACCATACCGATATATTGTAGCTGGAGATTGGCTAATATCTGTAAAGCTTCTAAGTCTTGGAGATAACCTCTAGTTACTAAAGCGACGTATAAATTAGGGATTTTTTGTACTATTTCCTGAATTGAGTTGATAGGTTGCGCTAGTATTTGTGATGCATGAGGAAATCTTTCTGGGGTGGCAAAGTCTGGGCGATCGTCTTGGACAATTATTTCAAATCCAGCGATTTTGGCTATCTGCGCTAGGTATATAGCTATATGTCCTGCACCAATAATTAATAGTGTTGGTGGTGGTAGTAAGGTTTCGATTAAGGCTTGATTTTGTAATTCGGTTAGGTTGGGGTTATCTGCTGTTTCCAGATAAGGTTTAGCATCTGCGTTAAATGGGGTAACAATTGCTACTGATTCCCCAGATGTTAATGTATCTATAATTCGGTTGACTAAGTTTAAGCTTTCATCGCCTGACCATAATTCTAGCCATACAAGCATTTTGCCACCACAAACGCCTTGAGTTGTGGGTGCGCCGGTCAAATCGATTTCTACAAATTGTTTGTGTTTTGTTTGGAGTATTTGTAAGGCTTGCTGATAAACTTTGGCTTCGCCTGCACCACCGCCAACTGTACCGTAGGTTTTGCCGTCCGCGCTAATAAACATTTTTGCGCCGACTTCTCTGGGTACGGAACCTTTGGTGTTGGCGACTGTGGCTATTACTACGGGATTTTGTTTTAAGGTTAGGGCTAGTCGTTGGTAGAAGTGAAGCATTAATTAACGAACCACGAAGGACGCGTAGACGCTTTAGCGGCTTCCCGCAGGGTAGGACACGAAGAAAGAGCAGGGGGAGAAGAAGTTGACTAATATCACAATTACGAATTACGAATTACGTTCGCGAAGCGTGCCGTAGGCTCTATTACGAATTAAATTCAGTTGTCGCCAAAGTCTTTCGGGTGTGATGGGCAGTTGGTACATTCTGCACCCGGTAGCGTGGGCGATCGCATTGGCTATGGCTGGGGCTGTACAATTAATTGTAATTTCTCCTACTCCTTTGGCACCAAAGGGGCCGTAAGGGTCGGCTTTTTCTATGAAGATTATTTGCATTGGGGGGATGTCTGAGGCTTTGGGGATGTTATACTCTCTTAGACTGGGGTTAGTTATGTGTCCTTGTGAGTTAAAGATCAGTTCTTCGCTTAAGGCATAACCAATTCCCATTGCTATCCCGCCTGTAGCTTGTCCATGACAAATGCGCGGGTTAATGGCTTTACCGATATCAATGGCTTGGACGCATTGCAAAATTTGTACTTTGCCTGTTTCTATATCTACTTCTACTTCTACGCCTTGCACGGCAAAGGTTAAGGTGGATTCATCTGCGGCGTAGGATATTTCTACACTAGTTTGATTACTCGTGAGGAGTTGTTCGGCTGCTAGTTTTACGGCTTGTCCGGAAATATAAACTGTGGCGGAAGCATAAGAACCAGCGTCAAATGGTGTTTGTTGGGTGTCGCCGGAAATTATCTGAATATCAGCAACTGTTACACCTAAAACTGCGGCTGCTATTTGTCGCAATGTGGTATCGGAACCAGTCCCAACATCTACGGAACCAGTTCTGAGTTCGTATTTACCATCGGGTAATTTGGTTAATTTCACACTTGCTAAGTGAATTTTAGATAAGCCACTACCTTGCATAGAAACTGCAAAACCAACACCACGACGGCGAGAATCTTTTAGTTTTGGTGGTGTATTGGGAATATAATTTAATGCTTGAGTAACTTTTTCCCAGCATTCTTGCACGGCGTAGCTACCAATTAAGTTAAAGTGGTCTTTGGATGTGCCTAAGCTAATAACATCTCCAGGACAAATGAGATTTTTAAACCGAATTTCTCTATAATCAAGATTTAATTTTTGAGCAATTTCATCAATTTGACTTTCCATTGCAAACGTACCTTGGGTTGCACCATAACCGCGAAACGCACCCGCAGGCATTGTATTAGTATAAACTGCAAAAGCTTTTAATCTTTTATGAGGACAACGATATAAACCCAGAGGAATATATCCTGCTAAAAATACTACTGTTTGTCCATGATTACCATAAGCACCAGTATTGGCAATAATTTCCATATCTTGAGCAATCAGTGTACCATCTTGTTTGACACCGCTTTTAAGGCGAATTGTCATGGCGTGGCGGCTATTTGTAGTTGTAAATTCTTCTTTTCTGGTAAATTCCCACTGTACTGGTTTACCTGTTTTCAAAGTAGCCAAAGCGCAAATATCTTCTGATAATATTTCTTGTTTATTGCCAAATCCACCACCAAGCTGTGCTTTATAAACTCGGATTTTTTCTAGGGGTAAATTTAAAATTTGTGAAAGTAAACGTTGACAATGAAACGGCACTTGAGTACTCGAACGCACAACTAATGTCCCATCTGGTTCTAGCCAACTAATAGTAATATGAGGTTCTAAATGAACATGTTGAACGGCTGGCAAAGTAAAAATATTTTCTACTATTAAATCAGATGCAGCAAATCCCAATTCTAAATCACCCGATTCCAGTAAAATTTGTCCAGCAATATTACGATTTCTATCGGGAATTTGCGATGATTCTAATTCATCATGAATCACCACACCGTTATTCATAGCTGCTATGGGTTCGATTACATGAGGCAGAATTTCATAATCGACAGTAATTAATTCGCAAGCTTTTTCGGCAATATGAGGTGATTCTGCAACTATAGCAGCAACGCGATCGCCTACAAATCGCACTTTATTATCCAACAAGTAATGATCTAACGGATCAGGTACTGGTTCGGCATGTCCGGCGGTGGTATAAGGGACTCTGGGGACATCTTCGTGGGTGAAGATAGCCACAACACCGGGAAGTGCTTTGGCTTGTTCTGTATGAATTTTTTTGATTTTGGCGTGGGGATGAGGCGATCGCAGTACCTTGAGATGCAATAATCCGGGTGGGGCGATATCTCCTGTATAGGCGGCTTTGCCGGTGACTATGGCTGTACCATCTTGTTTGGGAATATTTGCGCCTACTGGGGAT
>JADEXK010000121.1 GCA_015207155.1 Nostocales cyanobacterium LEGE 11386 | reverse complement strand
TGAAACTGCCTTTCTAAAATAAGTTGATAAATTCAATTAATTAGCTGAAATTATCTTAATAAAGTACATCCTCCCAATAACCAACTTCATCGTCATCAGGTACTTGCATAGACTGTAGTTTTCTAACGAAGTCTACAAATTCTGCATCACTTAACATTTGTCTTCCCCTCTTACCATAATTTTCCATCAGGTATTGCTTGCCCTTTTCCTGATTCCACCCCAAAAATTCAATCAATTGCTGTGATTGCATCATGAGGCTATCGCGATTGCAAGTCTCAACTCTTTGAGTTGAACTGCTGCTTTTGAGTCCTTTTTTCCACCATTCGGTAATAGAGTTGTGCAAAGTAGCAATATCAGCCGCGATCGCTTGTTTACCAATACAATGGGATTCCCAGTTCTCTGCTTTTGGATGTTCAAATTCCACGCAAACACAAGCATTTGACTCTTGTCCGTCCTTGCTTTTACGCTTCTCTGTTTTAAGTTCTGGGCAAAATACCCACATAGAATGCCAAAGCCATGTTTTCGCTTCACAGGGTTTGTGTTGGAAATCGGCGTAAACTTGTTCACAGGTCTCACGAAATGCCATTAGTTGCTGATCAAAGGAGACTTGAAATACCCCCCAGGCAGTGATTTGTACAGGGGCTATATGCAAAGGTTGGTTTTGGGCATCAACAAAAATCACCATATAACGTCTGGCGAATTTGTAAGAGTTTTTATCGAGTCCCTCATCTTTTCGCCAAACACCAATCACCTTTCTGTCACTGCCATACATCAGAGGCGATCTGCCAATGACTAGCATTCTCGGTTGGCGATAAATTACCCCAGGAATGCCTATTTTCTCATCGTTCTCATCTAACTTGTTGGTGAGAACTTTGTACTCTTTACCTCCTTCAAGCTCTTTGCCTTCATACCAACCGGCTAATTGTTGATTTTCGTAAGCAATCCAGATGCCAGCAGGTGAGGCTATACTTTTGGCTGCTGGGGTCTTTTCGTATGCTTTGTGTTCTTGTGAGTCGAAGTTAAATGTTGTAGCTGTCATAGTAGCTGCCTTTGAATTAAGTTTAATTTCCTGATAATTTAGCGTAGCTTTCTAGTCAGAAGTCAGAAGTCAGAAGTCAGGATTCAGAATATTCCTCAAGCCTGATATTTTTTGCTACTGACATTAGAAATCATCTAAATTATCGTGTGCATTCTGCTTTGCACTTTGCTTGTATTTACTCATTTGATATTGAGATGTTTTCAGCAGTGGCATTGCAGCTTCTTTAACTGAAGCTTTAGCCTGCATATATAAGAATTGAGTCGCCCCTTCAGCATCTTCTTCTGGGTCAATTTGTGCCCATAATGAACAACCTAATTCCAACGATTCGTAATCGCCTAAGTTGAATTTTCTGTGGTACGTTACAGAAATTGTTTTGACTTCCATTTTATCAGTTCTCAAATCTCTCAAAAATCTGAAGCGTAGCTTTTCTTATTCAATTAAGTTCGACAATTTCTAACAAAAACCCACAGCCAGTATTCAGAACTCGCACTTGTTGTTTATCAAACAGAATACATGCGTCAGTCGTCAGAATTCAGAATGAATTTTGTACGACTGGCGGATGAATAATTGGGTTTAAGACCCCTACCAAATTTTCAATTTGGTGGTCTTCAATCAGTCGCGAGTCTGAATCCCCAACTGATTGATTCTGACTCCTGAATTCTGAATTCTGAATTCTTCTTCAACTACCAAAGATTGAATGACAGACCTAGAAACTCTTATTCGATGCAAAGGAGCAGAACCACCGCACACCCGAAGCGATTGCAGTAGATTAGCTGCTGTTAATTCAGAGCAGTTTTGTTTTTTAGGCATTGGTTTTTACCTAATTTGTAACAAAAATAAGCGGTCTGCTATTAACAAACCGCTTGTGATTTGGAATGAATTCGGAATTATTTTTACCGCATCGCGTTCAGAAACTATTTAACAATTCTTCACGAGATAAATTAGGTAATTGAAGTAAGACTCTAGCAAACTCATTTGGAGGTAGCACTAATAAGCTATCAACAACTCTCGACAGTTCCTCATCTACAGAACCAAACCTATATCTCAACAAATTTTCTACTACTTGGCGTTGTCCTTCTTGTACAGCTTGCGCTCTTGCTTCCTGGTAAGCTTCTGTTAGATTCATCATTAACTCCTGATCGTCTTCAGTTAATTCTTGTTGAGTCATGACACTAATTCGCCACTTATAAATTATTTCTAAAACATTACGACGCAAAAGGTTTTCTGGTGATAGTGCAACCAATTCACTGACTGCTTGTTGTTGAACCTTTCCTCTCCCTAGAAGCCTAAACCACAATGTTTCTTCTATTACAGGCAACTCGTTAATTGCCAGTATTGCTGTTCTAAAAGCATCAGGTAGAAAATACACTCCAGGCAACCAAGTTTCTAAGTCTAGTTTAGCCCCAAAACTTTCTAACAATCCTTGGGATGCTGACGGTGATAAAATCCATAGTCGCGCTAGATTATCCTCTGGTAAACTTGTGTCTTCCCTTTTGGCTTGACGTTGTGAGTCGGCAATTACTGTGAACAGCTTTGTCAGGCAGTTGCGTACTTCTGTTTTACTCGGCTGATTGCGAAACGGTTCCAGTAAAGCTTTATTCAGCAGTGCAATTCTCCCCAATAATCCTAGATTCGGCGCTTGGGCTTGCGGTGCTGGTGAAAACAAAACATCTACCTGTCGAACTTCGTCAATTACTTCCTTGTTGGGTTCTACTTTACCCAAGGGCGACAATAGCTCTTCCAAAAATTGCTTGGCAAATTGATCGTGAGGTTTCCGGGTCATGTTACCAGTATGAACTGTAATGTATGATACGGGAATTACTTGACTATTTATTGATTGTGAGTATCTCCACCTCGCAGGCTTTACCCAGCGTACTTTGTGCTATACAGCAAGGGGTTCTTGTTTGCTCACAACCTATGTTGTTGAAAATTACAGGTGATTACTGTTTTTGATGAGGTGAGGCTGATTAATCAATGCAAACACAACATCAAACATCGTCGTTAATCACAAAATACCTTTTGGATGTTGCATTCGCGTTTTCTTGAAGAGTACTCACTAAGTTCAAAAGTACATTTTCCTGCTCTGGTATACTGAAAGAACGATGAATGACAAGAACACCAGAAAAAACTTCTTCATTAACCTTTTCTGGTTCCGTGGCATACAATTGAGCCGCAGTCATATATATTAAAAACAATTTTTCACCACGCGACAGTTTTTCAAACTCCTCACCAAACGTTCTCTTTAGAGCCGCCATTGGTGTATGGTCGTCTTTACAAGTTGTGACATCAACACTGAACTTTGTTTTCATTGTTACCACCTATGTACTGATAATTTGCTGCACATTTAGGCGATAAGCCTGACGGCATGGCTCCGCTTACCGCATTCTTCACAAGCAATCGCCTCTCCCTTTAACTACGCTGTCACTAACTCCCGACTTTCTGGCACTGGCTCATATTCCCGCAGTCGTTCCCATTCTTCGGAAGTCATTTCATCAAATGGTTTATCCAGCAAGTCTTCACACGACACAGGCTTAACTTCAACCATTGCCAATACCTGAACTACATCTCCTACAGAATTACAGAAGACTTTTTGTTGATGCTCTGACGAAGCTCTTTTGACCCACCATTGACCATTGGTGTATCCTACTTCACCCAGCTTCTCGTCGTTGCAATAAATGCCATTATCCAGTAGTTCCCACTTGTATTTCTCGCATTCGGTGGCTATTTGGTACATGATTTCGTTGCCAGTAATGCAAGGTGTATCTGTAGCGTCTTGCTTTTGTACTGGTAATGACCCATCTTTTAAGTGTGTGCAGATGTAGCGATGACAAAGCATAGGAGTAGAAGCACGATGGACTTCCTCGTTGTTGATTATGACCACCCAAGGTTGGGTTAGATCATCATCGTAGGTAATTGCAGCTACAAGT
The DNA here is from genome assembly GCA_015207155.1 of Nostocales cyanobacterium LEGE 11386. GTDB lineage: Bacteria > Cyanobacteriota > Cyanobacteriia > Cyanobacteriales > Nostocaceae > LEGE-11386. The sequence continues at coordinate 9,884 of JADEXK010000121.1, read as the reverse complement.
GTGTTACCGCAGTAAATTTCGTGGTCGTAAAAGCTGATTTCTACTGTTGTCAGTTCTTCTGGTACAAATTGTTCGTTAACTTTCTGAAGCTGGGCGGATTGGTGAGCGACGATTGCATTTATCCAAGTCTGGCGCTGTGTCTTGTCACCTGTTGGGGTTACACCGACTTCGGTAGCGATTCTTTTGAGGCGGTCGAACTTAAAACGGGAGAGTGCTTGCTGAGTATAGCTTGGATGGGTCATAATAGAATTTCCTGTAAAGGTTCAAAGGGCGATCGCGGAAGTTTTCCAGACAGAGCGATCGCCTTTTGCTTTGATATGCCCATAATAACAACTCAGAGTACAAAAGTCAACTATGGGTACAAAAAGTTTTTGACACTTCAACACGCAAGTCTGACATTATCTCAATTAGTTCAACATCAAGACTTTTAGCAATTGCAGCAATAATTTTTGTAGAAACAGATGCTGCTTCACCGTTCTCCAATTTTCTTATATACTCCTGAGAGCATTCAACGCCTTGACTAGAAACTGCATCTGAAATTTCACGCCTAGATTTTTTACCACGTAAGGATTTGAGAGTTTCACCACATTCTGTATCCCATGCAAGCATAACAACCCATTCCAATGGAACCATAATTACCTCTTTTATATTTTTTCTATTTATATTTGCACTTTCAGTTGTCATGTGGCAAGATGTTTTTGTACTGCGAGTTCAACTAACCAGCTCAGTTATACAGGAATTCATAGGCGACAAGAGTATTCAAGTCGTCAAATTGGTTTTAAGTTTATTTTTAAGGGGGTGAGATGGAGCCAACAGAAGAACAGTTGAAGGCTTATTGGCGAATGTCAGTCAGAACAAGCAATTTACTCCAGTCAATTAATTTGGTGCGACTAGATGAAAGAAATGATCGTATCGTCATGCTGGTAGCAGACACAATACAAATAGAAATACTTCCAAATGGGGAAATTCTTATCCAATGACCAAAAATGAATACAATGCAATGTCCGATGTTGATTTACTTGCATACGTCAAGCAACATCCTGAAGATAAAGAAGCTTTTTATGCCTACGTTGATCGAAAACGGGCTACTTCTAATGCAGTTCCCATGACGCTTGAACAAGCGGAAATTGAACTGCAAAGGCGAATTAATCAACAACAGTAAATCAATCCCCACTGACAGCCTGGAAAACTTGCAGTGGGGATAGTCGAATAACTGTCAAAGCTATGACTACACAAACAATATCAAATCCTCCGGCATCCTGCACAGGATGGAATGCCGAAAACTCCGAACCAACACCAGCGCTGGCTTACACCAACCTCAACACCAGCATTCAAGAAACCTTCGCCGCAATAGATCGATTCGAGTGGCAAGCAACCGATGAACTGCGGCTGATGCAAGATAACCACTGTTACAAAGACGGCGGTCATCTGTGCTTTGAGGATTACTGCGAAAATGAATTGACCAAACACGGGGGATATCGCCGGGTCAAAGATTTATTCGCAGCCAAGCGGGTGGTTGAAACTCTCCCTGAAGAGTTGCGGGACAAAATTACCAAACCTTCCCAAACTCGCCCTTTACTCCGCCTGGTTAAAACTCCTGACAAACTACAACAAGCTGTTGCGATCGCATCCCAAGAAAAACCCTTTCCTACAGCTGCTGACTTTACCAAAGCAGTACAACAGGTTGCCCCAACTAATAAACGCAACACAAAAAAAGAAAAAAGTCAAACGCAATTGTGTAATTCTGTCACAGTTTCATCACAATCACATCCCCGTTATGGCGATGAGGGAGTGATTGAAGCAGACGCACCAAACCCCACCCAGCAGATTGTTACTTTTGCTGATGGTGAAAGACTGCTGGTCAACAATGCTGATTTGACAAACTTTAGTAATGACGCAATTGTGTCATTTAGTAATGAGCGCACGTATCCTCCAGAATATTCCGAAGCGATCGCCCAAATCAAACAGCAGCATCAGCAGGAATTGGAATGCCTGGAGCAAGAGTTGAGAGTAGGTTTGCAAGCCGAAGCATCAGCCAGAGCAGAAGCACAAATCAAGGAGCAATTAGAGGCATACCAAAACTTACTCCAGCAGCAGAAGGAGCAAAATATCCAATTACAGCAGCGATTGGATGAGATGGAAGACCTGCGCCGACTGGAAACAGAAAATCAGCAACTCCAGCAGCGTATCCAGGAATTAGAACACGCTGTACAAGAACATCCTAGCCAACAGTGGGGCAATACCTTTAACAAACAGGCCACCAAGGCATTAAACAAGGAAGTCAAGCGCTCAATTGATAAAACCATTGATTTACGACTGTTGGCTGAGGAACCACCCAAAGAGAATGCCACCGAATGCTTACGGCTGATGGGCATGGCTTTGAGCAATCTTGCCAGTGCCATGAATAATACTCAAGCACTCCAAGCTGCGGCTCTGATTCTGGGGAGTGAACCGACACCCCAGGCGATCTCATATCGGGCTGAACAATTGCAATTGCTGCCCCAAGCGGTTAGTGAGATTCGGCGGGTGTTAGCCAAGCCTGGGTGTACTTGGCAGGAGTTTTGGGCAGTGGCGCAAGAGTATGAGGTGATCAAACAAGACTATCTCGCGGAACTGACACCCCAAGAAATCGAGTTAATTACTGTACTGGAGAAAGCTGAATGCTCCCAAATTGCGGAACCGTTGGTTCTTCAAGAAACCCATGCCGAGTCCGGTTCTTCTAATTGCGACTTGCAACTTGCGACTTGCGAATTGATTGGGCTTGGCTCTATCGTCTCTCACGCTGACCCCTACCGCACCTTGTATGTGGAACGGGGGGAAGTAGTGGAGGATTTAGGCGAAGAGTTGGTGGTGGCTTGGGACTCTTGGAAAGGGCAATCGAAGAAGACCGATAGGTATTCCAGAGATGAATTGCGGTTTTGGGAAGGCGAATAGCCAGTAGATAGGGTGTTGCTGATTGAAAATATGAATTTGTTTCACGCAGAGTCGCAGAGTCGCAGAGAGTAAGAGTTTGAAAGATGAAGTTTTTGACTTTCATATCCTGATTAAGCAACGCCGTAGATAGAAATTCGTACCCAGTCCCTGAATGCAGCATGTTTGCAGTGCTGTTGATATTGTCCTGCGTCAAAAACCAAAAATTGGAGGAATTTTGAATTTGCTTAACTCATTCAACATCGATCCTAACCAGTCGTATTTGGTTGTACATCCTAGATATGCAGAAGTAGCTAAAAATGCCATTGATGCAGCAATTATAGGCGGCTATCATTACGATTATCTCGATAGGCAAAAACTTCCTTCGCTTACTGTTCATGGAATTTACATTTATCTTGGAGGCATAAAACCGAAGCGCACTGTTAAACAAATATTGGAGAAACTTAGTAAAGATGGATGGTTGAATAAAACAGAATTATCTGCACATGAAGCTAAAGAATTAATTGCTGCCAAACAACCCCAATCCCTTTTGTGTGGGCAGTTGGTCTGTGAATGGTGCAAGGCAAAAACATTAATACTTGACAGACATCATTATCCTGTTCCTAAGTCTAAAGGTGGAGACAAAATAGTTAATATTTGTCCTAATTGCCATCAAGAATTTCATCAGCTAATCAGAACAGCTTGCTATCATCCATCCGAAAAATTAATCCAGTTTTTTAGGAGCGTAATTATATGAACAAACTCCTAATTGATGGTCAGCACGCTCTATATTCTCCTGCACTTGCATCTCGGATCGGACGTAGTGCAGCCACTATTTTACAGCAAGCCCATTACTGGATGGGTGTCAAAGGCGGTAAAACAATTGATGGCGTTAAATGGTTTTGGAAGACCTATCAGCAATGGGCAGAAGAATTATCTTTGTCTGTTAGCACTGTCAGAAGGGCGATCGCGCTTCTTAAAACACTTGGATTCATCGCAATAGAAAAACTGTCTGCCAAAACTTATTATCAAGCAAACTGGTACACAGTTAAAACGATAACTGTGCAGCTATTCCTAAATGAACACATGGACATGTCCATAATGCAAACATCTATGTGTTCACAACGAGCAGATCATATCAAAGAGTTCCCTTCTCAAGAGTTCGCTTCACAACAACACAGTGCTGTTGAGCCTCTTAAAAATGAGGAACTGGAAAACGAGAATTTGGAATATGACCAGAAAGGGGCAGGGCAAAACCCAGAGTTAGAGTTACCTCAGACTACTCACTACGTTGAGGAACCAAAACAAGATAACTCGACTACCGAGATAGATACTCATGAAGACCATTCTTCCGCCGCCCCGGTTGCGTCGAATTTTCAGGATGAAGACTCTGGTGATGATGACTACACCGAGCCACAAGAAAAATCAGTTCGGCCCAGCCAACAGGAGGTACAGGAGGTATTGCAGCAGTTACGGGAGATTCCTTGTACACAACAGTTTCGGCTAAACGGAGAAATTCAGCGCACGGTCAAGCGGTATTGGGAGAATGTACCGGGAGCGATCGCTTATCTCAAAGAAGCACTGCGAACTTGGAAGGGGGTTAAATCACCAGAGGCTGTGTTTGTCGCAGCTTGCAAGGAGGGTAGGAAACCAGAGTCAGCACAGGTCAAATCTGCTGTGAAAGAATGGTTTGAGTGGGCAAGGCAGAAGCGAATTGTGATTGCTATATCGGGTGAGGTCGTGTACACGCCGGATGGGGACGCTGTGGCGTTGGCAGAGATGATGCGGCGGTTTCCGGTGGGGGAGTAGGGATCTGCTCTGCTTATAGCAAAATCTCTGAAATAGTTAAGTGAATAGAATTGGAGGAGGTTGGAAAATTACTGACAATCAATTGAGAATCACGATGTTTTTCAACGACTAAAACTTTGTGTTTAGATGAGTGATAGCGGCTCCCTAGTATAGCATGAACATACACCATAGTTTTACAAGTCTTAATTATTAACACTCAGACGTTGAGCAACGGAACGGTTAGTGATTGCCTGTATAGTTTCATTCATACCAATCAGTCGAAAGCTTTGTGTAAACCCAATGAAGCCATATTGGACTACGAGTTTACCAATTAACTCGTCTGCAAAAGAAGAGGATATTAGTGAAACACCATTGAAATCCAAAATGATTATAGAAGATGTTTGATTCCGTATATTTATAATCTCGTTTCGTATTGCAATACCAGATTGTCGTGTACCAGTACCTGAGTTCTTGTCAGCTAGTTTATAGACAACATTATTTCTCTCGTCCTCAAGATTTTCAATACGAATATTAACTGGTTCATAGCCACCTAAAGCATTAGCAATCGAGATGCCTTTGTCAAAATCAATCTGAAAATCAACAGTAGTGCAATTGTTTTCTGGGCTGAGATATGGAATATTAGTTAATGTTTTCGTCTCGTTAGTTCGTATACCAACAAAACCTGAACCGGAAATGATATTAAGTAATCCTGAGTTTGAATGGACTATATTATTGAGTCCCCACATTCCATTACCCTGTCCAATATTTTTATCGCGGGTAACTCCTTCCTGAAGTGCAATAGTGATTGCGTCTACTGCATTGTTTGGTGAATGTATTGAAGTGCGGAACGAATTTAAGATTCCTTGCCCATGATCGTAGATGCAGACTGCTATGTGCTGCGACGTGTTATGAATTTGACCCATAACATAACCATGTGTTGTGGCTGCGTGCTGCAAAACGTTATCCATGACTTCATTTAAACACCATTCGAGACCTTGAATTACTCCTCCTTGACAAACAGCAGAGGACGAAACGACATCAAGATACGCATCGACAAGAGATTTAACTTCTTCAGCACTAGAAAACTTCCAAACCACATTTAGTGGATATTTGCGATGGGTATCTTCACATACTGCATCAACAGGGTCAAGCGTTCTTGTGCGTGTAAGAAACTCAGGAACGTTGCTAAATTTGAATGAAAATCCACGATTTACTTTGTAGTACTCGATCAGACCTGCGAGTGGCGCACAGACATTTGGGTAAACACCCTCAATGCTAGAAAAATCTAGAACGAAATCTATATAGCCAGACTCATTACCCTGATAAATCGCTCGAATAAAATTACCAATAACAACTGGCGAACTCAGCGATGGAATAGTGAGGATATTACCATCTCGGTTTACATTGGTAGAAATTTCCTAGAGCGGCAAAACTAACTTGAGAGGTGAAACGAAAGGCTTAATTGCGTTTGCGCGAAAGAAAATCAAAAACGATTTTTCTAGGTTTCCAAAATATCTCTAGCAAGTTTTACCACACTAGGAAATTTCTGGTGACATGAGTGTTGAACCTGGCTGTATAACAAATTATTGTATTGTCACAAACTGGAAAATGGTTGTATGAAGCTATAGTTACAAGGTCAAATATGCGACCGGAGTGTATGCAGAAACTGAAAGTTGCGGGAAATTCGGGGCAGAATCCGGGGTTTGACTTCTTGTAAGAGTGCTGGAATGATGACTCTGCTTTGCAGATTGTGATCAAGAACCTGCTGGCGAAGTTTCCGCAGTGGGGGACTGCGGTTGTGGATGGGGTGCTGGTGAGGTGGGAGAGGTAGCAAAACAGTAAGCTAATAATGTAAGCAATCTCTCACGTTCTAAGATGTAAACTGCGTGTATGAATAAGTTAAAGGTGGCAGAAAATTGTAAAAACTAAAAATTTGTAGTTAAAAACAAAATTACGAGTATTTACGGGTGTTTTACTAGATTTTACACGCTTATTATATTTTCCTGACTTTAGACAGCTAATAATATGAATTCAGAGCCTTTGTCAGAGCGAATAAAACAATTAGTTGAGCAACCATCTGAAAGTTTATCTGTTGAACTAAAAAGGTGGATAGATCCAGATGAAATTGAGGGGATTGCAAAGATAGTAAAAACTGCTATTGCTTTAAGAAACTATGGTGGTGGATACATGATTATAGGTTTTGATAATGATACTATGAAGCCTGATATAAACAATGTACCACCCAATGTAAGAACAGCTTTTCATGTTGATAAAATTCAAGGGATGATTTCAAAATTTTCATCTGAGACTTTTGAGATAAAGTTACATTTTGTGCCAAGGGAAGGGCAAGAATATCCTGTCATTGAAATCCCCGTTGGAGTTAAAACACCAGTTGCAGCCAAATCAGAACTTTCTGGAAAAAATGGAAAGTTATTAATTAAAACCGATACTGTTTATATACGGACACTATCAGCTAATAATACTCCTAGCACAACTCAAGCAACCTGGAAAGATTGGAACCAGATTATTGATGTATGTTTTGATAATCGTGAAGCAGATATTGGAAGATTTTTACGTCGTCATATTGGTGGATTAAATTCTGATATTATTCGTGAATTTATAGCAGGCTTTAGTAAATTAGAAGAGCCGCCAAAATCATTAGAAGAAAAATTAGCAAGTTACTTGCAAGAGAGTGAAGCACGATTTAAAACTGTAATAAAAGAACGTGGTATTACTTTGCCGCAGTATGGTAGCCGGGAAGTTGCATTTATAATTATTGGAGAAGTACCTTCACACTCTGCCAATAATGACTTTCTTAATCTTCTAGATTCCAGTAATCCTAAATATACAGGTTGGCCTATATGGCTTAATAGTCGCGGATTTACTAAAGAACAACAACCATACATATTTGAAGAAACATGGGAAGCATTAGTTATTGAACAGCATTGGGGTCAAAGCATTGATTTTATGCGTTTTAATCCAAAAGGCAAATTTTATGCAAGACAAGCACTAGAGGATGATTTGTCTAAAAAAGATTATGGGCCTGTACCTTTGACAAGTCTTGATCCAAGCTTACATATAATAAGAACAGTAGAAGCTATAGCAGTTGGTATTGAGTTTGCGAAGGCAATGGGGTGCAAACCAGAAAATACACAATTAGCTTTTGCATTTAAATGGAATAAATTACAAGGGTGTAGACTTAATTCTTGGGCTAGATCGCGTATTTATGGTGTTTCAGGTGGTTTAGCCTATCAAGATGAAGTATTAACATTCGTAAATATACCACTTGATACACCTCATTCAGCATTAGCGCAGTATGTAAGCCATGCTATTAGCCCTTTATTGAGAGTTTTTGATGGTTTTGAGCCTAATTTAGATGTATATGAGGATTTAACTCGAAGGTTAATAGAAAGGAAATTGTAGTATAAAACTTAACAAGATTACACATAATTTAACAGATATTATATGCAAATTAGTTGGCAAAATTTATTGTCCTTTTACTAACAAAAAGTATAGTTTTGTTCCTAAATATTACTCTAATTATCAGTAAAATAATCTGAATTAACTTTCTTGACTTCATACACTGCAAACGGTGTAACACCAATATTATTTTCAATCATCAACTGAGTCAACGTTTCTCCATCAATCAAAATAATTTTACTGTCAATTCTTGAAACGTAGTCTTTAGCTTCATTTGTAAACGTTGATGTTGTTATAAATACTCCTTTCCTAGCACGAAATCCTTGCAAAGCTCCAGCAAACTTTTGAATTTCAGGACGACCTACAGAACTTTCCCAGCGTTTAGCTTGGATATAAATTACATCCAGACCAAGACGGTCTTCATTGATGATACCGTCAATTCCGCCATCACCACTACGCCCAACAGTTTGGCCTGCATCCTTTCGAGTACCGCCATATCCCATTTTGACTAATAAATCGATCACCAGTTTTTCAAAGAAAGCAGGAGAGGAATTTTTAATTATCTGTAGTAAATCTGATGCTAATTCTTTTGTCAGCTTTTGAATGGCAAGCTCTACATCTTCTTCTGGTGTACGAGTTGTATTTATTTCAGCCCCACTACCATTAGATGTGCTGTCCTCTAATTGTTGAGTATAGTTTTGAAATTCTAGAAATTCTGGAAACTGTCTTAAAAACTTAGCATTAATTTCAACAGGATTAGTTTTAATAGTATCAGTTCCTCTATCAGTTATTCGGAAATAACCTCGCTTAGTCGATTCCACTAATCCAGCTTTTTTTAAATAGGTACGCGCCCACCCTACGCGATTATCAAAAGTTGGTTGACGACCACTAGGCAACAGTTCTTTCCGTTCATCTTCATTTAATTGGAAGTGATCCGCCAAAGCCTCAATTGCTTCCCGTAGTGAGTGTTCCTTCTGGTCGGTGGTAAATTTGAGTAACGGTAGCATGAGGGCTTGATAGTCAGGAATGGGCATACAGCCTTTTGAGTAGAAGTAAAATCTTACTGGAGGATAGCAATTTATACTTGAGTTGACAACAGGCTTCAAGGCTTCTTGTCTACACAAGCCCAACAAGCTTATAAATGAGCCAGTAAAGTTATCGTTCTTACGCAGAAGTCCTGACCTAGCGGATAGTAACCAAGACCAGATGCGACGATACCCCGCCAAGAGTGCGATCGCTGCTTGAATTGATGGAAAAATCAGTACAGCCCAGCTATCAAGAGGTTCAATTCGTATTGCAACAATTGAGGGAGATTCCTTGTACACCACAGTTCCGGTTAAACTCCGAGATTCAGCGCACAGTCAAGCGATACTGAGTGAATGTACCGGGAGCTATTGCTTACTTGAAAGAGGCACTGCGGACTTGGAAAGGGATCAAGTCACCCGAAGCTGTATTTGTTGCTGCTTTTGACATACTCCCCCGAATCCGCTTCTCTACGAGACGCTGCGCGAACGCTAAATTCGGGAGATTCTAGGCTCAAACAGCGATTGCAGGCATAGCCCGACTGACATCACCTAACCCAACAGTCGATGCCCCGACTGCACAAATTACTTTAGATGCGTTTTCGTCCCTCCCGTTCACTGACTTGCAGGACGGACAACGCCATTCTCTGATAGACAAATCAAGACTTTCTAAAACGTGTCCACAATGGGAACAAGTCTTAGAACTTGGATACCATTGGTCGATAAACACAACCAGTTTGTTTT
>JADEXK010000120.1 GCA_015207155.1 Nostocales cyanobacterium LEGE 11386 | reverse complement strand
CTCCCAATGCCCCATTCCCCATTCCCCATTCCCCATAAACTATGGCAATGCAGGAGATACACTCACACTCGCACCGTTGGGAAAATCTAACTCAATATTCGGGCCTCTGTCTAAAACTTCAATATCCCATTGACCACGGCTAGCTGTTTCAAATACAACATAACGCCCATCTGGACTAATACCAGGATTTCTGACCCAGCCACGATATGTGGGAGTGAGAATTTGTGATTTTTGCGTAGCGCGATCGTAAAGCGCCACCACAGGTCTACCTTGGTCACTAGTAAGATAGGCAATATAACGTCCGGTATAGCTCAAACTGGGACTTTCGGCAATTGTCTGTGGTCTATTTAAGCCTGGTGTGCGAATAAACTGTTGTTCCGCCAAGTCATACACCAGCAGTTGATGGCTACCATTGCGATGAGAAATAAATGCTAAAAAGCGCCCATTTCCACTCAATGCCGGTTGCTCTTCTGTGTAGCGACTGTTTAGGGAAGTAGGCCCTATGGGTATTTCATTGGAACTGCAAGATAACAGCAAACTAGCAAAGCTAAAAACCAGGCTCCAATGAATTGGTCGTTGGAGCCGAAATCTAGGCGTAATTTGTTTCACCTCAACTGTTTTCCGTCGCCTCTAAGCCTACCTCTAACCCGACTATTTTAAATGTCGTCATCCAAATTGGTGGAATTATCTGGCTTCTCGTTGGGCTTTTCAATCGGATTATATGGTACGTATTCAGTTGGTATTGCATCATCATCCTCACGCGGTCTCCGCGAACTTGAATCAGCAGGCGGACGACGTTTTCTGGGTCTGGCAGATATATCCTGGTCACGAGTGTCCGGGCGCGGTGGTCTATTACTCTCACGACGAGAAGATTTTCTTACTTCCTCGCCTGAACTGTCCCAATCATCAACTTCCCTAACAGAAGAACTCCAATCTTCTTCTTCATATCTCTCAGGGCTACGACTTACAGGACGCTCAGAACTAGGAGGACGACGCCTTTTCTCTCCCGTTTCTGGCCTTTCCCTACTAGTGCGGCGTTCAGGACGACGAGGTGGTTGATCCTCATAATATTCATCACGAGAGGAACGAGTATCCCTGCCACCCCGAATCCGAGGACGCACAGGGGGTTCTTCCTCTTCATAAGGCAGTGGTTCTAAATCGTCCTCTACCTCAGCCTGATATCCCCTCTTATAGGAATAGTTTCTGCTCACCTCTCGCTCATCATCCACAATTGGAGTGTTGCGCTTGGCTTGCTGGGTAGCTATACCTCTTAGACGAATACTTTCAACTGCAAAAAACACAGTTGAGCCGACTAAAAGCAGCTGACCAAATTGCAAAATCGGGTCTAAACGCCATCCCTGGAAAATAAGAATAAAGCCACAGAGTAAGCCCACTGCTGCAAAAAAGATATCTTGATCTCTTGACAGTTCTGGACGTACAGTCCGCAGAAAATACAGTGCTGCCCCAGACACAGCCAGGAAAATTCCTAGAATACTGGCCGAGTTCGCCCCAAAGTTGACCTGAGCCAGAACGCTAGCTGAGTTCAGCCCAAAATTTATCATTGTTCTTTTCCCAATATCAAATCTATATTAACGAGTCACAATTAAAATCACTACTCTAATCAGGCACAATATATTTAAGCTTCAAAGCATCTGGCAAAGAGAGCTTTTGAAGCTATTTACCGAAAGCTAAAACTACCTACGTCTGTCAGCTAAGTATACCTCGCCTTCAGTAGAAGAACTTTATGCTTTTAGGGCAATGTAGGAAAACAACTGACAGACAATAGGTTAGGAGAGTCGAACTGACTCGCTCAAACATTCATTATGAACGTTGGATTTTATCTTTCTGGCTAATGAAAATTAGCGCTACTGTAGCAGGGATAACTACAATTGCAGTACCCCAAAGCAGACTCCAAAGAAAATTTGCTAAAGAAGGCGTCATAGTTCTCAACCTTTTTTTACACACTTCATCATAATTCTAATATGGTGTACCACCAAAAACGTGCTTCCTTGCTGAGTGCCGATTGCTGAGTGAAAAAAGTCTTCTTGGTTCAATTAGTTAAAATTAAAGGAATAATACTTAACAAAGCGTGAGATTTTCCGGCTTTCACCTAAGTTCTTTCTTAGTTCATTAAATTAATTAGCTCAAACAGATGACTGGTGTTAACCTGACCGTTTGGATTCTTGGTCCTGTATTGGGACTGATGACCTTTTTGTTTATTTTCCGCATCATCCTCACTTGGTATCCACAAGTAGACTTGAATCGTTTGCCCTTTAATCTCATAGCTTGGCCTACTGAACCTTTCTTAGTGCCGTTGCGGAAGCTAGTGCCACCTATAGGTGGGGTAGACATTACCCCTATTCTTTGGGTGGGGATTTTCAGCTTGTTACGGGAAATTCTTCTAGGTCAACAAGGATTGCTGACTATGATGTCTCGTGTGAATTAAGGAATAGGGAGTAGGGGGATAGGGGGAAATTTCCTTGTCCCCTTGTCCCCTTGTCCCTAAATATTCATCTCCTGCACAAAATTGGTGTAGACATTACCTTGCAAAAATTGTGGGTTTTCCATAATTTTTTGATGAAACCCAATGGTAGTGGGTAGCCCGGTAATGGCACACTCTCGCAGTGCGCGTTTCATGCGGTTAATAGCAGTAGAGCGGTCTGAACCCCAAACAATTAACTTACCAATTAAGGAGTCATAATAGGGAGGAATCTGGTAATCAGTGTAAACGTGTGAATCAATGCGGACACCAGGACCACCAGGAGGAAGATAACCACTGATACGTCCAGGAGCGGGGCGAAAGTCATGGTCGGGGTCTTCAGCATTAATGCGGCATTCAATAGCATGACCCCGCAAGACTACTTGGTCTTGGGTCAGCTTCATTCTTTCCCCTTGAGCAATCCGAATTTGTTCAGCAACCAAGTCTACTCCAGTAATCATCTCTGTGACAGGATGCTCAACTTGAATCCGGGTGTTCATCTCCATAAAGTAGAATTTACCGAATCTATCCAGGAGAAACTCAATTGTGCCAGCTCCAGTAAAGTTGATAAACTGAGCAGCTCTGACAGCAGCCTGTCCCATTTTTTCTCGTAGCTCTGGGCTGAGTGCAGGACTGGGAGCTTCTTCTAACAGTTTTTGATTACGGCGCTGAATTGAGCAATCCCGTTCGCCTAAGTGGATAACGTTGCCGTAATTATCTGCCAAAATTTGAAATTCAATGTGGCGTGGACGTTCAATAAATTTTTCGATATAAACGCCAGAATTGCCAAAAGCTGCTCCTGCTTCGCCTTGAGCAGCCAAGAAAAGTTTGACAAATTCGGTTTCAGAACGTACCAAACGCATACCCCGTCCGCCGCCACCAGCCGTGGCTTTGATCATCACCGGATAACCCATATCCTTGGCGATGACCAATCCTTCTTGCTCAGATTCTACCAACCCATCACTACCCGGTACAGTTGGTACCAGAGCTTTTTGCATGGTCTCTTTGGCAGTGGCTTTATCTCCCATCAGCCTAATGGCTTCGGGAGTTGGGCCAATAAATGCAATATGATGGTCGGCACAGATTTCCGCAAAGCGGGCATTTTCTGCTAAAAATCCATAACCAGGATGAATGGCGCTGGCATTGCGTGTCAGAGCAGCAGCAATAATATTGGGAATATTCAAATAACTTTTACCGCTAGCAGGTTCGCCAATGCAAACTGCTTCATCGGCAAGTTGGACGTGGAGAGCATTACGGTCAACAGTGGAGTGAACCGCAACCGTCGCTATTCCCATTTCTTCACAGGCTCGGAGAATGCGAAGGGCGATTTCTCCCCGATTGGCAATTAATATTTTGTCAAACTTCATTATTTTAGCTTCGATACTAGTACCAGTAGATAGTCATTGTCTCCTATCCCATTTGCAACAATGCTTTCGCTTTATCTCAAATTATGACAGGAGTTTTTCCAGCCTCATCCTTACAGAGTTTAGAGAGGATGTGGCTCCTGCCTCTACGGGGCTTAACTAGACTAACAATATCGGATTTGCTAGTTTCTGCCAGTTTCCCGAACTAGGCTGTAGCTATACCCTTTTTAATATCACTTGTGGAGCTACTATATTTCTGTCCGTCCTAATATCCGCCTCCGGGAAATTTGTGACCACGTAATTTTAAATTTTTAGTAAATTTTGGGAAATTTAACTATTTCCTTACTATTTTTATTTTTTGTGCTATACTCATTTACTGGACAACTAACGCGGATGTGGCGGAATTGGTATACGCGCACGCTTGAGGTGCGTGTGGCTTTGCCTTGCGAGTTCGAGTCTCGCCATCCGCACTTTTTAATGTTTAATTCTGAGTACGAAGGGACACAGCGATCGCTTTTAGCATTAGAGTAGGCGATCGCGTTCTTTCAAATTCAGCTCGGTCAAAAGTTCTTTTTCTATCTACTCAGCTTTCTCTTAGAAAGATGATTTTTGTGCTTTTATAGAAATAGGTGAACTTTTGTAAAGAAAATTGACTGCAAGTTTTACAGAAACAAACAAATCAACACTGCCAGCAGCATGGCATCGTCTCACTCCGATTTGGCAAGGTGGGGAGGAAGTTATACAAAAAAGTTTGCCTCATACTCAGCTAGCACCAGCTTGGCAATTGTTATTGTTAGGTGACGGCTCGCCGACAAGGCACTTACAATTGCTGACAGGTGAACCAACAGAGGTCGATGTCATTGATATGTCTTTAATTGGCATGGATTTAGATGATGCCCCCGACCTAATTAAAGCTGTACCAGGGCCAAGACTACGACGACAGGTGTGGTTGCGTACTGCCTCAGGTCAGCGATTGGGTTACGCCACCTCATGGTGGGAAGCTAGTCACGTAGATGACTATTTGCAAAATCGTTCACTACCGATTTGGGCAAGTTTAGCTCAGATCCGTACAGAGTTATATCGGGATATTCAAGGAATTTACTACGGCTACTCTGCTGCCCTAGAGTTAGGGTTTGAGGTGGCTGGCCCTTTTTGGGGTCGCCACTACTTATTTTGGCATCACGGACAGCCCTTAACCTTGATTTATGAAGTTTTTTCGCCTTATTTAACGAAATATTTGGGATCTACACAAATGAGTTCCTCTAATGGGAAAGCTTGAGCAAATGGACGGAACTTGTTGCTTTGGATACCCTATCTGAATAATTTAATAATTCTGAATTGGTCAAGTTAAATCCAACAGATGGAAGTTGTGTGCATATAAGTCCGCTTATGATGAACACTTGCAGCTTTTTTAAGTTAGTTATATTCTCAGATGACAGAACTGTTCCAGAAAACTCGTCGGCTAAATTCAACAGAGCATGTTAAAAAAATTAACTAATTACAAAAAACTTATTTTGAAAGTGTGACCAAAGAAAATGGATTGCTGAAGCAGCAATAACATCCAGGGTAGAGAAATTTATCTAAATTAACTGCCCTAGAAACAGAAAAACTTTTGGTTTACTTGCTTGATTGGTCAAGTAATCAGTTCGCAAGATATGAGGTATAGATTTCAATGGCATTGCCTATTGTGTCTGTTTTAAAAAAGAAAACAAAGAAACCGTCTCTGGTGCTGACGCTTTCGACTGCTGGATTATTGATTGTTGGTGGCGCAGCAACACACTGGTTTTTAACTCAGAGACAAACATTGTCTAGAAACTTGCCAGTGGGTGCAAATATTATTCCTCAAGATGCTCTGTTTACAGTTTCTTTGACGACAGATACCCAACAATGGCAGAAATTGCAGGAGTTGGGGACAAAACAAACTCAAGCGGAAGTAAAGAAAAATTTAGCGCAGTTGCGCGATCGCTTTCTGACCAATAATGGTTATGACTTCCAAAAAGATATCGCCCCTTGGGTAGGGGATCAAGTTACCCTAGCAATTTTAGCCCCATCAACGAATCAACCTGCACTCAAACCAGTAGCCACCGATAGAAATGCTGCTAGCGGTCAGCAGTCAATGGTGATGGTATTGCCCATAAAAAACCCAAAAGCAGCCAAGACTCTCTTAGCACAACCTAAACAAGGTGAATGGATTGAACGCACATATCAGGGTACTACCATTAAACAAAGTCAGGGACAAGCAGGAGAAAACCTTTCAGCCACATTATTAGATGAACGTTTTCTAGTTATCACAGATCATCCCCAAGCCACAGAACGAGCAATTGATGCTTACAAGAGTAAAACATCCCTAGCAAGAGTAGGCGGCTTTGCTGAAAATTTCCCAAAAGTCTCCAGTTACAGAAGCTTTGCCCAGTTTTACGTGAATGTGCCCATAGCTGCCAAAATAGCGGCTGCTTCTCCCAGTCGCCGTTTACCTGCACAGGTTTTAACTCAACTTCAGAATAACCAAGGTTTAGCGGGAACGATGACTTTGGAGCCAGAAGGGATACGCTTAAAGGGCATTTCCTGGCTCAATCCTAATAGTCAGCGTGTGCTAGCAGTGGAAAACAAAGCCGGGACAATGCAAAACCGTGTACCTGCGGAAACCTTAATGATGCTTTCTGGTGGAAACTTAAGGCGGTTGTGGGGAGATTACGTTTCCACATCGCAAAAAAATCCGCTCTCGCCCATATCACCAGAACAGTTACGGAGTGGTGTAAAGTCACTGACCAACTTAGATTTAGAGCAAGATTTGCTCAGTTGGATGCAAGGCGAGTTTTCCGTTTCCGTGATTCCCAATAACTCAACAGATGATGCGTCCAAGGATTTTCGAGCTGGTTTGGTATTCATGGTAAAGGCAAGCGATCGCAAATCAGCTGAAGCATCCTTGAAAAAGCTGGATGAGGTCATGGAAAATCAATACCAGTTCCAAATTAAACCAGGTACGATCGCAGGTAAACCTGTTGTTAACTGGATTACACCCTTTAACACCTTAACCGCCACCCACGGCTGGTTAGATGAAGATATCGCTTTTCTAGTAGTGGGCGCTCCTATCACAGATAAAATCGTTCCCAAACCTGACAACACACTAGCTAGTTCCTTACCATTTCAACAAACAGTTCCCACAGAACCCAATCCCACAAATGGTCAATTTTTCTTGGATATGGAACGAACTGTGAAAAACTTTACTTTAAATACTTTATTCCCCAACCAACAAATTTTTCTAGATGCCACACGCTCAATTGGGGTGACAACAGCTGTCAGTGATCATCGCAGTACTCGCTACGACATTTTTGTCACACTCAAAAATGACCAAGTGCTGAGTGCTGAGTAAAAAGTACTGAGTGCTGAGTGCGCTTGCCCTGAGCGAAGTCGAAGGGGAGTGCTGAGTGGGTAGAAAGAGTGTAAAAAGCTTTTCAGTAAGCACTGTAGATGCTATGTTTACTCAGCACGGGCTAAATGCCAACAGAAAGGAAGCACTTTTTAGCAATGCTTAAGCGGGACTAAAATCCATGCCTTATGAGTCTTGAAGCGGATAGGATCAGAACAGTCAGAATCAATATTTAAAAAAATCTACTGGGGAGAACACTTTATGAATCTGGTTGCACTCCAGAACTGGTTGGATAATGTCTCTTTTGCCGTATTATTCCTCACCATGCTCGTGTATTGGGGAGGTGCAGCTTTTCCGAATCTGCCAGCAATTGCTACATTGGGAACAGCAGGAATGGCGATCGCTAATTTGTGCATAGCTACTTTATTAGGGGCAAGATGGATAGAAGCTGGTTATTTTCCCCTCAGTAATCTGTATGAATCCCTATTTTTCTTGGTTTGGGGAATTACTGCCGTGCATCTGTTTGCTGAAAATACCAGCCGTAGCCGCCTAGTGGGAGTTGTTACAGCTCCCGTAGCAATGGGGATTACTGCTTTTGCAGCCCTCACTCTGCCATCAGAAATGCAATCAGCAGAACCCTTAGTACCTGCACTCAAGTCCAACTGGCTGATGATGCACGTCAGTGTGATGATGTTGAGTTATGCCGCTTTGATGGTAGGTTCACTACTAGCGATCGCTTTTTTGATTGTCACTCGCGGTCAAAATATTCAATTACAAGGCAGTTCTGTAGGTACTGGCGGTTATCGGAGCAACGGCTACCGTTTGCATAAAGCAGGTGAATTAGTTTCTCAACCAGCAACATCTGTGGGAGAAAATAACGGTTTTGCTCGTTTTGAAAGCAATAACAACGGCAACAGCAATACTGCTGTGTTAAATTTAGTCGCTGCTTCCGAGTCTCCAACAGTAGCCACTGCCGAAGAACCCCTGTCACCCCAACGCCTTAGCCTTGCTGAAACCCTAGACAATATTAGTTATCGAGTCATTGGACTAGGATTTCCCCTACTCACAATTGGCATTATTGCCGGTGCAGTTTGGGCTAACGAAGCCTGGGGTTCCTACTGGAGTTGGGACCCTAAAGAAACCTGGGCTTTAATTACCTGGTTAGTTTTTGCCGCCTATCTCCACGCCCGAATTACTCGCGGTTGGCAAGGTCGTCGTCCAGCAATTTTAGCGGCTAGTGGCTTTGTCGTCGTCTGGGTTTGCTATCTTGGTGTCAATCTTTTAGGAAAAGGTTTACATTCTTACGGTTGGTTTTTTTAACGACTTTTTTCTAACCTGTTACCTGTCTCCATCAACAGAGACGGGTAAACAATATATATCGGAGTACTTTAGGTATGCATGTCTCTCATAACAAAGCACCTGAATAAAACATCAATCCAATTATCTGGTAAATAAGAACAAAGGGTGGTAAATAGTGAAATTGTCAACCATCCGGTTATTGATAAACTGACTAGCACACTTAATTAGCGCACAACTTCAGAAATTTTAGATATCTTTTATTGCGCTAGCCACAAAGCAACATTCCTTACATAAGTCTTAATATCTTCTAAGGCGCGTGGTTCTGTTTTCATTCCATCTCCAGGTGGTTCATCCACAAATGTCGGACAGCCCTGATTAATGTCCCAGTTGTAATCCACAAAGTGGTGAAAACTTGAGTTAGCTACTACACGCCCCAGTCGATTACCTTTGATATCTGTATAGTGATCGAGTGCTACAACTAGATTGAAGTCCCGACCTGTAGCCAAACTTTTCCCTGTTGCAATCACCCGTGCATTGACCTTTTCTGAATTCACTCCAATACCACCCTCGTGGGGATGTGCTGGGAAAAATTCGATGTATCCAGAAGGGGAATGAGGATTTTTCAACAGTTCGTGAATCGGTGCTACTGGGGTAATTTTTTGATAATCCCCGTTAGCTCCAGAATAGTAATTAGGCCAAGAAATATAAGTTGTATGTGGATCATCCCGACTCCAGCGAGAATTATCAGGATCGGGATTTTTAGTATTGAAATAATGGACATCGCCAATGTTAACTAAACCGCACATCGAACAGCCCATATCCTGATGATCCCGTGTGGAGAGAATTCCACTGCCACGTTGATGAAAAGCATTAATGCCAGCAATATCTTTTTCTGTTAACCCATCCCCAGTATCTAGGGCAAATAGCCAAAGCTCGTCAAAATTAGATTGACCTAATGTACTCAAAATCGGGTCATTACCCTCGGCATCGCTGGAGCGATCGCGTGCTTTGACTTCAAACAATGAGTTTCCCGCCTCATCTTTAATAGATGCCAGATAATCCTGTAACAGCGAGAACCGAAAAATGCTCCAGTCATCTTCAGTTGTAGGAATAGTAGTCTGCAAAAGAATGCGAATTGGGGTTGTCATAGCTGACGCAATTTAATTTTTGAGCCAATTGATTCTGGCATGGAATCAGCCATGATAATTAGTCAATTTATTAACCTTCTGCATTAAATTCCCTGACAAACGCTTTTCAACATTTGTCGTAACCAAATATTTGCTTGATCCTGATCTGTGAGTTTGCTCCAAAGCATGGAAATCATCCACGGTTCAGTTTTGACAGGAATTTCAAAAATTTCTAATGTACCTCTATATGCAAAAGATTCCACCAATCGTGACGGAACAGCAGTCACCAAGTCACTTGATGAAATGATTTCTGGCAGCACTAGTAAGTGGGGAGTTGTTAAAACAACTCGACGCTGAAGATTATATTGAGTCAGCACCTGATCGATTTCACCAACTTCATCTCGTCTAATAGTGAAAAGAGCATGGAGAAGATTAGCAAATGTTTCTGGTGCGATGGCATCCTGGGTCATGATGGGATGTCCACGCCGACAGATACCAACAAAGTGTTCTGCAAATAATGGCATCTGTATTGTTTGTCTGGGCGGGTTTTGGAAAACACCCAAGGCTATATCAATCTCTCGTTGCTCTAATAGTTCTCCCACACAGTCTTTAGCAAAACCAATCAATCGAAAATCAATGTTTGGTGCAATTTGACGGCAAAGTTCCAACACTTTGGGCATGACAACATAGCTGGTGTAATCTGAACTGCCAATTGTGAAAGTACTTTTAGAAGTAGCTGGGTTGAATATTTGACTAGCTGCCAATGTCTGGCGAATTTGTTGGAGGGCGGTTTTTATCCCAGGGGCAATTTCCAGTGCCTTTGCTGTAGGCTGCATTTCTCTGCCAATACGAATAAATAACTCATCTTGAAATAGTAAACGTAATCTTGCCAGTGCCGCACTCATAGCTGGTTGCCCTAGATACAATCTTTGGGCTGCGGCTGTCACACTCCTTTCTTCAAACAGTACTTCAAAGGCGACAAGGAGGTTCAGATCAATGGCAGATAAATCTATTAATCCCATCGATTAAATGTATTATTTTAATCAATTTGATTAATTTATTACATCTCAGTAAAGTGAAATTAAAAGTTGTTTAAAAATTAACAAAATGACAGCCCAGAAAAAGATTGCTGTAGTTACAGGCAGTAATCGCGGACTAGGAACTGCAATTTCGCGTAAATTGTCCCAAATTGGCATTCAGGTAATTCTGACGAGTCGTAATGAAACAGATGGTCTGGCTACTAAGCAGCAGTTATTGAATGAAGGGCTGGATGTAGACTATCACATACTGGATGTGACTAATGACGATAGTGTGCAAGATTTTACGAACTGGCTGCGTAAAATTTACGGCAAAGTAGATATTCTGGTGAATAATGCAGGCATCAATCCCACAACCAAGCCAGAGGAATCTAGCTTATTAACTGTTCAACTAGACACGATGCAAGACACATTTAACACAAATGTTCTAGCAGTACTGAGAATCTCTCAAGCATTAATCCCGTTGATGAAGATTCACAATTACGGTCGCATTGTCAATATCTCCACGGAAATGGCATCTGTTAATTCAATTGCCAATGACTACTATCCTTTAGCTCCTTCCTATCGAGTTTCCAAACTGGGGGTGAATGGACTAACTGTGCTTCTAGCTAAGGAACTCTTTGGTAGTAATATTCTGGTTAATGCCTATTCTCCGGGTTGGATGAAAACTGACATGGGAGGCGAGAATGCGCCATTTACGGCAGAAGAAGGAGCCGAAACCGCAGTTTATCTAGCAACACTTCCAGATGGGGGAGCGCAAGGGCAATTTTTTGCAGAAATGCGGAAGTTTGGTGGACCCATAAAATTACAGTGGTAAGTCAATATGGAAAATTCAGTAGGATTACCCCCGATTTACGCAGATACAACCGTTGAATTGGTACCAGCCAAAGTTATTACTTCGTTCCCAGTCAATACTTTTCTAGAAAACTTAGCGATCGCTCCTGATGGCACAATATTTGTGACAAATCATGAGGTCGGCCAGATTGTTCGCATTACCTCAGATGGGAATCAGCAGATTCATGCCAGTGTAGAAGGCAAAGTGAGTGGTCTAGCCTTCACTAGCAATGGGGATTTGGTGGCAACTGGATGGAATGCTGATTCTATACCAGTTGTTTCATTAATTACCGCAGATGGCAGAGTGGAAACCTTGCTGACACTACCAGAAGCCATATTCCTCAATGGCATTACTCCTCTTTCTGGCACTCAGTATTTGACAGCTGATTCCTACCGGGGGGCAATTTGGTTAATTGATATTGCCCAACGCCGGGCTTCAATTTGGTTAGAACATTCTTTACTGGCTCGTAGCAGTTCAGAGAATGTGATTCCGGCTGCTAATGGTTTGAAGCGTTTTGGTAACTGCCTTTACGTTTCAAATACGGAAAAGATGTTACTGTTACGAATTCCTCTTGGCATTGCAAATGCACCTGGTGAGCCGGAAATCTTTGTTGAGCAAACTAATATTGACGACTTTGCCTTTGATGTAGAAGGCAACCTTTACGGTGCAACGCACATTTACAACAGCGTCGTCAAGATTACACCAGATGGTAGTACAACCATCATTGCTCAAGCCGAACAGGGTGTAATTGGCAGTACAGCAGTTGCCTTTGGTCAAACAGCAGGCGATCGCACGGCAATTTATGTTGTGATGAATGGGGGAATGTTTTTGCCACCTCCTACAGGCGTAGTTCCTGCCAACATTGTCCGACTTGAGGTGGGGAAAGCTGGATATCTCTTTTAGTAGCTTGCTTTCGAATTGTATGAGAGACTTGCAATGCCCTTGAGTATTCAACCTTTGGATGAAGCAAATGCGCGGGAGATAGCTGGGTGGCATTATGACGCACCTTATAATTTCTACAATTTAAACCCCGACGAAATTGAACAAAACGTAGATTATTTTCTCGATCCTCGGAATAACTTCTACGGTATTTTTGAAGACTCAAGAGAGTTTGTTGGCTATTGTAGTTTTGGTGAAGATGGTCAAGTACCTGGAGGTGATTACAGTATGCCAGGGCTGGATATTGGCATGGGTATTTGCCCAAATTTAACAGGGCAAGGTCGGGGGTGCTATTATGTTGCAGCAGTTTTAGATTTTGCTCAACAGATGTTTGCGCCTCCTATTGTCCGGGTGACGATCGCGGCGTTTAATCAGCGCGCCCTCCATGTATGGTGTGGAGCAGGGTTTCACATTGTTGATAATTTTGAGCATCAGTACCAGAGTGTGCCTTTTTTCATCTTAGTACGAGAAAATGCTCGTGTATTAAAAGACTAGAGAAAAAGCTTGATAGCGACATAACCAATGGAGATGGAACAAGAAGATCAATTTGTAACCGTAATCATTTCACAAATTGTCAAACCAGGATGTGAAAGCGCTTACGAGGCTTGGTTGAGAGATATTACCAATGTTTCCAAAACCTATATTGGTCATTTAGGCACAAATGTGATTCGCCCACAACCAGGCGTGCGACCAGAATATGTGATTATCTTTCGGTTCGACGGCTATGAAAATTTGAAGCTATGGATGACATCACGCGATCGCGAATATTGGCTGACTCAAGCTCAACATTTAGTACAATCTGATCCTCATGTTCAGCAAATCAATGGATTAGCAGCTTGGTTTTCTCTTCCCAATCAACCACTAAAAACTCCACCTCGTTATAAAACAGCATTGCTAACTTGGGCAGTTGTATATGTATTGATTAATTTGTTGAACACACTTTTAACACCCATGCTTCGCAACTTACCTCCTATGATAATTTCATTAATCATTTCCGCAATCATGGTAGGATTGTTGACTTATATTGTTATGCCTTGGGTGAGTCGTCTATTTAGTTCCTGGCTATATGCGAAATCACGAAGAGTATGAACTATTATATGATTTCTTGAAAATGGGTAACTTCCGATACCAAACTTCCTGGAAGATGAAATTAATATTTAGCAAGCATATAATATTACATCCTGAGCATGTCTAATAACTCGTGAATAATTATGGCTCTCCCAGAGTGGTTATGATAAAATACTAAGAAAAAAGCAAATATATCTCAATACAATTAGCAGTGATTGGTGGGAACAACCCAAGCGGGGAAGGAAATACAGAAGTAATTGAAAAGATAAAAGACAATAAATATTAAAAATAAAATTACCATTTTAATAAATATGCCTTCTAATCCCTTACTTCATTTTATTACTAAACTGATTAATATTGAAGATATCAAGGTAGTGAATTACGATTTTATCACCGACGATGAAATCGTAATTGAAATC
>JADEXK010000119.1 GCA_015207155.1 Nostocales cyanobacterium LEGE 11386 | reverse complement strand
CCATTGCAAATAATAATGAGTCTGTTTGCAATTAATGTGAGCCGAAATCCTTTTCTGTTTGCAACTAATGTGAGCCAACAATTTTCTTGTTTGCAAGCCGGAGCGTTTATGTTTGCGAGCCGCAACAGCTAACTTCCTTTGAGCCAGAGGTTTGCTAAACCTTGGAAAAATCTCTTTGACATACTCCCCCGAATCCGCTTGCCTAACGGCACGCTGCGCGAACGCTAAATTCGGGGGATTCTAGGCTCAAACAGCGATGGCAGGCGTAGCCCGACTTACATCACCTGGTAGAGTCGATGCCCCGACTGCACAAATTACTTTAGATGCGTTTTCGTCCCTCCCGTTCACTGACTGGCAGGACGGACAACGCCACTCTCTAACGGACAAATCAATATTTTCTAAAACGTGTCCACAATTAAAACAGGTCTTAGTGCTGGGATACCACTGGTCAATGAAAATAACCAGTTTATTTTTCTTTTTGGCAACCCATTCTAGAATTTGTAGGAACTCGCCAAAAGCTAAATCTGATATTTTTCTCCCCCAAAGACGTTGCATTCCCTAATTGATGAGACTACCTAGCTTATGGACTCATTCATATATGTTTGACACCACAGGCAAAGTTAGCACTCAGAAAGTTTTGGATTACATAAATGACCCACATCACGGATGAATAAATTCAGGAAAGTTCGCTTATATCCCCCGGTTAGAAACACGCTTTCTTTACGCATCACGACTCGTAATGTTAGGTCAACAGGTTACTCCACCTGAAACCAAAATCACCGCATTATTTTTGAGGGCTACTATCCAGGCATTGATTCAGTACACAGAGAGTTGGAAACCTTGCAAAAGATAAAACTTCTTATGAATTTCGTCTTTCCCAGGCTGACAAAGGTTGACAGACATCACTCGCATTCAAGTCCACTTGTGATATATTCTCTAATCCTAGTCTTCGCTCTTGAGCAGTAACACCAACTTGGTAACTCACCCAGAGTTCTTTTTCTATGTCTGAAAGTTTTTTAATTTGGAAATCCGTGGTTTTGGGAACGTTGTTGTTATCTACAAGGAAACTGCTAATTTTGTAGAATTGTTCTTCCTGGGGATTACCATTTGACAAACATCCTCTTGACTTTACAAAAACATGAGCTACTGTTGATGTTTTCACAAAAGAGATTTTTTCTTTAATTTGAATATCTGTTGCTGGCCCCCACAAATACATTGGTTTGCTGAATCCTACTGTAGGCGGTTCTTTGGTTTCGTCGCATCCCTGATTAACCTTCTGATGCAAATTCAGCGATCTGATGGAGCACACCCTCCAGTCTACTCGATAGAGATCAGGAGTATTTTTCAGTAGTTCTTGCATCTTTGATGCCTCCGATGGTTGGCAAGCACTCGTTAACAAAGCTAGAACTAGTCCGAATTTTATGGAATGCCGCATATTATAATTCTCTCTTACCTCCAATAAGTAGAATAGCCTGAATTTCTACTTTCAAAACGGGTTGTACTGCAAAGAGAAATACAACCCATTTTCTTGCCACGTCCCTCTATTATTTGAGTCCACTGGTACCAAAGGAATACCCCAGTCAAGACGAGCAGTAAAGCGATCTCCTTGTGACCACCGCAAACCCAATCCAACTCCGGCCAGTGTGTTAGGGTCTGATATCTCTCTAGGTGAATTATTCCAGGCAACACCAAAATCTACAAAAGGAATGACGTGCAATCTACCATCAATATCAGATACTCGCAGTATTGGTACTTGTACTTCCGCCGATGCCAAAGCGCCTACGCCTAAATTGAACTGCGATGGCGTAACCACCCGCCGTAGGCTCTAGCACCTGCGGATTTTAGCCCTGAACTTAAGTTCAAGGCTAAAATCAGGAGTTTCACTTGCAAAACTTACCTGTTAATAAGTAGTCTTTATTAAGACAAGCTTTTAAGTAAAATTGGTTATATGGTTCAAAGACATAATTGAATTGTAGATGTCACAGTATTATGACAATATTTGGTTCTTCAGATGAAAATTACTATTAATAATAGTGCCTTAATTACTTTTTTTTCGTTGCTTATGAGTACTCCAGCTAATGCACAAATTATTCCTGATTCAAGCTTGCCTAACAATGCAAGTATCAGAATAGAAGAAAATATTATAACTATTGATGGTGGCACTCAAGTAGGAAATAATCTCTTCCAAAGTTTTCAAGAATTTTCTATCCTTACAGGAAATAGTATTCATTTTAACAATGCTTTAGATGTTCACAATATTATCACCAGAATTACTGGTGGTTCTATCTCTAATATTGATGGCTTAATTAGCGCTAATGGCACAGCTAACCTGTTTTTGATTAATCCTAGTGGGATTGTTTTTGGACAGAATGCCCGACTAGACATTGGTGGCTCATTTTTGGCGACTACAGGTAGTGCAATCGAATTTGCTGATGGTTCTATTTTTAGTGCTACTGAGCCTCAAGCACCGCTACTCACAGTTGATATTCCGATTGGATTGAGGATTGGAACTAATTCTGGCGATATTCATGTTTTAGGAACTGGAGAGGGATTAACATCTCCAAGCGTAGGAACTTCACCAATTATTCGAAATAGCGACACAACTGGTCTATCTTTAAAGCCAGAGAATACCTTGGCTTTAGTAGGAGGTAATGTAAATTTACGAGGTAGTTCTCTCACGGTAGAGGGAGGAAGAATTGAAATTGGTAGTGTTGGCTCTGGTTTAGTCAATCTCAATCCAGTCTCCAAAGAGTGGACTTTGAGTTACGAAGGGGCATCTTCTTTTAGAGACGTTCAACTATCAGAGCGGGCTTTAGTTGACACTAGTGGAGACGGTGGAGGCTCTATAGTGATACAAGCTAACAATATTTATTTAACAGATGGTTCATCTGTTTTAATTCAAAACCAAAATCTACCTTCTGGCAGTATAAGTATCAAAGCTTCAGAGTCCTTGCAATTGAGTGGCGTATCCCCAAATGATGGAAGATTCATCACTTTATTGCGGGCTGAATCTCTAGGAACTGAGAATGGCGCGAATATAAATATTTTTACTAAAAATTTAATCCTTGAAGAAGGAGCAAATCTAGGAACTAGAAATTATAGTGTTGCTAATGGAGGAAATTTAAATATAGACGCTTCTGAGTCTATTGAATTATCTAGGTTTTCATCCTTCAATCGTTTTTTCACTAGCAGCATTGTTACTAGCACTTTAAATGCTGGTAATGCAGGTGATATCAAAATTTCAACAGGAAGTGTTTTAGCTCAGGACGGGGGTTTAATATCATCCTTAACTCGTGCAAATGGAAATGGTGGCTTAGTAACTATTGATGCAAGAAATTCCATAAATCTCAGCAACTCTGCTGAATTAACTAGTTTAGGGCAAGAATTCATAAACTATATACCTAGCTATATTGCCTCTCAAACTTTTAATGCAGGGAATGCCGGAAGTTTAACAATTAACACCTCAAACTTAATAGTGGGACATAAAGCAACAATAAATACTTCTAGTACAGGATCTGGATCTGCTGGAAGTCTTGCGATTAAAGCTACTGACTTAGAAGTGAGCGGCATTGTCAGTTCGGCTGTTGTTGTAGCAGATAATAATACTCAGCAAGGTCTCGGTTCTCCCATAAACGCCACAGGAAATGAAGGGGAATTGACTATTGATGCTGAACGCTTGAGAATAACAGGTGGTTTAATTAGTGTTAGAAATTTAGGGACAGATAATGGCGGAACAATCAGAATAAATGCTGACTCTATCTCTTTAGAACGACAAGGCTCAATCGCAGCATCCACTTCCTCTGGTGAAGGCGGCAATCTTTTCTTAGAATCACAGGACTTGCAGCTACGTAATAGTACTATCACTGCCACCGCAGGTAGTAACGGTAGTGGTGGCAATATTATCATTAATACAGACACGTTTGTCGCCTTAGAGCGTAGTGAAATAACAGCCAATGCTTTTGAAGGGAGAGGCGGCAACATTCAAATTAATGCCCAAGGCTTTTTCTTGTCACCTGATAGTCAAGTTACAGCAAGTTCAGAGCGAGGAGTTGATGGCACAGTTCAAATCAATGCCCCGCAAATTGATTTTACTAAGGCAGCAATAGTGCCACCAGCCGTTAATACTCCCTCTGTGGTAAATACTTGTGCAGCACAATCAGGAGGAGAATCTGGTGAGTTAATCATACTATCTGAAACTATTCCCCAAACTTCTGACAATTTTCTAACCAGTCTTTCTGGATGGGAAGATAACCAGGAAGCTACTGAACAAGCTGAAGATTTATCTGTGGATAAAACGGCACAAAAGTTTGTAGAAGCACAAGGCTGGAAAACTAATGACGACGGTACAATCAGTTTTACAACTATGCCAAATAATGTAGTTGCTTATAGTTCGTTGAATGAACCTCCTTGTGTGAACTCTCAACAATTTCAACAAACTGAAGAAGAAACTGATCTAGACAATAAAAATACCCTTCAGTAATAGCAATGTACGAAATCCAGTGCAGCTTGCTTGGCTCTCTTGTTTTTTTAGCATTTACAATTCTAATGATTGAGCCACTATTAGCACAAACAGTAACCCAAGACAAAATCCCCACAGTACCTCAACTACCATCTGTTCCGTCTCCTTTACCCGCAGAGGAGGAATTAAAGCTAAAACCTCCAACTCCACCAGTCTTTCCTCCTGAATTTCCTGAAGAAAATATACAAACCATCAAGGTTAAACGCTTCGTTTTTCAAGGCAACACAGTATTTTCCAATCAAAAACTAGAAGAATTAGTGGCATCTTTTATAGGAAAAGAAATCACTTTTTCTGAACTACTTCAAGCTCGTGCAGCAATTACAAGATTTTATGTAGATCAGGGATATATTAGCTCTGGAGCTTTCCTACCAATCGCAGAAAACCAAGCAATTGATCAGAGGCAGGCGGTAATTACCATTAAAATTGTTGAAGGGAGATTGGATGAAGTTCAAATTGTAGGCAGTTCCCGATTAGAAAATTATATTCGTTCTCGCTTACCCAACACTTTTACCGTGCTGAACAGCGATCGCTTACTTGAAGATTTACAACTATTACAGCAAGATCCCTTAATTGAATCGATTACAGCCGAACTAACAGAAGGCACTCGACTGGAACGACCTATCTTGAAAGTCGCAGTTAAAGAACGCGACCCATTCAAGATTGAAGCTGTATTGGATAATTCTCGTTCACCAGCCGTTGGCAGTTTTCAACGCAGAGTTGAGTTAACTCATGCTAATTTACTGGGATTGGGCGATCGCTTCAGTATTGGTTACAGAAATACGGATGGTAGCAACACTGTATCGACCAGCTACTCTATTCCCATCAATCCACAAAACGGCACTCTCCAATTCTTCTATGCCAATACCTCATCCAATATCATTGAGCGCCCATTCACTAATTTAGACATCCTTTCTGATGCCCGTGCTTATGAACTAACTTTCCGTCAGCCATTGCTACGACGAGCTACTACGGGTTCAACCCAAGAATTTGCACTATCTTTGACTGCTTCTAGGCTCGAAAGTGAATCGTCGTTGCTCAACACTCCTTTTCCCTTGAGTAGTGGGGCTGATGATCAGGGACGTACAAGAATTTCCGCCATCAGGTTTTCGCAAGAGTGGTTAAACCGCAGTCGTCAACGAGTGTTATTTTTTCGCTCACAGTTTAGCTTGGGTGTTAATGCTTTCAATGCAACCATCAATGATTCTGCTCCTGATAGCCGCTTTTTTGCTTGGCGAGGACAAGCTACGTGGGTTAGGCGATTATCAGCGAACACTTTGCAAGTTAGAGCGGATCTGCAATTGGCTGACAGGCCGCTAGTTTCACTTGAACAACTTGGATTGGGGGGCGCAACTTCTGTGCGTGGTTATCGCCAGGATACTTTTCTCACTGACAACAGATTGCTACTATCAGCCGAATTCTACATTCCTGTGTGGAAAGAAGAAACCGGGATTTTACAACTCGTCTCCTTTATAGATTTCGGTACTGCATGGAATCACAACAATTTTGGCAATGACATAAGTGATACATCAAGAGCTACAGGCACTTTGGGATCTATAGGGCTTGGCTTACAGTACCAATTGAGCGATCGCTTAAACGCTCGACTTGATTGGGGCATTCCACTATTTTCAGTCAATACAAATTTAGAGTCTCAATCATGGCAAGAAAACGGAATTTATTTTTCTTTCGGCTATCGACTTTAAAATATTTATTTTTCGGTATATTTCTCTCATTGCTAATATTTTTTTGTCAAACAAAAGTTGTTGCTCAAAATCCTACACAACTAAACCAAAAAGGATTTCTACAGCTACATCAAGGACAAGCATCGGCAGCATTACAGACTTGGCAATCAGCTTATCTCGTTTATCAAAAATTGAATAACACCGAAGGAATGACAGGAAGCCTGATTAATCAAAGCTTGGCATTACAAGCTAATGCTTCATATCCTCGTGCTTGCAAAACTTTAATTCAGGCTTTAGAGATGGCAGACTGGGTTTGTCGCCCAGTTCAATTACAGCGTTTTTCGCAAACTGAATACCAAGAACGCTTAAATCAAGCATTAGAAAACCAACCCATGCAAAAAGTCCGAGTTATTGGACTTCGCAATCTTGGTGATGTACTAAGGCAACTAGGTAAAGTAGACGCATCTTCTCTTGTTTTACACAAGGCTGGGGAAATAGCACAAAATATTGGCTTGGAAGAACCTAATTTGTTGCTAAGTTTAGCTAATACGGAACGTTCATTTTATGAACAGGCTAAAAGTAAATATGAACTGACAGATGAACCTCTAGCTAAACAAAAAGCACTAAATACAGCCCAAGATAAACTTCTAGCATCTCTAGAGCTTTATCAAAAAATAAATAGTATTCCCGCAAAGTTAAATCAATTAAATTTGTTATTAAAGTCTGGTAATACAAATACACATTTAATTCATTCCTTAGTTCAAGAGTTATTAGCCAAAGAAATTCAATTTTCAGAATTGCCAGCAATAGAATCTATTTATGCTCGACTTCATCTAGCACAATGCTTAATCGAAATTAATGATAAATTACCCACAGCACTGGTACTAAGTCAAAAAGCTTTATCTTTAGCTGAGAAATCAGGCAATCAACGAGCAGAATCCCTGGCTTTAGGAACTCTCGCCAATATCTACAGTCATTTTGGTCAAGAGCCTCAGTCATTAAAATATCTACAACAAGCTATGGGATTGGCTCAATCAGTACAGGCTTGGGATATTGCTTATAAGTGGCAATGGCAATTAGGGCAATTGTATAAAAAAAGTAATAATATCCAGAACGCAATAAAAGCTTACGCGGCGGCTGTTCACAGTTTAGATCAAGTTCGCGGAAGTATCCTGTCAATCAACCCAGAAATTCAATTTGCTTTCAAAGACAAAGTTGAACCCGTATATCAAGAATATATGGAATTACTTTTGTCTCAAGACAAACCAAATTTTAGACAAGTCATCAAAATACAAGAACAGCTAAAGTTAGCTGAATTAGAAAACTTCTTACAATGTGGTAAAATTCCTGCTTTATCTTTACTAGATGTTGAAAAGATAACCAAATTACCACATCTAGTTTATTTAATTAAACTTAATAATCGAATAGAGGTAATTGTTCGCAATCCCCAAGGTGAATTTTATTATCATAATTTAGAATTAGAATTAGTTGATAATACTATTGATGAATTAATTGATTTCACTCAAAATCAGCGTTTTAATTATTTTGCCGAACCTAATTTTCTGTTTGCTCCTCAAACTATTTATAAATTATTACTAGCTCCCATCAGACAATATCTACCAGAGAAAGGTAATTTAATATTTGTTTTAGACACTTATTTTCAAAATTTACCAATGTCTATGTTACATGATGGTGAAAAATATTTAGTCGATTCCTATAATATTTCAGTAGCTTCAAGTTCTCAGTTTTCTCTAAATCAGCCTACAACACCAGGACAGTTAAAAGCATTAGTGGCCGCAATTTATGAAGAAAGCCCTAGTTTTCAAGATTCAAGCGTCCCCCAAAACTTAAATCCGCTACCGGAAGTTGAAGCAGAAATTAAAAATATCAGGAAAAATGTTTCCACTTCAGAACTACTCAACAATCAATTTACCAGCGATCGCTTTGTTCAAAAAATCGGCAATGAACCTCTACCTCTAGTTCACGTCAGTACTCACGCTCAATTTAGTTCAGATCCTGACCAGACTTTCGTTTTGGCGTGGGATCGTCCCATGAATGTTAAAGATTTGAATACTTTGCTCAAACGGCAAAACAATCAATCCATGATTGATTTACTAGTTCTCAGTGCTTGCCAAACAGCTAAAGGAGATAGACGTTCGGCATTGGGTATTGCTGGGTTAGCTGCCCAGTCAGGCGCACGCAGCACAATAGCAACTTTGTGGCTAGTAAATTCTGATGCCACTGCACAACTAATCAGCAAATTTTATGAAGGGTTAAAAGATGGACTTCCGAAAGCAGAAGCGCTTAGGCAAGCTCAATTAAGCTTACTTTCAAATCCTAAATATACTCACCCTTATTACTGGGCAGCATTTGTTCTGGTTGGTGCTTGGGAGTAAATACGCAAAGACAAAACTAATACCAAAGTTTATACTCATAGCATTAGTTTTATCTCCATTATGCTATACCGCCATTTTCAAACCCAATTCGAGCTAGATTCTCAATACAATCCCGGTGAATTAGGGCTTGATATCCCTGAGTACATGAATTTTTATACCACAAGCAGTGCTAAGGTGCGTGAAGATCTGCGCTGCCATCTGAGTGTTGCTTTTGGCCCTACCATAGCAGAACACCTGGATATTTTTCCCGCAGCACAACCCCAGGCACCAATTTTGATATTTATCCACGGTGGATACTGGATGATGGCTAGTAGTCAAGACTTTAGCTTTGTTGCTCAAGGTCTGGTAACTGCTAAAGTCACGGTAGTGTTGGTTAACTATGCTTTGTGTCCTAAAGTAACTATTGATGAGATTGTCCGCCAGAATCGTGCCGCGATCGCCTGGGTTTATCGTCATGCCGAAAGCTTTGACTCAGATCCCAACCGTATCTATGTAACTGGTCACTCAGATGGTGGACACCTAACTGCTATGGTCATGGCCACAGACTGGAAAAACGATTATGGATTGCCAGATGATCTAATTAAAGGTGGCTGCGCTATTAGCGGTTTGTTTGATTTGATGCCTTTCCCCTACACTTGGTTACAACCCAAAATACAGCTTACCTGGGCTGAAGTTCTTCGCAATAGTCCTATCCTTCATGTTCCTGAAAAAGCTGGTTCTTTACTTGTAACCTATGGTGGGGAAGAAACTTCAGAGTTTCAACGTCAGTCACAAGATTTTCTGACTGCATGGAAGGATAAAGGATTAGACGGTAAATACTTACCGCAACCGGGTGAAAACCACTTTACAGTCATCAATGGTTTTTTAGATGCCGAAAGTCCACTGTGTACGGCTATTTTGAGACAAATATTGAAATAATTAATTACTGATTTCCAAAAATTTAACCCCAGCTTGCGCTTTAGCTAGTTCATCAGCATCATTCTTTTGCACAGCCATTTTTGCTGCTTGTGCGTATGCTTTTCTTGCTGCTTCCAGTGAATTAGGTTCTAGCAAGCCTGTCTCTAAATAGCGATCGCCTAACATTCGATAAATTGCAGGATTAGGAGTACCATGCTTAATTCGTGCTTCCAATACCTCAATTGCCTCAGTCAACAAATTTTCTGACATATATGCAGTATCTAAATCAATTGCTAGAGCATCTTCGTCTAAACCCAGGCTTTTAATTTGCTCAATAATACCTTGTATCCGTTGTGCTTCTGGCTCTGGCAAGACAATGGTGACTGAGGAACTAGCACTAACAGGTTCATCTCCTTGATTCGCAATCACATTAATTTTGTAAATCCGCCCCCTCTCCATTGCTGGCTCAGATGAAGGGTACTGTAAAGATGTATTTTGAACAACATTTGACCAGTTGACTCCTGACCCCTGTATCTGCACTGTATAACTTGTAGCCCCAGTCACATCCATCCAAGACAGTGTAGGGCGGGGATTGAGAATTTGACCTACGTAGGGAGTAATTAGTTGAGGCTTGTTTTTACTTTCTCCTGTCCCTCTGGTAACAGAACATTGACCTGGAATATTCGGAATACATACCTCCCGCGATTGGGAAACTTTCATCTCACATACTTCTTTTGCATCATTCCCCTGCTGAATTTCTAGAACTCTTCGACCTGCGTAACAAATAATCTCAACCGTAGAACCGCTCGCTGGTGTAATCTGATCCTTTGGACAAATTAAACTTCCTGCCGATAAGTGAAGGTCACCACCATTAATCACTCGCCCCACAGGATTATTACATAAAAGCTTTGCTAATCTTGGCTGTTGACCCCACGCGCTACTGGAACTTGATACAACTATTAGTAAAGCAATTAATGTATTATTTGCAACTCTAGCAGTGAACATAAACGCTCAGAAATTCTCTAAAAGTTACTTATTACTCAGTTTAGACTGAATTTCACTCAGAACATCTTGCATCTTCGCTCAAACGATCTAGTAATTGCTGCCGCCAAATAAATACTTCTGGTAGAGTAGATTCAGCTATCATACAGACTTCCCAGGAAATTCGGGCTTTGGTAGTTTCCTTTAGAGCATCTTGTATTTGCCCTAACAAGCAATAAGTATCAGTTTTCGTCGGGTCAATTTCTTTTGACTTTTGTAGATATTTATCCGCCTCAAGATATTGCTGTTGTCCTAATTTAGCCCAACCCAGATTTTTGTATAATGTAGTTTTTATTTCAGGTTTATCGGTAAACTTTAACCCCTGTAGGGCCAATATTTCAGCCTCTATATAATTTCCTTCTCGATTTTTTAACCGGGATAAATTATTTATAGGGGCTGCTGCTTCTTTATTTAGTTTAATCGCTATGTTATATTGTTTCTTTGCTAAATCATACTGGTTAAATTCATCATAAAAATTACCTAATTCATAATGTAGTTCCCAGGTATTAGGTTTTATATTTATTGCTTTTTCATAACTTTCAAACACACACTCCGTCTGATTTAAATATTGGCATACTAACGCTAAATTTCTATAAGTATCAACATCTTGGGGATTATATTGAATTGCTCTTTCGTAATAGGTTTTAGCTAGTTCAAAATTTCTAAAATTACGTCCTGCTTTCTCAAAATAAAAACTAGAGATGTTATTAGTAGTTTGAGGATTAATTTTTATAGCCAAGTTGAAAAAATCTTGGGCATTTTTAGATTTGTTTTCTGCTTCCAACTTTTGTCCTTGAGTTACCAAGGCACTAGCTATCCCCGGTAAAAGGATTTTGAAAGTCCCAAAACTTCCTAAAACAATAGATGTAATTACTGTACTGATTATAAATGTTTTAGACCTAGTAATTCTATGAATTTTACTTTGTAAAGGCAGTTTCTCTAAACGCTGCAAAATTACTCGTGTAGTTTGCGGACGCTGACCTGGTAAGGGAGCCATCAGTTCATCCAGGAAATCGGCAAAGGGTTTGTCTATCTGAGGCGCTTTATTTCTCCAAATTAGATTGCCTGTTTTTTTATCGGTTGGCAATTCCATTAGGGACATACCAGTAACTAGATTCACAAAAGTCCGACCTAACGCATAAAAATCTGATTGTGGTACTGCCTGCCCATTAATTTGCTCCAAAGGAGTGTAGCGTGGCGTGACTACAGATGTAATTTCATATCGTCCTCCTCTCCCTGTATTAGTCCCTCCGCTACAACTAACTTTAGCTAAATAAGTATTAGTCAATCGCCGTGCAGTACCAAAATCAACTAATGCCAGTTGCCCATTTGGCTGAACAATTATATTAGAAGGTTTGATATCACGATGAAAG
Source organism: Nostocales cyanobacterium LEGE 11386 (assembly GCA_015207155.1). Classification (GTDB taxonomy): domain Bacteria; phylum Cyanobacteriota; class Cyanobacteriia; order Cyanobacteriales; family Nostocaceae; genus LEGE-11386. Next base: position 2,548 of record JADEXK010000119.1, on the reverse strand, counting down.
AAATCGGAGCGATGTACTGTATCAAGAATTTCAACTAACTGCTTAAGCCATTCTAAAGCTTGAGATTGTGAAATTTTACCACTAGCTTCTATCCATTGCTCTAAGTTTTGTCCCTCAAATTTATCCATTACTAAGCAATGTAATGTTAAGGGGCTGGTAGGAACAAAAGTAAAAAAGTCATCTGAGGTGCTTTCAGGAATATTTGGATGTTGGATAAACTGTAAGGCAAGAGATTCTCCCTCAATTAATTTAACTAAATTTGGTGTGTTCCACCTCAAAACTTTCAAAACTCGTCGCTTACGTACGGGATTCCACTGAGTACCAGTGTCGTCTACTTCAAAAACGTCAAAATAGGTAAATGGGTTCTCACTGAGCGCTCTCAATGGACATACTAAACGAATACGGTTATTGATTAACAGTGAAGTCCCACAAGTAAGACAGTTTTCAGCATCATCGGGATTTTTACGGCCAGCACAAAAAGGATTGATACAGTAAGATGACATATTTGTAAGACTTATATATAACTGTTGATAATCGGTTCCTGTATGTCAGCCAACTCAGTACAGGATTTCGTTGTTTTACGGCTAATTGAGTAGCTTGCAGCCATAGCTCTAGGCATCTGTGAAGATTTTAGTAACAATATTAGAAATTTGTATGCTACTCCCAGCAAAACAACGAAATAAAAATGAAAAAGTTTAGTAAGATCAAGTGTGTTATTACACGCTCTCACAGAAAGTCTAATCTATGGGATATCTTCCAAAAGAATCTAGTGCCCCAGCAGAACAAGGATAGTTATGGATTCTAACAGTGAGCAAAGGCTGAACTTCTCAAATCCTTCTCTGTTCCCGTTTAACATAACAGAACAGAATCTTTTGGAACCAAGTTGTTCACGAACAGTAAATTTTGAAGACGCTTTAGTTCTAGTAGATAATCTAGTATTTGCCCAAATAGGTAGACATCTGTCTGAAGCCGAGATCACAATCCTGAAAGGAGCGTGGAATGATTATGATTACGAGGAGATAGCAAAAAACTCACCTTATAGCCTCAATTATTTACAAAGGCGTTTAGCTCCTCAATTGTGGGATGTACTCTCCGCTACCATTGGGAATGGCAATCGAGTTTACAAAAAGAATATACGGAATTTCTTAGAGCAACTGTTATCTAGTAGAAAGTATCATACTCAGTTACTCTCAGAGCAACCAATCTCTACCGAAAAGTCTGTAAGAATTATTGGGAGACAACTGCCTGACATCTCTAGTTTTTATGGGCGAACGCAGGAACTAAGTGATTTAAAAAAAATAATAAACAAACAACCCTGCATATCACTAATAGGTGTGCCAGGAATTGGTAAGACTGCGTTAGCCACAAAACTGATCGCAGAACTTAGTGTAGAATCTCAACCCAGATTTGATTGTTTCATTTGGAAATCAGTAGCTCATGCGCCACTTGTTCAAGACTTAGTAGCTGAGCTAATAGAGCTAATCCAACCCGTAGACCCTTTGCCTGAATATACTCAGGCAAGAATTACAGTGTTGCTTAAGCAATTACAATCACGTCGATGTTTACTGGTGTTAGATGAATTTGACTTATTATTTCAAAGAAATAACTTTGAGCAACGGCTAGAGTACAGAACATTTTTCCGTCGTTTAGTCGAAGAGCAACATCAAAGCTGCTTGCTCTCAATTGGTCGAGTTTTACCTAATGAGTTTGATAGTCTCATAACAGCTAAACGACCTATTCAGTGTTTCAAAATTAAAGGTTTAGATACAGATGCTGCTATGCAGCTTCTAGCTGCCCAAGGATTGACTGACCAACAAAAATGTCAGGATTTAATAACTACTTATAGAGGTAATCCTTTAGAACTACAGACAGCAATTGATAAAATTAAATACTTTTTTGCTGGTAACACTAAAACATTTTTTGAAAATCCAACTACGTTTGTTAGTAGTGAGTTTGAAGCGATGCTTGATCAGATGTTTGGTGCAATATTGAGCGAATTAGAGAAGAAAATTATGATTTATTTAGCAGAGCGGATGGTTTCAAACAGTAAATTTGTTAACTTTACTACGCTATTAAGTGATCTTAGCCAGAAGCAAAACTTACATGTGTCAACTTCCGAGATTATCAAAGGACTGGAAAATCTTGAAAGACAGTCGTTAATAGAAATTAATAAAGATCCTATTACACAAGAGATCAGTTTTGCTCTTTTACCAGTGATCAAAAAATATATAACATTAGACCCACTGGGGTTAGTGCATACATCTCATACTTCACCACAAATAGCGATTGCGTCTTAATAAAGATTCATAATTAAAACACAACAGAGTAATCACGCCCTTCAGATTACTCTCTTCTTAAGAATTGTTAACAAACGTGGAGGTCTAAAATAAAACGATACCAGACGCGCAGAAGTTTTGTAAGATCAAGCCTAGTGAGATGAGGAGGCAAATAAACAGCAACAAAAACTTAAAGGACAAAACGCACTAAGGAGTGTCGCTTCGTCCGTAGACTGAAAAATCGAATAACCTCAGAGCGGGATTATCTCCAG
>JADEXK010000118.1 GCA_015207155.1 Nostocales cyanobacterium LEGE 11386 | reverse complement strand
CCGTCGAACAAAGATTTCTGGGGCGCAATGGAAACGAGAAAATGTGCCTCAAGTTCTGGCTCATCGCTGTGCTTACCTCAATGGATTATTGTTTGTTTGAGCCACTTTAAAAAGTGAGATGCTCCCCTTATACCATTGCAAAATAGACTAATTACAAAAATTGGGCAATTCTCTCAACAGCAGTTTCTAATAAAGGCGGCTCATGTACCAAAGCAAAGCGGACATATCCTTCCCCAGATTTGCCAAAGCCAGCACCAGGGGAAGCAGCTACACCAGTTTGTTTGACTAACTGAGTACAAAATTCCACAGAATTATGATTCCAAGGTGAGGGTAACTTAGCCCAAATGTACATTGTGGCTTTGGGAGTAGGTACATGCCAACCGATACGGTGTAAGGCAGAAATAAAGGTATCGCGACGTTTGCGGAAGGTAGCAACAGCATCTGCTACTCCGGTTTGAGGGCCATCCAAGGCAGCGATCGCCCCATTTAAAATTCCCCGATACTGATTAAAATCAACGGCGGCTTTGACTTGGCGTAACGCCTGAATTAATTGGGCATTGCCGATGGCGTAGCCAATCCGGAAGCCCCCCATATTGTAGGACTTGGAAAGAGTAAAAAATTCAATGGATATGCTTTTATCTGGGTCAGCTTGCAAAACAGAAGGTACTAAGGACGGGGCATAGGGCATCGCTTTTTCCTCCACTCCCCCACTCCCCCATTCCCTACTACCCACGGTCATTGAGCTTGTCGTTCGCGGAGCGTCTCGAAGAGAAGTGCCCCACTCTCCATTTTCCGCAAATACCAAATCCACGTAAGGAAAATCGTGAACTAAGACGATGTTATGTTGCTGACAAAAAGCTACAGCCTCTTGGAAAAAAGCTAAAGGAGCGATCGCCGCAGTCGGATTATGAGGATAGCTCAATACCATCATCCGCGATTGAGCCAAAACATCTGGGGGAATATCAGCAAATACTGGTAAAAAATTGTTTTCTGACCGTAGTGGCATTGAGTAGATTTGACCACTAGCTAAGTAAACTCCCCCGGCGTGAGATGGATAGCCCGGATCAAGCAATAAAGCAAAATTTCCGGGGTTAAGCAGAGCTAAAGGTAGATGGGCAGTACCTTCCTGGGAACCAATCAGAGGCAGTACCTCAGTTTCTGAGTCTACTTTGATGCCAAATTTTTTTTCGTACCAGTTAGCTGCGGCTTGGCGAAATGCTTGAGTGCCATGAAATAGCAAGTAGCCGTGGGTACTTGGATCATCAAGAGACTGAGCGATCGCCTCGATGACGTGAGCTTGTGCTGGTAAATCAGAAGACCCCAAAGACAAATCAATTAACTGTCTTCCTGCTGATAGAGCCACAGCCTTGGCTTTGTCCATATCAGCAAATACATTAGATTGCAGGGGTTGTAAACGCTTGGCAAACTGCATTTTAGTTATTAGTCAATAATCATTAGTAATTAGTAGTTAGTCTTTAGTCAGCATGGACTATTGACTACAGACTAATTACTACTTAAGTGTGTATCTAAGAGGTCGAGTAACTTTTCTTTGCCAATTACTCCCTCAGTGGATACTATTAACTCTTCTCCCTGAACTAGCCGGAGGGCGGGTACACCTTCTACCTGGTATTGCTTCACAGTTACAGGGTTGGGATCGACTTCTATTTTAACGACTTTGAGGCGATCGCTGTATTTAGTAGCAACTAGGTTAATCAGTGGCGACATTAATTGACACGGCCCACACCAGGAAGCCCAAAAGTAAACCAATACAGGCTGCTCGGCTTGCAAAACTTCGGTTTCAAACTCACCATCAGTTATGGTGATTACGCCCTTACTCATTACAGTCTCCATGTAGGTGGCATCGATCAAAGTTGGCACACAGAATACTCTATCTTAAAAGTGCTTCCTCCCTGAATTCTGAGTTTTGAGTAATGAAGCAAAATCCCACAACCAACAGGCGTGGGACTAGCTCAGACAAATGTTTTAACAAAGTTACATTTGATCCAATTGCTTGCGTAGGGATTCTAATTCAGAATCAACCACTTCATTAGATTTAGGAGCGCTGCTTTGTTGTTCTGGTGGCAGTTGAGCTTGGTTGGGTGCAGCCGCAGGTGGTAGCATCTGGGCTTTTAAGGCTGCCAATTCATCATCAACATCGCTACTTTCTAACTGAGCAAATTGGCTTTCTAAATCTGTACCTGCCAATTCTGCTGCTGATTGGGCACGAGCTTCTTGCATCATCACTTTTTCTTCCATCCGCTCGAAAGCCGCCATGGCGCTGCTACTGTTCATCCCGCGCACCATGCCTTCAAGTTGCTCTTGGGCTTTGGCGGTGGTAATTCGAGCTTTGAGCATTTCTTTTTTGGTTTTAGCCTCAGAAATCTTGCTTTCTAGCTGAATTAAGTTGCGTTTGAGGGTTTCAACTTGAGTTGATTGCTGATCTAAGCTAGTTTTCAGGGCGACGCTAGTATCAGTAAAAGTCTTTTTACGTTCTAGGGCTTGCCTTGCTAGGTTCTCATCACCTTTTTGCAGCGCTAATTGGGCATTGCGTTGCCACTTATTGATTTCATTTTGGGCATCATTGTATTGTTTTTCTGTCCGTTTTTGGGCAGCGATCGCCTGAGCTACTCCCTGACGCAACTGTACCAAGTCTTCCTGCATTTCCAGGATGGCTTGCTCCAGCATTTTTTCGGGATCTTCAGCTTTATTCACTAAGTCGTTGAGGTTAGCACTGACTACTCGTCTAATACGATCAAATAATCCCATAATTTTGTTTTTCCTTTTGGAGTTTACGCGCTTTGTTGAACAGTTCGCTTTTTTACTATTTAATAGCTTCCTATTTCAATGTAATCTTTCCAGTTTGGTTCGGTACCTCCCGACACCCGTTAATTTTTCAGATATAGCAGTTGCCGCGTAGCTGAGGACATCTAATCATCAAACCCGGACACCAAGACATTTTTCAGCCTATTCCCTGTGCTCTTTCTCCTGTCCCCTGTTATATATCCTAGCTTTGGTAATTGACCAATCTGCCAAGCTTTTAACTTTCGGGTAACTTTTGTTGCTGTGTTCCTCCTTCATTTAAAACCTGCACTTTCATAGCTGCTAGTTCAGTATCGATATCATTAGCCGATTCTAGAGAGTCAAATTGTTTTTGCAGGTCATCACTACCAAGTTGAGCGATCGCTTCTGACTGCGCTTCGATTTGCAAAACTTTGTCTTCCATACGCTCAAAGGCATTGAGACTGCTGGTAGCAGAAGTACTGTCAAGCATTTCTTGCAGTCGATAAGAAGCCTCAGCCGAACGGGCGCGGGCAATATACATATCTTTTTTAGTTTTTGCCTCGGATATTTTTAACTCTAGCGATCGCATATCTTTTTTCAACCTAGCTACCACATCGTTTTGCTGTTCTATTTGACTAGATAAGGCTGTGGCGGTTTCTTGGTAGGCTTTGCGTTTTGTCAAAGCTTCCCGTGCTAGAGGTTCATTACCTTGTTGCAGTGCCAATTGAGCGCGGCGATACCATTCTTCTGCTGTTGATTGAGCAGCCCCTGCTTGCCGTTCAGTGCGTTTTTGGGTAGCGATCGCTTGCGCTACCCCCTGTCGCAATCGCACCAAGTTTTCCTGCATCTCCAGCACGGCTTGTTCTAAAATCTTTTCAGGATCTTCTGCACTGCCTATTAAACTATTGAGGTTAGCGCGAATTATCCGCAGGATACGCTTGATCAGTTCCATGTCGGCTCTCCATTTACCTTACTCAGTACTGAGTGCTGAGTAAAGTACAACTCAGTACTCTTCATTCTCTGGAAAAATCGCTTTTCTTAGGGAGATCCCAAGACCGCATTTTTTGCTTTTTGCCAATTAACCTACCGTGTACACATAAGTCTTGTAAAATTGCCTAACAGCGTTTTAATCCCCCTTAAAAAAGGGGATTTAGGGGGATTCAGATGATTTGTGTGTACACCGTAGGCCAATCAACAGCCAGAGCATTTTTTCAACGAAGTCAGAAGTCAGAGGGAAGACGAAAGACGGAAGATCATTCTTCCTCCTGACTCCAAACTTCTTCCTTCTTTTTCAATGTTTTCCTCATCCTATCTTAGATTTTTGCAACTTATGGTTGCTGAATCCTCGCTTTGATTCCCTTTGCTTGTAGCTGTTGCACCTTTTGTTGTGCTTCTGCTTGCGTCTTCACTGCACCTAGATAAATCAAAGTTTTTCCAGGTGATAAATAAGCATCGGCAACTACTTTTTGGGCAGTGGCGAGAGCGCGATCGCCTTGATTGTCTGTCACTATATGATAAAACCCATCTGCTGCTGGTGTGATTTGGGCATTAACATTTGGTGGAGTTGTCGTCGCCTGGGGTGAGGGTTGTACTGTTGCAGGTGAAGGTGAATCTAGGGGAGGTAAGGGCTGCGATTGTGGTAATGAGTTGACAACTGGAGGAATTATGGGTGATGGGGTAATTATCGGACTGGGTGTTGGTTGAACCTTGGGTTGTAAACCAACTACATCTGTCGGGTCTCTCACCTCGGGAAATTCTTTAGCAGCTAGATTGGGATACTTAGGTATGGGTGTGAGTTCTGGCTTGACCTGAGGTTGGGTATTACTTCCCACTTGCTCAATATTTTCCCCATCGGGAGATGAATTGCCGGGAAACAGTCTTGCTAAATTAAACTGAGACCAGCCTTGAGAATTAGGATTAAACACCACGTAACCCAGGGTCAGGCTTGCCAATAATAGCAGCAACATCGAACCAATACCCAGAGGAGATAACAGAGTCTCATTGGCATTGCTGGGCTTCTCTGTTTGTGTTTGTTCATCTGTCAGACTTCGCAGCAGTGCTTCACTCGATTCCAAGTAGTCATCTGGCTGTGACGGAGTGTCGTTTGCTTGGGTAAGATTTTCACTTTGATGAGTATTAACGACTGTAGGCACAATGCTACTGTGAGAGTTTGATGAGGGCTTTTGTGTTTTGTTAGACTCAGTATTGGTGGGTACGTTGAAAGAATTAACTGCCTCTGTTGTTGCAGTGGGTGGCGCTAGATGCTCCTGAGGAGTTTCATTAAGTATAAATGCTGGAGTAGTATTAGTATTAATTTCTGCAACAGATAAAGGAGTTTGACCATCTGTTGCAGTAGCATCCATCAAATCTTGAGATTGATTACCGATGTAACTCCCCATACGGGATTGATTTGGTATCCTCAGGCCTATGCGTGTGCGTCGGTATCGGGCTAACTCTTGGTCTAGCGGCACTTCTAAACTCGCCAGTGCTGCCGCTAATTCTGGCTTTAACCCAGATACTTTAGATGATTGAGTACTGGAATCTATCGGATTTTGACTCATTACCTCTCTGCCTCAAACCTAGACTGCTGGATTAACTTTGGATACATTTGAGCCAATACTAGCGAAAATTATTTGATACATATTACAACCCCACAAAAATCTTTTTGCTGACACTCAGCACTCCCCTTCGACTTCGCTCAGGGCAAGCGCACTCAGGAAGGAAGCACTCTCATACATAGCAACTCAGCACTTGCAAAAATGTCGTTGAAATCAGTTAATGATATTTTAGGCGTTTTGGAACAGCAGGCTAAATGGCAAGAACAACCATTTCAGCAGTTACTCCAGACTTGGCCAGAAATTGTCGGCGCAGTGGTGGCTGCCCATACGCGACCATTGTCGATTCAGCGTAATGTTTTATGGGTGGCAACTTCTAGCGCTGCTTGGGCGCAGAACATGACTTTTGGACGCCAGACCTTGCTTTTAAAGTTAAATCAAAAGCTGCCCAAGCCTTTGGCAGATATTCGCTTCTCTACTGCTAGTTGGCAACTTCCTCCCCAGGTGGAACAGCAGCCAACGGTTTTGCCACAAGAACATCCCAGTTATTTAGGTGATGTCAATAGCTTCCGCCGTGATGTTACGCCCCATATTAACAACGCGAATACTGCTTTTGGATCTTGGGCAAAGACAATGCAAGCGCGATCGCATAATTTACCTCTTTGTCCTCAATGCCAATGTCCCACTCCACCCGGTGAACTCCAGCGCTGGCGTGTTTGTTCTATTTGTGCTGCCAAGCAGTTATCCAATAATTTTGAGCCTAAGAGGGTCACCTGAAATCAAATCTGCCAGAAAAGCTATTAACTGGGTAAATTGGGATATAGAACCAGAAAAATTTTCTGTGCAAACCTGACCCGGAAATGGTAATGAACAAATATTATCAAGATTTTTTGATTCGTAACTGGGAGATGAGCGATCGCACCAGAGCCGCTTCTGTCATCAGTTACGTTTTATCAGAATATGGTCTGGGTTGGGAACCCAATGGCGCAGACAAAGATGTGCTGCAAATAGAGGAATTTTACCTAGCAACTGGTGGCGAGTTTTGGGTAATTGAACACCAAAGCCAGTTAGTCGGTACTGGGGCATACTACCCAATAAAACGTGGTACAAAAGCTGTAGAAATTCGCAAAATGTATCTTTTATCAAGCGTCAGGGGTTTAGGATTAGGAAAGTATTTATTACAACAGTTAGAAGCCGCGATCGCCGCTCGTGGTTTTCAGCAAATTTGGATTGAAACCGCCAGTGTTTTAGTAGAAGCAGTCAAGTTGTATGAAAGCAACGGTTACAAACCAGCAACGGGAGTCGAAACTACACGCTGCGATCGCGTTTATGTGAAATTCCTCAACCAACCCTAAATGCCAACTTGGTGTTTTCTGGCAGATTTATTGATCGCCATTATTTAATGCTGCCAGTTAACTTGCGAAAGGAAACCCGTTTTCAGTGCTGATTTCTCAGGACTTTTTTAAGCTATGAGTTGGTTTATGACTTAGCTTGAAACTAGACAAGCAAGCTTCAAGATAAGGACAGTCTTCACACTTTAGCTCTTTTCCTGGATTGGCACAGCCACAGGGAACATTGACAAAACATTCAGTAGGATTTTGAGGGGTTGAATATTTTTTAAATATCAAATATACAGCAGCTTCTTTTAGACAAAAAATAATGTCTTGCACCATAAACAACACTAGTTGAATTAAGTTGGAGTAATGAATGATTAAAGTGTAAATTTTAAACCACAGACCATCGATTCCATGCTGAAATTTTATCTTCCACTACAAATTGTCTCTTTTGGGAATTGACAGTTTCAGCTACTAAAACTTTCAAAGTTACGGTTTGCATATTATTAATTATTTTGTGTCCGTACCCGATGACTTTCCCTAGATGTCCTGTTTGTTGATTTAGCACATAATCACCAATGGTGAACATCATGGCACAATCAAAGCTTAATTTATTCCTACCTGACTTGAAAAACTAGCCTCTATTCCATTCGTTCTAGTGTATGTAGTTCATGACGGCTACTTAAATAATTCTTCATTACATTTTTAATTTTCTGTATCCTAGTCACTATCAACTTCATACTGAGGGAATGTTTTAGTTTAGACTTAGGTAATAGCTTATATTCACGTAGTTTATTACTGTAGACATATAGCCATAGGTTAAAATATCTCGACTCAATGCCATCTTCATCAAGAAATGGTATGACTACAAACAAGTAGGTTTATTGACGAGTTACTTAATGATTCAGACAACTGGTGTAATTATTTGTCTTGGCTACATTTTAGGATTATTATTGGCGACAGTTCCTTGGGGTGGCCTTTGGATTCTAGTCTTGGGGATAACGGCAGCATGTCTGTTGAGAAGACGCTACACCAGAACACGACAACTTGCTCAGAAATTAGAGAATTCTGGCAGTAAAACCAAGGCAGTATCTAACATCTGGCAAACTGCTCCCCCTGCTCGAGTGTGGCTAGCGGCTGGGTTAGTAGGGTTGTTAGCAACTGTGTATTTTCAGTGGCGAATACCGCAACCGGGAGAAAAAGACATCAGTACATTTGTTGCTGCTGGAAATCAGAGTACTCAAGAACAACTGGTGATTGTTCGTGGTGAAGTGGCGAGTAATCCCCGCTTAACTCGCAGCCAAAGAGGACAGTTTTGGTTAAATGCAACCCAACTAGATCAAGTGAAAAACGACAAAGGCCCGGCAGATGTCCCGAAAGGAGTCACAGGTAAATTATATGTAACTGTGCCTTTACTTCAGGCTACTGGGTTGTATCCTGGTCAACAAATTGATGTAACTGGAGTTTTATATAAACCGAAAGCAGCAGCAAATCCTGGAGCTTTTGATTTTCAGAAATTTCTCAAACAACAAGGAACGTTCGCCGGTTTGACGGGAAGACAGATAAATATTCTCGACCAGTATGAAGAACGTCAGTGGGGATGGTGGCAAATTCGGGAGCGCATTGTGCGATCGCAAGTTCGTTGGCTGGGTGTTCCAGAAGGGCCGCTTGTCAGTGCAATGGTTTTGGGTAGCAAAGCAGTTGATTTACCTAACGATATCCGCGATTTGTTTGTCAAAGCAGGATTAGCTCATACTTTGGCAGCTTCAGGCTTTCAAACTTCCTTGATTTTGGGTTTGATATTACAGTTGACAAGGCGTGCTACCAAAGGAACACAATTTACTTTAGGCTGTTTAGCTTTAATTATTTTCCTGAGTTTAACAGGGTTCCAACCTTCGGTACTACGAGCCGTGATTATGGGTTTTGCTGTATTAGTTGGTTTGGTATTAAAGAGAAAGGTCAAACAATTTGGCTCATTGCTATTGGCAGCAACTCTATTATTATTATTTAATCCTTTATGGATTGGAGATTTAGGCTTTCAACTGAGTTTTTTAGCAACATTAGGATTAATTGTTACAGTACCCGCACTTATGAAACGTTGCGATTGGTTACCACCTGCGATCGCATCTTTAATTGCTGTCCCCGTTGCTGCCACAATTTGGACTTTACCCCTGCAACTTTTCGTATTTGGGGTTGTACCTGCTTATAGTTTGCTACTAAATATCATTAGCACACCTTTAATTTCCATGATTAGTATAGGTGCAATTACCAGCGCCATAGCAGCCTTAATTTGGCCTGCAGCTGGCAGCGCTTTAGCTGGATTATTGCATTACCCTACTGATTGGTTAATTAAATTAGTAGAATTATTTAGTAATTTGCCAGGTAATTCTATTGCTGTGGGCAGTATATCTATTGGGCAGTTACTAGCGGTTTATACACTAATTATCATGGTGTGGTTAGTGCGTTGGTGGCAGAAAAGATGGTGGTTTGCTAGTTTAATTGCCATTGGTTTGATACTGATTCCAATTTGGCATTCTGCAAATACATTATTGAGAATTACAGTTTTAGCCGCAGGTACAGAACCAGTTGTAGTTATTCAAGACCGAGGCACAGTGACCCTCATTAATAGTGGAGATGAAGGTACAGGACGCTTCACTATTTTACCGTTTTTACAACAGCAAGGCGTGAATCAAATAGATTGGGCGATCGCTAGTAATTTTTCAGATAATGATAGTCATGCTTGGTTAGAAGTTCTCCAAAGTCTACCGATCAAAAATTTTTACGAATATTCTGCAAATCAAAGCATTACCATTACTACTCAGGCAATACAACAGGAAATCCAAAGACAAAAAGGCATTTACCAATCTTTAACACCTGGTCAAACAGTGAATACAGGTTCGGTAGTTGCCCAGTTAATTAATGATCAACTGCCGATTTTACAATTACAAATTCAAGGACAAAATTGGCTACTTATAGGTAATGTCAAATCTAGGGAAGTGGAACAGCTAGTGAAGACAGGAAATTTGCTCCGCCCTCAAGTACTGTGGTGTAGTCCTCAATCTTTGAAAGATTTAGTACAGATACTGCAACCACAGGTGGCGATCGCCGCTTCTGGCAATCTTGATCCAAAAACTTTATCTGAACTAAGTAAAAACCAGACTAAACTATTTTCGACAAGAGAAGATGGCGCTATCCAATGGACACCTGAAGGTCAGTTTGAGGCATTTGTTCAGGCAATAGAAAATAAATCTTCTGTGCTTTAATCTCAACCGTTGATGCCTTTAAACATTGCTTGCGCCCTCTGAAACGCTTCTTTCATCACTGCCTGAATTTTCTGAGGATCAGGCTTCTTCCCTCCCATCAGGTCACCAAAATAAACACAAGCACCTTCCCCTAGTGCCCAAGTGTAAGCAGCTGCCCAAGATGCAGCAATTACACTGCCGAAACCCGGTACAAATTTGATTAACTCGCGAGCGATCGCCTGAGCTAAAAAACCCCCAGCGATCGCACTGACAATACCTCCTGCTTGGGATGGAGTCAGCGTCTGTCCATACAATTTTCCCAGCAGACTGACCATCGATACTTGCAAGGAAGTTAAAACAGGCATAGTCGCGAATGGCAGAGGTACAGCTGCAAGAGCTGCCGCCATGATTGCAAATGGCAAAATATAACGGCGTCCAGCATCTCGATAAATATTACCAAGCTGCTGACCAGCTACATCATCTAATAATTGATAAATTGCCCGGGCTTCTGCTTCTGGTAGTAGGTCTGCTAAAGTATCTCTTAATGCTTCCAAGCCATAAAATACAGGATTGTAGCCATCTTCCTCCAAAGTGAAGTCGATGAGAATGGAGCGATCGTATAATCCTGTAAAGGCTTGCTCAATTGCCGCGAAGGCTCGGTTAATTTCCTCATAATCTGGCGGATATTCAGGATGATCGGCGGTACTAGGAGGATAAATTTCATGTAAGCAGGTAACCGCCAGTAAGCAGGGAATGTCTGGATACTGCTGACGTAGTTGCTGAGTAACTTGTCGCAGTGTATCAGTTGCAAAGTCATTGATTTTGACTGTCAGAATCAGGACTCTGGCACGGCGGTGTGACTGTTGTAGATCCCCAATTAGCTCGTTAATCACTATTTGAGTATCCTGTTTGACATCTCCCAATCCCACCGTATCTGTAAAAATGAGCAACGGTAGGTCATGAGAAGGATAAGCGTAACGCTCGGTATATTGTGTATGCGGACGAAATCCCTGACCCACAATCTCAGCCGAAACTCCCGTCAATCCTCGGACAATTGAACTTTTACCAGCTTGGGGTTTACCAATAAGCAAGGCTTCTGTTGTTGGCAGTTCTGCTCGAACTTTTGCCAAAATCTCTGCAACTTCATCTTCACTGACACTAAACCACTGCATAATGGTCTGTGTTACTTGCTCTACGGGTACAAGCTTCACTAAACCTGTTGTAGCTTTATTCCAGATGCCAGCAATCTTATTTGACCAAGCACTATCACCCGACTTAGTTGCCAAACTATCAGTCGGTTCCTTAAATTGCTGAGTGTCAGTATCACGTTGCTCAGTCATTTTGACAACAACCAATAATTGTCTATTTTAACAAGCAATAGTTGACAAAAATACAATTAATCACCCTGGGGATACTCATCCCATAAGGTTGTAATGTCACGCAAACTCTGATGATTGCCATTGCCTAAAATTAAATGATCTAACAACGGAATGCCCAAAAACTGCGCTCCTAATAACAATTGGCGCGTCAAGTCTTGATCTTCCTGGCTGGGTTCAACGTTACCAGAGGGATGATTATGGGCAACTATTACCTTTGTTGCACCTTGACGAATGACTTCCCGAAAAATCTCACGGGGAGATGCCAGGGTTTCCGTCGCAGTACCAATAGTAATTACTTTTGTTCCCAACAAGTGGTTTTTCACATCTAACAGCAACACAGCAAAACGTTCTTGTGTCTGCCACATTAAGTCTTGACGGAGTGCAGCAGCAGCAACAATTGGGTTATCAATTGGTGTGCTATCTAAAGGACGAAATTGAAAGGTGCGTTTGCCCAATTCAATCGCTGCTAAGATAGTTGTTGCTTTCGCTGGGCCAATACCAGGAATCTGCATTAATTCAGCAGGGGTAACTTCTCGCAGAACTGCCAATGGGTCACGTTGATGTTGACCCAATTGTTGCAACAGATACTGTCCCAAACCCACGGCTGAAAGTTTTCCTGGCCCTTGACCAGTGCCTAAGAGAATTGCTATTAACTCAGCTGTGGCTAAAATTTTGGGCCCGTGGGTCATTAAACGCTCACGTGGACGCTCATTTGTGGGTATATCGGCAATCCTCAGACAATAGGTCATATAGCAACTAAGAAAAGTCACCTAAGATGGAACTATCTTTAGTTATCCCTTGTTTACTCTCCAAATCATACCTACATGAGAAAATTTTTAAGGATTGAGGGTAGTGCTTCTGCCAGGTATTTCTATTAAGCTATCTCTCGCTAACATAAAAGAAGTAATTTCGCTGAAGCGACCATGACAGAAAAACAGACACGGCGCAATTTTTTACTTACCACTGTTGCTGTCGCTGGTGGTATTACAGCAACTACTGCCTTACAACAGGCGGCAAAACCAACCGCAATCATGCCAGAAAGAGTGCTAGGTCGCACAAATGTAAAACTGCCTATTTTCGGTTTAGGAGGAGCAGGGCAAACACCCCTATCCTGGAATGATAGAGAAAGGGATGCAGAGGCAATTATTCAAAAAGCTTTGGAATTAGGTATCCGCTACTTTGATACGGCGGCTAGTTATGGCCCCAGTGAAGATTATTTGGGAAAAGTTCTGCCACCTCATCGCTCAAAGCTGTTTCTAGCCAGCAAGACTGATAAAAGAGATCGGGATGGTGCATGGCGAGAATTAGAGCGATCGCTTAAACGTCTGAATACAGATTATCTTGATTTATGGCAGTTACATCACGTTTCTTTTACCCAAGAACTCGACACTATCTTTAGTACATCTGGGGCAATTCAAGCCTTAGAAGAAGCCATACAGCAAAAACTTGTCCGGTTCGCAGGTATTACCGGACATCATGACCCAGAAGTCATTGCCGAAGGACTGCGCCGCTATCCTTTTCACGCTACTCTAATCCCTGTTAACGCTGCCGACAAACATCACCCGCGTCCGTTTCTTCCCGTAGTCATGCCAGTTGCTCAAGAAAAAAACATTGGTGTAATTGCCATGAAAGTCCCGGCTTATGGTCGGCTGTTTAAACCCGGCGGGTTAACGGGTATGCAGCAAGCCTTAGGATACGCCATGTCTCAACCAGGGGTACATTGCTGCGTGATTGCAGCAGAGACAGTTGCACAATTAGAGCATAATGTCAATATAGCCCGTGCTTTTCAGCCTCTAAGTGAGCAAGAATTAACTGCGATCGCTCAACGTACTGCTAGTATTTGGGAAGATAGTACATTCTTTCGCGCCTGGACTTGATAAACAAATTTCTGAATTACGAATTACGGATTACTATAACGTTGTGTTGCTTGCGACATCGTAAGTTTTAGTAGCGCCTCTGTTCCCAACTGATATTGAAAACTGGGCTTAAAAGGTAAAATATTTAAACTGTGAATAATTTCTGCGGCCACAGCCTTTGCGAGTAGGGGGGGTACAGAGTTACCAACTTGGCGGAATCCATGCCATTTGGTGACATGAAATCTGAACCAGTCAGGGTAAGAATGTAATCTCGCTGCTTCTCTGACTGTGATGCAACGGGGTGTAATAGGATGAATCGGTCTAGGAGAGGTAAAAGAACCTCTGTGTTTATCAGTACCTGCTCGTAGAGTGTTACAAACGCCAGCAGGATGTAATTTATGGAAACGACTAATCGGTTCTCTTTCTCCCTGACTTGTCTTAGCAAAGCGTTGAACAGTTGCCGTTGAGTGTCTTGTCCGGAGACTGGAGGTGAGAATTCGGGAATCGAATTGGCGAATATACGCATAATCATCAGCTAAAGTGCTGATACCGCGAAGTTTCCAGGCGTAATCACTAGGCTTGCCATGTTCTACTACTACCCAGTCTTTCTCTAGTAACTCTAAATATTGTTCTACTTCTGGCAAATCTGCGATCGCCTCCCATACTGTTGGGCTATTGGGAAGGTGACAGTGCTGTCCCCTGTCTCCTATCTTGGTAATTGGCTGAGGATATTTGGGTAATTCTACATCTGCTCTTGCTCCTAAGAGAAATAATCTTTCACGAGACTGTGGAACTCCATAATAGGCAGCGTTGAGAACTTGATAATTTTCTGCTACTTGATAGCCATGATTTTTAAACTCACTAATCAAGGTTTGGAGAATTTGTTTGTGTTTACCAACTGTGATACCCCGGACATTTTCCATGACAAAAAATTTCGGTTGTAGCTGCAAAACCAACCGATGAAAGTGAAACACCAAAGAGTTTCGCGGGTCATCAAAAATCCGTTTGCCCATGAGCGAAAATCCTTGACATGGTGAGCCACAAAGCACCACATCAATTTCGCGATCGCCAATCTGTGAACGATGCCGAATTTCCTCTCCTGTCGTATCCTCAACGCTTTTACATAACACTGAGCAGAAAGGAAAATTAAACTCATGTGTTGCACAATGGATAGGGTCAATTTCCACAGATGCCAACACATCAAAGCCAGCTTGTTCAAAGCCAAGGGTCATACCGCCTGCACCGGCAAATAAATCAACCGCGATCGGCCGTTGTTTTCTCAACTCATAAGCCATAACACCTCTCAAAGAATTAGGCGGAGGAGGAATGGGGAAAGAACTTAATATTTAGTAATCTCCCCTTGTCCCCTTGTCCCCTTG
>JADEXK010000117.1 GCA_015207155.1 Nostocales cyanobacterium LEGE 11386 | reverse complement strand
AAAACAAACTGGTTGTGTTTATCGACCAATGGTATCCAAGTTCTAAGACTTGTTCCCATTGTGGACACGTTTTAGAAAGTCTTGATTTGTCTATCAGAGAATGGCGTTGTCCGTCCTGCAAGTCAGTCAACGGGAGGGACGAAAACGCATCTAAAGTAATTTGTGCAGTCGGGGCATCGACTGTTGGGTTAGGTGATGTCAGTCGGGCTATGCCTGCAATCGCTGTTTGAGCCTAGAATCCCCCGAATTTAGCGTTCGCGCAGCGTCTCGTAGAGAAGCTGATTCGGGGGAGTATGTCAATAGATAAACACGTTGCCATAGAAAAAATGCTTCGAGAAACTATTGACATAAATAAATTGAATAAGTTAGACTAGTATACTGTTAAAAGTAGATAAATTATTAAGCTAGGCCAAAAGTATATCAATAACATCAGTAGCTGATATTGCCTACGTGATGCCTAGTTGCACTTTTTTGTTGTTTATTAAATGAGGTGAACATGGCCAAGCGCCGTAACCCGAAAAAAGAAAAGGCGCTACGGAACCAGGCGTATGCCAGAAAGTTTCGTAAACGGACTACGACAGGAAGAATGCAGAGAAGGTTCCAACAGAGACCGCCGAAGAGTGAGGAAGAAGAGGGGACAGCAGCAGCTGATACTGAATAAGCTGCCTACTTAAATCCTTGTTATTTGAGTTTCATAGTTTTTTGGGCGTACACTTGTACGCCCTTATTTGTTATTAGGTATGGGGCATTGGGCATTGGCAATGGGGTAAAATTGCTTCTATAATTCTCCCCCACTCCCCCACTCACCTATTCAACAATTTGAGCGCGGGCTGTAACAAGCGCTTGATTTACCTGTAAAAAACCTGTGCCAGCGTAACTGTTACGGGCGGCTACAACTTGACGGGGAGATATTGCCTCATAAATATCTGCTGCAAATGCTGGATGTATTTGTTGCCACTGTTCCAAGTTCAAATCTTTTAAGAGTTTACCTGCGGCAATACTGGTTTTTACGACTTTACCCACAAGATTATAGGCTTCTCGGAAGGGTACACCCCGCGCTGCCAGATAATCTGCGACATCGGTAGCATTGGAGAAATCTTCTGTTACGGCGGCTGCTAAACGTTGGGTACGGAATTCTAAACCTTCTCTTAGCAAAATTGTCATTGCTTCCAGACAGGCTTTAACAGTATTAACACTGTCAAACAAACCTTCTTTATCTTCTTGTAGGTCTTTGTTATATGCCAAGGGTAAACCCTTCATCATTACCAACATTGCCTGGAGATGACCAAATACCCGCCCTGTTTTTCCCCGCACCAATTCTGGTACGTCGGGGTTTTTCTTTTGGGGCATAATGCTGGAACCAGTAGCACAGCTATCTTTGAGGGTAATAAAACGAAATTCTTCTGATGCCCAAAGAATGATTTCTTCTGAAAGACGGCTGAGGTGAACCATGATTAAGCTAGCAGCACAGATAAATTCGATCGCAAAGTCGCGATCGCTCACTCCATCTAAGCTATTCTCATAAACGCGATCAAAATTCAAGAGTTCGGCTGTGTAATGGCGGTCAATAGGGAAAGTTGTTCCCGCCAATGCACCACACCCCAGAGGTGAAATATTCACCCGGCGATACACATCCCCCAGGCGTTCCCAATCGCGTTGTGTCATTTGAAAGTATGCCAAGAGGTGATGAGCTAAACTCAGAGGTTGGGCACGTTGCAGGTGAGTATAGCCAGGAATCAAAGTTTCAACATGCTGTTCCGCGATATCTAGTAAGACACGTTGAAACTCCCGTAACTGGTTGCGGATTTGTTGGATTTGGTCACGCAGATAAAGTCTAGTATCAGTGCCAACTTGGTCATTGCGCGATCGCGCCGTGTGCAGCTTTTTACCCACATCACCCACAATTTCCGTCAATCGCCGTTCCACAGCAAAATGTACATCCTCAGCATCGATCCCAGGCTGAAATTTTCCTTGGCGGTATTCTTGACGAATTTGTTCTAAACCAGCAACCAGTTGTTCGCCTTCTACTGGAGAAATAATACCCGTGTGAGCCAACATTTTGGCATGAGCTTGAGAACCAGTGAGGTCGTATTCTATTAACTCTATATCAAAACCTATACTGGCATTAAAACGAGCGATCGCTGGATGCAACGCTGATTCAAACCGTTGACTCCAAGTTTGTTCTTTAGTCATAGATGATTAGGGAATGGGGAATGGGGCATTGGGAATTGGGAATTGGGAAGACACAAGAAGAATTTATCACTCTTCCTTTCCCTTGTCCCCTTGTCCCCACTCCCCATTCATATCAACCGTAACTTGTGAGATTCCGCAGGATATAACCAACTATCAATCCAATCAATAGTGCCCACACTTGACCTGTTTGTACAAAGTTGTTCCAACTTTGCTGGATCTGACCCATCAGGTCTGGATCGGTAATATGTTGAGCTAGCATCGTCAGATTTACAGGTACATGCCAAAGTAACTGAGATATCACATCACTAAAGTAGTTCATACTTGGTAATTCATGAGTTATGGGTTGTAATTAACAGTGGTCAAATATGTGTTTTTCACTACTACACACTGATCACATACTGAAATCCTACGTATAACTTAACTGTCATAACTCAAGATGCAGACGATGCCAACCGCAATTTCTCGGCTGTTCGCAAAATTTGCCCTGCTAGAACAGCAGCACCAAAACCATTATCAATATTTACTACACCCACACCAGCAGCACAAGAGTTAAGCATTGTCAATAGGGGCGCTAACCCGCCAAAACTCGCTCCATAACCTATGCTAGTAGGAACAGCAATCACAGGACAACTTGCCAAACCTGCTACAACACTAGGCAAAGCGCCTTCCATCCCCGCCACAACAATTAATACTGATGATGATTCAATGAGGTGGCGATTACTAAGCAAGCGGTGAATTCCGGCAACACCAACATCCCAAAGACGCTGGACACGAAAACCAGAAAGTTCTGCCGTAATGGCCGCTTCTTCAGCTACGGCTAAATCAGCAGTACCAGCAGAGAGAATACCGATTAATCCTGCAAATTGGGGTTCGACATTAGGGGGAGCAATAGCACAAATTCGCGCCAATTCATAGTAGTGCAAATCACTAACTTGTGGTTGCAGTGCTGCATAAACGCTTGGTTCAATGCGGGTTGCCATTACCACCGGGTTACGGAGGCGCATTACCTGCATAATTTGGGCAATTTGTTCGGGAGTCTTACCTGGCCCCCAAATTACCTCTGGGAAACCAGTTCTTAGCTGGCGATGATGGTCAATTTTGGCAAACTCACCCACAGATTCATAAGCTAAGTCTTTGAGAGAGTCTAAGGCTATCTCTGGGGTAACTTTACCATTGGCAACCGCTTCTAGGAGCGATCGCAAGGCTTCAGGTTGAGTCACGGTTTTAGATGAGAGTGGGAACAAGGGGACAAAGGGACAAGGGGATAGGGGTACAAGGGAAAGGAAGAGTGATAAATTCTTTTTGTGTCTTCCTAAATCACTATTCCCTACTCACCTTAATTGGTAATTTTGATTTCATGAATGTTCCAGAATGCGCCACCCAAGGCTGAGAATTGAATTCCTGCAAATTTATTCCGCACTGCTGATAGTGAATAAGGATTAACCAGGTAAATCAATGGTAAATTTTCTTGGGTAATTTTTTGGGTTTCGGCATAAATTGCTTTTCGCTTGGCTTCGTCTAATTCCCTGGCGGCTTGAATGTAAAGTTCGCCGATTCTTGCTTCCCAAGGCGCTACTTCCCAACCTTCTATTGGCTTTTGTCCTGCTTGGGGTTTTTGATTAAACATATGTAATCCACCTTCAGGTGACCACAGATTAGCCCCACTATTCGGTTCTAAACTACCAGTAAATCCTAGTAAAGAAGCATCCCAGTCGAGTGTATTCGCCAGCTTATCTGTAAAAGTATTCCATGCGATTGGAGTGAAATCAACCTGCATCCCCATTCTGCCTAAATCTTGGGCAATTTGCGCTCCCATTGCTTCGCGGATTCTATTTCCCGCATTTGTCAACAAAGTAAAGCGAACGCGGTTACCTTGGGCATCTAATAGTTGACCTTGGGCGTTATATTTAAATCCCACTTTTTGTAGCAGTTCTTTAGCTTTTTCTGGATTGTAATCGTAGGTTTTTAGTCCTTCTTCCGGCGACATGTAATAAGGACTTTGGACGGTGATTGGTGAATTTTGAGTTTGTCCCAAGCCGCGAAAAGTATTATTAATCATCGTTTGGCGGTCAATAGCATAGGCTACCGCCTGCCGAAATTCAACTGTATTAAACCAACGTGACTTTACTGGATCTACTAGCGGTTTGCCATCTCTTCTCCCTTTGTTGAGATTAAAAAAAACAAACGTCGTCCCAGTAGCTGGCCCACCGTTATAAATTGTGAAATTACCCTGTTTTTCTTGCCGTTTTAACAAAGAAAAATAGTCTGGTGTTACTGCTACAGTATCTAAACCGCCAGAACGAAATTGCAGTAAGGAAGTATCTGTGGATTCGACAACTGGCCATACTATCCGTTCAATATAAGGTTGAGATTCTCCTTGTGGCCCTTTACGCCAATAGTAAGGGTTGCGCTGAAAGATTATACGTTGACTTGTGTCATAACGCTCTAGTTTGTAAGGGCCATTAACGATGATTTGGTCAGGTGGAGTATCAACACCCCACTGTGACAGAAATACTGGCTTACCTTCTTGGTCTTTTGTTTTGACAAATTTTTCTAAAGCATGAGCAGGTAAAATTGGTAGTCCCAAAACTCCCAAAAATGGTGCAAATGGTTCTGGAGTTCTGAATTCAACCCGTCGAGCATCAATTTTTCGTACCTTCGGTAATGCTCGACTTTCACCAATCCGCAAAACGTCTCTAGCGTCTGTGGGAATGTCTTGATTCAGGTAAACGTCGTTGTAGGTAAAAATAACATCATCTACTGTTAAAGGCTGCCCATCAGACCATTTCAAACCCTCTCGTATGGTAAAAACAAACCCCAATTTGTCTTCAGTAATTTCCCATGATTCTGCTAATATTGGTTCAAATTGACCAGTTATCGGGTTTTGGTTGGTTAAGCCATCAAACATCAATCCCAGCAGACTTGATGTTGATGCATCTTGATTGAGCGGATAGTTAAAGGTTTGGGGATCACTGAGAATGCTGTTGACTAATTGCGGTACCTGAGCAGCTGTGCTTTTAAAATTAGATGGGTTGCAACCGGCAATGGTAATTGCTGTAGCTGAAGCCAGAATTACTGGTAACCAAAACTTTTTAATTGCTTGAAGAATACTGGCAAGTTTCATAATTTAAATACAAGAATTTGAACTCAACTAGACTGAGATTGTAGCCAACCGAGAAAGTTTTGGGTTTTATTGAAATATTGGATACCATTATCTCGTAAAATTTCTGTGACTTCTCTTTTACCAAACTCCTTATAATTACTACTTAAAAATATTTTAATTTCATCAGGATACAGACGACAATGAAAAAACAGACACTCAAAAATTAATTTATCCATAGTGTGTTTTTCCAAAATTGGTCTATTGAATGTTTCTTGAAAAATGCCATGATTCAATGTAATCATTTCTGCTTTGCTAACAAGGGAATTGAAGGCTATATTAAAGCGTTCTTTGATATCATTGTTTCTGTTAAGGAAGCTAGTTCTTGATTGCTCTAATTGAAAAAGTAGTAATCTTGCGTTATCTGAATTGTCTTGCTCTGCTTCGTTAATTTGTATATCTAATTTGTGGAGGAAATCTAAGTTATATTTTTCTTGTTGTTCTAATGTTATTATAGCTTCTACATAGCAAATGCTTGGCATCACTAAACGCACAGAATGTGGGAGATTTATTAGGAAGTTTTCTGCTTGTGTGTGTATCTTGCCCCTTAGCTATACCCATCAAGAAATTAGTTTCAACGTAAATTATCACGACAAACAATTAAACTAATATATTTGAGTAGTTCCAGCTTCTAATAGTTGTAATAAACCAATATCTGCTATCTCTTGTGATGCTGGGGCTATGTTTGATTTCCAATGATAAGCTAAGTCACGCAACCAGGCTTCTGTAAGACCTGTTAGATAAAGACTAAATATTTTTTTATTAGGAAATTCTGTTTCATATTGACTCAACACATCAACAGTATTAAGGCGCAGAATAGGTGCAGATAAATCATTACCATCCCATTGAAAAATCTGAATATTTTCCACATCAACCAGCATGACAAAAGGAATTAAAGTTTTTGTCGTTCGCAAGTAATCAATCAGCCGCAAAATCGCATATTTTTTTGTTTTCGGTTCTTGGAATGTGAATGGAAAACCTTGAACTTCAGCTATGAGAACAATTTTTCCGTCTTTATCTAAAGCAACGAAATCAGGATGGTCTATCTCTTCTACGTTTATGGCTTGCATGGTTCTAAATTACTAGTATTAAACTTGGTTGACTGTTGCCAATCATTAATTTTCATCCTAACTATTCTTCAGAATCTTCAGTCATAAGGTCAAGAGAAATTATGATACAGCTACCAGTAAGACAACAGCATGAGCACATATACCTTCTTCCCTGCCAACAGGGCCTAATTTTTCGTTGGTGGTAGCTTTGATCCCAATTTGATTTGGTTGTAATTGTAAAACAGTTGCTAACTTAGCACGCATCTTTTCAATATGCGGTTTCAATTTTGGACGTTCTGCCACTACTACCGAGTCAATATTGCCTATCTGCCAGCCTTGATCTCGAATTAGCTGATGTACTTGAGTTAATAGCAGCAAACTATCTGCCCCTGCCCATTGAGGATCGCTGGGGGGAAAATAATGACCAATATCCCCCAAGGATAATGCCCCCAACATGGCATCCATAATGGCGTGGGTTAGCACATCAGCGTCACTATGTCCCAATAAACCAAGTTCGTGAGGAATTTGGATTCCTCCTAAAATTAAAGGGCGATCGCTCACCAATCGATGAATGTCGTAGCCGTTACCAATCCGAATATTCATGTTTAATCATTAGTCATTGAGAAAAACTTCACCCCTGCTCCTCTGCTCCCCTGCTCCCCTGCTTCTCCTGTTGCCATTTTTCCAGCAAATCGGGGCGGCGATCGCCTGTTCTTTGAATTTGTTGTTCATATCGCCATCGGGCAATTTCGGCATGATTCCCAGATAATAAAACATCAGGCACTTTCCAGCCGCGAAAATTGGCAGGGCGAGTGTACTGGGGATAGTCCAGCAACCCTTCCTCAAAACTTTCTGCCTTCAAGGACTCAACTTTGCCCACAGTTCCTGGTAGCAGCCTGATGACGCCGTTAATTAATGCCATTGAAGGAATTTCTCCACCAGTCAAAATAAAATCGCCTAAAGACACCTCACGAGTAACTAAATGTAGCACCCTCTCATCTACGCCTTCATAATGGCCGCAGATTACTACTAGCTGGTCATAATTTGTGGCCAGTTCTCGCAGCAGAGGTTGATTCATGACTTGACCCTGCGGACTCATTAAAATAATTTCTCTGCGGGGTAAAATTGGCAGCGATTCTACAGCAGTAAAAATCGGTTCTGGTTTCATCAGCATCCCGACTCCACCGCCGTAGGGTTCATCATCAGCTTTATGGTGCTTATCGGTGGTAAAATCTCTGGGATTAACTAGATTCACTTGGGCAATCTGTTTAGCTAAGGCTTTACCCAGTAGCCCAGAACTTAAAACTGAGGTAAAACAGTCAGGAAAAAGTGTAACTATATCAAAGCGCACAGTAATTCGTATTCGAGAACACTAATCTTAAATTTGAATGTCTAGCAAACACAATCAGTCAATGTAGGATAGAACTACAGATAAGTTTAATCAATAGTGTCTAAAAGTACCAGAACTATTGATTTTTCGTAGGATCAAAAGTTTTTCTAATTACTTAATTTGTGTTTAAATATTGTCACAACTACATTTAAATTAATAATCTGACCAAGTTAACAACTTCCAGGATGCATCGAGCCAGCCTCAGAAAAAGCGTCCCTTCGCTTCGCTCAAAGGCAAGGTTAAAACCTGCTCGCCCCCAATCCCAGAGGGGAAACATACACTTTCTCACCTGCGGGAAAGCGTTCCGCCGAAAACGGGATCAACCTCTCACAGAAGTGTTCTCCCTAGTCTCCCAAGCACTATTTTGCTGGTCTGGAACAAGTGGACAGGTGAACAACAAGGCGCTGGCTTTGAGGAACAGCAATGGACACATGAATCTTGAGGAACATGTGTATTCAGCCAGAAGATGGAATGGTGGCTGTCGCCGCTCCCAACTTCACAAAAGTGTCCTCCCCCAAAAAGCAAAGTGCAAAAATCATCAGGCTACTGACCTTGTTAAATTCACACGCCATTCGCCACAAGCCGGGGAACCCGTCCAAGGCGATGGCTCCTGAAGTTGTTGACAGGAGAAACATCATGCCGCAATTAAAAGCTAAATCGCTGGAAATGAGGACACCCCAAGCAACTAAGACCGCCGTTCTGGTTATCGGAGGCGCAGAAGATAAAGTTCATGGACGCGATATCCTCAGAACTTTTTTTGGTCGTGCTGGTGCTAGTAAAGCCCATATTACAATTATTCCATCAGCCTCTCGTGAACCCGCTATCATCGGTGGTCGGTATATTCGCATTTTTGAAGAAATGGGTGCTGAAAAAGTCGAAATTTTAGACATCCGCGAACGGGAACAGTGCGAAATTCCCCAAGTGAAAGCATCCTTAGAAGCCTGTAGTGGAGTTTTTTTGACGGGAGGAGACCAATTACGTCTCTGTGGCGTATTGTCAGATACGCCAGCGATGGAAATTATCCGGCAGCGAGTGCGGTCGGGGCAACTTACCCTAGCAGGCACCAGTGCAGGGGCAGCAGTGATGGGGCATCATATGATTGCTGGCGGCGGTAGTGGCGAGACACCCAATCGTTCTTTGGTCGATATGGCAACGGGTTTGGGTTTTATCCCTGAGGTGATTGTTGACCAGCACTTTCACAATCGTAATCGCATGGGTCGCCTAATTAGTGCGATCGCAGCTCATCCCGACCGTTTAGGTATCGGCATTGATGAAGATACCTGTGCTGTCTTTGAACGTGATGGGTGGCTACAAGTTGTAGGCAAAGGCAGTGTCACAATTGTCGATCCTACAGAAGTTACCCATACCAATGAACCTCATGTCGGCGCTAATGAACCTCTGACTGTGCATAATTTACGACTGCATATCCTCAGCTATGGCGATCGCTTCCACCTGTATCAGCGCACTGTATTGCCTGCTGTACACCGCATCTCTAGCTGACGGAATAGAGTATCCGAGGTTACACTGTATTGATCGCTGACTTTATTTCTTGCTGTAGAAAAATCAGAAGAATACCATAGAAAAAGAAAAAACTGTTCATAATAAACAGTTTAGCGGTCAATTTCAGTAAGAAACTAGAATTTTGGTTCCGAATCTCCATCTACCTATTCCCATGAGAATCCTCAAGATCCAGACCTTACGCGGCCCAAACTACTGGAGCATTCGACGCCACAAGCTGATCGTCATGCGCCTCGATTTAGAAAACCTTGCCGAGACGACCTCGAATGAAATCCCTGGCTTTTATGAAGGGTTAGTAGAGGCGCTGCCAAGTCTGGAGGGTCACTATTGCTCGCCTGGCTGTCGTGGTGGTTTTCTGATGCGAGTGCGAGAAGGCACTATGATGGGCCATATCGTAGAACACGTAGCCTTAGAACTCCAGGAATTAGCTGGAATGCATGTAGGCTTTGGGCGCACCCGTGAAACTGCCACACCTGGAATTTTCCAGGTGGTAATCGAGTACCTAAATGAGGAAGCGGGACGCTACGCCGGACGAGCAGCTGTGCGGCTGTGCCAAAGTATCGTTGATAGAGGTCGTTACCCCAAGGCAGAACTCGAGCAAGACATCCAAGACCTCAAAGATTTATGGCGTGAATCTTCTTTAGGCCCTTCGACAGAAGCAATTGTCAAAGAAGCTGAAAAAAGAGGCATTCCCTGGATGCAGTTGAGTGCCCGCTTTTTGATTCAGCTGGGCTACGGCGTCAACCAGAAGCGGATGCAGGCAACCATGACCAATCACACCGGCATTCTCGGGGTGGAACTAGCTTGCGATAAGGAAGCCACTAAGCGCATTCTTGCGGCAGCTGGAGCGCCAGTACCCAGAGGTACGGTGATTAACTTCTTGGACGATTTAGAAGAAGCCATTGAATATGTTGGTGGCTATCCTATTGTCATTAAACCACTAGATGGCAATCATGGACGTGGGATTACCATCGACATTAGAAACTGGGATGAAGCTGAAGCCGCCTACGAAGCAGCTAGACAAGTTTCCCGCTCAATCATTGTCGAGCGCTATTACGTCGGACGAGACCATAGGGTACTAGTTGTAGATGGCAAAGTAGTAGCGGTAGCTGAACGTGTGCCAGCTCATGTCGTTGGTGATGGTAGATCTAATATTGCCGATTTAATTGAGGAAACCAACAAAGACCCAAATCGCGGTGAAGGGCATGATAATATCCTCACCAAAATTGAACTAGACCGTAACAGCTACCAACTGTTAGAAAGGCAAGGTTACACGTTAAATAGCATACCACCCAAAGGCACAATTTGCTACTTACGGGCAACTGCTAATTTAAGTACAGGCGGTAGTGCCGTAGATCGCACCGACGAAATCCACCCAGAAAACCTGTGGCTGGCACAAAGAGTAGTAAAAATAATTGGTTTAGATGTCGCCGGACTGGATATTGTGACTACAGATATTAGTCGTCCTCTGAGAGAAGTAGATGGTGTAATTGTGGAGGTAAACGCTGCACCAGGCTTTAGGATGCACGTCGCCCCCAGTCAAGGTATACCCCGCAACGTCGCCGGCGCAGTGATGGATATGCTGTTCCCCAACGAACAATCTAGCCGCATTCCCATCTTGAGTGTCACGGGCACTAATGGTAAAACCACAACTACGCGACTGTTAGCACATATTTACAAACAAACTGGTAAAGTAGTAGGTTATACAACTACAGATGGAACTTACATCGGTGAATACTTAGTGGAATCTGGAGATAATACAGGCCCACAAAGTGCCCATTTGATTCTGGAAGATCCGACTGTAGAAGTAGCGGTACTAGAAACTGCTCGTGGAGGTATTCTCCGCTCTGGGCTAGGGTTTGAAATGGCTAACGTGGGTGTAGTATTGAATGTTGCCGCCGATCACCTAGGTATAGGTGATATCGATACCATCGATCAGTTGGCTAACCTCAAGAGTGTAGTGGCTGAAGCTGTATTTCCTGATGGTTATGCAGTACTTAACGCTGACGATCGCCGCGTGGCTGCCATGTCAGAGAGAACGAAAGCTAATGTTGCTTACTTTACAATGAATCCTGAATCGGAATTAGTGCGGAAGCACATCCAAAAAGGAGGAGTAGCAGCAGTTTATGAAAATGGTTATCTGTCAATTGTCAAAGGTGATTGGACGCATCGCATTGAAAGAGCCGAAAATATTCCCTTGACAATGGGTGGACGGGCACCGTTTATGATTGCTAATGCTTTAGCAGCTAGTTTGGCAGCCTTCGTGCAAAACGTGACAATTGAGCAGATTCGTGCTGGTTTAAAGACGTTTCGCGCTTCCGTGAGTCAAACACCGGGACGAATGAATTTATTTAATTTAGGGAACTACCACGCTTTAGTAGACTATGCTCACAACCCAGCTAGTTACGAAGCTCTAGGTTCCTTTGTGCGTAACTGGACTACAGGAGAGCGCATAGGCGTAGTTGGTGGGCCAGGCGATCGCCGCGACGAAGACTTTGTGAGCTTGGGTAAACTATCAGCCGAGATTTTTGATTACATCATTGTTAAAGAAGATGATGACACCAGGGGACGCCCACGGGGATCAGCATCAGATTTAATTACAAAAGGCATTACCCAGGTTAATCCAGATTGTCGCTATGAGTCGATTTTAGATGAAACTGAAGCGATTAACAAAGCTTTAGATATGGCTCCCGATAATAGTCTGGTGGTAATTTTGCCAGAAAGCATCAACCGTGCTATCAAGTTAATCAAAGTACGCGGTTTAGTGAAAGAGGAGGTACAGCAACAAAATACCTCCACGACAATCGCAGATACCCAAAATGGGGTGACATCTTCTGTTATCAATACTTTACTTTAGCAACCTAGTAGAGACGCGATGAATTCGTCTCTACTGCGAACTATTGCTGTTCTTGTTCAGAATTGGTGTCATCATCATTAGCGTTCAATTCCTCCTTAAAACCCCGTAGGGTTTTACCCAGTGCATTTCCCAACTCAGGAATTTTTTTCGGTCCAAAAATTACAATAGCGACTATGGCAATTATGGCAACTTCCGGCCATCCCAGTCCAAACATGATGTCTTTCCTGTAAAGGGTTATTAATTAACTATAGACATTAACAGACTAGCTTGAAAGTGCTGAGTGCATTCTAAGTGCTGTTAGCGGAAGCGGGGCGTTTAGCCCGTGCTGAGTGCTGTAGACGCTGCTGCGGCTGACCGCAGGGTGGAGCCAGTGCGTTGGGCGGCTTTGCTGACTTGTAGCATCTGGCGTTGCTGAGTAAAAATACAAGCTCTAGTTCTCTAGCCCCTTAGTCCTTTTTTCATTCATTATTAGTGTAGGTAGTTCATTCGTTATTTCTATACCTAACCAATCACTTAATTCATGAGCCAGCCATTCCAGTTCCGCTTCAGATTGGATAGCACCAGAGTTAGCACTAAGTTGGTACTTGTGTACTCCCGCCCAAATATCCAATTGTGTAGGTACTGAAGTTTTGTCACCATCAGAGTCTTTAGTAAAGTGTTTGGGAATATAAACGAGTTTAGTAATACTTTCTCTGGGGGATGGCTGGGGGCGATGAAATTTCCATCTCCATAACTCATAGGTAAAGGCAATTCGTTGCTGATCCACACGCAGCCTGATGTTACCCAATAAACCCATTAACAATGTAGATATCATAAAAAAGCCCACACCCCAAAAAGGCAGTGAGAACAAAGCAAAGGGAAGATTGAGAGGAAATGGGGCAGAAAGAGCGCCAATTGTCCAAAAGAGGATAAAAGAATTCCAGGCGATCGCAAACACACCTGTAAACATCATTGATGGTTTAAAGCCAACTGGTGGAATCAGAATTTCTAAAATGTCGTCATTTTTGGTGAGTTGAACTTTACTCCCAGCAGGTTTAGCAGTATAGTTACCAATAATCAAAGTATTAGCTCTAGTCAACTGTGGCTGATCTAAAGCTTTTAAAGCTTCCACAGCAGAACTTGGCCGCCTTTCCACACTTGGTTCAGTTAACCACTTCAACCAGCGAGTCAAACCAGGACTGAGGTCAATTACTGACTCAAACTGAATGCGAAAATCGTGTTGAGGTAAATCGGCAGGATGAGTACCTGTCACCAAGTAAATTAAAGTTGCGCCTAAACTATAAAGGTCAGAAGCCGGGACAGTCCGCCCACCAAATTGCTCTGGTGGCATATAACCATAGGTTCCCACCACAGTCCTAGTCCCGCTTTCAGCTGCGAGGACAGTTTGTACCGAACCAAAATCTACTAGGTAAACTTGTCCAACACTATTCCCAGAACGTTCACCCAATAAAATATTGCTAGGCTTAATATCACGGTGGATCACAGGCGGATGCAACCCATGTAGGTAAATCAGTATTTCTAAAAGCGCCGTGGCTAACTGTTTAACTTCAGCTTCTGTAAAAGTTCGCCCAGCTTGCAAGTATTGTTCTAAAGTTTGTGCTGGGATATAACTCTGTACTAGGGCGAATCCTTTAATCTTAGGTGAATTTACTTCAAAATAGTCTAAATAGCGAGGGATAGCGGGATGAGATAAAGATTTTAAGGTTTCGGCTTCACGTTCAAATAGCTTGAGATCATCCCATTCAAAGTCACTACCAAAAGTAAGTAACTTGATCACAACTAATTCCCCAGTTATTTGATCCCTAGCTAATAGCGTCCGCCGTCCTGACTTTTTTCCCAACAACTGCTGAACTTCGTAGCGGTCGCCTAAAATTTCGCTGACCATTATGATTGCTGATAACGCTATGTATGTTTAAAAGCTTTTATAGCTTATGACTTGTCCAATCGGGCAAGCTGATACCTTTAGTATAATTGTGTCTTTCTATGCCCTCCCAACTTTGGCCTTACATTACCCCGGGAATTCCCGATGAATTTTTTGAGCATTTACCAGGAATTCCCTTCAGCCAGCGAGAAGTGCGGCTGTTGTTGATGTCCCAACTGCGGCTGAAACCTGATTCAGTGTTGTGGGATATTGGGGCGGGGACGGGGACAATTCCTGTAGAGGTGGGAATACTGTGTCCTAGAGGAAAGATTATCGCTGTGGAACGTGATGAAGAAGTAGCCAACTTAATTCAGCGCAACTGCGATCGCTTTGATGTCAAAAATGTGGAAGTAATTGCAGGTAGCGCCCCAGAGTGTTTGCATGAGATCAAGGTAGCACCTCACCGCGTTTGTATTGAGGGTGGACGACCCATTCAGGACATTTTGCAAGCAATATGGCAGTATTTGCCATCATCAGGCAGAGTTGTTGCTACCGCCAATAATCTAGAAAGCCTGTATGCTATTTCCCAGAGCTTCTCTATTTTACAAGCTAGAAATATTGAAGTCGTGCAGTCTGCGGTCAACCGCCTAGAGACGCGCGGCTTTTCTCAAACCTTTGCCGCCGTCGATCCCATTTTTATCCTGAGTGGTGAGAAACTAGACTAAATAGGGGAGTGGGGACTAGGGACTGGGG
>JADEXK010000116.1 GCA_015207155.1 Nostocales cyanobacterium LEGE 11386 | reverse complement strand
GCGATCGCAACTTCAAGCGAAAGTGGATGCAATCTATTCCAAACTCGTAGACGAGCAGCGCAATCTGCAGCAATTAGCTAGCAACGATGTTGGGTTAACTCAAGCCACTGTTAGGTCGTTCAAGTTTAGGTAAAAAACAGACAAGGGTGAGTCAAAATCACTCTTGTCTTCGTATCACCGCTCTTTCAGGTTAAAAGTGCGACGTCAACAATAACACTTTGCCAAGAACATCGCACTACTACCATTCCTCAAATTTCATAAATATAAGGAGATAAACTGTGTCGCATTTCTCGACAGTTAGAACAAAATTAACCAACCGTAAATGCCTAGTTCAAGCCTTAGAGGATCTGAAGCTTGCACCCCAAGTCCATGAAACTCCACAGCCACTGAGGGGATATTACCGTGACTCACAGGGACAAAGTGCAGAGATAGTTGTCTCAGGTCGCACTATTAATGCCCGTGCAGACATTGGTTTCCAGTGGAACCAATCGAGCGGTATGTACGATGTGATACACGACAGTTACGAGACAGTTCCCAGACTTGGGCAAGACTTTTTCAGCCACAAACTGATGCAGGCTTACGGTAAGCGGATGGTTCGTGCTAAAGCCGAAGAGTTACGAGAAAAATTTGGCGAATGTTCCATAGAAGAAACCACCACAGGGTCAATTCAAACTATGCGCCTAACGTTTGCAGGTCATCAAGAAATTCAACAATACGCCAGGAGATAATCAATGGAACGTTCAATCTTGATTCACTTTGACAAATCTACTGGTGAAGTACGAGTAGAAGCCCAAGGTTTTGACGGGCTGTCTTGCCTGGAAGCGACCCAGGCGTTTGAGGAAGCGTTGGGAGTTGTGGAGGGTGAACGAGAGTTTAAACCCGAAGCGCAAAGCCAGCAATTAAGGGCTAATAGCAACCATCAAACGCGCTTGCGCCAATAAGAAAGAGCAGGGGGACTGAATTCCCCCTACACAGCAATGAGTAATTTAACTTCAGAATACCCACTTATTCACATTTACGCACAGCAAGAAGCACACCAACCCGTGATCATCAAAGGAAATGCTGAGGGTTTGTGCGTGCTGGTTAATGCGCTAGTTTCTGCGATTGCCCACCCAGAGCGAGGCGGAGTAGCAGAGGTTTTTTGCGGCGATGCCGAATTTTACGAGGTGGTTGTTCAGATAGCAACTACCCACGACGAACTCCTACCGTTACCGTATAAACAAAATGAACCTAAATAATATTTTCAGCACCTTGGATTCTCAAATCCCCATCGTTGCGTTAGAGGTGCTTGCCCCAGAAGAAGCCACGATTATCCAGTGGTTGACTACACAGGCACAAGAGAAACTTGAGAGTCCGGTGTTCTTCTGGAATCTGGGAGTTTCTACTTTAGAACAATGCCTAATCGCCGACGATGGTGGATTGGTATTTAAGCCGATTCCAGAGTACAAGCGTCCTGCCCACGCAGATCCGTTATTGTACATCTTTGAGTACATCAGCAGTTTCGATGGTGTAGGTGTTTTCGTCCTGGGTGATGTTCATCCGTTTGTGGGCAAGAACTCGCCGCAGTTATCCTGGGAAATACTCACCAGAGTCAAGAACCTGTACCACAGACTCAAACCCACCGAGAAGCGAATTATCTTCTTGGGTCAAAACATTGAGTTACATGAGTCTCTGGTGCGCTTGATTCCGTTCGCAGAAGTGCCACTACCGACCATCGAGCAAGTCCAGGAGCATTTGGAATCTTACTTGCAGTATTTGAAGGAATCAGCCACTGAACAGGAAGTTTCTTTCCGAATTCTGCTGTCAGACGACAATAGAGAAACTTTGGCACGAGCAGCGCTGGGATTGACCCTAGAAGAAATCAGTGATTTTCTGAGGCTCACGGTCAAAGAAAGTTTGAGTAGTGCTGGCATTACAATTGATGCCAGTATCATTGCCAAGGTAGTCGAGTACAAAACCCGGCTGCTATCCCAAATGGGTATTGAATTGGGAAAACCTGCAACAATCCCATTCGGAGGACTCGATTTACTACGCGAGTGGCTGACTCGGCGGCGGCGACTGTTTACACAAGAGGCGCGATCGCTCTCGTTACCGCAACCGAAAGGTGTACTACTGGCGGGGCCTCCAGGTACAGGTAAATCCCATTGCGCTAAAAACATCGCCAATATACTCAATTTACCGCTACTTCAGCTAGACATTGCCTCGATGCTGGGTTCACTGGTGGGTGAATCTGAAGGCAATGTCCGCCGCGCACTCAAAACAGCCGAAGCGATCGCACCGTGCGTTTTGTGGGTTGACGAAATCGAGAAAGCCTTGTCTGGTCAGGGTGATAGCTCTGGAGTATCCCAGCGAATACTCGGAAATATCCTCACGTTCATGTCCGAATGTACGGCTGGGGTGTTTGTTGTGGCCACTTGCAACGACCCATCGGCGCTACCAAGTGAACTCAAGCGAAAAGGCAGATTTGACGAAAATTTCTTTGTCGATTTGCCGTCTGAGCCTGAACGGGCGCAGATATTGCGGATTCACCTGGAGCGATTTGGGATTATGGTTGAGTCGGAGTACCTTGAGGCGATCGCAGCCAATACTGCAAAATTTTCCGGTGCGGAATTAGAGACACTGGCAGCCGAAGCCGCACTACTGGCGTTTGACCAAGGACGACCGCAGCAGGTAAGCCTTGGGGATTTAGAAGCGTGTCGGCAGACGATTACTCCGCTTGCTGTCCAAGATGCTGCTTCTGTCGAAAGAATGCAGTCTTGGGCGAAAACTGCCAGGGCTGCTTCTAGTGCGATCGCTCCCCGACCTAGCAAATCTCTACGGACTTCTCGTTTTAATTTGAATTAACAAACAGGCGATTGTTTCTACGGAGGCAATCGCCTAAATTTTAGGATTTTAGCTAATGTTGACAAATCGTTTAACCCCGCTAGGCTATCGTACCCTAGTGAGAATATTGATTCGTGCAGCTGTACTAGCAGCAATCGCCTCTGTCCCCAGTCTGCTAATTCTCTTATCAGCTAGCGCCTCTCTCCCGTGGTGCGAGGATGGTGAACAACCAGGGCATCCTCCTAAATGCCGCCCTATTGTTGTATTGCCAGAAGTTAATGAGCGAGGTAGCGGAAGATAATAATCGCTACGCGCTTTCTAAGTGAAGTTTTCGTTAAAAGGATGGTGAAAGATGCAGGATGAACTACCTGCATTCACGAATGTTCAATCTTTCAGCACCAAAACAGCCACATACAAGGTGGGCGAAAAAATCAAGTTTTGGGACACTACTGAACGGACTTGGACAAAAGGCGAAGTCATCCAAATCATTGAATGTAGTGGCTTTTTTGTAAGTGTATCTATAGCTTACAAAAGCCACAATAAACAACGGCAAGCAAAGATTTTTCGGGAAGACTGGTTAGATAAAAATTAGAGGTAAATTAAATGTCGGACTTAGTAACATATTACGGGCAAACAAGCCGTATTGATAAATTGGTTGAAAAGTACGGGAATTATTTAGAAAAGTTAGACAGAGAAACGAAACTTTTGCTTCGTATAGTTCTCTCAACTTATGTTTTCATGCAGCAAGAACCATGTTCTAATTATCCAGTTTCAAAAGCATTGGAAGATGTCTTGTATGAGTTGATAATTCCAGATTCTCTGCCGCAAGATTTGTTGGATGTTTGCAACCAACTCGAAGGATTAACGATTGATGAAGCTGAAAGTCTGTTAGAAGCACTACAGCATCAACTACGTTGGGGCAATGCCCAATCAATCAAACAATAGCACATTACAGATGAGCATCTGATTTTCGGTTGTTCGCCTGTTGATTAAAACAAGAATACAGGATTCAGAAGTCAGGATAACTAATTCTGATTCCTGAATTCTGTATTCTGAATTCTTCTTTAAAACTATGGAAACATATCTCGTATTTGTAGATACTGTCCGCAACAGCAACAAGTTTTGGAGTGCGAAAGTTGAAGGCAGTCAACTGACTGTTGAATGGGGACGGGTAGGTTATTCTTCCCAAACGAAAGTACATTCTTTGGCAAGCAATCAACAGGCGATTTTCAAATATTATCAGTTGGTAGCCGAAAAGAAAGCCAAAGGCTATCAAGAGAGTCGGTCTGAAATGGACGGTAGTCGCAATGTTTCTGAAATCAGACGTGCGATACGACTATTAGATATCATGCGTCCTTGCCTTGCTGTGAGGAATTTTCATGAGGGCTATATTGTGGCATTGAATGAGTATTTGCAAATCGTTCCTACGCCCTTGGGGATGCAGATAGATCCTACCAGGGTCTATCGAACAGTGGAGGATATCGACCACCAGAAACAAATCCTCAACTCATTATTATCTTCCAATTCTGTAGCTGTCCCGCAAACTACAGAAGTGTCGAAACCTGAACAACAAACCGTCAGTCTGAGGTCTCTGCCTAAGAGCTTCTGGCGACATTTCTAGGAAATATTTATAGACCAAGTGCGGCGGAAAATCGTCGCACTTAAAAATTGATTTAACTACCTTTCATCAATTAATTCTGAGGAATTAATAAATATGGAAATCACCTTAAGCGGACAAGAAACCGTTGATTTAGTTTGGCAGGAAAGCAACGGGATACGGTGGAAAACCGTTACCTTGAGCGAGATCGAGAACAATCATGATGAATATCTCGATCACATTTATTTGGGCTACAAACAAATTTCATTTGAGTCGAGAGTCCAAATAAGATCCTGGAGGCTCTGGCAGTACGATCCGTATCCAGACGAATTTCATCTTTTGATTAAAAGTGAAAGTGATGAAGATGAAGATCCTTTCACAATAACTAGGCAAGCTAGTGTGCCTGAACTTTTGAATTTGATAAAACTAGGATTCATTGCTGAGTTCATGTTCATGTTTAAGCAAGGCAAAACAGACTCAGAAGTTATAGCTGAACTGGAGAAAGTGGATGCAGACCATTCAGCTTAGTCTAGACCTTGATTTAGGATTTCCGGTTCTTCAGGAACAATTCGATGTTCACAGCTACGACCATTACATAGTTGCATTCAGTGGTGGGAAAGATAGCCTAGCCTGTTTGCTACATCTTTTAGAGTTAGGTGTGCCAAAGTCGAAAATCGAATGCTGGCATCATCTAGTAGACGGTCAAAGTGACTTATTCTTCGACTATCCCATCACTGAGGATTACTGCCGCAAGGTCTGCCAATATCTAGAAGTGCCATTGTACTTTTCTTGGCGGGAAGGAGGATTAGAGCGAGAAATGCTGCGTTTCGATTCACCAACTGCGGCTACTTGGTACGAAACACCGCAAGGGCTAAAAACCTCTGGTGGCAACAGCAACAATGCTTCCACTCGTTGGCGGTTTCCGCAAATTGGTGGCAGCATGATCACGCGCTGGTGTAGCTCGTACTCAAAAATTTCTATAGGTGATGCAGCGATTGCTAACCAGGAAAGGTTCAAAGGCAAGCGTACCCTAGTATTGAGTGGAGAACGTCGCGAAGAATCGGCTAGTCGGGCCAAGTACAACGAGTTTGAGCCTCACCGTACTCATACCAAAAGCCGTCATGTCGATCATTGGCGCGCTGTTCTTGATTGGGATGAGGCTGGGGTCTGGTCTATTATCCAAAGATGGAACATCAGAAGTCATCCTAGTTACGAACTAGGGTTCGGTAGATGCAGCTGTATCATCTGTATTTTCGCAAGTAACGACCAGTTAGCATCGGTGTATCAGATTGCGCCGCAAGTCATTCAGAAGATGGCTGATTACGAAAAGCAGTTTGATACTTATTGGCGATCGCAGGGAAAAAGCGGGTACAAAATCCACCGAGAGTACACCGTTATAGAGCGAGTAGCAATGGGTAATCCATATCCGATGAAGCCAGAAATTATCCGGCTGGCACTATCACGCGAATACTACGAATCAGTTGTTGTGCCGAATGGAGAATGGGAACTGCCGATGGGAGCTTTTAGTAAAGACAAATCTGGCCCGATGTAAAATCAAAACTTATATTTATGAAAATGTATGAAACAACCTTGCAAAGATTGCCCATTCAGAAAATCTGTAGCTTATGCGCTTTTTCAGGCGAAAGCACACGATATTCTCCACGGAATTACGCATGATAAAGCCTTTCATTGCCTCAAAGCTGCAAAGATTTAGTGCTCAGTGGCTTTTGTGCCATTGTATATCGACTCGTGCATCGACATTGCTTTCGGTTAGGTGAATGACCTTAGTGATCTTAAAACTTTGGTCACGCCAAACAATCCATTCACCTTGAACAGGGATTCTAGTTAATCTGAGCGTTTTAGCTGTTGTATTCCTTAACAATATGTCAGAATCCGCTACGTTTTCTGGAATGCCGTGTGGCACCACTTGCACGACAACCCTGTTGCTTTGACTTTTTGACTGCGGACGCTGCCGAGATTGAACCACGTTAAATCACCTCCACACTATTTATATAGGGTGTAGTCGGTGTTAAACATCCTGCCCAAGGTTGATAAATATAAATCCATTAGACAGAGTTTCAGCATCCTCCTATTGAACCAACACCCCATCCACCGCTACCAATCCCCACTGTGGAAACTTAGCCAGCAATTTCTTGATGACAATCCGCAAAGCAGGATCATCATCCCAGCACTCGTAAAGAAACTCTTTTGCAGGTTTTTCCTCAAGTATCTCCGCCATTTTGAGTTTCTCCATTCGCCAAGGTCTGGCCTTAGAACGCTCAACGACAGCCTCATACGACCATTTTTCATCAGTGGGGGCAGGGGCGCCGGAAAGATTGTCATGATGAGTTTTGTCCTCACTACCCGAAATCTTGTTTTCACCTGTCAACGAGGTGAAAAGGCTGAATTGGGATTTTTCTTCATGTTGAGTAATTGGCGCGGCGGAAATAGCGTCCTCATGACAGTCTTTCGGCTCAACACTACAATCTAGCTTTTCTCTTATTAACAAAGTAGATTGACCCTGTACAGCATCCACAAGCTTTAGCGATGTGCAGTCCGTTACCGTAGGTAACTCTTTCTCTTCTTCCACGCTTTCAACAATCTGAGGCGATGCACCCCTCAAGGGTGCAATCGCCGTCTTCTCACAGTGCGTATTTTGGTTTTGCGTGGAAGAATCACACCTCACGATCTCTTTTGAAGAGATCGTGAGGTGTTTCTGAGGAGTTCGTGAGGGTTCACCAAACCCTTGCTCTGATTGGGTTTGACTAGAGATAGACTCTTTGTATAAATAACGCATTTCTTCAGAGCCAGCATCCATCTCTGAATTTGGAGAATTTGGTTCTGGTTTTTCAGTATTTGGTTTTTGTGACGCAGAATCAATTCCCTCCCAAAATTCCTTCATCCGGCTGCCGTGTAGATTCCGCACCAACCAGCCCACAGTCTCACGTCCGTCTTGTATGGACTTGTCTGGCTTAAAAATAAACAACCCGCTTTCGGAGAGAATTTTCTTTGCAGAGATAAAAGTGCTGTAACTGAGGGTAGTAGACAAAGGAATCCACCGTGAACCGTAGGGGTCAGCCGTCCAACATTCCTGCCACAGTTGACTAACGGAGGGCTTTTGCTGAGATGCCCAAAGCATATCTTCGATAGGGATAATCACGTGAAACCTCTTGTATGGGGATTCTTTTTTGCTAGTAGCAGACTTTTTGGACTTGGGACGAGTGATAGTTGCAGTCATTATACTTACTCCTGTTTTTGTTGACGCACGGAAATTTCCCCCACTGGGGTAGCCACCGAGATACCCGCAAAATGGGACACGTTGTAAAGTTTTGTAACGCAGATGCTTGAAAACCCTTGATTTTACGTTGTTTCAATACCGAATTGAGCGTGTCCTCTCTTGCGAAGACATTCCCTAAAAAGGTCATTTATGGGCAAGTTTGAGGGACAGAATAGCGTGAAGAGTTGATTTTAGCGTTCAAAAACTTGAATGTCCCAATACCATTTTTGGGCAAGTTAGTAAATTACTAAAGCACGTTCTGCAACATTTGTTTACATCGTGTCCCATTTTGCTGGTATCTCGGCGGCCACCCCACTGCGAACGCGGGGTTGAGTACTCATAATTTGTTTGTCTAAAAAATCACTGGCACGGACAACAAATTAGTTATCCTTCCCAAAACCGCAACTCGTCTCTGGAATATCTATCAGTCTTTTTCGATTGCCCTTTCCAGCAATCCCAGGACACCACTAACTCTTCACCCAAATCTTCTACGACTTCGCCCCGTTCCACATACAAAGTGCGGTAAGGGTCAGCGTGGGACACAATAGAACCAACTTGAATGGTGCGGGGTTCAGTAGATGCCTGGAGTGTATTAATTAATTCCTTCTCTTTCGGAGATAATTCAGTCAAATAATCTTGCTTGATAACCTCATACTCTTGCGCCACTGCCCAAAAGTCCTGCCAAGTACACCCAGGCATGGCTAACACCCGCCGAATATCACTAACCGCTTGGGGAAGTAATTGCAATTGTTCGGCGCGGTAAGTGATCGCCTGCGGTGTCGGTTCACTCCCCAGAATTAACGCCGCAG
Organism: Nostocales cyanobacterium LEGE 11386; assembly: GCA_015207155.1. Taxonomy (GTDB): domain Bacteria; phylum Cyanobacteriota; class Cyanobacteriia; order Cyanobacteriales; family Nostocaceae; genus LEGE-11386. The sequence continues at coordinate 6,305 of JADEXK010000116.1, read as the reverse complement.
CTTGCAGGGCTTGGGTATTGTTCATGGCACTGGCAAGATTGCTCAAAGCCATGCCCATCAGCCTGAGACATTCGGTGGCATTCTCTTTGGGTGGTTCCTGGGCCAGAGATCGCAAATCAATAGTCTTCTCCAACGATCGCTTAACTTCCTTATTCAGTGCTTTGGTCGCCTGTTTGTTAAAAGTATTTTCCCATTGCTGGTTTGGACGTTCTTCTACAGCGTGTTTCAACTCCTGGATACGCTGCTTGAGTTGCTGGTTCTCAAACTCCAACTGCCGTAATGCTTCCATTTCGTCCAGCTGTCGCTGTAACTGAATGTTTTGCTCTTTCTGTTGTTGGAGTAGATTTTGGTATGCCTCTAATTGCTCCTTGATTTGTGCTTCTGCCCTGGCATTGGCTTCTGTTTGTATGCCAATCCTCAACTCTTGTTCCAGTCGTTCTAACTCTTGTTTGTGCTGTTCTTCAAGTGCAGCAATGGCTTCGGAGTATTCTGGAGGGTACGTGCGCCCCGAAGTAAATGACTCAATTGTGTCATTACTAAAATTAGTCAAATCATCATTGTTGACCAACAGCCTTTCACCATCAGCAAAAGTGACAATCTGCTGTCGGTGATTGGGTGCATCTGCCTCAATCACTCCCTCATCGCCATAACGGGGATGTGATTGTGATGAAACTGTGACTTTAGCAATTTCAGGAACCATTGGTTCCTCAACGGAGTGTTTTTTGCGTACAGGTGGAGGAACCACTTTCTTGGCCGCAGCCGCGAAGTCTGATTCACTGGGGGAGGGATTTTCTTGCAGTGCGATCGCAACCGCTTGTTTGAGTTTGTCTGGTTCCTTGACTAGACGCAATAGGGGACGGGCTTGGCGTTCATTTTTGATGTGTCCGCCCAACTCGCCGGATGCGTCAATGACTTTCTTAGCTGCCAGCAGTTGGTTGATTCTCCGGTAGCCGCCCCAGGCAGATAGTTCATGCTGGCAGTATTCCTCGAAGGTTTTGTAACCAGCTTCACGGTAAAGCTGTTGTTGTCGCATTTGGAGGATTTCATCTACCGCTTGCCACTCGAATCGGTCAATGGCGGCGAAGGTTTCTTGGATGCTGGTGTTAAGGTTGGTGTAGTCAAGGGTTGATGTCGGTCTAGCTTCTAGTGTCAGCATATTTCTTGCCCACTATGGTAAATGCACAAAAACAGTCAGGGACGCAATTTAACCAAAGTGAATATTTAGCTGATCTTTCGATTTCATCAAAAGTATGCCAGCATTATAATTAGCTCACTTTCTGGTCAACGGATTGAGTAAGCGATCGCATTGCTTTGGTCGGCGGCGGTCGCTTTTAGTGTTTATGCTGCTCTTAGTAGATCAACTTCAGCGCTTTCGTCGGACATTTTTCTTCTATTTCCTAAAATTTCTGTTCTTGTTTGGGAATTAAAGGTAACACCTTTGTCTAACTTTGATCTTTTCGGTGGCTCACCTTCTTCAAGCAAATCTCCAGGCTTGCAATTGAGGGCCTCACAAAATCTTGCAGCTGCTTCTAATGTGAGTGACTTAACTTTATGTTGTTCAATTTTTTGAATGAACTGAGGACTATACCCAGTCTTTCTAGCTAAATCATTTTGAGAAAGTCCCGCACCCTCTCTCAATTTTTTTAATGCGATAAACACAATCATTCTCTCCAAATAATGCTCCCATTATAGTAGTACTACCAATAGATGTAAATCCTGTGTATTTACATCTATTGGTATTAAAGTTGCTTATAGGCAACCAATAGTAGTATTACAAATCTCTATCAAAAAGTAACTACTACTATATTGACTACTACCAATAGAGGTACTACTCTATAGAAAGAAAGCAAACCCACTGCATCTAAACGTCAAAAGAGTTTGCATTCACAGAACCTTGACAAAAACGGAACAGAACAATACCCCCAGGTAACAGAAGTAGTGGATAGTCAAAGCTGCTGAAGGTAGATAAGGGTTGCGGGAATTCTTAATAAAAAAATTACCAGCAGGACGACGGACGGCAATTAAAGCGTTGAAGTCGTCACGTCGCCTGGCTGTTGTGCCTCTTGTTTGGTAATGCTCTTGGCCACTGGCTGTGAGCAATGAATTATGGCTACGCCAAAGCTTTGTGAGTGCGTTGTGGTCAACCACAACGTTGTTTCGTGCCAATTAAAAGGCGATCGCCAGCCCTGGAAAACTTTGCGATCGCCTTTATTCCACATAATGGAGATTACATTATGACATACGCTACAGCCACTGTAACCCCTGCTCAGGAATCAGTTGAAGAATTAACAGTTGTCGAAATCAGCTTTTACGATCACGAAATTCACGCTGGACAAAAGCTCATTGCCAGTATTACTTATGATCACAATGACTTCGTAACGCAGCCCTGGTTGGTGATGGTGAACGGTGAGGAAATCCACCGAGCTAACACCTGGGCAAAGTGCCATAACTTCATTACATGGCACCATACACAAGGCACTTTACCAGTGCAACAGCCATTCGCACCAAGCACCACAGGCAACGAGATTAAGGCAGACGTAGCCAACGAATGCGAAAAGTTCGGGTTTGAACTACTAGACAACGGTATCTATCACCGCGACGTGAAACTGGGTGAAGTTGGTTGCACTGACGGTCAATGGTGGTTTGTACGTGCTGGGGAAAGTCAAGAACGAGTACCGTGCGACTCTGCGTTTGATGCAGTGTGGTGGCTGTCGATTGTGGAAGTGTTACCTGCTGCCGAACCTGCTTCTTTGGAAGAGTTATTGGACAAGCCATTTGACCAATTGACGGCTGAAGAATGGCGGATGCTGTTGGAATATGAGCCAGTGCCAGAGAGCCGGGAGTTGGTGGCAGCGTAGTTAAAGGGAGAGGCGACCGCATTCTTCACAAGCGGTCGCCTAAATGTGCAGCAAATTATCAATACATAGGTAGTAACGATGAAAACGAAGTTCAGTGTCGATGTCACAACCTGTAAAGACGACAATACACCAATGGCGGCTCTAAAGAGAACATTTGGTGAGGAGTTTGAAAAACTGTCGCGTGGTGAAAAGCTGTTTTTAATATATATGACTGCGGCTCAATTGTATGCCACGGAACCAGAAAAGGTTAATGAAGAAGTTTTTTCTGGTGTTCTTGTCATTCATCGTTCTTTCAGTATACCAGAGCAGGAAAATGTACTTTTGAGCTTAGTGAGTACTCTTCAAGAAAACGCGAATGCAACATCCAAAAGGTATTTTGTGATTAACGACGATGTTTGATGTTGTGTTTGCGTTGATTAATCAGCCTCACCTCATCAAAAACAGTAATCACCTGTAATTTTCAACAACATAGGTTGTGAGCAAACAAGAACCCCTTGCTGTATAGCACAAGGTACGCTGGGTAAAGCCTGCGAGGTGGAGATACTCACAATCAATAAATAGTCAAGCGATTCCCGTATCATACATTACAGTTCATACTGGTAACATGACCCGTAAACCTCACGACCAATTTGCCAAGCAATTTTTGGAGGAGCTATTGTCACCTTTGGGTAAAGTAGAACCCAACAAGGAAGTAATTGACGAAGCTCGACAGGTAGATGTTTTGTTTTCTCCAGCGCCCCAAGCCCAAGCGTCAAATTTAGGATTATTGGGAAGAATTGCTCTGCTAAATACGGCTTTGCTGGAGCCGTTCCGCAATCAGCCGAGTAAAACAGAAGTACGCAACTGCCTGACAAAGCTGTTCACAGTAATTGCAGACTCGCAACGTCAAGCCAAAAGGGAAGACACAAGTTTACCAGAGGATAATCTAGCGCGACTATGGATTTTATCACCGTCAGCATCCCAAGGATTGTTAGAAAGTTTTGGGGCTAAACTAGACTTAGAAACTTGGTTGCCTGGAGTGTATTTTCTACCTGATGCTTTTAGAACAGCAATACTGGCAATTAACGAGTTGCCTGTAATAGAAGAAACATTGTGGTTTAGGCTTCTAGGGAGAGGAAAGGTTCAACAACAAGCCGTCAGCGAATTAGTTGCCCTCCCACCAGAAAACCTTTTGCGTCGTAATGTTTTAGAAATAATTTATAAGTGGCGAATTAGCGTCATGACTCAGCAAGAATTAACCGAAGATGACCAGGAGTTAATTATGAATTTAACGGAAGCTTACCAGGAAGCCAGGGCTGCTGCTGTACAAGAAGGGGTACAACAAGGACAACGCCAAGTCGTAGAAAATCTACTCAGAGTTAAATTTGGTTCCGTGGATGAGGAACTGTCAAGAGTTATCGACAGTTTATTACAGCTATCACCAGAAGAATTTGCCAGTGTGTTGTTGCAATTATCTAATTTATCCCGTGAAGAATTGTTAGCAAGATTCGCGCAGTAAGATTTTTTCAACACATTAGTACTACGCATTATAATCACAAGCGGTTTGTTAATAACAGACCGCTTGTTTTTGTTACAAATTAGGTAAAAACCAATGCCTAAAAAAACAAAAGAACTGCTCTGAATTAACAGCAGCTAGTCTACTGCATTCGCTTCGGGTATGCGGTGGTTCTGCTCCTTTACATCGGATAGGAGTTTCCAGGTCTGTCATTCAATCTTTGGTAGTTGAAGAAGAATTCAGAAGTCAGAATTCAGGAGTCAGAATCAATCAGTTGGGGATTCAGACTCGCGACTGATTGAAGACCACCAAATTGAAAATTTGGTAGGGGTCTTAAACCCAATTATTCATCCGCCAGTCGTACAGAATTCATTCTGAATTCTGACTCCTGACTCCTGTATTCTGTTTGATAAACAACAAGTGCGAGTTCTGAATACTGGCTGTGGGTTTTTGTTAGAAATTGTCGAACTTAATTGAATAAGAAAAGCTACGCTTCAGATTTTTGAGAGATTTGAGAACTGATAAAATGGAAATCAAAACCATCTCTGTAACGTACCACAGAAAATTCAACTTAGGCGATTACGAATCGTTGGAATTAGGTTGTTCGCTCTGGGCGCAGATAGACCCAGAAGAAGATGCAGAAGGAGCAACTCAATTCTTGTATATGCAGGCTAAAGCTTCAGTTAAAGAAGCTGCAATGCCACTGCTGAAAACATCTCAATATCAAATGAGTAAATACAAGCAAACTGCAAAGCAGAATGCACACGATAATTTAGATGATTTCTAATGTCGGTAGCAAAAATATCAGGCTTGAGGAATATTCTGACTCCTGAATCCTGACTTCTGAATTCTGACTGAAAAGCTACGCTAAATTATCAAGAAATTAAACTTAATTCAAAGGCAGGCAGCTACTATGACAGCTACAACATTTAACTTCGACTCACAAGAACACAAAGCATATGAAAAGACCCCAGCAGCCAAAAGTATAGCCTCACCTGCTGGCATCTGGATTGCTTACGAAAATCAACAGTTGGCAGGATGGTATGAAGGCAAAGAGCTTGAAGGAGGTAAAGAGTACAAAGTCCTAACTAACAAGTTAGATGAGAATGACGAGAAAATCGGTATTCCCGGAGTCATCTATCGTCAGCCACGGATGTTAGTAATCGGCAGATCCCCTTTGCTATACGGCATCGATAAAAAAGTCATCGGTGTTTGGCGAAAAGATGAGGGACTCGATAAAAACTCTTACAAATTCGCCAGACGTTATATGGTGATTTTTGTTGATGCCAAAAACCAACCTTTGCATATAGCCCCTGTACAAATCACTGCCTGGGGGGTATTTCAAGTCTCATTTGACCAGCAGTTAATGGAATTTCGTGAGACTTGTGAACAAGTTTACGCCGATGTGCAACGCAAACCCTGTGAAGCTAAAACATTGCTTTGGCATTCGATGTGGGTATTTTGCCCAGAACTTAAAACCGAGAAACGCAAAAGCCGGGACGGGCAAGAGTCAAATGCTTGCGTTTGCGTAGGTTTTGAAAAGCCAACAGTTCCAAATTGGGAAGATTATTGCATCGGCAGACAAGCTCATGCCCAAGATATCGCCGTTCTACACAATTCAATTACCGAATGGTGGAGAAAAGGACTCAAAAGCAGCAGTTCAACTCAAAGAGTTGAGACTTGCAATCGTGATAGCCTCATGATGCAATCACAGCAATTGATTGAAACTTTGGGATGGAATCAGGAAAAGGGCAAGCAATACCTGATGGAAAATTATGGTAAGAGGGGAAGGCAAATGTTAAGTGATGCAGAATTTGTAGACTTTGTTAGAAAACTACAGTCTATGCAAGTACCTGATGACGATGAAGTTGGTTATTGGGAGGATGTACTTTATTAAGATAATTTCAGCTAATTAATTGAATTTATCAACTTATTTTAGAAAGGCAGTTTCA
>JADEXK010000115.1 GCA_015207155.1 Nostocales cyanobacterium LEGE 11386 | reverse complement strand
GCTCTATGCACCCCACATAACCGTTTAAATTCTGATGCTGGCAGGTCTTTTATTTGTTCGTAGCTCATTGCTCTTTAATTTTTGACCTGTATTTTTTCATGCTTACACTATTCGTGCAAGAGGTCTAATGCAACATAGCCTCAGCAATCAACTTAAAAAATACAAAAAATATATTTCTATGCAGACATAATTATAACTAGTAAATTTCTATTAATAATACTTGTAAATATAAATAATTAACTTTACTTATGTTGAAGTAATAATTGTCAAACTCGTTAATTTGTAAATCATAAGAGTTAAATGAGGAAGATATTTTAATAAAAACTTAGATCTAAATTAAAGCTTACTCAGTTTTAGTAAATAGAAAGTTTTTAGTTTTATGGAAGTTTTAACTACTAATACAAAGCTGGAAATGGTTGAAATTCCTCCTGGTATTTTTATGATGGGTTCTCCAGGTAATGATTTAACTAGTAATAATGATGAACAGCCACAACATGAAGTAAAGATTGAGCGTTTCTTGATGGGCAAATATTTAGTTACCCAAAAACAGTGGGAAAAAGTTGCTATCTTTTTTCCTGCAATTACTAAAAAATTAAACCCAAAACCATCCTTTTTCAAAGGAAGTAATCATCCTGTAGAGCAAATTTCTTGGTATGATGCAAATGAGTTTTGTGCCAGACTTTCAAAAGAGATAGGTAAAAATTATCGTTTGCCTACTGAAGCAGAATGGGAATATGCTTGTCGTGCTGGCACTACAACTTCTTTTTATTTTGGAGAAACGATTACACCTAAATTAGCTAATTATAATAGTAAATATGTTTACACTAATCAAAACTGGGAATATTTTAGGCAGCAGACAACTCCTGTAGGTAGTTTTCCCCCTAATGCTTTTGGCTTGCATGATATGTCTGGAAATGTTTGGGAATGGTGTATTGATACTTGGCATGATAATTATAATGATGCACCAATAAATGGTGCTGCCTGGGTAGATAGTAATCCTTTTCGGTTGTTACGGGGTGGTTCTTGGTATTCTCATTCTGTTAGCTGTAGGTCTGCCTACCGACATAGGTTTTCCCCAAAAAGTAAGTACGAAGATGTTGGTTTTCGGGTTGTATGTGATGATGTAAAGGCATTTTATTTTCCATCCTGAAATGTTTTCATTTAAGTTAAACAAAAAATTGAAATCGTAAATACTGAAAACAAGCAATAAGGCTTTGAGTCCAATCTGAAAATAGGTTGCACTAGCTTTAAAAAATATTAACTAGTATAAGAATATACTAGTTGTATCTCTTTTGATGTAAACTCATCTATCTAGGGACAGATTTTAAATAAGTAAAAAGCAAATATGTTATTAGAAACGGCTTATATAAAGCAAGTATACTGTTAATAGCACTTCAGAATGAGGTTTGCTGAGTTTGTAGCCAACTGAAGCAGGATATTAATGCAAGTAATAGCTATGCCAACTTCTTCATGTTCAGTTCTTAGTCCTTATATTGCTGCTGATTCGAGAGTGGATTTAGATAAACAAGACATTCTAAATTGTGCTACTTCTACTTCCAGTGCAGCCATTAAAGCGAATAGTTATTATTTTGGGCATCCTGAATGGGCAAAAAATTACTTTGAAAGCTGTCATCGTGATCAAATTTTTAAGTCTTGCTGGCAGGCAGCTATGGGGAGTTGGGATAATAAAATTGTTGTAGACATTGGCTGTGGTCCGGGCAATTTATATGCAACGCTTGGAGGAAAACCACAGTTGTTAATTGGTGTAGATATTAGCTATGGGGCATTGAAAATGGCTCAACATCTTGGCTATACACCAGTGCTTGCAGATGCCCACCAACTTCCTTTCATCTCCCACTTTGCTGATGTTGTAGTACTCAATGCTACTCTTCATCATTGTGAATACATGGATAAAGTGTTGGCAGAAGCAGCACGTTTAGTCCGTCCGGGTGGCATCCTCATCACGGATCACGATCCTCAGTTAACTGCCTGGAACTTCCAAGGATTAGGGTTGTGGTTATGGAATTTACGTTTATGGCTATATCGGTTAATCAAACGAGGAGGTCATACTTCCGCATCTGAGCAAACTTGGGCATTAGCTAGTGAGGTTCATCACCGACCTGGAGATGGAGTAACGCCAGAGCTTTACAACAAAATTCTTAAGCTCCTTGGCTTTAATGTCAAGGTTTATCCGCACAACCATACAGTTGGTGCACAAGTTTTGCAAGGTCATTACGGTAAATCTGACAAGAAATATCGCTTGGCTCAATTATGCTCTGGTATCAATCCTAATTCACCACAAGCAGCATTATCGCTTATGTGTGTAGCCACGCGCCATACCTAAAAAAGCTATATCTACCTTTACTTATCCACTACTTTTGATATGCAACTGTTCGATTGGATTTGCTCAAACTTTCGCTGGTATCGCCGTCTGCGGCGTGGGCAGTGGTGGCAAGTAGAAATTCCTTTATTTGATGGTTCCCAAATTACTTGGGTGCATAACAGACCTGAATCTGAGTGTTACATTTTACAAACAGAGAAATACTAGAACATCGATTCAGTAATGCAGACATGAGTAGTTTTTAAGTGAATTACCAATAGCAGGAATCAGAGCCGGAGAGCGTGTTACGTTATAGTTCTTCCAAAAATAAGTGTCCATTCTATCGCAATATTATCAGTTACTAAGAAGCCTTAAATCAGCAAAAATACTGTTAGTCTAGTGCACACTTCCTGGCAAGTAGATCTGTTGATTCGTTGTATTGGACGACTTAGCAGTAGATTTGATTGGAAAAATTCGATAACTAGGATAAATATGAGCAAAAATAGGCAAAAAATTCTTGATTTTCATGTTCGAGATTCATGCTCAGGAATCTGGAGAAGAGTTTCTAAATATTATCGTCAAACCAAAACTAATCCTCTTTGGCTTTTAATGTTTATTACTAGTCGATTTAACATTATTCGTCATATTGTTATTTCATTTTTGCAACAGCCTATAAGATATAAAAAATATCAAGATTTATCTATGTTTTCAAACCTAGAAGTTGATAAGATTGTCACTTCTTTAAAAAAAGACGGTATTTATATTGGCATTCATCTACCTGATAGTATCCTCCAAGAACTTCTTAATTTTGCTCATAATAATAGGTGTTATGGAGATGGTAATTACAATTATGGATTTTTATATTCTGATAAAGCCAGAGCAGAAAATGACTATGGCCAATCTTTTATCCGGGGTGACTACCATAACACTACTTTGCTTTGCCCAGTAATAAAAAGAATAGCCAGTGACCCCAAAATTTTAGAAATAGCTCATAAATATTTAGAAAAAGATCCTGTCTTCATAGGTAGTCAACTACACTGGGTTTTTGTAAAAAGAACAAAATATGACTTAAATAAAGCAGCGATGAATTTTCATTATGATTTAAATGACTACCGCAATTTGATATTTTTCTTTTATCTAACTGACGTCAACTTATCGAGCAGTCCCCATGTGTACATCCGTGGTAGTCACAAACGCAAAAAACTAAGTTATATTTTATCCTTATTTAGACGACAGTCTGATGCAGAACTACTGACTTATTATGGATCAGATCGGTGGTTAACGATTTGTGGAAAAGCTGGTTTTGGCTTTGTAGAAGACGTATTCGCCTTTCATAAAGCTACACCTCCAATTTCCCAAGATCGTTTGCTATTGCAAATAAAATTTGGAATTCATGATTATGGTGAATACAATAATTGTATATATTAAAGTTTATACAAGAGCGAAAATAAACTAATACAACATTGGCTATTTTTTATTTAGATAACCAATTTTACCATTAATAACTGACTCCTTCCAAAAATTCCTCAAAACCCTGATACACACTTTCATCTCGGCGCAAATCAGTAATATTGAATTTTTTCCGCATCAGCCCCAACCGAAACATTACATTTGATCGGCAACCACTTAGTGGGGATTTAGAAGAGCTACTAATTGAATTCTGAATTCAAAGCTTGCTCAACCTCCTTGTTATGATGACACTATGCGGCTGTAAAAGGAGATGCCAGTCATGTTTGCCCTTATTTCTCTAGGAAAGGAGATAGATGATTTAAAACATCCTCTAACGTTAGTTTAGGTAAGGACGATGTTGCAGCCGACGTTTTTTTCTATCAAATTTGGCAAAAAAGTTATTTTGACTCTGTTGATTAGGCATTGAAGAATCAGCACTGGTTTGTTTCCTTTTTCTCCAGTGATCGAGCGAGTAAATATTGAAGCCATGTCCGGCTAGCAAAATAAATAGCACAATTGCGTAACTCAGCATAGAAGTAGCTGCTGCCCAATTTTGTACTGATGTCACACCCATCTTTAAGATAATCATCAGGATGAAGGTTGCGATGAGGGCGCTACGAGTTGCTAACCCGATTGTGATTAACACACCCACACTTAATTCCACAGGAGGAACAAGGTAGGAATTAATTCTGACTAAGAATTCGGGAAAATAAGAACCTTCTAGCTGCTCAACTATCCTTTCAACAAATCCGGGAAGGCCGTCAACGATGCGAGTAAATCCAAGATGAAAGTAATTTACACCAATCAGAATTCGCAACAATAAATAAGCGATCGCAATATCTTGTGGTTTGATACTAATGTGACTTCTATTTTCACTCATTACCTTAACTCCAGATATTTTACAGCTATTTTAATTGATGGCATTTGGCAAAAATTAGATTAACGCGACTCTGGGAATAAATCTAACTGAATCTTGTGGCGGACTTGATGTTTTTGATATTTAACATTTTTACCGGAAAGAATCAAGCACATAGCTCAATTGCCCATTAAATGAGCATGGGAAAAGATGATGCGGCAGTTTCCGGTTGCTTAAACTAAGATAATGCTAGAAGACCCAGAAAAGCCTAAGGAAGTCTGGACTGATTATGTTTGGGCTGACACTGAAGCCCAAGCCATGCAAAAATGTCAGTTGAAAGCACAAGAAGCAACTGTTCAAGGAAAAACAGTTGTGCGGCTCATTGGCCAACCCAAAAAAGTAGGGAAAGGAAAACGGTACGAATGCCAATTTGAGGGAGAGATTTATGACGCTTGAACTTCCACTAATTCCGCAACCAGGAGAAGTATTTTTAGCAGTGGAACTGACTGCTGTACAAAATATGACTGTTGCACAGACCCTCAAGTTATTGGAAGATATGGGTTACAATCCATCTTTAAGATATCGACAGTCCTCAGATGGAAGAGTTTGTGTTTACGCTTTACTTAGACATGATTTCGTCAATCCCGAAATCTTACAAAACTCTGACTATCTTGGAGAACAACTGGACGCATTGGCAGAGGTAATTGAACCATTCGATGCTATCACGTCACCTCGCGGAATTAGTAGTGCCAAAACCCCTGCTGTTATTTAGCGGGTTTTTCAGTGACTGTGAACAACTACGGCAAATAACGTTGACCTTGCCCACCTATCTGCTTGTTAAGCGAAACTTTATCCCCCGCCATCTGTCCAGCAATAAATCCGTCTTCTGAACTCCAAGAAAACCTTTGATTTCGGCTTTTTAGATTCAATTTTTCAGAATAGGCTTTTAACTCTGCATCCAGTTTTTCGTAAAGTGACCGCATCACAATAGCTGAGATGGCTGCTGAATTTTCGGAAGCTGCTACACCCTCACGTTTTTGTTTCTCTATGCCTTCTAGAATTCGGGCATGAAGCCGATGTGCAGCACCTAACTTAAAAGCATTTTTGAAAGTGCGGTCGCCGTCCACTTGTTTCGCTAGTCGGCCAACTGTTTGCACCAAATACTCAAATTGCATTCGCGTTGATTCATTATTAACAGGTCGCCCAAAAATTATCTGCTTGATTTGGTTTTTTTGTTTAACCCGATAAGCAAAAGAATAGTTGGCTTTGCAAACTGCATTCATCAATACCCCACTCGACCAAGAGATTATCCCTGGAGTCACGGATGCAATCTCTCATTACTCTGACCACTACCTCATTGGCATTACTAATTGTAGCGACCTGCAATGCTAATCGCTCAAACCTGCAAACAAGGCGATTGTCGGTGGAAGGATAATATTGCCAAAACTGGAACCATAATACTGCCGCAACTGAGGCTGTAATGTTCATTCTTTCATTGTGCGATCACAACCCTAATTAAACAATCGGAACCATAATATTGCCGGGAACTAAAAATGGAACGATAAACTTGCCAAAACAGAGTACTTCAAAACTTCATTTTTAAGTTGATGCATTTTAATGCCTTGAACTCAAATATAGAGCCTGCAAGGATTTAAGACATTGGAAGCATAATGTTGCCGAAGCCAATTTGAAGCATAAGCGTACCAAAACGGCAATCTTACGGTTCCACCGACAAATGTCATGATTGCAGGTTTGAGCAATTAGCATTGCAGGTCGCTACAACTAACCCAGTTTAGAACCTGGCTATGGATTAAAAGTGCGCTTGCGAGTGGTATCCAGAACAACACTGAATTTGCTCAATTGTGCAACGTGGGAAATCCCAATCGGCTTTACTATTTGCGGCAAGAGGTCACAACCATGCCCCTCAGAACATTGATTCAGGCGGTAACCAAATTGGTGGATTTGGAAATGGCGATTAAGCAAGGTGCTGTCCAGGCAAACGCCATCTTGCCATCTCTGCTGGCGATCGCGCGGTTGTTCAACCCTGCTCATTCAAATTGTGTTTATGAGACGATGGCTCACTTTCCTGACGGGTTACAACCTGCTCGATCGCCTGTAGTGCTTCGTCACACCAAGCCACCCACTCTTCTTGATAGCGAATAGCGCGACGAATAATTAAATGCATATAGAGATCTTTCAGTTCCAATGAATCGGGATGTTGAGCAAACGGCGCATCTAGTTTCTTAACGTGTTGCACCATTTCAACGTGTAGCTGCCGTCGTCGTTCAATTTCCCGAACCATCACTTGAGGGGGCACCAGATGCCCTGCCAGTCCCATCACGCCTAAATCTTCACGAATTGCAGTAGGTTCACAGGGTTTTACTAACCACTCAAGCAGTTCTTGCTGCCCTTGCTCTGTAGTGGAATAAATTTTCTTATCGAGTCGTCCCGGTTGAGGAATTGCCTCGTAGCTGACGCTGCCCTGCTGCTCTAGCTTCGTCAATTCGGCATAAACCTGTTGCTGGCTCGCTTTCCAGAAGCAACTGCCAAACCCCTCCGCAAACTCTTTGGCAACATCATAACCGCTCAGAGGCTGACGAGACAAGAATGCCAGGATGGTGTGCTTGAGTGCCATAACCAAAAACTTTACTTGACGGATTCAATACGTTGAGTATACCTTAATTGTTGTATTCAAGTTTTTGAGTAAAATAACAAGAACAAACAACTAGGATCAATTCAAAATGAAGCTACCTAAGATTCTGATTACGGGCGCAACTGGCAAAACAGGAGCCGCTGTTGTTGCCCAACTACGCGAGAAGGAGTATCCCGTTCGGGCGGTTGTGCGATCGCGGGATGCCAGGAGCAAACGGCTTGATCGCCTCGGCGCGGAAACCGTCGTTGCCGACTTGTTTGATCCTGATCAGCTTTTAGAAGTTATGCAGGGAACGCAACGCGCCTATTACTGTCCGCCCATTCATCCCTATGTAATCCAGAGTGCAACCGCCTTTGCAGTTGCGGCACGGGAAGCAAAGCTTGAGGCGATCGTGCAGATGAGCCAATGGTTGTCGCATCGGTCGCATCCCGCGATTATGACCCGACAGACCTGGTTGATAGATCAGATGTTCTCTATGATCCCTGGCATCGCACACACAATTGTCAATCCAGGAATGTTCGCTGACAATTTTCTGCGGGTAATGGACTTCGCAGCATTGCTTGGCATCTACCCAGTTTTGACAGAAAAGGGAAAATCCGCACCAGTATCCAACGAAGACATGGCGCGCGTTGTCGTCGCTGCGCTGATGGCTCCAGAGCACCATGCTGGCATGAGCTATCGACCGACCGGACCTAAACTTATGTCTGGAAAGGATATGGCAGAGGTGATTGCCAGGGTAGTCGGTCATCGAGTGATACCAATAAACTTGCCATTCTGGATGTTTTGCAAGGTTGCCCAACAGCAAAGGGTCGATCCAATTCAGATCAGCGGCTTTCGCTACTACGTGGAAGAAGTGAAGCGGGGCACGTTCGAGCTTGAAGGCGGTGTCACCAACGTTGTCGAAGAATTGACCGGAGTCCCAGCCGAAAGTTTTGAGATAACTGCTCAGCGCTACGCGTCTATGCCTTTTGCCAAGCAAACATTGGGCAATCGGCTGAAAGCGTTTATCAACTTCAATCTCACGCCTTTCTATCCTGGCTACAACCTCGAACGTTGGGATCGCCACAAGGGCTTCCCGATGCCACCCAATCCCACGCTCTCGATTGATGACGATCGCTGGCGATTCGAGCATAGTTTGCGAAACGCACCTCTACCGATCGCCAATCATGTGCAGTCGCTCCCCCTTCATCTTCGCAACACTACAACCGAAGGCTTTCAATCATGAAGCTCTATAGTCTCCCGCTCTCGCCCTTTGCTGCACGCGTGCGGTTATCGATCTACCGCAAAGGTCTGGACGTTGATATTGTCTCACCAGAAGGCGGGCTGAAAAGCAATGACTATTTGACTTTGAACCCTATGGGACAGGTGCCAACTCTGGTGTTGAACTCTGGTGTTGCAATCCCAGAATCAGCAACGATCCTTGAATATCTAGAAGACATCTTCCCAACGCCATCTTTGCGTCCGATCAATGCTCAAGATCTGGCTCTCGCCCGGTTGTTCCTCCGCCTTCCAGATTTTCATATTCGACCCGCCATCTTTATCTTGAGGGACATGCGAGATCCCACCAAACGCAATGAGGAAGAGGTTGAAACACAATTTGAAATTCTTGATAAAGGCTTGTCCTATATCGAGCATTACCTGAGCGGTGATACCTGGGCTGTGGGCGATCAACCTTCCATTGCCGATTGTGCCCTCGTCCCTGTGCTCAATATAGTTAACTTGATGGAGTCAATCTTTGGACAACCGGATTTGATCAGCAAGTATCGCAAGCTTGGAGCCTACTGGCAGGCAGCTAAGTCCGACGAAATCAACGCCAAAGTGATTGCCGAACAACTAGCTGCAATACCGAAAGCTTCGGCTCAGGTCAAGTAAATCTATCCACAAACATCTCTCTTTTTAGAGGTTCCTATGGTCAACCTTAGCTTGGAGGGCAAATGGCGTTCTTCTATGCTTTTAATTGGAGTAGGCGCTGGATTAATGGTCACGGGTGCCATGGCATACCATTGGTGGAGCGATCGCCTCCGGACACAACCCATTTCTGTTGCCGCTCCCAGAATCGATCAGGTATCTGCTCTCGGTCGCTTGGAGCCAGACGGCGAAGTGATTCAGGTCTTTGCACCCACGTCTTTGGATGGGGCGCGGGTTGAAGCGCTTAAAGTAAGTCATGGTCAACAGCTTCATCAAGGGGATGTCATTGCGGTTCTCGATACCTATGAGCGTCGGGAAGCCGCTTTGCAAGAGGCACAAGAGCAGTTGAGGGTTGCCCAAGCTCGGTTAGGGCAGGTAGAAGCAGGTGCAAAGTCGGGGGAAATTCGGGCACAGGCGCAAGTGGTCGATCGCCAACAGGTAGAACTCCAGACTGAGACAACCGCCCAGGAAGCGATGATCGCCCGTCTGCAAGCAGAACTTCGCAATGCAGAACTCGAAAATCGGCGCTATCAAACCCTTTATATCGAGGGAGCCGTCTCCGCTTCGTTGCGCGATGGCAAGCAATTGACCGCCGACACCATGCGACAACAACTCAACGAGGCGCGGGCTAACCTGAGCCGAATTCAGTTATCTCGACAGAAGCAGGTAGCTGAAGCACAAGCGACGCTTGATCAAGTTGGAGAGGTCCGTCCGGTAGATGTGAACGTGGTGCGATCGCAGGTAGCTGAAGCACAGGCGAGTGTAGCAAGGGCACAGGCAGAATTAGACGTGGCAACGGTGCGATCGCCCCAAGATGGACAGGTTCTCAAAATCCATACTCGTCCTGGAGAACTGGTGGGGGCTCAAGGAATTATTAGCCTGGGACAAACGCAGAGAATGGTGGCAGTGGCAGAAGTTTACGAATTAGATGTCAGTCGCATTCGATCAGGGCAGACTGCAACTGTGACCAGCAAGAACAACGCATTTCCAGATGTGCTGCGTGGCAAGGTTGTAGAGGTCGGACTAGAAATTAACAAACAAGATGTTCTAAACACTGATCCGGCAGCCCAGTTTGATGCGCGAGTAGTGGAAGTGAAAGTGCTATTGGATAAATCTTCTAGCCGTCGAGTTACAGGACTAACCAATTTAAGTGTGCAGGTGTCAATCGATGTTAAATCTTGAAAAAATCGAGTGAGTAAAATAATTAAAAACAAGAACAGTCAGAAAAAGAAACCGCTGTTTCTATCTTGGCTACAGTTACGGAAAGAACGGGCGCGGTTGCTCGTAGCGATCGCAGGTATTAGCTTTGCCGATGTGTTGATGTTTTTGCAAATGGGCTTTCGAGGTGCGTTGTTTAGTAGCGCGGTGGAGTTTCACAATAGCCTGAACGGTGAAATTGTCATGTTGAGTGGGCGATCGCGCTCGCTGATTGCCCTTGATCGGTTTACCGAGCGCCGACTGTATCAAGCAGCAGGCGTAACGGGGGTTGCATCGGTCAGTCCGGTCTATCTCAATGCAATTCAGTGGCGCAATCCTGAAAACCAAGAGATTTGGGACATTTACGCAATCGGCATCAATCCAGAACATGAAGTGATGAATGTTCTTGGCGTAGAAACCAACCGTGAGAAACTGCGCGAACCCGATACCATTCTGTTTAATCTGGGTTCGCGGCGAGAATTTGGAGCAATCGCCCAACAGTTTGAAGCGGGAAAATCAATCACAACCGAGATCAACGAGCGCCAAGTGCAAGTCCGGGGATTGTTCAAACTCAGTCCGACGTTTGGCATCAATGCCTACTTGGTGACGAGCGATATCAACTTTTTACGCATGGCTCATTTTCGTCAAAGTGGATTGATTGATGTCGGAGTCATCAAACTCAAACCGGGTGTAGATGTCCAAGCGGTTTTGGCAGAGCTACAATCTCGCTTGCCTAACGATGTTAAAGTCATGACCAGAGAGAATTATGCGAAAGCAGAAGTTGCCTTTTGGAATGCCAGTACGCCCGTAGGCTATACCTTTGATTTGGGTGTGGTGATTGCTTTCATTGTCGGTGCTGTAATCGTCTACCAGATTCTCTACAGCGATGTGACCGACCATTTGCCCGAATATGCCACGCTCAAAGCGATGGGCTTTCGCGATCGCTATCTGCTCATTGTTGTGTTCCAAGAATCTCTCATCTTGGCAGCACTTGGGTTTATTCCTGGGACTTTGATCGCTTTGGGCATCTATCGTATTACCAACATTGTAACAATGCTACCGATGGCGATGGATTTAGGGCGAATTGTATTTGTTTTTATCCTTACTGCAATTATGAGTTCGTTCTCTGCGGCAATGGCGGTGCGGAAGTTACAAATGGCTGACCCAGCTGATATTTTTTAGGAGTCGAGCATGTCCCAATCAGCCGCCATCTCCATTGCCCATCTCAATCATTACTATGGTCAAGGCTCGTTGCGGAAACAGGTTTTGTTCAACATTAATCTACAAATTGAGCGCGGTGAAATCCTGATCATGACAGGACCCTCAGGTTCCGGCAAGACAACATTGTTAACGCTTATGGGTAGTTTGCGCTCAATTCAGGAAGGAAACCTGAGCATTTTAGGATCTGAGTTGCTTGATGCCAGCAAAGAGCAGATGACTCTCGCTCGTCGCAACATCGGCTATATTTTTCAAGCGCACAATCTACTGAACTTTCTCACAGCTTATCAGAATGTCGAGATGGCTTTGGAAATTCAGGAAGTAACTGCGACAGAAGCCGATGCGCGCATTCGGAATATCCTAACCGCAGTGGGATTAGAAGCTCGAATGGACTACTATCCGAGTAATTTGTCGGGTGGACAAAAACAGAGAGTTGCGATCGCACGTGCGCTAGTCAGTCAGCCTAAAATTATTCTGGCAGACGAGCCAACGGCTGCGCTGGATAAAAAATCGGGACGAGATGTAGTGGAAATTATGGAGAAACTTGCGAGAGAGCAAAGTTGTACTATCTTGATGGTGACTCACGACAATCGGATTCTAGATCTTGCTGATCGTGTTATTTATATGGAAGACGGACACTTGATGAATCCTTCTAATGTGGGCGAGATTGCCCAGTAGGTTTTTCAGCTATTAACCCAAGTTGCGGGTAATAGAAGACAAAAGAGGAGATGGAAAGTGTAGGCACGGTAAATAAGGGTTGTACGAACTCCAATCACCATAAAAATGCCATGAGGAATGTTCAGTGTAGTTGAATAGAAAGTAACATTTGCAGCTTAGTCAATAAAAGCTTGTTGCAGAGTGTAAGCAAAAATAAAAGCTTGCAACTTCAGTAAAAACCCTTCATACGTTACCGCATGAATCGATTTTTGAAAACCATTTGTAATCCCGCTAAATACGGTTTCAATATAATGACGAATCGACTGTTTAATGTAATGATTCCAGGGTGCATCTTGGCGTTTAGAGTTACTTTTTCGCATAACTTGCATTGAAATTTGACTAGTTTCAATCAAGTCATCTTCCACACAGGGTAAGCGCATTTCAAACCCTATTGACAAGAGGATTTTAACCCACATTCCGCACCCAAAAGTGGCACACAGAGAAAGCAGTAAGTAAATCAAGAATATTGGTAAAAATTGAGACAATTAATATCCAGGAGCAAAGTTAGTAGCCAGAATTAGGATAAAAGTCAAAAAATAAATAAAATTAGCACTCCATAAGCTTCCATCATGAAAAGCTAAAAATAGTTGATGGAATGTAGTGTGAAAATGAATTCGCCTTTGAATATTGAAGTAAAAAATCTAGATCACCTGGGGATAGTAGCAGGAATCATTGATGAAATAGGGCTGGTAGACCAAATAAATAAAATAGTCGGACAGCACCCACAAGAAAAGGTAAGTGCGGGTCAGGCGGTTAAAGCAATGATATTAAATGGGTTAGGTTTTGTATCAGGAACGTTATATATGTTTCCTAAATACATGGATGGCTACGCCTGTGAACATCTGTTAGGAGAAGGGATATTACCAGAATATTTAAACGATGATAGATTAGGAAGAGTATTAGACCAATTATATTTAAAAGGATTAAGTGGAATCTTCACTTTGATAGCGTTAGCAGCAGTAAAAAAATATGGAGTGGATTTATCATCGTTACACTTAGATTCTTCTTCACTGCACCTGCACGGAGAATATAAAACTAGTTTACCGAAGTAGCTTTTGAAAGAAATGCTCCCACAGAGAATGAAGATAAGCTCCTAGAGTTAGCACCACAACCAATAAATATAACCTATGGTTATTCAAGAGATCATAGACCAGACTTCAAACAATTTATTATAGAGTTAATTTGTAGCAGTGATGGGGATATTCCCATCTTTTTAAAAGCAGCGTCAGGAAATCAATCAGATACGAAAACTTTTGCGAAAACTCTCGTGAATTTCCGAGAAAATATTGATATAGATGCGTTAATGGTAGCAGACAGCGCATTATATAGTGCCGAAAACCTGAATTTGATGAAAAACCTCAAATGGTTATGCAGAGTACCATTGACAGTAGGGTTAGCCAAGCAAATACTATTAGAAATAGACGACAAAGATTTAATTCAAAGTGAAATAACAGGTTATTCATATATAGTCAAGTCTAGTAACTATTCTGGTATCGAGCAAAGATGGCTGATAGTTGAAAGTCAAGAACGGAAAAAAGCAGATTCTAAACAACTGATGCGCCGTGTTCAGCAAGCCCAAATAAATGCTCATCAAAAGCTCACGAAATTATGTAATGAAGAATTTGCTTGTCATCGAGATGCGAAAAAAGCGGCATTACATCTATCAAAGCAATTAAAATATCATTGTTTGACTGCAATTAAAATATCTAAAAAACAGTTAAAGCCAGAGAGTAAAAGCAAAAATAACTCTCAGACTGATTGGAAATATTGCTATCAAATTTCAGCACAATTAGAAGCCGATAAAGAGGCAATCGAAATCGAAAATCGCACTTCAGGAAAATTTATTTTAGCAACTAATGTTATCCATGAATCCCAACTGAGCCACTCAGACATGATTAAAGAATATAAAGCTCAACAATCATGTGAGAGAGGATTTGCGTTTCTCAAAGACCCTTTATTCTTGACAGACAGCATATTTCTCAAGTCAAGGGAGCGCATTGAAGCATTATCCATGATTATGGGTTTATGTTTGTTAGTTTATACTTTAGGGCAACGACAATTACGTGAAAGTTTATTGGCTCAAAACCAAAAAATCAAAAATCAATTAGGTAAACTGACATCCCGCCCCACTCTCAGATGGATACTTCAATGTTTCCCAGGTATCCATTTATTAATTGTTAATGGTGTTTCACAAATCTCCAACCTCTCTGATGAAAGATTATGGATATTACAATTCTTCCCTAATGCTTGTCGTCGCTACTATTTATTAGTTTGATTGTCATTTTACTCAAGCTTTCCTTTTATCAACTTTTGCAAGAGTTACTCACTGTATTTTCAGTAACCCTACTTCTTCATGCAGTATTTTTTATAACCATCTTTTTTCGCAACTCCAGCTTGATTTTTAACTTTCCATCCCTTATGACTTTGGTTTTGAATCAAAAACTAGCGGACATATTCCCTATCATTTCTTTTGTGACAGTTTCAGGTGCGGAATGTAGGTTGGAAAGCTTTGGGTATTGCAGCAGAATGTAACGGTTTAACTAGGGCTGACTATCTAGAAGAAATTGTGCGAAAAAATACTCTACCAAGTATCACACGGGATGAATCACAAATTTTACCATGTAATACACAGGAGCGCGAACACCTTCAGCCGTGTATTACACCGGATGAGGGAGATCAAAAAAGGTCAACCACATTACTACCCCAACTACAAGCACTTGAAACTTTACGCGATCGCATTTTGTTGGAACTGAAGTTAGGTAACCTGAGTTCGGGATAAGGAAAGGGACAGGTAGTAAGCTGAAAATAACGAAAATCCAGCAACCTGCCCTATGTTTAGTTTAGATGTTTTGTTTTGCCACGTAGATGATTTCTGTCAAGCATTTGAAGCGCAATGGCACAAACAGCTATTAAAGCATGAAGGTGTCCAGCGAATACGGGCAAAAAGCCTATGTTTAA
>JADEXK010000114.1 GCA_015207155.1 Nostocales cyanobacterium LEGE 11386 | reverse complement strand
GTGCAGGGGTGCAGGGGTGCAAGGGAGATTACTAAATATAAGTTCTTTCACCTTTGCTCCCCATCCCCTCTGCCTGTTTTTCTCCATTTGTCCCCTCTTAACCCAATTCCATCATCAGAAATGATAGTGACAATAGAAGTTACTGCTAAGAAATATTAAAATGTCAGTTACAATAAGGCTGCATTGACTTTTATCGAAGCTGGGGCAATAACTACAAAAATCCCTGCTGTAAGGCGGTGATAATGATATTGCTATTTCTTGCCACAACAAGCTGTTGCTATCTCGCGCTCACTTAGTCCCAATATAATGACTTTACCAATTTGATTGTGAGTCACAATTTGAGTAACTAAGGGTATTTGCGGGCTGCATGTTTGATTGTTGCCTAAATTCCAGCTTCTTTAGGGTGTATAACAATACTGGTTTTAAAATCAAGTAAACTATGCCAGCGAATTCCTGGCCCGAAAACGATTATTACGACGAGCTTGACCCACTTAACTCCTTGTTATCCGACCAATCGGCAGATGAGGAGTCAGAGGTGGAGACAGATCCTGTGTCTCTACCATCACGGTTTCAAGGACGTAGACGCAAAGCTGCTCTGGTTTTAACTGTAGTTTGGAGCAGCACGATCGCACTGCATTTAGCTTCTTGGGGTTCAATATTTATCCTAGGGCTGACCACTCTTTTGGGATTTCACGCCTTAGTGGTGGTGTTTGCTAGACCCCGCCGCTATGCCAAAGAAATGCAGGGAGATTTACCATCTGTATCTGTGTTGGTAGCAGCAAAAAATGAAGAAGCAGTAATTGGCAAATTAGTCAAGAGCCTTTGTAACCTGGAATATCCAGATGGGCAGTACGAAGTCTGGATAATTGACGATAACAGTACCGATAAGACACCCCAGGTTTTAGCGGAACTGGCCCAAGAATACGACCAACTCAAAGTTCTCAGGCGTTCGGCACAAGCCATTGGCGGCAAGTCGGGCGCATTGAATCAGGTATTGCCACTGACCAAGGGCGAAATTGTCGCAGTATTTGATGCTGATGCTCAGGTAGTACCAGACTTATTGTTACAGGTAGTACCCTTATTCCAACGAGAAAAGGTAGGGGCGGTGCAGGTGCGAAAAGCAATTCTGCAAGCAGACGCTGGCGCGAACGCCAACGCCAAAGACAATTTCTGGACTCAAGGTCAAATGGCAGAAATGGCTTTGGATGCCTGGTTTCAGCAACAACGTGTGGCCATTGGTGGCATTGGCGAACTGCGAGGTAATGGCCAATTTGTCCGGCGCACAGCCTTGGAAAGTTGCGGCGGGTGGAATGAAGAAACCATCACCGATGATTTGGATATGACTTTCCGCCTACATCTGGACAAATGGGACATTGAGTGTACATTCTACCCAGCAGTGCAAGAAGAAGGCGTCACAAATGCGATCGCTCTTTGGCATCAGCGTAATCGTTGGGCAGAAGGCGGCTATCAGCGCTATTTGGATTACTGGGATCTAATTCTCAAGAACCGCATGGGCACGCGGAAAACTTGGGATATGCTGATGTTTATGCTGACTATGTATATCCTGCCAACAGCAGCGATTCCAGATTTATTAATGGCGATCGCCCGGCATCGTCTACCGATTTTAGGCCCGGTAACTAGCTTATCGGTGAGTATGTCTGTTGTCGGTATGTTTGCTGGACTCAAGCGCATACGCCAAAATCAGGAATTCAAGATTTCTACATCTTTCTTGTTACTGCTGCAAACATTGCGTGGCACTTTGTACATGTTGCACTGGTTAGTGGTCATGAGTAGCACCACTGCTCGGATGTCCATCAGACCAAAGCGCCTAAAATGGGTGAAAACTGTGCATTCAGGCAGCAAAGAGTAGCTACTTTGGATAATTCAAAATTCAAAATTCAAAATTCAAAATAATTATCTTGAGTTTTGAATTTTTTTATTTTCTTCACTCAGCACTCAGCACTCAGCACTCAGCACTTAGAAAAGCACTCAGCACTCAGCACTTAGTTAATCATCTATGTCTGAGTCATCAGTCCACTCGGATATAGTCGCGGATTCCGGTGAATCTACGCCATCGTCTGTGAGGCGGATGATTTGTCCGTCGAAGAATTGTGCTAGACGCTGCGCTGCGATCGCTACTTCATCAGTTTCCCAATCCTCCGAAGGCGTTTGCATCGGTCTTGGAGGCAAAGTTTGCACTCTACCTGTACTCGTTGTTGCTGACTCGGTTTTTGCTGGTGTTGGTGTTAGTGTTGGTTGAGTTGGCTGTGGTGCAGGTGCTGGTTGAATTGGCTGGTTGTAATTGGGTGCAGGTGGTTGTTGAACGCGAGTAGAATCTTGTGGTTGAGGATTTCTTCTAGTTGAGTTCGCCATAGAAGAAATTCCTTTTTCCAAATACACCTGGATTTCGCGTTGGAAAGTTTGTTGGAAAGCAGCCTTAATCATCGGCAGATCCGATTTAAGTGCATCTAACCAAGTTCCTTTGACAGCAATACGCGCCATGTTCCCGTTAAACTCGATAATCTGGCACATTTGACCAAGTAAAGCTTGCCGGGAACGCATTTGAATATTCACAAGCACCTGTTGCCAGACTTGAGTTAAGTCATACTGTGATTCTGTAATAACTTCCTGTATGGGTACAGGTTCAATACTCTCAGGTTCTGGCGAAGGAGAGAGAGGTTCTGGTGTGGTTGGGACTGAATGAACTGGAGGATTTTGATTGGTTGGCTGAGGTGGAGATACTGGGTTAACTGGAGGATTTTGATTGGTTGGCTGAGGTGGAGATACTGAATGAACTGGAGGATTTTGATTTGCTGGCTGAGGTGGAGATACTGAATGAACTGGAGGACTTTGATTGACTGACTGAGATGGAGATACTGAATGAACTGGAGGACTTTGATTGACTGACTGAGATGGAGATACTGAATGAACTGGAGGACTTTGATTGACTGACTGAGATGGTGAAGAAACGGCTGGATAATAATTTGTATCTACAGCAGGTGCATTTGTTCGTTGAAGTTTACTTGGGGCTTGTGACTGATTCGCACTTGGTAATAATCCCAGTAATGTTACTTCTAACCATAAACGCGGCTGGGTGGTATTTTTAATTTGCACTTCAGACGTGCGTAGGTGTTGCTGTCCCACAAGAATTGTACTCACGTCTAGTTGCTTAGCAAATTCCACCAACGCTGTCCAAGTTTGATGAGTACAAGTAACCAAATCCTGGCGGTTAGGTGCTGTTTTAGCTATAAGTAAATCCCGATAGAAGGCGGCAAGATTTTGCAGAATAATTAGGGGTTCCCGACCACGATCTAGGATGTTACGGCTACAATCTAAAACTCCTTCTGGATGATTTTGGGCGATCGCACTTAATAACACTAGTAAATCCCGTTCACTCACCGAACCAACCAAATCCCAAACTTTGTCTGGTGTCACTTCACCCGCAGACAGCGCTAATTGGTCGAGTAAACTTTCCGCATCCCGCAATCCTCCTTGGGCTATTTGGGCTACTAAAGTGATTGCATCTGGAGAAATATGAATATTTTCCTTAGAGGCGATCGCACTTAAATGTTTGACCATCGCCTCTAATTGAATCCTTCTAAAATCAAACCTTTGACAGCGCGAAATAATTGTGGGTAATACTCGCTGTGGGTCTGTTGTAGCTAAAACGAAAACTACGTGTTTCGGTGGTTCCTCTAATGTTTTAAGTAACGCGTTGAATGCTGCGGTACTGAGCATGTGACATTCATCCACCACATAGACCTTGTAACGACACTGCACAGGGGCAAACTGCGCTTTTTCAATTAGTTCACGGATATTATCGACACCAGTATTACTAGCAGCATCGATTTCAATGACATCAAGAGAGTAACCTTTAGTAATTCCTTGACAAACATCGCACACGCTGCAGGGTTCAGCAGTGGGTTTGTCACTTTTAAGGCAATTAAGAGATTTTGCGAGAATGCGGGCGCTAGAAGTCTTTCCTGTACCTCTAGGGCCAGTGAACAAATAGGCAGGGGCAATTTTAGCTGTGCGGATCGCGTTCGTGAGGGTTGTAGCGATCGCTTCTTGTCCCACTAGTTCAGCAAAACTCTTTGGGCGATACTTGTGGTGCAGGGGTTCGTAAGACATGGAGAAACAAACTTCAATGCCTTTCAGCGTTGATGAGTAGCACCCAGACGAGTTTGGGATGCAACTATTTTAACTTTTGTACCTGGCTTGTGGATGTTGTCATACCCTAGAGAAAACCAGAAATTTCCGGTCTATATATTTTATGGACGGAAGTAACGTCATGGTACAGTGCGATCGCTAAAATCTTAGGGTAAACAATACTTAATGGTGCAGCAAATGCTCAGGCGGCTAGTTCAGTGGCTCAAAAACCTTTTTCAAAGCTTATTTGGCAGGAAACAGACTCCAGCCAAAACAGGGGAGAATGTGCAAAAAGAACCAGCGCCTCCCCTCACCGATACTGATTTAGAATTTCTCTTCAACGAACTTCTAGAAGGCGTACATCAGGCGCGAGGTCAAGCTTGGGCGCAAAAGTGGCTACATAATATTGAACATCGTGTTTCTACTGAACGCTGGTTAGAATGGTTACGGCGCTTTGGTGAAAGATTGCTAGCATCACCGACACCTAACAATGAATTAGCTGCTCGGTTAGTGCAACTAGGTGATTTAGGTCTTGGAGAAATCGGAAATTTTGCCTATGAAATAGGAATGCAGCTGTTGACGCGCAATCAAGGCGAACCAATATGGGAATATGATGGGCCAGATGCAGTCAATACTAATTCACTGTCCTCAAATAATTACTCAGTACAAGAAGAATTAGATCAAGCAGAAAAGTTGTCACCAGAGGGAGCAACTCAAACTGTCACCTTAGATGAGCTGTTCATGATGTTGCAGCAGGATGAAAACTTACGCCAGCAGATAGCCCAACAACTGGCAATTGAGACAGATGATCCACAAATTATTGTCCAGGAACTAATTAATCAATATTATGCTCCTAGTCAATCGAATACTGAGCAAACTTAAATTGGGCGGAGGGGATAAGGGGACACACTCCTCTAGTCCCCAGTCCCAAAAAACAAAGTTTTGTATATTTTTTATAACTACACAGCCGAAAATCAGTTTAATTGCGGTGGGTTACACGTAATTTTTGATTTTTTTAACACAACGATCGCTACAATCTAGGAGAAACAAAATCCAAGAGTATGGCAGATGCTCACGCAGCTATTGCAGTGGCTTAACAAGTTTTCAAACCGCCCCATTGGGAATAAACAGAGTCGTTCTTTCAGGGCTGCAAAGGCAGAAAAGATGGCAGAACCACTGCCTGAGCTAACTAATGCGGATCTGGAAGTTCTGTTTACTCAGCTGCTGGAAGGTGTGCAACAAGGACGAGGACAACAGTGGGCAATCAAGTATCTGCAACGGATGGAAGATCGCATCAGTACTGAGCGTTGGATAAATTGGCTGCTGAGATTTGGCGAAAAATTGCTCTTATCACCAGCGCCTAATCATCAGTTAGCAACGCAAATGGTGCAATTAGGTGAACTGGGAATTGGCAAAGTTGGTGAGCTTTCCTATGACATTGGCATACGGTTGTTAAAGTGGGACTTAGATGAGGGATACAAGGATGTTGAGGAGCCAGAAGATGAAACCACAATATCTGAATCTGAAATGTCCGACGATTTACTCAACTCTCCAGGATTAGAGTTAATACGCAACTTAGGCGAATTGTTATGGGAATATGATGAGCCAGAGTTGGAAATCCCAGCATCTGAAATTGCATCTCCTGAGGAAAGTGTGGCGGAGAATGTCCAAGATTTAACTTGGGAGTATGCAGGCGAAGCATGGGAACCTGCACCACCCGAAATTGCATCTCCTGAGGAAAGTGTGGCGGAGAATGTCCAAGATTTAACTTGGGAGTATGCAGGCGAAGCATGGGAACCCGCACCACCCGAAATTGCATGTCCTGAGGAAAGATTGACGGAGAATGTTCAAGATTTAACTTGGGAGTATGTGGATGCAGAAGCTGAAACCACAACATCACCTCTGCTGACTCCGGCTGATGAAGATGTCATCAGTAACTTAAGTGAACTGTTATTAGAATCGGAAGGGCAAAAAGCACAAATCGTCAAATCAGAAGCCCGATCAGTAATAGCCACACCCCAAGGAAATTGGGATCAGTCTTTGGTGAATTTAGAGCCAAATGTCGCATACACCTTGGATGAGTTGTTGGTGCGGTTGGATCAAAGTGCTAATTTAGTCCAACAGTTGGCTGCTAATCTGGCTATTCCCACAAGCCAAACTCCAGCCATCAGTGCTGAACAATCGAGTGTTCAGGCGCAAGCGTGGTTTTATCAAGGTCTTCAGCAAGCCAAAACAGGTAATTTGTCAGGAGCGATCGCCTCTTATAATCAAGCCATCGAACTGAATCCCAATTATTATGAATATTGGTTTAACAGGGGCTTAACCTTATTTCATTTAGAATATTTTGCCGAAGCGATCGCCTCTTATAATCAAGCCATTGAACTCAAACCCGATCACTACAAATCTTGGTATAACCGGGGTGGTACCTTAGGGGAATTAGGCGAATTTGCCGAAGCGATCGCCTCTTTTAATCAAGCCATCAAAATTCAGCCTGACAACCCAGAAGCTTGGTCTAGTAAAGGTTTAGCACTACTGAAGTTAGGGCAAATTTTGGAGGCAATTTCTAGTTATGACCAAGCCCTACTTCTGGAACCACAAGACCAGGAAAATTGGTATTACCGAGGTATAGCTTTGGCTGTCAGTGAGCAACATGAAGAAGCGATCGCCTCGTATGACAAAGCCATTGAATTGAACCCAGATTTTCATGAAGTCTGGATTGACCGGGGCGTAGTGTTGTTTAATTTAGGACGTTGGTCTGAAGCGATCGCATCTTGGGATCAAGCCCTCTCCTCGCAACCAGACTTCTATTTAGCTTGGTATAACCGGGGTGTAGCGTTAGATAATTTAGGGCAGCGCGAAGCCGCGATCGCATCTTACGACAAAGCGATCGCGATTAAACCAGACTTTCACTTAGCTTGGTATAACCAAGCGGTAGCACTATTTTATTTAGAAAGATTTGCGGCAGCAATTATTGCTTATGACAACGCCTTACAAATCAAACTTGACTACTGGGAAGCTTGGATTGGACGCGGAACAGCTGCTGGCCATTTAGTTGCTGACAGGCCGTTGAATTTATTAACTAGCATGACTGCGCTCAATCCTGCCTTGCAACAAGGCGGCTATGCGGGCAAACTAGCCAGTTATGAAGCAGGATTGAAACATATTCGCCCGGACACTCACCCAGAAGGTTGGGGCAGATTACATCTGGCAATGGGTAATACCCACTATGACCGAGGCAAGAAATCTCCCACATCTCGTAATTACTGGCGCAAAGCTATAGCTGAGTACAATCAAGCGCTGTTAACCTTGACAACAGCAGATTTTCCCCAGTTGCATCTAGAGGTTGTGCAATCTTTAGTGAAAGCCCTTTTGGGTGTAGGAGAAACAGCACAAGCACAAGAATTACAGCAACACGGTGCCAGTTTCTTGAGACAATTGCTGAGTGAACCAACCCGCTCTGATGAAAGTAAAAAACAGCTAGCTCTCAAATTTGCCGGACTGGAACAATTAGCAGTTGATTTGGCTGTGGAGTATGGTGACTTGGTAGAAGCCTGGGAAATGGCAGAACAAGGTAAAAATTCTTGTTTCACCTGGTTGCTATCTGATTGGCATGATGAAATTTACTCACCTTACTACAATTCAGTGCAACACCTGCTCAATCCCCACACAGCAATTATTTACTGGCATATTAGCCCAGTAGCTTTACACACCTTCATTATCAAAGACGAAGCCCCATCACCAATTTTAGTTTTTCTACCCATACAAGATGTAGGAACAATCGGCTCAGAAGGAACCGTTACGCCTCTTCATGAATTGCCGTTACCGGAAGCCGTCAGACGCCTAATTACCTTTGAAGATTGGTTGGAAGATTGGCATCAATCATATCAAGAATATCGCAGTCAAGCCCAAGACCAACCAAGCAAAAGCAATCATTCCTGGCGGGTGGATATGGAAAAAAGGCTGTTGCAATTGCAAAACATCCTGCAAATTTCCACAATTACACAAGAACTCGAAGGCATTACCCAACTAATCTTAGTTCCCCACCGCGACTTGCACAGATTACCGCTCCATACTCTGTTTCATCTTTCTTCACCCTCAGAGGCAAAACTACCAAATAATTTCCATATTTCTTATTTGCCGAGTGTTCAAATAGGTTTGTCTGTAAAAGCCGAAAGTATATGGCAATTGCCGCATCAAAAGTTGCTGAGTGTGGAGTCTCCCAACAGCACAGATTATCCTCCACTAAAATTTGCCAAACTGGAATCCGAAATTATTAGCCAGATGTTCAATTATCCCCAACGTATCCAGGAGTCAAAAGCTACTAAAAATAATGTAGAAAATGCCTTATTTGACAATTACAATTTATTTCATTTTACTGGGCATGTCACCAACAATTATAATGAACCGAAAAAATCAGCATTGGCATTAACAAATGAAGATAAAATCACTTTAGACGAAATTTGTCAAAAAACTTTAACTAGCTACAATCTAGTTACTTTCTCAGCTTGTGAAACTGCAAGCACTAGCAATCAGAATATTAATAGCGAATATGTAGGTTTAGTGAGTGGTTTGATGTCTAGGGGAGTTCCCCATGTGGTAAGTACCCTATGGACTGTAGAATCATCTGCTAGTGCTTTGGTGATGATCGAGTTTTATCGACGATTACAGCTAGATAAATCACCAGTCACTGCTTTAGCTGAAGCGACAGCATGGCTAAAAGACCTAACTGCTGTTGAACTAACAAAATGGTATGAAAATTTACTAAATAATCTGCATCCTGACGAATTAAGAGTTAGAGCTTATTTAGCAACGTATCTATATAGAAGTAGTAAAATGATTCCTGATAAAAAGCTTTACAGTCATCCTTATTATTGGGCAGCATTTGCGATCGCGGGAAAGCCTAGTTAAAGCAAAGTACCTTCAGAGCTTTGAGTAATCGGTACTGTCCCAACCCTTTCAAGGTGCGTAAAAATTACCTAAATTTTCCTAACTTTACGTGAGTTCGACAAATATCAAAAACCCCTCTCCAAACCTCTCCCCTGCAAGGGAAGAGGCTTTGAAACCTTGATTTTTAGTTTAAAACCAGGGATATTTCTGCCCCTCTCCGACACGGAGAGGGGTTGGGGTGAGGTTCATCGAATTCACGTTGATTTAGCTACCGATATTCATGCGTTCAATTAGAGGAGGCGCGCTGGAACCATCACCACTTATTGGTCTGGTTTGAGGCGTACCGTGCAATTTCGGTTCAGGCTGTGGTGGTTGCGGTTCGGGCCCCAGAGGTTGAGGATTTTCAACATACTGGAATTCTCCTTTGCCATCCATTGAACGCCCTTTTGCCCAACGGCCCTCGGCGCTTTCTTTGCCTTCTGAATGATTCCAGAACTGATAAGCAACTTCGCGTTTTTCCAATTCCTGAGGGAAGGAACTGGGAACCGGAGTACTTTCCAGTCCAGATTGTTGTAAATCCTCAATGGCTGCTTGCCATTGATTTTGATGCATGGTGTCACGGGCAATCAAGAAACTTAAGGTATCTCTCACCCCTGGATCATTCGTCATTTCATACAGTCGCACTGCTTGCAAACGTCCCTGACTTTCGGCGTGGAGATTAGAGCGAAAATCTGCCATGAGGTTGCCACTGGCGACGATGAAACGACCATTCCAGGGAAAACCAACACTGTCAGATGGCATGGCGCCTAAACCAGAGACAATGGCATGTTGGGGGTTCATCGCCGCCGCCATAATCACATCTCGGGTGTTATTACCACCCATAACTGCACCCACTACTGCATCTCTTGCCCCTTCTTCTTGGACTTGCACTGGTGCTTTATCTAGCAGATGGGCAATGGTTGTGGCAAGGATTTCAATGTGACCGATTTCTTCAGTGCCGATGTCTAGCAACATATCCCGATACTTGGCAGGGCCTCGGCAGTTCCAACCTTGAAACAGGTACTGCATCATTACGGTCATTTCACCAAATACTCCACCGATGAGTTCTTGAATTTTCATCGCGTAGACTGGATCTGGCTTCTCTGGTGGCTTGAAGTACTGTAACTTCTTAGTGTGATAAAACATTTGGGTTCCTAATTGATGGCTCCGGCGATTACACAAATTCCGATTTTTCTTGAACTTCTTAAATTGATATTTGTGTTGCTTACGCCTTCTAGGAAACTAGCCAAATCTTATGTCTACATCAATCTTCAGATAGATAAAAAAATGACCAAATTTACAAAAATTTATAACTACAGATGCATAAAAAACACAGATAATTCATTGATGAATTACCTGTGTTAATCTGCAATTTAATTTTCATCTCGCCCATGAATTTGAGCAGGCGGACTAGTTGCCTCAACTGCGGTAAATGGTTCGATGATTTTGTAAGTATGGGTGGCTCCTTTTGGCACTACCCAGGAACTTCCAGGTTCCAACAAAATCTTTTGTCCTTCAATGTGCAACTCGGCACGTCCATTAATTGCATAACCAACAGTTTCATACTCGCGCGAAGTTGGCTGTTTATCTTCACTTGGTTGTTCGTTTTCCCAAAGACGCATAGAAACAGATTTGCCAGATGCAAGATACTTTTGGCCGAGTTGACCTTTGGGAGAATGGGTAGAGTCTATTTTTTTAACACTTGTGTCAGGCATATTTTTCTGGTGATTTTCTAGTTTATCTTTTATTAGTTTCTGGTGTCTTCTCTTGGTAGTATCCGCGTTTAGTACCAGTAATTGGCTCAACAGTTTCTTCTACTTGATTTTGTACTGATTCTAAAAAGTCTTTTGTAGCTTTAGGCGTTGGTTCGTCAAGGTTGAGTTTTTCTCGAATATTATCAGTAGTTTCTTTAAGGCTTTTCTGAGCATTATCAACTTGCTGGTCGTTTCTGATTGGGGAATTATGATTAGGAGTACCTTTATAATAGATACCTTCTGGAGTTTTTACGGTGTCAGCTTTTGCTAACAGCATGTCATTACCGTAGTTAAAAACCTGAAATAAGAAAAATGCAGACCCTATCAGAAAAACTATGAGAATCTGGCGTAGAAGGATATTTTGTAACCAAGAAAATACACGTTTCATAACTATCCTCAATTGCATGTTGATATGTGCTAGCCGTAAAACTACTTTTGTTTAGTTGATTAGTTTTGGTTTGTGGCTATTTATGTTTGATCGCCTAAAGTGCTGAGTGCTGAGTGCGCTGGCCCTGAGCGAAGTCGAAGGGGAGTGCTGAGTGAGGAGTAAAAAGTACGGAGGATTATGTTTCTTTCGCTCTTCCCGCAGGTGCGCCTCCGTTGGATACTCACGTTAACTCAGCACGGGCTATGACCGCATGACTTTACAACACTTTTAACTCAGCACTCTTCATTTCTACACAGCTGCCCCTGTAGTCGGTTTGGGAGGCTTCACTGCTGTAGCTGTCCGCGCCCGATATAGGTCTACCAATCGCTGTTCATATTTCAGTAAATCGTGGTAAATTTCTTTGAAAATGGCAGTTGCTACAGGATCTGTGTACATTGCACACAAATTACCGATGTCGCCAATACCTGTTTGCACATCCCCCAAGGCGCAACGTAACTGATAGATGTCATCACTACCAGTGAAAGCACTTTTTACTTTGGCATATTGATTGGCGATATTGGCAGCTAGAGAAGGTTTTTCTCCTAGTCTGTCCAGATAGGTTTCCAGTTTCTCAATGTGGCGCTGTTTATTAGCAATCATCTCTTGAAAAAGCGATCGCACTTCCGTATCTGATTCTTTTTCTGCATATTGTTCCAAGGCTTCTAGTGAATAACGCTCCCCACTTAGCGCCGTGTTTAAGCCTTTAGTGATTTCACCTTTGGTGGAACCACCCCAAGCATCAGCTATTTTCCACCACTCAGCTCTTGTGTCTTTCTCATCGGGAAGTGCTGCATCTTTGCCACCGTAACCCAGACGACTCAGCAGCGCTGTGGTAAAAATTGCCAAATCTCCAGGCTCGCGGGAGGTAATTAAATTTCTGTCAACCACCAACGGCTCATCTAGATAATTTGCCCCCGCATTGATCATGTCTTTGCGGATAGCACTAAAGCCAGTAGCTTGTTTTCCTGGGAGTAAATCGCCTTCGATTAAAACTTGTGGCCCGTGACAAACAGCAGCTACCCATTTCCCTTGTTGCATCGCTTCTTGTACAAAGCGGATTGTGTTGGGATTACGGCGCATTTTGTCGGGAGCCATACCACCAGGAATCACCACTGCATCAAATTCAGATGCCATTGCTTCAGTTGTCGTAGCATCGGGTTGTACGGAAATTTTGCCTCGTTTACCTTTATATCTTTCGTTCATGCGTGAACCGAGGACAACTACCTCCATTCCAGCTTGTTTTAATCCATTACAAGGAATTGTAAATTCTATATCCTCAACTCCATTTTCAATGAGGATAGCGACTTTTTTCTTCTGGGAATGATTGTTATGATTTGTCATGTATTTTCCTGATTTCTCGGATTTAACTCACTAAAATAGCCATTGATTTCGACAATTATGGAAATTTTTGACTAATTAAGAGAATTGCTGAATTGTGTAAGCCACAATCATGCGTCGCTTTGCAGCTGATGCCAAAACTTTTTCATTTTTTAATCGTCGCTTACGCTGCTGGCACCTCGCTCGTCGGTGACGTTGTAAAGAGTTCTTCATAATCATGAGAGAAATGAGCGTGAAATTTAGCAAATTTCTCAGGATTGATGGCGTTTTGTAAAACTGCGAAAACAGCCCGAACGTGAATTGCGGTTGTTGTTGGTTCTATGTCTTCTCTTTGACTGACTCGCATAATAAATTCTTGTAGACCAAAAGATTGATTACTTTCTGCTTCTCGGCCTAGCAAACATTCGCCTAGTTCCTGTGGTAATTGTGTCGCTAATTCTTCTGCTTCATTGGCTGGAATACGCTCAACCAAAGTTTCTAGCGTGGCGCGGGTAGCACGTTCTGCCTCTTCACGAGAACTTGATTGAGCTAGGCTTTGCACATGTGTAATAAACTCGTTGTATTCCATTTTCTACCTCCGCTAATCAAAATCAATGCTTGTTGTTGATTAATCAGGTATTTAACAACTTGCAAAATAGTAGGATTTAAAATTTTGATTATAAAAAAATAGTTATGAGTAGAAATTACTAATTAAATATTTATTTATGTAGATTGATAACTCCTAACTCATAACTACATAGATTCAACTACTACAAGTGGCTTGACCTTGAATTTACTCTTATAAGGTTAGGCTTTAATTACTATCTCAACTTCGTTCCCAGGAGATAGATTTTTTTATGACTAAAGTAATACATCTTTAGTCATACAGGCTTTTGTTGTGAAAACGTTATTGTGAGAATGCAGATAAGTTTAATATTATTTATGCTAGAAAAAAATAAGAATGAAGAAATTAATCCTGATAATTTACCGCAGGAAATTACCGAATCTTACGGCACGGGTGTAAAAGACATGCCGGGGTACAATATTGGTGGGCGATCGCTACAGCAAAGAAAACGCCAGTATACACATACCAGTCCTGAAATCACGGGTGGTGATGTTGATGCTTATTGGGAAGAAGAAGATACGGTAGGAGATGAAGCTGTTGGTGGTACTGCTCCTACTCCCGATCAAGATGTGACTGAGGAAATAGCGGCTGCGGTGGGACTGGAAATGAACGATGATGAGCCTCTCCATACCAACGAAATTTTAGAGGAACGTGACGATGCACGCTGGGAACTAGATCCCATGTCTTCTGATGATTATGAAGAGCATGAGTTGATGTAGAAGGTGGGTTATATACGAACAACAAGATCCCCGACTTCTATTCTCCGGGAAGCCACTCTACGGGGGGTGTCTACAAGAAGTCGGGGATTTTTTAAATATTAGCCTAATGCAATAGATGAGCCTGATAAGGGTTATCAAATGTATTTTTTCAGAGTTAGTTTCTGTCTAAAAATTTGATTAAGTATATTTACATTAAGTCTTTGTTCTCATGGCGATGGACTATAGCACAATAAGGTAATAAGCTTTTGTACAAAATTCCGTTGCTGGCAACTCAAAAAATAGTCATTGGTGTGGTTTGGGTAGAGTGCAACTGACAACTCGACTTGCTTACCTTTAGACATTGCGAGGTGACAATTATGGATGCTAATAAACTGCTGGATCTTTATGCAGCAGGAGAACGCAAATTTAATGGAGCAAATTTACATCAGGTAAATTTTTCTGGTGCTGACTTGAGTGGGGCAAATTTTGCTGAAGCTGACCTGAGTGGAACCAACTTTAGTCAAGCTAACTTGAGTAAATGTAATTTTAGTCGGGCAAATCTGACTGACGCTGATTTGAGTGGAGCCAAACTCAAAGGTGCAAATTTGAGTGAAGTTAACCTGATTGGCGCTGACCTAATGAAAGTCAACCTAGAAGAAACTAACCTCAGTCGTGCAGATTTGCGGGGTGCAAATTTAGTTATGGCAGACCTGGTTGGTGCAAATCTTAGTGAAGCGGAAATGAGCGGCGCAGATTTAAGAGATGCCAATCTCAAGCAAGCCAACTTAATTGGTTGCAATATCAATGAAGCCGAACTCAGTGGCGCAGATTTAACAGGAGCAATTGTGACTGAACAAGAAATGAATGGAGGCATATTGCATATAGGCTTATCCCATAAATGGGTGACCTGGGCTGGCAGTTACTCATATTCCTAGATGCTCATACATCATGATCTCTGTTGAATACAAAATGCAGTGAGGGGCACAACAGCCGTTGTGCCCCTTGTGAGGAAATCCTAATACACTAATGGTGCTACGCCACGCATTGCACGCAAAGAATTTATACAAGCGGGACAGTCGCATTGAAATAAATCAACAGCCATATTACTTTCTTCAACATTGAATCCTAGCAAGGGAACTTCATCGTTAGAAAATTCCACTTCCGGCTGATATTCAGGAATTTGAGCCAATACAGAAACTCTGGCACAAACTAAACCCACTACATGTTTATTGCGGATACAGGATAGGGGATCTGTATTTTTTACTTGTGGCTCGATCGCCTGTGCTTGATTAACCATTACTCCCATAGAAAGCCAAGAACTAGCTAAAACAGGCGTAGAAAGTAAACTAAGTATAAGTTTGTTCATTAGATTAGGTTTCCTGTTAAAACAATCCTGAATGTTCAGATTATCCGATTAAATCTTACGGTTCAAGTAAATGCTCATCAGGAATACTAATGAGGGGAGAAGAGAGCAGGGG
>JADEXK010000113.1 GCA_015207155.1 Nostocales cyanobacterium LEGE 11386 | reverse complement strand
CCACGCACTTTTTACTTTTAACTTGCTCCTCACACAACTTGAGAATATCACCTATCTTAGGTAATAGCAAGTATAGTAGGTGACACTTTAGTAACTGGACACTTTTTAACAATCAATTAAAAAGCGCAAATTTCATCGCATTCTAGAGGTTGGGGAACACCTGTAATTAAACGACATTGATGTACTGTTAGGGTGACGCGCAAGTGAGTGTAAGTGTGATCAATAGTAATTAAATGCTCTCCCACGGCAATTACTATTCCCAGTTCTTCTTTAATTTCCCGTTGAATACACTCTTCAATGGTTTCACCAGGCTCAATTTTACCTCCAGGAAATTCCCACAAACCACCCATTACACCTTCTGGACGACGGCGGTCTATTAAAATTTGTTCATGGTCGTTCCAAATTACCGCAACACCAATAATTTTGTGGGGTGGGAAAGAACTGGTTGCACTCATAGTTGATCAAGATAAAAATGTGGGTGGAATTTTCCAGATGCATGTACACCGTAGCTTCTCCTATCGGGGAGGCTGTGCGAAATAAGAAGAGCTAAAGCTTTTACTACGAACTCACGTTAAACTACATAATTTTACATTGCTTAAATATTTACTTAATAGCAAAGCTCGGCAGATTAACTCAAAATCTGCCGAGCTTGCAGTTTATTTAAGGGGAAGATAGGTGATGAAAAGCCTGCATGTAATTAATTTTCCATGGGTTTACCCATGACTATGAAGCGGTATAAACCCAATAATCTGGAAATCTCCGATAGAAATTTCAATTGTTTAGTCAAGTTCGCTATTATTCTCGGTTCCTTGCAAAACTTTTTCAAAGTTCATTCTCTGCTCTGCATTGCGTAAGAAATAACCACTGATCATCGCTGAGGCGAGTAGCTGACCAAGACTTTCCCGACTTGTGGTTACGGTAACGTTAAAGTGTTCTGAAGGCAGATTTCCTAATAATCCTATAATGTTACGCTCCATTACCTGAAAGACTTCGGAGGAAGTAGGTTTGGATAGCTGGGTAACTGTTTCTGGACTCAAAGATTTAACGTACTGCCACAACAAATTACTTGTTTCTGACTCACCATTAAAAAATTCTGAGACTCGATTGGATTGGTTACTCATCTTGTACCTCTTGTAGTATCACTACTAGCTGTAGTGCTTGCAACTTGAATAGTAAATGCCTGTTTTTAATTTGATATAACTAGCTATTGGCTATCCTTATCAATTAATGTAACAGGCTAATTACCAACCAGCAGTCGGTGTAACCGTACCAAAAGTAGAGTATTTTCTCGTCTTAATACAGTATGTTTTTTTCTCAGTACTCAGAAAAAACTCACTACTTCCTTGATAACTCTTAACTTGCCAAATATTCATTCATATTGGCTTTAGACTTGCGAAGTTTAGTTAAAGCTTCCCGCTCGATTTGCCGCACTCGTTCGCGACTGATGTTTAAGATCTCACCTATTCTTGCTAGAGTCAGAGCTTGTCCATCAGCTAACCCAAAGCGCAACGTAATCACTTCCTTTTGTTGCGGTGTGAGTTCCTCCATCAGACGTTCTAAGTCATAAGATAAAGAAGATTGCATGACAAACTCTTCTGGAGAAGCTCCTGGATCTTCCAGCATTTCTCCGAGTTCGGTATCATAGTTATCTCCTAACCGCAAATCTAGAGATAGAGGTAACCGCGCCTTTTCTAAATACTCTCGCACTTGCTTTGGGGTCAATTCCAATTCTTGTGCTAGTTCAGCAGCTGAAGGTGCGCGTCCCAATTGTTGAGATAACTGGCGCTGTGCCTTTTTAATTTTATTTAATTTTTCCGTAATGTGAATCGGCAGCCTGATAGTGCGAGCTTTTTCGGCGATCGCTCTAGTGATGGCTTGACGTATCCACCAATAGGCATAGGTGGAAAACCTATAGCCTTTGGTTGGGTCAAACTTTTCTACGCCCCGTTGCATCCCGATACTACCTTCTTGGATCAAGTCTAGTAAATCGACGTTGCGTTTAATATATTTTTTGGCAACAGATACCACCAGACGCAAATTGGCTTCTACCATTTTGCGTTTAGCAATCTCACCGTCGGCGATCGCATCGTTCAACTCTGTTGTTTCTAAATTTGCGGCTGTGGCCCACTCTTCTAAACTCGGTTGACGACCCAACTGGTTGATAAGATACTCCCTGACTTCGTGCAAAGCACTGGAACGTTGCACTTGTTTGCCATAGAAAATTTCCTCCTCGTGGGTTAAGAGTGGCACACGGCCAATCTCACGCAGGTAAGTCCGCACGAGGTCTGTGGCTGTCTGAGCGGTCTTCATGGCGCTACTCTTTGGTAATGATGGACTTGACGGTGGGGTCATTTACTGATAGATGCTTTCGCGGGGTATAACCCAACTGAACTGGGAAACTAAGGTATGGTTGGTAATTTACGCTTCCGAAAATCTCGGCTGCTCATAATTAATCAAATTAAGGTCTTAACTGCTAGACGTTACAGTTATTTCTCAGTTTTCACAAGTATCTAAGGTTAGATAAAAGGTAAAATTTGAACATTTTTTGTATTGACCATTATTAATAATTGTAACATTTATGAGAAAAATTGAAAAGCCTAACAGTCCTGATTTTTTTAGCTGTTTTAGTTTATGCCATATACTACTTGCGGTATTACGGTAACTGAGGAATGCTAACGACAAGGGAGAGGGAAAGAGAAATTTTCCTTGTCTGCTGGATTTTCAAGCTATCCTTACCTTCTAACCCAAGATACTTTTACCATAGGTTTTACACTGTCGGTTTCTGAGAATTTGTCTGGCAGCCAACCTGATAAAAATTTTCCTAGAGAAAAATTAGTTCCTCATATTTGTTAAAATATCTCAATGAAAACAATAATTATCCTTCTATAATAATTGCTTAATTTTCCTTGTAAATACTGCTTAATGCAGATTCAGGAAAGACAAGGGGGAAAAATTTTTTAGTTGCAAATTTCCCCCACAGCCCCAACTTCTCTGATAAAGCCAAGTATCACTACTTTTTAGACTAAGAGCCTCGTTTACCAACCTGGCAGTAATCTTGGATAACTTTTACGTCTAAAGTAGTAGTTTGTAGTGAACGGATCGCAGCGACGGTAGCTTTTGCGCCGGCGATGGTAGTGATAATGGGTATTTTGTAGGATAAGGCTGTACGACGGATTAGCCTAGCATCAGTTTGGGCTTCTTCTCCTGAAGGTGTGTTAATGATGAGTTGGATTTTCTGATTTTTAATCGCATCTAGGACGTGGGGACGACCTTCATGGAGTTTCAGTACTAACTCAACATCTAACCCATTTTCCTGGAGAACACGGCGTGTGCCTAATGTGGCCATCACTGTAAAGCCCAAGTCAAGAAATTCCTTAACTACATTAACCGCAGCACCTTTGTCGCGATCGCTCATGGAAACAAATACAGTTCCTTTTAGGGGTAAACGTTCTCCAGCAGCCAATTCCGCCTTGGCAAAGGCGCGCCCAAAGTCGCTATCGATTCCCATCACCTCACCAGTGGAGCGCATTTCTGGGCCCAATATTGTATCAGTTCCTGGGAATTTATTAAACGGTAATACTGCTTCTTTGACAGCAATATGAGAGGGAATAACTTCTTGGGTAAAGCCTAGCTCCTCTAAAGTTTTACCCGACATAATCAAAGATGCAAGTTTTGCCAATGGTACGCCCGTCGCTTTAGATACAAATGGCACTGTACGCGAGGCGCGGGGGTTGGCTTCCAGAATATAAACTTGGGGAGAATAGCCTTGAGCGCCAACAACGGCAAATTGAATATTCATTAACCCCACAACTGATAAAGCTTGAGCTAGTTGCACAGTCCAAGTGCGAATTTGTGTGAGCACTGCTGGTGACAGGGAGATAGATGGTAAAGAACAGGCAGAATCTCCTGAGTGAATTCCCGCTTGCTCAATGTGTTCCATGATACCACCAATTACTACTCTGCCAGTGTGGTCAGCGATCGCATCAACATCGACTTCGATGGCATTTTCCAAAAACTTGTCAATTAAGATGGGGTGTTCTGGTTCCACCTGCACCGCAAATGTCATGTAGCGTTCTAATTCTGTATCAGAATAGACGATTTCCATCGCTCGTCCCCCCAACACATAACTAGGACGCACAACTACCGGATAGCCAATGCGTTTAGCGACAATCAGCGCATCTTCGTAACTCCGGGCAATACCGTTGGGTGGTTGAGCAATATTTAATTGATTAAGAATCTTTTCAAACCGCTCCCGGTTTTCTGCCATGTCAATAGAGTCGGGTGATGTACCCCAAATGTGAGTGCTGAGGCTTCCTTCCTGAGTGCTGAGAAATTGTTGTAACGGTACTGCTAATTTTAGGGGTGTTTGTCCGCCAAATTGAATGATTATGCCTACGGGATTTTCCGCTTCGATAATGTTGATGACATCTTCTTTGGTCAACGGCTCAAAATACAGGCGATCGCTTGTGTCATAATCTGTGGAAACTGTCTCAGGATTGGAATTGACCATGATTGTTTCAAATCCCGCTCCCTTCAACGCATAAGCGGCGTGACAACAACAATAGTCAAACTCGATTCCCTGGCCGATGCGGTTGGGGCCACCACCCAAAATCATCACTTTTGGCTTGGTTGTGGGCAGAACCTCGGTTTCTGCTTCGTAGGTGGAGTAATAATACGGAGTAAACGCTTCAAACTCAGCCGCGCAGGTGTCCACTGTTTTGTAAACTGGGATAATTCCTAGTTGTTTGCGGTAGGCGCGGACTTCATCTTCGGTGGTTTTAGTAGCAAAGGCGATTTGGCGATCGCTATATCCATCGCGTTTTACACTATATAGTTGTGCCTTTGTCAACTGCTGCAAGGGTGTCCGCTTCAGGAATTTCTCCACATCCAACAATTGCTGCATTTTATCTAGAAACCACGGGTCAATGCCTGTAAGTTCGTAGATTTCCTCAGGACTTAGCCCCAGTTGCAAAGCATGACGCACAGCAAAAATGCGATCAGGGTTAGGTGTCCGTAGTTGGGCGCGAATCTGTTCACCACTAGGTAATTTTTCAGCTTTGTCACAACCCCAACCAGCGCGGCCAGTTTCTAGGGAGCGCAGGGCTTTTTGGAAAGATTCATTAAATGTCCGTCCAATGGCCATTGCTTCCCCCACCGACTTCATTTGAGTAGTCAGCACAGGTTCCGAACCGGGGAACTTCTCAAAAGCAAAGCGGGGAATTTTAGTGACTACATAGTCAATGGTTGGCTCAAAAGACGCGGGTGTTTGCTTGGTGATATCATTTTTAATCTCATCCAAAGTGTAACCCACAGCCAACTTGGCGGCCATTTTGGCGATGGGAAAACCTGTAGCTTTGGAAGCTAAAGCTGAACTGCGGGAAACACGGGGGTTCATTTCAATCACAACTACATCCCCAGTAATAGGATTGATGGCAAATTGGATATTAGAACCGCCAGTTTCCACACCAATCTCGCGGATAATTTTAATTGCCATGTCCCGCAGCCGTTGATATTCTTTATCAGTCAGGGTTTGGGCGGGAGCTACGGTAATCGAGTCACCGGTGTGGATGCCCATCGGGTCGAGGTTTTCGATGGAACAGATAATCACGACATTATCCGCTAAGTCGCGCATTACTTCCAACTCGTATTCTTTCCAACCGAGTAGGGATTGGTCGATGAGAATTTGCGAAACAGGACTAGCATCTATACCTACCTGGGCCATTTCTTCAAATTCTTCTTGGTTGTAGGCAATACCACCGCCAGTGCCACCCATTGTAAAGGCAGGACGAATAATTAAAGGATAAGTCCCAATTTGTGTCGCGATCACTTTTGCTTCTTCTAAAGATGAGGCTGTACCACTGGGACACACCAGTACCCCAATCTTTGCCATCGCCTCGTTAAATAGTTTACGGTCTTCCGCTTTTTCGATTGCAGGTAACTTCGCACCAATTAATTCAACGTTATACTTCTCTAAAGCGCCATTTTTTGCCAGGGCAACAGCCAGGTTGAGAGCAGTTTGTCCGCCCATTGTTGGCAGTAGAGCATCAGGGCGTTCTTTGGCGATCACTTTTTCGACCAATTCCGGTGTTAGCGGCTCAATATAAGTGCGATCGGCCGTTTCTGGATCGGTCATAATCGTTGCCGGGTTAGAGTTGACCAACACCACTTCATAGCCTTCTTCTCGCAGCGCTTTACAGGCTTGAGTGCCAGAGTAGTCAAACTCACAGGCTTGTCCGATGACAATGGGGCCAGAGCCTAACAATAGTATTTTCCGGAGGTCTTGACGGCGGGGCATAGTCGTTGGGTTGGAGTAAGAGAATACAAATCCTGATTATTTTAAGGGTCTTTCCCCCTAGTCATATTATTTATTATTAAGTTTTCCAGGTTTGACACACAGACAAAGGAAATAGGGACAGGTAGATGGGAGAGCAGGGGGGAACTACTATAGCTATCCTGTATCAGAGTAGCAGGCGATCGCCACTTGGTATCACTATTTAATTTGTTACTTCACATATCTAGTTTTCTGTATCTACTATTTTAAGTAATTCTCAGTAAACTTAATCTTAGTTATTTGCAAATATTTTTGATTTAAACTAATGATG
This sequence comes from Nostocales cyanobacterium LEGE 11386, assembly GCA_015207155.1. Lineage (GTDB taxonomy): Bacteria > Cyanobacteriota > Cyanobacteriia > Cyanobacteriales > Nostocaceae > LEGE-11386. The sequence goes on along the minus strand of JADEXK010000113.1, from coordinate 9,136 downwards.
CTTAACCATAATTAAGTATTTGTTGCATACATATTGCACTGCTGACTTTGAATAAATAACTTAAATAACAATATTTCTTAACTGGCTAATTAGTAATATTTTCTTATACCTATTACTTGACCACCTAATATCTTGTGTGTTCCTGTTTATTTAAATTAAAAATGGCAGAAAGAATTCTCTACTTTCTGCCATTTTTTAGAGTTTTTTAAGACTTAGTGCTGCTAACTCTTTCATCAGTCTCGATCACACCAATCAAGAAGATGAGGGTACTAGTTTTGAGCAGGTTGGACAAATGCCAAGGTTAAGCTATCATGAGCGAGGAAGTGAGCCAAGTGGAAAGCTCGTTCCTCAGTTTTTAACAGAATTTTTTCGTACAAATAACGTGTAGCCCGGTCACCCAAACTCTCTGCCTGAGCGGCTTGGCGACGAATAACGTTGATGATAGCCTGTTCTGCTGCTAGGTCATTTTCTACCATCTGGCGACAAGAATATACGCCATCGGCTTCTTGTTCAAAACACGTTAATTCTGCTAATTTGCTGAAGGTAGCTACTGGTACACCACCCAATCCATCTAAGCGCTCGCCAATTTCATGGGTATGTCCCTGTACTTCTTCATAGCTCTCGTTGAAAAATTGATGCAGCTGATAAAATTCTGAACCTTCAACTACAAAATGATGTTTTTGGTACTGTAAATACAGTGCCTGGAAACTAGCTAATACAACATTAAATCCTTCAGTGACTGGCGCTGTTACACTGTGATCCAGCAAGATAGGATTGTCATAAACATGACCAAAATTTCTTAATACAGTTTGCGTCTCAGACATTGTTCTCCTCGCTTTTTAGCAGTTGTAGTTTTTAACTGCTTATTCTCTACATATTAACATTTAAAAAATAAAGGCAAGCCTAATTAATATCATAAAATTTAGATTTTTTTGTGGCTAAAAGTGCAAAGTTTCCTCTTAAGCAGGATAAATACACACCTATCGCTTAGTCTGTAATTACCACTAATGAGAATGTGTGGAAAGTATCTTGTTAAACATCAAAACTATCCCAGCGAACCCCTATTCCTTACTGGAAATAGGGAAAATCTCAAGAATAAAAGCTTTTCTTTGCTGAGTACAGAGAAAGGTTTTTGAGTATTTTTTGTGATTGCCCTCAAGATGCTTTAATGTCAAATAATTTGCTTAAAGGTGTATATACCTAGAGAAGCCATAGCAGATTAGGGTATTTGAAAAGTAATCCAGTGAACACAAGTTAAATCTAAAATCTCCTCTGTTTCTTGTATTTGGGAGACTGGAGGCGATTGATAACGAAAAATTATTACAAAGTTTTCATATTTTTTGCCCGGACAACTGAGAATTGTTAGCACTTAGGGTAAGCTTATTTAAAGATGCTGTACTCCAAAAATTTTAAAAATTAGGGGGTTAAGGCACGGTAGTTACTGCAATTTAGTCGCATGTTGAGGGCTAGTCGCTTGAAAACGTTCAGTTCAGAAATTGAAAAAAAGTACGTTGTTGGGGTGAATTGGGCAGACCGATGGCAAGTCTATAGACGCTTACAGGAGTTAGATATTCCCTGTTGGTGTGAGACTAACCAGCCATTGATGGTGGAAATTGATAATCCTTTAGCAGCTGTTCAATTTTGGTGTGTGATGCGGCGATTAACAGCTTCCCGTCAAGACCTGATTTGGTCTCTGGAAAACAGCTGGCAAAGACGCTACCGAAAGCATTAATAGATGGCAGATATGCAAACTGTCTTATTTAATGCCTTCAGAACATTACTTAGTTAAAAATAGGTTAAACAACATGAGTGCATCTTACAGTACAGAAATCTCAGAATTTTGCCTTGAAGGAAGGTTTATTGATTTTGTCATTAAAGATGGTTACAAGCTCAAAGGCTTATTGTTAGGCACTTCCGAGGGTGAATGCTATGTTAAACTTGCCAAGCATTTACGAGCAGCTTTTGACTTGCGATTACCACCAGGTACTTGGCTACAAGTTGTTGGTTACAAAAAGCACGACATTAAAAAAGATAAAATTACATTAAAAGCTGAACGTGTAATGGCAGCACGTTCTGAAGCGGGGAGAGTTCCCACTATCACATCATTACAAGAACCCCCAGCAATGAATACTGCTAAGGTAAAAGCAGCTAAAAATAAAGACACAATTTTGGTGTGTCAAAAGTCTGATTGTATGAAACGGGGTGGTAAAGCACTGTGTCAGGCATTGGAAGCAGCTTTAAGTAATCGCGGTTTGGAAGACCAAGTGACCATTAAAGGTACTGGTTGCATGAAAAACTGCAAAGCTGGCCCTAACCTAGTGATGCCAGACAAAACCCGCTATAGTCGCATTCAAGCTGCACAAGTTCCTGGACTCATGGACAAGCACTTTGCTGACAAGGGATTGGAGGAGCAGCCAGATAATTCAACACAAGTAATAATACCTAACAGCAAATTTTGCTGAAGTTGACAGTAAAAGATTTACTTTTTAATGAGAAAATTTAATAAGAAGATTTTTAGTGTGTTTCTCTAGCACTCGGTGGTAATTTTTGCAAATACTTTGCAAGAGTTCAAAAGCGATCGCCTAAAATTGGCAATGACTATACAGGCGATCGCTTCACATTTCTTACCAATTGCATTTTCCCCGGATATAGCAAAGATACGTCTAACTAGCCTGCGTAGGCAGGCTTTGTTTGTATAGCCCCAGACTTCTAGTCTGAAGGGGAATTCAGAGTTTGGATTTGAATCTTCATCAAAATCTGTCAGGTCTTCAGGTTCAAAATTTGCTGGTAGAAGTTTTGGCTATTCAAGATTCGCCCCTAGAGGATATTTTGATCACAATTTATTTCAATTTCTTTAACAGTTGTTGTTCTGCCATCTCCTCCATGCCAAGTTAATTGTAGAGACGTTGCATGCAACGTCTCTACAATTTCGGGATGTCTATTGATGTGTGAAAGGCAACAAGCAATTTCAAATCACCGCAATACAATCAATCTCTACCAAAACATCTTTTGGTAACCGCGAAACCTGCACACAAGCACGCGCTGGCGCAGTTGCTTCCTCAAAATACTGGGCATAAACTGCATTGACTGCGGCAAAATCATTCATATCAGCTAAAAATACTGTCGTCTTTACCACATCACCAAACTTGGCCCCAGCAGCCTGCAAAATCGCCTCCAGATTGGCCATTACCTGTTTAGCCTGCTGTTGCACATCTCCCATACCCACAGTTTCGCCTGTATTGGGATCAAGGGCAATTTGTCCAGCCACAAACACCATTTGACCAGAAGCAGCGATCGCTTGATTATATGGCCCTACTGGAGCAGGTGCGCTATCAGTACGAATAACTTTTTTACTCATCTCTTCCCTGTTGTTGTTCGCGCGCGTTTACTCAAAACCTAGCCTGGGAAGTATCCCATAATGCCGATAACGCCAATAATCTCGCAGAATGCGATCGTGGTCAAAACATAAATTAATCGGCACACGCCAAGATTCAAAAACGCCTATATTTTTAGCATCATCTCCCGCCAGTGGTTCCCCCGTCGCTGTCGCTAAAAACACAATACTGATTGTATGTTGCCGAGGGTCTCGACTAGGGTCAGAATACACCAAAAATTGAGTAATTAACTCCACCTGCAAAGCTGTTTCCTCCTCAGCCTCTCGCCGCGCTGCTACTTCCACAGGTTCACCATAATCCACAAACCCACCGGGAATAGCCCAACCTAAGGGCGGATTATGTCGCTCAATTAACACTATCGGTCGATGTGGCCGATCCACTAATTCAATGATGATATCAACCGTTGGTGCAGGATTTCTGTAATTCATAGTCAGTAGTCATTGGTCATTAGTTACTTCCCTATTCCCCAATCTTCCGAAAGCTTTCAATGCTGACCTTACCGTGATAGATTCGATGGGATCGCTTACTCCTATATTTGAAGTTAAATATGCCTTTTCCTAGATCCAGTGGCGTTTTGCTGCATCCTACATCTTTTCCCAGTCGATTTGGCATTGGGGATTTAGGCTTAGAAGCCTATAAATTTATTGATTTCCTCAGAGAAAGTTACCAGCAATATTGGCAAGTTCTACCTTTAGGTCCGACTGGGTACGGTAATTCTCCTTATGCTTCCTATTCAGCAATGGCAGGAAACCCCATGCTCATCAGCCCAGAACAGCTGCAAGAGCAGGGTTTACTCACTGAGGAAGACTTTGCTAACTTACCAGTATTTGAGGACTCTAAGGTAGATTACGAGCAAGTTAAGCCAATTAAAATTGGGCTACTTAAAAAAGCCTGTCAAAACTTCCAAGTTAGAGCAACACCCCTACAACAAAAAGAATTTGCCGGCTTTTGTGATAGTAAAGCCTATTGGCTGGATGATTACGCCTTATTTATGGCGTTAAAGGATGCTCATGAGGATACCAGTTGGCATACATGGGAGACGGAACTTGTCAAGCGTGAACCAGCCGCAATGGATCGGGTACGACGGCAATTAACTGGTGAGATTTTTTATTATAAATTCGTTCAATTTGAATTTTTTCGCCAGTGGTCGGAACTCAAATCCTATGCCAACATGAGCGGGATCTATATTATTGGCGACATTCCCATTTATGTAGCGCAGGATAGTGCTGATGTGTGGGCGCACCCCGATATCTTTTGTTTAGATGAAGAGACTAGGGAACCGGCTCTAATGGCGGGAGTTCCACCAGATTACTTTAGTGCTACTGGTCAATTATGGGGTAACCCAGTTTATGACTGGGAGGAATTAAAAAAAAGAGACTTTAAGTGGTGGATCGGTCGCTTTGAAGCGATGCTGGATTATATAGATGTGATTCGTATTGACCACTTCCGAGGATTTGAGGCTTACTGGGCTGTGGAACAAGGCGAAGAAACAGCCATCAACGGAGAGTGGATGAAAGCCCCAGGTGAAGAGTTGTTTGATACGATTAAACAAAAATTGGGCAAGCTGCCAGTTTTAGCGGAAGATTTGGGGGTAATTACACCAGAAGTGGAAGCACTGCGCGACAAATATGAATTTCCCGGTATGAAAGTTTTGCAGTTTGCTTTTGGTTCTGATCCCGGTAATCCGTTTTTGCCTTTCAACTACACACGCAATGCCGTAGTTTATACCGGGACTCATGACAATGACACAACTGTAGGCTGGTTCAATTCAGCTAATGATTGGGAAAAGCGCAACTTACTACTGTATTTAGGTTGTATTAGTCCTGAAGGCATCCATTGGGATGTCATTCGCCTGGCTTTGAGTTCCATCGCTAATCAAGCAATTATTCCTTTACAGGATATTTTGGGTTTGGGAACCGAAGCTAGAATGAACTTTCCTAGTGTTGCTGAGGGTAACTGGGATTGGCGCTATCAGCCGTCGCTATTGACAGCAGAACTAGGCGATCGCCTAAAAAATCTCACTAAACTCTACGGACGCGCACCGAGTGAGTGCTGAGTGCGCTTGCCCTGAGCGAAGTCGAAGGGGAGTGCTGAGTGCTGAGTGTCACGAAAAAATCTACTGACTACTCAGCACTTGCTATATTTCAAGACCTGGGTTTGTTACCAATCTTGATTTCTTCCACTGTTCCCGGTTTTCCCATTTGTTTAGCTTCTTGCTGATTAACACTCATCAACACACTACCAGCATTATCAGTCTTCACCGTTAGTTGTTCCTGGGCTTTCCAAGTGCGCTGAGTTCCCTCTGGGAGAATTCCTTCAAACTCGGTTTTGCCATCAGCTACTACACGAATCCAAGATGACGCTTTTAAGGTGACACCAATCTGCACTGACTGATTGTCGTTGATGCCGTTAAGGTGATTACTAACAGGTTGAAACTCGGTTGGTGATTTGGGGGTTGATTGAATTGGCTCTGATTGTAAAACAGTTGCGCTCCCTGGCTGTTGTTTGCTGTTGCTGAGAGCAGTATTATTCAGTAATTGCGACAAGCCACTCACAGAGCATAAAATCACAAATATGTAAAGCAAGTAAAGATGAAGAGGACGAAGTAGACCAATTGACTGATTTTTTTCAGTAGGCGGAAGGCTAACAGGCTGAGAACCAAGAGGAAAATTGCTGGCAAAGGTTACTCCATTAAAGCCGAGCGCCTCGGCAAATTGCCTGATTAAACCCTGAATATAAATTGGTTCTGGCAGATCATTTAAATTCCCTTCTTCGATCGCCTGTAACAACCGCCGGGGAATTTTGGTCAAAACTACCATTTCCTCTAGGGATAGAGCTTTTTCTTGACGGGAGGCCCAAAGTTGAGCGCCCATTTGGGCCAATTTTTCCGATTGTTGTTGTGCTAACGAAAGTGTGGGCTGCTCTTTATCTTTACTTTTTAGCCATTTCATGCTTTTTTGCGCTCCTGACCTCAGCTGAATCTTTAATAGGTAGATGCTTGATCTGCTCTTTTAAAAAGCGAATTTCCGCATCTTTGAGTGAACGATAGTTACCCTCACTTAAAAGGGGTAATTTTGGCATTTGTAATTGAATTCTACCTATAGCAGTACGATGTAGCTTGATAACTGGATATCCCAACTGTTGGGCTACACGGCGAATCTGTCGATTTCTTCCCTCCTTCAAAACTATTTCTAAACGGCTGGTTTTAGCAAGACTTTCTAGTAAGCGTACTTTAGCCGGACGTGTTTTTCTTCCCTCCATTACCACACCTTGACGCCACATTTCTAGAACTGCTTCAGAGGGATGTCCTTTTACCAAAACCTGATAAGTCTTAGGAATACTGTGACGTGGATGGGTAAGTCCAAATGTTAGGTCTCCATCGTTTGTCAGGATTAATGCTCCCGTTGACTCTACATCTAGACGGCCTACTGGGTGTAGACCTGAACCCTCGCGTAATTCTTGAGGTAGTAAATCCAAAACCGTTTTTCTTCCCTGAGGGTCATAGCAAGTGGAAACTACTCCAGGTGGTTTGTGTAGCAAAAGATATATTAAATGCGGCCGCTGATGAGCAGACACTGGCTTGCCATCTACTGAAATCCTATCTCTTTGAGGGTCAACTTTTTGACCTAAGTGCGCCAATACCCCATTAATTTGCACACGCGATCGCCGAATCATTTCTTCAGCTTCACGACGTGAGGCAATACCCCACTGGGCAAGAATTTTTTGTAACCGTACCTCCATGTTGAAATTACTGAGTAGAATGTGAAAGTTTAGATAATAATCATAATATTTGCATTTTGTGCCCAGTAGCCATAAATGTTACATTTAAGGCTTATTTAAATTCAGTCAGTTGCTGAGTAAATACCCATCAACAGAGTGGTTAAATGCCAGACAAAAATTCCCCAACTAAAAGCTCACATAAGCTCCGCATAATTACAAATGTACTCACAACAGCGCTCAAACTCTGGTTGAAATCACAAGTCAGCCATATATCCCAGTTAGAGGTAGAGATAAGAGCGAGCGATCGCCAAATTCTCTCTGGTTGTATTCCCTGGGTATCTATTTTTGCAAGTGACGCCGTGTATCAAGGTATTCATGTTACACGAATTCAACTTTTAGCAGAAAATATTCAGGTCAATGTAGGCTCAATACTCAAGGGTCAACCACTAAGACTATTAGAAACAGTACCAGTGAGTGGTAATTTGATTGTCGAGGAAAAGGATCTTAATAGCTCCCTCTCATCTGAACTATTATCAACTGCTTTAAATGATGTACTGGTTAAACTTATACCAGAATACTACCCGAAATCTCAGCCAATTTCTTGGCAAAAAATTATCCTTGGTAGTCATCAAATTATACTTTATGCTAGCCTAGCCCAGACAAGTGAACCTATACCTCTGGAGATTTGTTTAAGTTTAGAGTTAATCGGCGGTCGTGAGTTGAAGTTAACACAGATTCAAGTCATCCAAAACCAAGTAGCGCTTCTAGAAAATGAGCATGGTTATAATTTGGATCTCGGTTCAGATGTCGAGCTTCAAGAACTCAGCGTGATCCCCGGTCAACTGGTATGTCAAGGACAAATTAATGTTAACCCTTGAAAAAGTGCTTTTGTGAGTGCTGAGTGCTGAGTGCTTTTGTGAGTGCTGAGTGCTGAGTGCTGAGTGCTGAGTGGGGAGATGGGGGGAAATTGCTTCTATAATTTTCCCCTTGTACCCTTGTCCCCCATTCCCTATTACCCCTTATCCCCAGAGGGGGCCCCACCTTCCCCATTTTTCACATATCTGCTATCAGTGGCAATAGAAGTGTGACAAAATAATAAACCAAGGGAGCTGTGAAGATATAACTATCGGTGCGGTCTAAGATGCCACCGTGACCGGGGATCAACTGGCCTGAGTCCTTCACGCCTGCGTCACGCTTGAGCATAGACTCGGTGAGGTCACCTAAAAGACTGGCAATCCCAATCAGCGAACCTAATGCTACACCAGTGAAAAGAAATTTTGGCAAGTGAAGATAATAAGCTCCTAATAAAGCTACGGCAATACTAGCAGTGATCCCAAAGACTGCGCCTTCCACAGTTTTTTTGGGGCTGATCTCAGACAAACGGGTTTTCCCAAAGAATTTGCCAATAATGTAAGCACCGATATCAGCAGCCCAAATACATAAGAAAGTCAGCACTGTCAAGGTTAATCCTTGTGGTAAAAAGGCAAAACTTTTCTCCTGTAGAATATCTGTCCAGGTTGTAGGCCAGTAACCACCGAAAGGAAGATTGCTGACAGCTAAACTACCGAGATTGCGTAACCGCACCCAGTAACTTGACAAGTAACCCACATAAAATAACCCCATAATAGAAGCGGAAATATCCGCAATGGTTGCCATTTTCGGCTGAAACAGCAAATAAAAACAAATAAATGTCCCCGCTATTGGCATTACCGCATCAGCTAAACTGCCATCAACCGTACAAATTACTAGTAAAGTTTGACTGACAAACATAGTAGTTTTCGCAGCTGGGACTATACCTCTAGCTCGTACCAAATTAAAATATTCTTGTTGACCTAAAAACACAACTACCGCAATGGCAATGGTAAAGTACCAGCCCCCTAAAAGAGTGGCAACCAAAGTCAGAGCGATCGCTACAATTCCACTAATAATCCGAGACCAAGGCATAGATATATTTTGAATTAGGTGTTGGGGAACTCGAGGCCCCCTCTGGGGATCAGGGGCAATGGGGATCGGGGATCGGG
>JADEXK010000112.1 GCA_015207155.1 Nostocales cyanobacterium LEGE 11386 | reverse complement strand
TCGCAGCCCAGTCAATTTTTGTGTTAATGTTCTGTGCGGCTTAATCGCTTATTGTCATCAACCTAAGAAACCTAGCCTTCAATTGGAATGGCTTTTACCTTCTTATGTTTAACCCGAACTCAGGTTACTTAATTTTCAGAAACGAACCACCTTTAAGCAAGCTAAACCTAGTAGCGGGTTGGGATTCTCAGATTATGAGCAATACTGGACTTAACGATCGCAGGGACAATTTTTTCACTAGCCATTCTCGCACCTGATAAATTCCGCGCTGTTGGCCCCACTTGCAAAGCCGCTAAAGCACCCATGATAAATAGTTCACAACCTGGCCAACGCAGATAAGTATCCAAAATTGGTAAGCCGTTGGCGATCGCAATCGGGTAAGTGTCGGCAATTTCGGTTAATAGTGATTCATCTGTCACATCAAATTTGCTGCCAGTGGAAAGCCAAATCCGACTGCATTTGTACTCACTACCATCATGGCAACTCACCAGCCAATGATTCTCAAACCATTGGGCCTCAGAGATTTGACAATGTTCATCAATCCTCAAATTACCAGTACGCACAGCTCGCCGTAACTGCATAGCGATCGCAGGTGTCATCGAACCACCATTACGTGCTGCTTGAATCATTTGCCAACGCTTTTGGTAATCTGATTCTGCAAAAAATCCTTTGAGATACTTTGGCCCTAACCAACCGGGTTCAGCATCAAATAACTTTTCTTGCAACTGTCGCCGTAATATCAAGTGTACTTTTGCACCACGAGCCAAAGCGCCAATTGCTAAGTGTCCACTTGTCAATCCACCTCCTACAATCAATATATTTTCACCGGCTAACTGCAATTTACGTAAATCTACTTTGTGTGAATGGCAAAGTCTATCTTGGGGATACTTGGTGGCTATTTGATTTACCCAATCAGGTATCTGGAGTTTACCACCGCCAGTGGCTACCACCACCCGTCGCGCAATGATTGAACTTCCATCGTCTAACCACAGGCGAAAGCGGGGATGTAAGGGTTGAATCCGAGTTACCTCAGCTTTCACAACTTGATTTTGTAAATCCCAACGATAAATCACATCCTGGCACAAATCCTCAAACAACTGAGTTCCTGGTAAATCGTAAGGCGGAAATAACTCATGGGGACGAGATTCGGCAAATTTCCGCAAGGCGAAAGGATTAGGATCAGGATGATGTACCGCAGGCGATCGCAAATGTAATATCTCTAAAGCCGCAAATTGTTGTTGCCATTGACTCATCCATTTACCACTGGGGTCAAATACCACAAACCGACCCCGCATCGTTTGCCGTTTTTGTAGTAAATGCGTTACCAATGTTAAAGCGTGAGGCCCAGCACCAATAATAGCTAAGTCAATTTTATTGGGTAGCTGTGATGGATTAGTATCCATTGTCAGACAGGTGACATATAACGATAATCGTTATCATTATATCCCGACGTTTACTCTACTGCTATTTCTTGCCAACTGACTGAAGCTTTCCTCTGTTCTCCTGAAAACAAGGGTATTTACTAAGTATTTTTTCCTACTTTAGGTATGGTTTGGAACGCAACAATCACCCAAAAAACATAAAAAATCCTGAAATCTATATAAATTAATGGTTTCATCTATCCACTTCAGGCTACAACACCTTAGAATGATTCATTGAAAAGTCGAGCCGATAGGATGTACAGCCATTTTGAGTATAAATACTCATAAAGCCCGACTTTTGTGATTCTCTAAACAGAGATTTAAGTAAAGATGCGACAAGGTGCATCAGTAGAGAATCTAATTTCAAGTAAACCTCAAGGAGTTTGACATGAATAAAGGCGAATTAGTTGATGCCGTAGCTGAAAAGGCTAGTGTTACCAAAAAACAAGCAGATGCCGTCTTAACTGCCGCTTTGGAAACGATTATTGAAGCTGTCTCTTCTGGCGATAAAGTCACGCTGGTAGGATTTGGCTCTTTTGAATCACGGGAACGTAAAGCTCGTGAAGGTCGTAACCCCAAAACTAATGAAAAGATGGAAATTCCAGCGACCAGAGTTCCTGCTTTCTCTGCTGGTAAGCTCTTCAGAGAAAAGGTAGCACCCCCAAAAGAACCAAAAGAATAGGTTCTACCCGAGGAAAACTTTTTTTAATGCGGCAACCAGCTCACGGGGGAAATTTAGCCTGGGCAGCAGCACTGGCTGGCTGTCCCCCTGAGGCTATTCTGGATTTTTCTGCCAGCATCAGTCCATTGGGTCCACCAAATAGTGCGATCGCGGCTATTCAGTTGCAAATTGGTAATCTTAGACACTATCCAGATCCAGATTACAGTGAACTGAGACTTGCTCTCAGTCACTTCCATCAATTGCCTTCTGAGTGGATTCTGCCGGGTAACGGTTCAGCAGAATTACTTACTTTAGCAGGTAGGGAATTAGCAGAATTATCCGCAACAACATTAATTACTCCAGCCTTTGGCGACTACTACCGAACCCTAGCGGCATACAACGCTAAAGTTCTGGAGTTTCCCCTTTCTTTGCATAGTGGTGAGTGGGGAGTGAGTAAAAATTCTCCCTCATATTCCTCATCTCCTCCACCTGAAAGTTCGGGATTATTGCTAAATAATCCCCACAACCCAACGGGTAGGTTATTTTCACGAGAGGCAATTTTACCCTACTTGCAGCAATACGCCCTGGTAGTGGTGGATGAAGCGTTTATGGATTTTGTGCCTCCTGATGGGGAACAAAGCCTCATTGAGGTGGTAGAGGAATATCCAAATTTAGTAGTATTGCGATCGCTGACGAAATTTTACAGTCTTCCGGGACTGAGATTAGGATATGCGATCGCTCACCCTGACCGTCTTGCTAAATGGCAGTTGTGGCGTGACCCTTGGCCTGTAAACACCTTGGCGGCGGCGGCGGCGGTTGCTGCACTCCAAGACCAGCAGTTTCAAGAGCATACCTGGAAATGGCTACCACCTGCACGAAACCAACTCTTTCAGGGTTTAGCTGCAATTCCAGGTTTGCAGCCTCTAGAAGGCGCTGCTAACTTCTTACTTGTGGAATCACAACAGTCGAGTTCGCAGTTGCAACGACAATTACTCCAGCATCACCAAATTTTAATTCGTGATTGCCTAAGTTTTCCAGAACTAGGCGATCGCTTTTTCCGGGTTGCTGTACTTTCTGAGTCTGATAACCAACGCCTATTAACAGCGCTATATTCAGTGCTGAGTGCTGAGTGCTGAGTGCTGAGTGCTGAGTGCTGAGTGCTGAGTGCTGAGTAAAAAGCCAAAAATAGAAATATAGATCCATGCCCAATGCCCAATGCCCAATGACTAATGACTATTGATTACGATATTGTGATTATTGGTGGCAGTCTTGCCGGACGCTACGCTGCCTTAGCTGCAACCCAACTACGGGCTACAGTTGCCTTAGTAGAAACACAAGTAAATTATGGATTTGCTCAACACCAGGCTATGAGCGAAATTGGCAAACTCGCCCATAATCTGAGTGATACGGCTGGCTTTGGTATTCACACAACCCAAGCTGATACCTCAGAGAAATGCCAAACATCTGTGGCATGGCCAGAAGCAAAGCTGTATACTCACAGCGTTATCTCGAATATCCAAGAACAGAATTCTCCAGCTAACCTAGCTGCACTAGGTGTGGATGTGATTATTGGCAGTGGTCAATTTCAATCTATGGCTACGCCACACAAGCCGCCCCATTTAGCATTTTCTGTGAATGAACGCCTGTTACGAGCGCGCACCTATTTACTAGCTAGCGGTTCCCGTCCCGCAATTCCAGATATTAACGGATTACAAACTACTGGCTACTTGACCTTATCGAATATTTGGCAGTCTCTCAATCAACCAACCTTACCTAAAAATTGGGTGATTATTGGCGGCGTTCCTCAAAGTATCGAAGTAGCCCAAATTCTGGCGCGGTTCGGTTGTCATGTGACACTAGTAGTCAAGTATCCCTCTATTCTGCCCTACGCTGACCCGGAGATAGCCCATCTATTGCAAGCACAGTTGGAAGTTGATGGTATCCGTATCCTCACCCAAAAATCAGTAACTCAAGTCAAGCTCATTGAAGATAAAAAATGGATTCAGGCAGGGGATAAGGCAATTGAAACTGATGAAATTTTAGTAGCAACTGGACAACAACCCAATATTGAATCTCTAAATTTGGCTGCGGTAGGGGTGAAATGGCGTCAGGGTCGCCTAATTGTCAATGACAAACTGCAAACCACTAACCGCCGAATTTACGCCTGTGGTGATGTGATTGGTGGTTATGATTTTGCCAATGTTGCTAATTATGAAGCCAGAATCGCTGTAAAAAATGCACTCTTGTTTCCCAGACTTTCAGTCAAGTATCAGTGCGTTCCTTGGGCACTATTTTCTCATCCCATGTTGGCAGAAGTAGGTTTAACAGAAGCGCAGGCAAAACGCCAATTTAGACAAGATGAAGTTTTAGTTTTACGACAATATTATAAATCAGTAGCAGCAGCTCAATTGCGGGACGAAACCACAGGTATCTGTAAATTAATTGTGCTACGCAATGGGGAAATTTTGGGAGCTGCCATATTAGGTGCAGAAGCTGGAGAATTAATTAATTTAATTGCTTTGGCTATATCCCAAAAAATTTCAGTTAAGCATTTAGCAAATTTATCTCCTGCCTATCCTGGCTTCTCAGAAATTATTGCACAAACTGCAAGGGAGTGGGGTAAGCAAAATTTGCATAATAACATTGCTTTACAAGACTTTCTGGAAGGTTTCTTCTATTTTCGCCGCAATTGGAATTTTTGACACTCCCCGCACTAAAGTGAAGGGGATTCTTTTATCAAAGGGAGTCCAACGACTTTACCCTCAGAAAGCATCTTGACCGTATGCCCTACGGCTGCACATCCTCTGGAGAGAACGACTTGCGCGGCTGCAACATCTCTATCAGTTGCGTAGCCGCAATTACTACAGTGGTGAGTCCGTTCTGATAAGTCTTTCTTGCCTGTTTCATGTCCACAATTAGGACAGATTTGACTTGTCTTGCGGCTATCCACCTTCATAAAAAACACGCCACGCTTAAAGCAGCATTGTTCTAGAATTTGGAAGAATTGACCCCAACTAGCATCAAGGCAATGTTTACCTAACATCGCTCTAGCTAAACCAATTAAATTCAAATCCTCCACAAATACTGCGCCAACTCCATCACAAAGTTGATGAGCTAATTTCCAGTGCCAATCTTTACGACGGTTAGCGATGTATTCATGCAGTTTAGCTACTTTCCTTTGAGCTTTACGCCAATTATTAGACCCTAACTTCTTTCGTGAAACACGTTGTTGCAGCAATTTCAGCTTGCGTTCGGCATCCACAAAGAACTTAGGGTGTTTGACGGTTAGCCCGTTGGAAGTAGCTACAAAATTTGTCAGTCCAACATCAACCCCAATCATGTCACCATGCGGGAGTATTTGAGGTACAGATACATCCCACTGCAAGGTTAGCATCACATACCAACCAGAAACCCGCTTGACTACACGAGCTTGCTTGATGGTGCAACCTTCAGGGATGGGACGAGATTGACGGAACTGCACCCAACCAATTTTAGGGAGTTTTACACGACTTCCTTGCACTGGGTTAACTCCTAGCTGTGGAAACACAAATGAACGCATTCTTCCTGGTTTCTTAAATCTAGGAAATCCATGATTGCGCTCCCACATGGAGACAAATGCACCTTCTACCGCCCTTAATACCTGTTGCAATACTTGAGATTGAACCTCTCCTAGTGCTGGTATTTCGCTTCTCGCCTTAGTCAATGACTTGCACTGACTAGCAATCGTTGGGCGAGGTGCGTCGGCTGGCATGATGTATTCAGACATAATTGAGCAAGCATTAATAGGACACGACCGAGATTTGTACCAGTCTTTCCTTTCTGCTAGAGCATAATTCCAAACACGCCTACACCGCTCAAGCCATTGCTCAAATATAGTGACTTGCGCTTGTGTTGGCTTTAGTTTGAACTCATACGTTAGATTAAACACTTGCTCACCTCCTGGATACATTATACAATAGTTTTAATGAACGCCATGCGCTCGTTAAGGTTGATTTTGGAGAATTAAATATGGGTTGGTTTTCTTGGGGTGGAACTAGCAACGAAATGGGCGAGTATCTGCCAGACGATGAAGCTACTTTGCAAGAGTGCAAGAGGGTAGCGAGATTATTGAGGCGAAAGACAAGGAATCAGCGCGAGAGGAATGCAAGGATGTAGCGTCTCAGTATGACGCTGTTTCTTCAGATGTAGAAGAAACCGACCAGGATAATACGTGGAATTGCAAATTTAAGTTTTGGGGTTAAACCGATGATGAATCCTATTGTTAGGGACTCATGGAGAGGCGATCCGCCAAGACTCTATATAATAGCTGAACCATTACCAAATGCCCCCAATGTCCGTCTTTCCGGTGGTGGTGTAGCCGATATGCCACTAGAGGAATATTTAAGCACCCTGCAAAAAAACTTTGACAGCCAATCAGGTAAATTTTTTGCTTATGTCAAAGGCGGATGCAAAGAAGAGGCGGACACATTTACCCTGCAAACTTGGGATGTGTACACCTCTCCTACCTCATGTTATGAGGCGTTGATTCATCTTTATTATGCACCAGTTAATGAATACCTCTGTCTCAAAAAACATCTAGGCGAGAAATGGGCGCAAAAATATCTAGATGAGGTTGAGAAGCGGGAAGCGGCTATCAACGCTATTTCTGCCGCACTTCCTGAAGAACACGCCACGACCGAATAAATTCGGTCATTCGCTTATATCCCCCACTTAAAAGACGTACAAGGCACAAAACCAAAAAAAAGTTTTGTGCCTTGTACTTGGAGGCTTTACGCATCACGACTCGTAAAGATTAGGGAATAGGAAGTGGGGAATTATTGGGCAGAAACTTCCCCTCTGCCTCTTCCTTATCCCCTACCAAAATTAGGAAAAACTCTGCATCATCACCCATATCGTCCCAGTTGCCACCAATGGGACACTGAGATTATCTGTACCGTGAGGTGAAACAGCTTCAGCTAGGGTGGCAATAACAGCAGTGACTAACGCGATTAATAACGCCCGTTCTGTACCAATACTCACTGCTAGCGGACTAAGTGATGAACCAGGTAATAACAGCAGCACCAGGAACATCACTGTTGTACTTGCTACAAACATCACTGCTGAACCTTCCCAAGAACGTACAGAATCTCCTATTTGGTATTGATGCCGCCCAAAGCGCCTGCCAATTAATGCCGCCAGTGCATCTCCCCAGGTCATTGCCATCACTCCAGCTACAGCAATGGGGGCGTTGTCTATTGGGCCGTCTGGTCGCCAAAGTAACCCAAATAGCAGCGTTACGGAAATTGCAAAATAGATTGTACCGGGTGAACTGTCTTCTGTATCCATTGCACCAATCACCCGGTAGCGGTAAAACAGGTAATTGAGTCCAATAAATGTGGTAAAGGGTAAAATACCGATTTCCCAATGATTAAACAGCAGTAGTATACCAAAAACCCACATCCCTGCACCGATATGGATGATCTTGCGGGTTAAATCCGGCTTTACACCAAACCGCCTACGTAGTCCTTCACCAAGGACAAGCAGACTGCTAGCGTAAGTATAGGAAGCTGCTAGACCAATCAAATTGCTGTTAGTCATTACCAAAATAGTGCTGAGTGCTGAGTGCTGAGTAAAAAGTAATAATTAACTGCACTCAGCATATAGGATTTGAAGCCCCTAAATTTATTTATGAAAACAGGTAAAAACATTTTTTTCGAGACACGCAGTGCCAGAAAAAATGTGTCCTTATTTCAATCCCCTAGTTTTAACTATGGGGTTGTACTCAGCACGGGCTATAAGCGCAGCTATGCCCGCAGGGCTTTACAGCACTTTCAACTCAGCACTACTGAATTTTTTGGTATTGAATCACAGATATTTTCTACTCTCCCTATTTCCCTTTACTTAGGTCGCTCACCATTGCGCTTGAAATTCTTGTCTGCTAAAGAAACACTGCCAATCCCTTGGAGAATACCACGACCGATTAAACCCAAACCCCTACCTATTACTTTGGTGAGAATGAAGACAATCCCACTGCCGACAAAAGCTAATAGAGATTGTAAACGAGGGGCGATCGCATCCTGAAATTCTAGTATCAGTGTTACTACTAAAGGAATTCCCGAAAGTTGTGCTAATTCCTGACTACGGGGAGCATAAATCGATATGTTGGCAATACCGCGAGGCGCTAATACAAATAGCTCATAGCTGCTTTCAAAAATTGCTTTTGGCTCATTGATATATTTATGCAAACGGTATTTCCATGACAGCTCATTCCGAAAGCGTTCAATCTCTCGTGTGGAAATTAATCTGCGGTCATAAAAGTTCTGCTTAATTGCTTCTATATCTGCTAAATTATCGAGCAGTGGCTGCACTACACCATTTGCCACCTGAATCAACAAATTCTCCAAAATCATTAATGCCTGTGATTTAGCTTCAGAACTACCGACTGGATAAGAGGTATTATCAATTTGCAAATCTGTTTGAAATAGCAGATAGGAAAATAATTCATCAACTAAGGGAATTTTATTGAGAATATCTTTTTGGACAACTCGCTCATTTTGCCGCAATAGCTTGACAATTTCTATATTCTGCTGACCTACTTGCACCCGTGAAAATTTACCAAAAAAATCCGTAATCGCAGCTTGCCATAATTCATGTAATATAGTGGGCTTCAAACTTTCTAATTGCTTAATTGTGATGGGAGCAACACGCAATTCATCTAGTTGTTGAGCCAGTTTTTGGAGAATTAGGTAAAGTAATTCTCGTTTTTTAGCTTCACGAAAAATGTCAATTTCTAAAGCAATGTCAGTAACATTTTGTAAAGGAAATTGCAATTTTGTGACACATAATGAAAATACTTCAGATTGCAGCGATCGCGGGCTAAGTAGAGGCGGCGAAGTTGGCTGCTGTGGGATAATGGCATTACTTGGAACAACAAGTGGTTCTTGACTAGAGGGGATAAAATCTTCTTGCTCTTCCTGTTGTCTTTCTTGTGGTAAAACCAATAACCAAGCAAGCAACCGATGAGCTGCCAGTAACTCTCTGCGTTGACCAGCGAGAACTGCTCGCTCGATTAATGGCAATCCGGGGATTTGTAATCGCCCTGTAACTTCCGCTAAGGCGGCATCAATGTAACCAATTCCTGACAAATACCAATGTCGTCGTAGCCTAGCCAAAGGAAGTGCTGAGTGAGGAATTCTTGTCTTGATTTGTCCCTTATCCTCAGAGGTGTCCCTAAGTTCCCCATCACTGCGCTTTTCGGCAAACCAATCAGAGCCACCATCGGCAACTTCTTCCATGGCAGAGATTAACTCGGCCAGAGGCGTGCCTTTAGGACAGTAGCCATTGACACCAGCCGCCCTGACTGCCAACAATAATCCTGGTTCTTGAACAGAACTGAGCAAGAAAACTGGTAATTTGGGATATTGGATTTTCAGTTGTTGGCAGAGTTGTAACCCTTGCTGCTGACTAGAAATAGAGCGACCATTGCCTAATTCTAAAACTACCAAATTGATTTGGTTGGGGTCTTGTTGGGCGAGTTCTGCTAGGATTTGCAAGGCCGTTGTATCTGTTTCGGCTTCCGCTACTACTTGAATGTGAGGCAGTGTTTCCAACGCTACCCGCAGTCCTAGCCGGAAGATGGGGTCTTGGTCAATTAACAATATTCTTAGAGGTTGTTCGCTCATAGTCTGAACAAATACACAAGGCCTGTTTTTTCAAATCAGAAAACAGCTTTGATGCTAAACTGAGTCCTCCTCATTGTTACCTGTTTTCGCCACCTGAATAAATAGAAGATAATTGCCATAGGCGGCTATTCACTATGTAATTAAATGAACTTCAGTATTCGGCATTGGCTGGCAGAACGCTATATCGAAATCAATCAAATCAGAAAATTTTCAGTTGGGCAATTGACAGGCATTGCCTACCGTATTATTCATGATATGGAAGTAAAAAGCTTCATGCCGCTTGACATCTGTACTTTAACAGAGGTTTTAGAACTACCGTTAGGCGTTGTTAGAGAAGACATCGCTGTAATTGCTTTATTGACAGAAAACCTGTTGCGTAGTCTCAGCCAAAAAAAAGCTCTAAAACGTAACGAGGGTACATGGCTGGCGTTTCAAATTGCCTATCTCCAGTCTTTGCAACAAGTTGTAGAACAGGAAGAAAGCCTGCAAAGACCTTGGCTAAATCGCGCGATGCTACCATCCCCAGCACAATTAGTGAAGGAGGTAATCGGCATCACCCTCCAAGATGTCCAACTGCAAGGACTGCTGAAAACTCTTAGTCCTGGGAAACTAACTGACACTCAAGCTGAACAAGCTCTTTCTTTGGTAGCAGATTCATTACTAGTGCAACAGATGAATCATGCCACTGTCGCTTGGTTTGTTGCTAATGGGGCGGAGGAACCAGAAGCCAAACTGTTAACCCAGCGTTTAGTACATGCACTCCCCGGACATTTGCTAAAAGTCATTGCTCACAATGCCTTGCCTTTAGCTCAACTGCAAAAGTTTTTCCGGTTAGGAAATACTGGCTCTACTGTAGATGACACAATTGACCTTCATCGGGAAGATTACCGAGCCAGTTTGCTCCAAGCTCTTAGTATACCTCTGCTGATGGAATCCTTTGCATTGAAGGATATCTATGTTCCGCTTACAGGTTTACCACAAGAGGTTAGTTATGCAAAGCCATCTCAAGTTGATTTAAAAATATGGGCGCAGCAACAACTGGATGATTCAGAAACAATTGCTGTGATTGAATCTGAACCTGGCTATGGTAAAACTAGTTTTTGCCACATGTGGGCAGCACAGGTAGCACTAGAACTTTACCCGACTTGGATGCCAATAGTCATACGGTTACGAGATATAAAATATGGCAATAATTTAACTGAAACGCTGAATTCTGGGTTTTCTTTAAATTCTCAGACTAGTCTTACCAATTGGCTGGAACAAGAACATCCGCGATGTCTGTTGCTACTTGACGGTTTAGATGAACTTCCCCCTTGTAGTCAAGGTAACAGAGCAAAGGCAATGTTTATGCAGCAGTTACTGAAATTTCAATCTGAACGCCGTCATAAGATTGTGTTGACTAGTAGAATAGCCAGCTTACAGGAATTCGCCCCAGAAATATCACTGCAATTGAAACGAATTGTCATTCAGCCATTGGAGGTGGAGGAGCTAAAACAATGGTTTCAGAAATGGGCAATGGTACAATCTTTGCTGATCGCTCAAAACTTTTTTACATTTTTAAAGCAGGCGGGGTTATTTAATAGCCAATCTCAATCACCGGAATTTTCTGCTCTTGTCCGCCAACCTCTGATGCTGTATTTGTTAGGAGTTTTACACCGTGACGGATTACTAGATGAGCATATATTACAATTAGCTCCCAACAGCCACTTATGGGAAATTCATCATCGCCTGAGTCGATGGTTATTAGGCTATCCCTTAACTGGCAGTATCAAGACGATGTTACTGCGATCAGGTTCGGCTCATATCCATCGGACACAAGAAGCGATCGCTAATTTACTTTCTGGTCGTCATCCCCAAGATTTAATCAGAAAAATGCAAGCGATCGCCTTACAAATTTTACATAGCGATCGCCATCAAATTACTTTGGCTGAAGAATCAAATCCTCAGGCTCTCCCAGCTTTTTATTTTAAAACTAGCTCAACTTCTTTATCCCAGACTGAATTTTCTCACCCCAAATTAGGGGAATACCTCTGTGCAGAAGCTATTACTGAGCAACTGCAAATCCTCACTCAACAGCAAGAGGATGTTTACGGTACGCTCACCTTCATGCTGGAATCTTCAAGCAGTGTTGCCCAGCATATCTACAATTTACTTGGTTATGGCGTTCTCAGTCAGGAAATAGTCGAAATGGCGATCGCGGCATTAAGACACAAGCAAAGCAGCAATTTTTCCTTTGAAGTTTTCATCCAACGTCTTGAATCTTTCTGGCATGTCTACTGTCAAGGTCGTTGGTTAGATGAAGGAATGGGACATAAAGCCTTAAGTTATTATCACGCACTGCACAAGCCTGTAAATATCGAGCAGGTAAATGCTGCGGTGGGAGTGAATGTATTTGTCTTGCTTTGTGCTTGCTACCGCGAAATCAAAGCCGCTTTTTGCCCTTGTGGCAATCCAGCCAATCTGGCAGAATTCTATCCTGAAGCCCTGCTGATATTAATTGCTAAAGTAGCAGTATTGTCAAATAGCGCCTTCATCAAGCGAATCCTCTCCCAATCCCTAACTGGACTCAACCTCTCAGGAGCATCTTTGGCACAAGTGATGTTAGTGGGTGCCAATCTTGAACAGACTAATTTATCAGATGCAGCATTGATGGGGGCAAATTTGGCTGGTGCAAACCTGACTGGTGCAAACCTGACTGGTGCAAACCTGACTGGTGCAAACCTCACCGGAGTGAATCTTCACACTGTCAATCTTACGAATGCTTGCTTATTTGATGCCGTCCTAGCTGATGCTGACCGAGAAGCTGCTACACTCCATGGTGCTTTGTTCTCCCTAGAGCAATATCACACCCTGAAAGGAGTATTATCGCAGCAATCCTTGCCGGGTGTTTCTCATCATATGGGCAGCACAAAACTTTGGGTTCACAATCCTGCCGATATGAGGCTGATTGAAAGCTTAGAAGGTGAACCAATTTCAACAAGGGATTTATATGATGATGACGAGGATGAAACGGTTTTTAACCCTCACTCCCATGATGATGAGAATGATTAACTAGTACCGCTACGCGAACGACTACGCTCAGGGTCAAAAGTCAAAAAGCTTTTATTAACGTGAATTCGATGAACCTCACCCCAACCCCTCTCCGTGTCGGAGAGCGGCAAAAATCTCCCTGGTTTTAAACTAAAAATCAAGGTTTCAAAGCCTCTCTCCTGCCAGGGGCTACGGTGTACACATAAGTCTTATAAAGTTGCCTAACAGCGTTTCGATACCCCCTAACCCCCCCTTTTCAAGCAGGGAAAACTTCTTCAAGTCCCCCTTTTTAAAGGGGATTTAGGGGGATCAGATGATTTGTGTGTACACGGTAGCCTGCCAGGGGAGAGGTTTGGAGAGGGGTGTTTTCCACTTGTCGAACTCACGTTTTATTACGAGGATTTGAGCGGTTTGGAATGAATAGTTTATTGCCGCCGTGCTGTACTAGGTTACGAGAGGGAGTAGAGAGTGGAAACAGAGATTTAGTATTTTTTACTCAGCACTCAGCACTCAGCACTCAGTACTTAGAAAAGCACTCAGCACTCAGCACTTTCTTGTGAATTACGGTAACCATAAAAGTTAATACTATATTCAGTAATCCGTACTCCTGTTTTTTGTTCAACTTGACGGATAAATTCTTCTGGCAGTTCTACATGAACATCAAGAATTTGATTAGTATCAATACAATTAACATGACTATGGGAATCACTGATATTACCGTATAAACGCCCGTCACAGCGTTCAATACATTCAATAATGCCCTGACTAGATAAAGCTTCTAAATTTTGATAAACAGAAGTATGACCAATATCTTTCCCTTGCTGGTTCAGGCGATCGTAAATCTCTCTAGCAGAAAGATGTTCATTTGCTTGCCACAGCAGTTCTAGAATAAAGCGACGCTGGCGGCTGACGCGCATACCCAGCAGTTGACACCGCTCAAGGGCATCTTCTAAGGAACGAATTGGTTTTGTCGATATTGCTTGTTTTTGCATAGTTAAGTTTGTTAACTATTGGGGAAATTTTCCCGTTTTAATGTTTATTGGTTATTTTGGTATCTCACGATGTTATACGCAGCTATTTTGCCCCTAATTGTATCGCTGCTAAATTCACAGTCTGAGGTGACAGTTTTTATTACTTGTTGACGATTGCTTGACCACACCTTAATCTAAAACAAACTCATTACAACTTTAACTTAAAATTGTTGAGAATGTCCACCTGTGGACAGGTGTTATGTCTGCCAAAGTGGTTTTGGGGGACAAGGTAAAAAGTTTTCCTCATCTGGTTCATTCCATCTTCCCATTCCTATGGGAACCGATAAATGTAGCATCAATCCCTGAAAGCTGGTACTGTGGATTCTCGATCCTACTGTTGAGCATAACTAAAGTTCTTGCTGAGTCAATGACAATCACCATCGCACTCGATACTGACACTATTAACAATTTGGATCTTTCACCCGCGTTAACGGTGATTGACCAACTGCTGCAAGAGGGAGCCGCATCCCATGAACAGCAGCTATGCTTTGATATTAACTATTCCTTGGAACCTGGTGACCCTCGTGAATTTTCCGAAATTCCCGAATTACGGCTGTGGTTTGTGCGTTTGGATGCCAAGTATCCGTGGTTACCATTTTTACTAGACTGGAAATCTGGAGAATTTGCCCGTTACACTGCCATGCTTGTACCACATCAGTTCAGTACCAAAGAAGGTATTCAATACAATCCAGAGGCTTTAGAAATATTTTTAATGCACAAAATTTTTATTTTAGGTGATTGGTTACAACAGCAAGGTATCCCCAGTCAATCGCGGTTAAAGTCTATGGCGCAAATGCTGGGTTACGAGTTGGATGATGGCTTTTTTGAAATCTTTTCATAGGTATTTTTCTCTATTCTAACCACCGAAAGGAAAATAACTTCTATGACTTAACCATGTATATACACAATTACGTTAACCCTCTGTGGCAGATGAAAATCGCCTCACTTCTAGAGGGTATAACCGCTTATGCTGCCAATGCTGCGATCGCGCAGGAAGCTGACCCACTCGATCATATACATTTGAATTGTGATGCCGCGATCGCTTGTTGACATATGTCAATCTCACATTGAGAGTAGTCGAATTATGGCGATTTTACCTGCCAGCCCTCAACACCTGTTCAGCCGTTAGTTTCAAATCTGGAAAGGTTAAAGAGACGATGCTCTGATTGCCCCGAAGCTGCTGAATTTCATACTCCCCATTCACTAGCGTACAGATAGAAAGGGTGGGTTGTTTGGGCTTCCCAATGTGTCGAGTCCCACCATTACCTGCATAGTCTGCAATCCAATATTCGGGAATTCCTAAAACCGCGTAGTCTTCGACCTTACGGGCATAATCATTTTGCCAGTTGCTACTCACTACTTCCGCCACAAGCTTAATCGAACTGCCCAGCGTCAGGATCGACTGGTTAGACCAAAGCAGTTCTTTGTTAAGTTCACCTTGATCAACAACTACAACATCAGGTCGGAATGCTGTCATACCCATATTAGAAGGGCGCAATAGTCCCCGTTGAAGGACAAACCAAGGTAAGCTTTCTCTGTCGATCTGAACACAGATTTTTGCAGTAATAAAGGCTGCAACCTCTTCATGCAAGCCTGTTGGTTCCAAGTCGAATACCTCTCCATCAATCAGTTCATAGCGGTTATCGTCACCATAACGGGCGAGAAACTCGTCAAAACTGAGTGGCTTCTGTTGTATTGGTTGGTTGATGGCAATGGTCATAGGTCAACTTAGCCCAATCAATGCCTTCAGTCTATCTTAATGGAGCAATTCATCTCCCGTTACAGTCGCAAGACTTAACGGGAGATGAATTGCGACCAAGATAAAATTGGCAAGCGCGAATCATTGTTTTGGTTGTTCTTGGTTCTCAACGTAATTCTTTAATTGTTCAACCGTGACACCCCCACAACTAGCCACAAAATACGCACCAGTCCAAAAATAAGGCTTGTTGTAGAAGTA
>JADEXK010000111.1 GCA_015207155.1 Nostocales cyanobacterium LEGE 11386 | reverse complement strand
ACCAATGCCCAATGCCCAATGCCCAATGCCTAATGCCAAATGCCCAATGCCCAATGCCCAATGCCCAATCCCTTACTTATAGTGGTTTACTAGCGGCTGGGGAAGCCGCATTAAATCAATGGGAAATACTGTGGCAGCAGGGATTTCGCACATTTAAATGGAAAATTGGTGTGGATGTGATCGCTCAGGAATTGGCAATTTTTGACTTACTCATCCATTCCTTACCAGCTTCGACTAAATTGCGATTAGATGCCAATGGTGGACTGAGTTATGAGGAAGCTAATCTGTGGCTGCAAACTTGTGAAAATTTCCAGGCAAATATTGAATTTCTCGAACAACCATTACCTGTTGAGCAATTTCCGCAAATGTTGGCCTTGAGTACCCACTATGAAACTGCGATCGCTTTAGATGAATCAGTGGCCACACTCCACCAACTTAAGTACTGTTTCCAACAAGGTTGGCGAGATATTTTTGTGATTAAACCAGCAATAGCGGGTTCACCTTCTCGTCTACGGCAGTTTTGCCAACAGCATGAAATTGATGCTGTATTCTCATCAGTATTTGAAACTGCAATTGGTAGACTAGCCGCACTCCAACTAGCAGCCGAACTATCCCGCAACAATAGAGCAGTTGGTTTTGGTACTAACCATTTCTTTTGCGTTCCATAGAAATTGGTGAATTAATTAGACAACAAAAATTACCTGATGTGAGAAACATAGGGCTGCATAACAAAAGTCCTCTTGAGAGGACTTTTGTTAACGTGAGTTCGACACATATCAAAAACCCCTCTCCAAACCTCTCCCCTTGCAGGGGAGAGGCTTTGAAACCTTGATTTTTAGTTCAAACCCAGGGATATTTTGCCCCTCTTCGATGCGGAGAGGGGTTGGGGTGAGGTTCAGTTTTGTTATGGGATGGCAGAGACTTCAGTCCACCTTAATGGACTTGGGTTACTAGTCAAGAAATTTATTTCCTGGCGGAAAGTTAGGCGTTGCAAGATTTGAGCTACCTTTTATTAACTGCTGCTTGCCGTTCTTTAATCACGAGTTTTACATCTTTCCGTGCTGCATCACTTCTTGCAAATGGTGGCGAATCTCTTGTGCTTGCTCAATTTCAGATTGCCGCAATTTTTGAAATAATTCTACACACGGTTGGGAGTTTACTTCCTGTGCATCTTTGATGTAATGTTCATACGCCTTGACTGCTTCAGCCTTGTTGTGCAACACAGTGATAAAGTCATACTCTAGGTTGCTAATTGGTTGTTGAGAATGTCCGTTACCTGTGGTCATAAATTTACTCTCCTGGAAATTTCTAATTAATTTCTACTCATCCTGAAAAAATTATTCATCTCTCCAAAAGCGTAGAAAAAGATACGCCTAACAGAACTTTAATACGGTGTTTTAAACCTGATGGTTTTTAGTTAATATCTACCATCTAGCAGATGTATGAAAGCCTTATGACAAGTAAATTTTGGCTATAGGTATGTAATTCGATAGAATTAATTACACACATTATTTTCCTGTTCGCGGTTCCCTATTTCTGCTTGATGCGAATCCTAAAATTCATGTTCATTTTGCCTTTCTCTATCTCCTTGATGGCTAATAGGGCAAAACTTTGTGTTAGCACTCATACAATCCATATGTGGTGTTTTGGCACATACAAGCAGTAAACCACCCAAAACAAACAGCAAACCACAAATTGCTGCTGTTTTTACCCAAGAAATCTCCAGTGCTCCGTGAACTACTACTTCTCGCAGTAGAGATACAATTGTCACTTCAACGGCTACTCCCACAGAAATACTATGTTCTTGCAAGTAGACCATTAATAGTCGAAATAACTCGACCATAATCAACACAAATAGTACTTTTGCAGTCACAAGTTTATAGTCTAGTGAGCGTGTGATGGCGATAAATATGCCCCACAACTGTATCAGCATGACGGCGAACAAGCCCAAACATAAGACAATCACAATCAAGTCTTGGAAAGCTTCCATGTTGCGAACAATTGTGTGTCGATCAAGCCAGCGATCGCAAAATAAAAATCGACTCTTGAAGCGCTTGTACATTTATTTTTCCATTCCCATCTGGTCAAGTTCAGACCACACCAGCTAGTCCACCATTAATTTAATATTATGTAAAGTTAAGCGATCGCGCCTCAGCGAGGTTGGTAATTTAAATTTTGTACTTGTTGTAACAATTGCTCGGTATTTGCTACCCATTGGGGATTACCTTGAGCATTGTATAAATCTCTGGCATATTGCAAAACTTGCGTTGCTTCTGCATACTGCTTTTGCTGCATAAAAACTAACCCTGCACCATAATAGGCGTTGGGATAGTTGGAGTTAGCTTCGGCTGATTTTCTAAAGGACTCTAATGCTTCTTTTAATTTGCCTTGATTAAACCAAATTGTACCGAGATTATAGTGAGCTTCTGGGTATTGAGGATTAATTTTGATTGCTTGACGAAAAGCATCCCTAGCTTGATTCATTTTACCTTGCTGGAGATAACAGATTCCTAGATGGTAAGGAGGCTCAGGTGCATTCTTGCTATATTCCATCGCTTTTTTAAAGGATGCGATCGCTCTCTCCCAATCTCGTTGCTGCTGTCGTACTAAACCCAAGTTATAGTGAGCGAAACCCAATTTAGGATCTAGTTCTAAAGCTCGTTGTAAGTAATCATTCGCTTGTTGGAAATTATTACCTTCCAACAACGCTCCGCCTAAATTAGCAAAGGCTAGAGCAAATTTGGGATCAGCTTGGGTTGCTTGATAAAATGCATCAGCCGCCGGCTTTAATTGTCCTGTTTGTCGTAGTGCTAGCCCCAAATTGTAGTGTGCTGGAGCTAAATTGGGATCTAGCTGAGTTGCTCGTTGAAAAGCCGCGATCGCATCTTGTACCCTTCCCAACTGAATTGCTTGTAACCCTTGATTTAACAAAGTTGTAGCCGTGGGAACACTATATTGCGCCAGTAAGGGGGGAGAGAAGGAGAGAATACTTCCACCTACTAATGTCAAACTCACGATTCTGGCTATGCGATATTTATAGAATGATAATCCCATTGATCCTCTGACTCGCAACAGTTTTAGTTAACATAAATTCGATGAACTTCACCCCAACCCCTCTGTGACTAATAGATAGCCTTGCAGGGGAGAGGTTTGGAGAGGGGTTTTTGATATTTGTCGAACTCACGTTTAGTTACGTTTACTTCATCCAAAGTTTTGTGATTCAGAAGGTTTTTACAAAAATTTTAGATTTGGCATTAAAGTTTGTTTTACTTAATGTTTCTTAAGCTAAATCTTACGACAGGATACAATTTTTTTCACAGGTGATTAAATGAAGGATAATGACAAGTTAAGGAAGGAATGATTCTTCCTTCGGAGAACTATTTTTTATCCCTGAAAAGTACAGAATCACGCGGGTAAGAGTGACTTACCGCAAGGGAGGTTTTATGAACGAAAAAGTAAAATCGGGTTCACGGAACGTTGCAATTGTCGGTCCTTATTTGAGTGGAAAAACCACATTACTAGAAAGCTTGTTATTTGTCAGTGGGGCAATTTCCCGAAAAGGCAATGTTAAGGATGGTAACACAGTAGGAGATAGTGCGGCAGAATCACGCGATCGCCACATGAGTGTAGAGGTAAGCACAGCTAGCACTGAGTTTAACGACACACGTTTCACCTTTATTGACTGTCCAGGAAGCGTAGAATTTGCCCAAGAAACATACAATGCTTTAATGGGAGTCGATGCAGCAATTGTAGTTTGTGAACCCATACGCGATGCCTTCGGCGGGCTTCGCCAACGTGTCCTCACCTTGGCTCCTCTATTTAAATTCCTAGACGATTGGGAAATTCCCCATCTCGTCTTTGTCAATAAAATGGATCGAGCAAATATTCACGTTTTAGAAACATTACACGCCCTCAAAGCAGTTTCTAGCAGGCCTCTGGTGGCGCACCAATACCCCATTATGCAAGGGGAACAGCTAACCGGCTTTATTGACATGGTGAGCGAACAAGCATATCAATATCATGCCGGCGCACCAGCTGACTCCATCCCCTTCCCCGAAAGTTTAAAAGCAGAAGAACACATTGCCCGGGCAGAAATGCTCGAAGCTTTAGCAAATTTTGATGATCACTTACTAGAAGAACTATTAGAAGACATTGAACCACCCCAAGAAGAAATCCTCAAGGATTTGAAACTAGAATTAGGGGCAGATTTGGTAGTCCCCGTCTTCTTTGGTGTAGCAGAACAAGATTATGGTGTCAGACCTTTATTAGAAGCCCTGGAACGAGAAGCACCTGAACCAGAAACCACGGCAGCACGCCGTTTAAAAAACATCAAAGGCGATACTCCTCTAGCACAAGTACTAAAAACTTACTATACTCCCCAAGGTGGCAAACTTTCCTTAGTGCGTGTTTGGCGGGGCAAATTAACTGACGGTATTGTCCTCAACGGCGTTCGAACCGGGGGGATTTACCGCCTCATGGGACAACAACAGCAGTTAGCAAATGAAGTTGGTGCTGGCGAAATTGTCGCTTTGAGCCGTTTGGAGGGTGTCAAGACAGGCGATACAATTTCCAGTGAGCCACAGGTGAAGGAATTACCCAAAGCTGAACAGTTGGAACCAGTTTATGCTTTGGCTATTACACCAGAAAAACGCAACGATGAAGTAAAACTCAGCAGTGCTATCACCAAGTTGTTAGAAGAAGATCCTTCCTTAGCTTGGGAACAACATGGCGACACCCACGAAGTAATCCTTTGGGGTCAAGGTGAGATTCATTTGCAAGTCGCCCTAGACAGACTGCGCCGCAAGTATAACTTGCCCATGACAACCCACCTACCGCAAGTGCCATATAAAGAAACCATCCGTAAACCAGTCGCATCCGTTCATGGGCGCTACAAGCATCAAAGCGGTGGTCACGGCCAGTTTGGTGATGTTTTTCTCGACATCCAGCCCCTACCACGGGGAGAAGGCTTTTACTTCAAAGAAACCATTGTCGGTGGCGTAGTTCCCAGACAGTATATCCCTGGTGTAGAAATGGGCGTGCGGGAGTTTCTGACACATGGGCCTTTGGGTTTCCCCATGGTGGATGTCGCAGTAACTTTGACCAATGGTTCTTACCACAGTGTTGATAGTTCTGAACAAGCATTTAAGCAAGCTGCCCGATTGGCAATGCAAACAGGTATACCCAAAGGTCAACCTACCCTTCTAGAACCGATTTTGCGGGTGGAAGTGACGACACCTAGCGAATTTACCTCCAAGGTGCTGCAACTACTAAGTGGTAGACGTGGGCAAATTTTAGGCTATGAGGGCAGAAATGATTGGCAAGGTTGGGATAATGTAGCGGCATACTTGCCCCAAGCAGAGATGCAAAACTTTATTGTCGAGCTGCGATCGCTCACTCTTGGCGTTGGTTCTTTCCATTGGGAATATGACCATCTCCAGGAAGTACCAGAGAAACTTGCTGAACGTGTCCTTGCTAGCAATGGTAATGGTAGTAACGGCAACGGTAGGACAAGCTCTCTCAAGGTATAACTTGTTTTTCTTGGTGTCTTAGTGTCTTAGTGGTAAAAAAATAACTTTTAAACCACAAAGGCACAAAGACACAAAGACTGTTGCCAAGATGCCCAGACTCATAGAGAATCAATGAATATTTGTTTTCCCATTGCTCAAAGCAACTGTGAAGTAAGAATGTTCAATCTTATAGACGTGTTCTGGGCTTATATTTTTATCGCTATTTTAATTTTGCTGGGGCGATTAATTAGACAACGCCTTTGGGTATTGCGATCGCTCTACATTCCTAGTTCTATTGTGGCTGGTATCATTGCTTTACTGCTAAGTAAGAGTGCTTTGGGTGCGGTTATCCAAGCCATAGATCCCGAATCACCCTTAGTTACAGGCATCTTTTCTGAAAATATTCAGGCAGTATGGTCACAATCTCCCGGTATTTTTATTAACATTGTTTTTGCCACTTTGTTTCTCGGACAGTATGTACCCGGATTGCAAGAATTTTGGCGAAAAGCTGCGCCCCAAGTGGCTTTAGGTCAGGCGATCGCTTGGGGACAATATGTGGTAGGTTTGCTACTAGCTATTACAGTATTAACACCAGTTTTTGGTTTACCTCCCATAGTCGGCTGTTTAATTGAAGTCGCCTTTGAAGGCGGACACGGCACATCAGCAGGGATGGCGCAAACTTTTACAGAGTTGGGATTTGCTGCTGGCGCTGATTTATCTTTAGCTTTAGCAACAGTAGGACTTGTTTCGGGAGTAGTTGCCGGCACATTTTTAATCAATTGGGGACGACGCACGGGACGCGTCCAAGTCAGCCGTGAACCAATGGTTAATTTGGAAACTGTAGAGAGAGAAAGTCTGACAGAAGATGAACACCCAAGTGTGATCACAGCCAGAGAAAATTTATTTCGCGACTTACTAATTGATCCTTTGTCACTCAATTTTGGTTTTGTGGGACTCGCAGTAGCATTTGGCTGGCTAATTTTAGCAGCAGCGCGCTGGCTAGAATCAGTTACATGGGGACGAGGTGGTCTACTATTGATGCCTTACGTACCCCTATTTCCCATTGCCCTCATTGGTGGCATCATCGTGCAATATATACTTGTACGTACCAGACGCACTTATTTGATTAGCCGTGTCCTCATGGAGCGGATTGGTGGACTGGCATTAGATATTACCATTGTTACAGCTTTAGCGAGTATTTCCCTGGCGGTACTAGGAGATAATTTAGCTCCCTTCATGATTTTGTCAGTTGCTGGTATTGCGTGGAATATCTGCGCTTTCGTCTTTTTAGGCCCTCGTTTACTACCTTTTTATTGGTTTGAACGGGGTATTGGCGACATGGGACAATCGATGGGTGTCACCTCTACCGGATTATTATTACTGCGAATGGTAGATCCAGATAATCGTTCCGGTGCTTTTGAAAGTTTTGCTTACAAACAATTGCTGTTTGAACCTATTGTGGGTGGAGGCTTATTTACTGCTGCTGCACCGCCTTTGGTTGTCCAGTTTGGCCCCATGCCGATTTTGCTATTAACAGCAACGATCCTGGCGTTCTGGCTGATATTTGGTTTCTATAACTGTAAGCAGCTACGAAAGTTGGACTTGCCAGGAAAAATTTAAATACATATTTCCCACACCTCAATCATTTGTTGGTTCTTGCTGCTGGGAAGGAGAAAAAATAAGATTTATATTTTTAGCATGAGCAATACACAAAAATATTTTATTGTCAAGCGTATTACTGGCAACTGCGAAATTGTCCCTAGTGAACTCGTGGGAGAGAGTAATTCTGAGATTATAGAGCAGTGGGGGCCTTTCTCTTCCCCAGAAGAAGCGATCGCCCATCGCATCGGATTGATTAGGGCTGGCAAGTGTCAACCTCACTAGATATACTTGTAGCGGCAGTGTAAATCTAGACATTACTAGTTAATGTTACTAATGGTTCTCATTGCTCAATCACAAAAGTTACTTGTATAATAAAATACTTTGCTTTTCTAGCTTATCTGTTGTACTATTGCTGACTCAACCATAATTGGCGTAAATAAAAATTTACCTACAAGTGTTAGTGCAACTGCTGCAACGGGAAAACTTAATATGCAGCTACAGCTGGTGTTTGCAGCCAGCTTCAGTGCTGTACATAATATTGGATATTTCTCGCCGGAGGTTCAGGAAGATTTGGCAAGCCAGAATCAACTCTGTAACACCATAATTACTCACGCAAATTGCGCTGCACTAGAGCAATTGGCAATCGGCACAAGCCATTGAGGCAAATTACTGTGAGTAAATATTCTTACACTCAGCAGTCATGTAGACAAACAGCCTTATTGGTCGAAATGCTCTGCTCTTACCTGACTCAGAAACATTCCCACCTGATCAGACTATTCTTTATCCGACTGCCGTTGCAGCAGGAAAGCGGTGCATGAAATCCCAAGTAAACAGTAAGCCCACAATTTTGGTTGTTGATGATGAACCAGACAACCTTGACTTGCTTTACCGCACCTTCTATCGTGACTATAAGGTGCTGAGGGCAACCTCTGGCCCTGCGGCACTGGATCTGCTGGCGCAAGAAGGAGAGGTTTCGGTGATCATCTCTGATCAGCGAATGCCGATCATGAGCGGCACAGAATTTTTGAGCCTGACAGCAACTCAATATCCAGATATTATCCGCATTATTTTAACTGGTTACACTGATGTCGAAGACCTAGTGGAAGCAATCAACGCTGGTAAGGTCTTTAAATATGTTACTAAACCCTGGGAAGCCGAGGAACTTAAAGCAGTAGTACGCCAAGCCCTCGATACCCACAATGTCCTCAAAGCCCGTACCCGGGAACTGACGCGTACCCTCCGACAGGAATCACTGCTGAATACCGTTACCAATACAATTCGCAGCGCCCTAGATTATCGGCAAATTTTGCAGGCAATTGTCGATACAGTGGGTCATATGTTGGAGGTGGATGTTTGCCTATTACGTCCTTTTCAAGATGGGCAGTTGGTGGATGAAGGATTTATTTACCAGAAGCTTCCTCCTCAGGAAAACAGAGATCATGTGGATACAAATACCTCCCTGCCTCTTTTTGCACAAACAGTTTGGGAAACCCGCGAAGTTGAGGTAATTTACGATGTATCAGGCGATGAGCGCATCCAGGGAGAAACTCCCAAACTGGATCAACGGGCAGCAGTTTTTGCTACCGCTAACATTTGCTCTAGCTTAGTTGTACCCTTGATTTGCCAACAAGAACTAATGGCAGTGCTAGCATTACACCAGTGTTCTCAGCCCCGCTTTTGGGGTAATGAAGAGGTACAGCTGGTATCGATGGTAGCAGACCAGGCTGCTTTAGCTTTGTCTCAAGCTTATGCCTACGAGCAGGTACGTGCCCTTGCTAAACGAGAAGTTTTAATCAATACAATCACAACTGCGATTCGTTCCAGCTTAGATCCTGAAGATATCTTTGCGGCAATCACCCAACAACTGGGACAAGCTTTACAAGTGGATGGGTGTGTGTTGTCTTTGTGGACAGAGGAAGATGAGTTTGTTCATTGTGTGGGCTTGTATGACAGTTCTCAACATCATCCAGACAAAATATTAGGTAGCCAGAACAACTGCGTCACCCAGGAATTACCAAACTCCCAAGTAGCTATTCAGGAAAATCTCATCCTACAAGAAATTTTACGAACACAAGAGCCTGTAATAATTACTGACAGTAGCTTTTGTGCTTTAGAAATTAAGGGTTTTGATTTGCCTTTAAAAATGCCAGTGCGATCGCTCATGGTTGTGCCCCTACTGGCTGATGGCAAATGTATTGGTAGTATTACCTTGCACGAAGGTAACAAATCACGGCAGTGGTTATCATATGATATTGAACTGGCTAAAGCAGTAGCAGTGCAAGCCGCGATCGCTGTGCAGCAGTCAAGGTTATATCAAAAAACTCGTGAGCAAGCCGAGCGCCTATTGCAACTAGATAAACAAAAAACCGAATTTTTTCAAAATATCTCCCATGAATTTCGCACTCCCATCACCTTAATTCAAGGGCCTTTAGAATCTGCTGTAAGTGCTGGTGAAGGATTATCCCATGAACAAAGTGTGATCGCTCTGCGTAACTCCCGCCGCCTCCTAAGACTGGTAAACCAATTACTGGATCTACAACGCTTGGATGCAGGACGAATGCAACCTAGTTTCCGTCCCTGTGATTTAGTGGAATTTGTCAACCAAATTGTTGAGTCATTTCGCCCCTATTGCGAAAAAAAAGGACTACAGCTGGTTACCCAAATGGGTGAATGTCCCACAGTTTACCTGGATATGGAAAAATTTGACAAGGTGGTTTATAACCTCCTGTCAAATGCGATGAAGTTTACACCTGAAGGTGGCACAATCAGCGTCAAACTGCAA
The DNA here is from genome assembly GCA_015207155.1 of Nostocales cyanobacterium LEGE 11386. GTDB lineage: Bacteria > Cyanobacteriota > Cyanobacteriia > Cyanobacteriales > Nostocaceae > LEGE-11386. Next base: position 6,146 of record JADEXK010000111.1, on the reverse strand, counting down.
TCTGAAGAAAACCATTGCAGATTGCAAGTCCAAGATACGGGAATTGGCATTGTTCAAGAACAGATTCCCCAATTATTTGAACGCTTTCGCCAAGCTGAAGGCTCAGAGAACCGCTCCTATGAAGGCAGTGGTTTGGGTTTGGCTTTAGTCAAAGAATTAGTAGAACTGCACGGTGGTAAAGTTACTGTAGATTCAATTTACGGACAAGGTACCACCTTTACCTTATGGCTAGTTACGGGAAATTCTCACTTACCCATAGAGCAAGTCCTAGAAACCTCTATTGAACTGAATACAAGTCGCGCTGCGGTAGAATTAGCTGATTTAGAACTAGTAGAACCAAATACAGACAATATTGAAGACATTATAAAAAATTCTGGCACTCAGCACTCAGGCAACACTCAGCACTCTATCTTAGTCGTAGACGACAACCCAGATTTGCGAACTTATGTATCTGATATCCTCCGCCGCAACGGCTATCAAGTCCACACAGCTCGTAACGGTTATGAAGGGTTTGGTAAAGCTCAGGACATTGCACCCAGCTTGATAGTCACAGACTTGATGATGCCATTGGTTACAGGACTAGAAATGATTCAGATGATCCGCAATGAGGAGAAATTGCAAGGAATACCAATCGTTCTGCTCACAGCGAAAGTTGATGAGGAAACCCGCATCGAAAGTACAGAACATGGCGCGGATGCTTATTTGGCGAAACCATTTAATGACAGGGAACTTCTGGCAGAAGTCAGGAATCTCCTAGCATTGAAGGCAAATGAACGGCGGGTTGTGGAGCTAAATACTTATCTGACAGAATCAGTGCTTAAACGCTTCTTACCAACTGTATTGGTGCAAAAAGCCGCAGCCGGAACATTAACTCTAGATTTGCGACCAGAACCGCGTTTGATCACAGTTTTATTTAGTGACATCGTAGGATTTACCCAGTTAGCAAACACCCTCAGATCCCGACGAGTGGCAGAGTTGCTCAATGAATATTTAGAAGCCATGACCAAAGTTGTGTTTGATAATGGCGGTACTGTGGATAAATTTATGGGAGATGCTATTTTAGCTTTATACGGAGCGCCAGAAGAACTCACGCCCAATGAACAAGTGCGTCGTGCTATCAGTACAGCAAGAGCAATGCAACGATCACTAGCTCAGTTAAACCAACGCTGGCAAGACCAAGGTATATTTGAAAGTCACGGACATTCAGGCGTACAGTTTCGTTGTGGTATTCACCAAGGTACGGCGGTTGTAGGTATGTTTGGTAGCGCTAAACGTGCCGACTATACAGCTATCGGGCCGAGCGTGAATATTGCTGCCAGGTTGCAATCTGCTGCTGTTCCCGGTACGATTCTTGTTTCTGCTGCCGTGGCAGATTATTTGCAGGACGAAGAAATTACTAAAGGTAGTCCACTAAAACTTAAAGGGGTTGATGAAACAGTTCTGACCTTTGCAGTTACACCAGAGCTAATGGCTAATCGCTAAAATGAAAACTGGATTTTGCCTAATCATATCTGGGTTCAAATATGACTACATCGGTTACGGACAAAACTCCAATTCCAGCCAAGGTCTGGAGACGGCATACTGATCCACCAAGTTTGTGGATTGCTGTAGCTATCGGTTCACTTTCCTTGCATTTGCTGGTTTTCTGGTTAATGCGATCGTCTAATGTTTTTAAACCGTGGTTTCCGCAGCAAAGCCAAGCCATTGTTCCCATTGAGTTTATAGAAATTTCTCCCGAGACAGAATCAACTGAGAAATCTAACTTACAAACTCGAACAGTCTCCCCACAACCACAAATCCCTGAGGAATCTAACTTACAAACTCAAATAGTCTCCCCACAACCACAAATCTCACCTCAACAGTCTGCACCAGAGCCATCACCAGAAACTGCGCCAACTACACCTAGTAATCAGAATACTGATGTGACAAATGCTGATGCTAGTCTCCTTAATGGAAGTAAAACCGAAGCGTCTCAACCTAATACCCAAATCTTTCGTGAGAAAATAGCTTCAGAACCGGGATTTACACCGACACCGACACCGACACCGACACCAACACCAACACCAACACCAACACCAACACCAACACCGATATCAACACCAACAATTCCAGTTGGTGATCTCCCTTGGAACCGTCGTCAGGAAGTCTTACTGGGAAAGGGACAACCACTACCGAGAGATATTCCATCTATTCCATCAGAACAACCGAAAGTTGCACAAGCTGAACCAGGGGAAACTACAAATATACCGAGTGAAGAAACAGCACCTACACCTACTGGGGAAACTGTAAGTCCATTGAGTGAGGGAGGAGCGATCGCTACAGTTGCTCCTTTAGCTGACAACGAAGTGCGACAATTGGTACAAGAAGGTCGATTGAGTCCAGATGGTCTACCCGATGTTCTAGCTGTATATGAGGGAAGCAACACAAAACAAATAGAGTCAAGTTATCTCGCTAGTGATTCTGCACTTCAACCTGCACAGTTTCTAGCCAGCCTAGTAATTGATAAAAATGGCAACTTTCAACAAGCTAAAGTTTTAGAAATAGAACCCGTGAGGCTACAAAGTGCAAAAAGCTTGTATGAGGAAGTTGTCAACGATATTTTTAGAAATGATAATTTCTTGCCAGCCCACAATAAGGATGGCACGAAACCTGATTTGAGTAATGTGTTTGTACGCATCACAATTCAGCCTGCTAAACTCAATTAGATACTTGAAATTTCGCAAGAAAAGTGTTATATTTGTAAAGTTGGAAAGTTGCGGGCGTAGTTTAGTGGTAAAACTATAGCCTTCCAAGCTATTAATGCGGGTTCGATTCCCGCCGCCCGCTTAGAGATAAAAACCCGTGTAAGCTTTACCTTACAAGGGTTTTCAGTTTTTTAAGCTATCTTATATACTAGTACTCCTGGTTTAAATTGGCATAAAAATTTGGATTATCTTTCTGCTATCACTTGGGGGAATAAAAGATAATCTGAGCGCAAAAGCTGGCGATTGCTAATGTCCTCGAACAAATTGAGCAGCTAGAAAAATACCATACCGCTTTAATATCCGATGCAGTCACAGGCAAAATAGACGTAAGAGAATTTGGCAAGGAAAAACGATGAGTACACTAGTCAAATCCATCACCTTAGAAGAATTTCTGCAACTCCCCGAAACCAAACCCACCTCCGAATATATTGACGGGAAAATTAGCCAAAAACCTATGCCTCAAGGAGAACACAGCCGCCTTCAAGGTAAACTTGTTGCCACTATTAACGAAGTGGCTGAAACTCCAAAAATTGCTCTAGCCTTCCCTGAACTGCGTTGCGTTTTTGGCGGTGCTGCGATAGTTCCTGACATTGCCGTATTTCGTTGGGAACGCATTCCCCGTGAACCATCCGGCAGAATTGCCAACCGCTTTGCAACTCATCCCGACTGGGTAATAGAAATTCTCTCCCCCGACCAAAGCCAAGCCAAAGTTCTCCGTAACCTGCTGCACTGTTCCCAGAATGGCACCGAACTAGGGTGGTTAATTTTTCCAGAGGAAGCCAGTATTTTAACCATCTTCCCAAATCAACGAGTTGAAATGCTCACAGGTACAGACCCACTCCCGATTTTCAGCAACATTGATTTATCTCTAACCGTTGAGCAAGTTTTTAGCTGGTTAACGCTTTAAGGGGACAGAGTCATAGCTTTACCGTCGTTCAAAGATAAATATGATTGAGGCTGGTTTTTTGGTTATGGGGTGGTAAGGCTCTAGTAACTTCAGTAGTCGGTAATTCCTGAGATGAAAGTCATGAATCCATGATTCAACTGTTCTGAAGTACCAGGGTGCAGGATGAAATGATTCATCTGCAATTCCAGTCCAGGAAGTTTTACGCCATCCATTCTCATAGGGAAAGTCACCGCAACTAATGACAGGATGAAGTGTTTGAATGATTATTTTGCCTCCAGACTCTAACAGGCTTTGACCCGCTTCAGCTATTTCGTGCAGAGTATGTTCCCCAAGAATGGAAAAGTTGCAGATAAAGCAGGAAAACTGGTTAATGACACCAAATTTCTGTGACGGAAGATCCGAGTAAGAAGATACAACAAAGCGGACATCGCCCATGCACCGTGCTGATTCGATCAAATCGCTAATGCCATCAACTCCCCATCCATTAAACCCGCGTGAGAAGAGTTCATAACACAACCATCCTTCGCCGCACCCGATATCTAAAAACGTTTTTGGTTGAGTTTCAACTACAGCTTCTACAATAGCTTTGTTTGTGATCAGAATTCGGCTCTCAATTTTTTTGTCACGAACTAGACGTGTCCACGGTTTAGCATTAACTGCCCATGAATGGAGAATTTGTTGTTCGTTATTGTCCATAAGTTAAGTAAGTCTTACTAAAATCATGAGCGATTCCTTACTATTTCAATAGCTTTTCCATGAACACTTGACATGGACTATCGTTATATCTCTCAATTGGATAAAATCCCAGCCTCGTGTAAAATTTGAGTGCCTGTGCTTGTCTTTCATTATGAGCTAAGTCAAGTCTAACTTTCTGATAACCTACTTTTCTGGCGAAATCAAAAAGCATTTGAACCATTTTCCCACCTAAGCCTTTTCCTCGATACTCTTGAAAAAACCACATACGTTTGAGTTCACAGATTTGATTATCTAACTTGCGGATTGCGCCAGTACCAACAATTTGCTTTTTGTCAAGCAACACTAAGAATATGCCGTTATTGTCAAAATAGTGCGATCGCATATTCTCAATATCAGACATTGGATCATACTGTTTCAAATCCTCTTCAGTCAGTACGCCTTGCCAAATTTCTAGGCAAACTGCTATGACTACTTGCTTGGCTTGTTCAACTTGGTCTTGCTGAATTGGTCTAATTTCAACCACTAGCTTGGCTCTAAATCGTCACTATCAATCTACACTTAAATAATTATTTAAATAACCCAACATTAATAGTTTTGTTTCTGCTAGCAGCAATTGACGCATAGCAGGATTTTGACTGCTAGCTAGCCATAGCAGATCACCTACTACTTTCACCACTACCAGGGCGATCGCCTGACATTTTTCGGCATCTAATTTGGGGTTAAGTCGTCCAAAGAAAGCGGCAAGTTCATCGACAATCTGATATTCATAGTCATCCATTGCTTCAATTGCCGAATAGGTCATCAAATTCAGCAGTTGTTCATAAACAGCGCGGTATCCTGGATGGCTGTTCATAAAGTGATCGAACGCATCGATTACCTGATCAACGTAAACTGCTACAGGTAAAGTCTCGGCTTCTTTGGTGTGCAGTTTGGCAAACAATTGATATTCCTGTTGAAAATATCGAACTGCCAATGCTTTGAGGATGGCATGTTTATCTGGAAAGAACTGGTAAAGCGAACCTATAGGCACTTTCGCACGCGTGGCGATCGCTCGTGTCGTCGTCTGTTCATATCCCACTTCAATAAACAACTCCTCAGCTGCATTCAAAATGCCATCAACTCGCTCTTGACTTCTGATCTGCTGGGGTTTACGGCGCATTTTTGAGGTATTTGGGGAATTTTGCTCTGTCATAAATCTCACTCTTGACAAAAAGTGAACATTACTCATATTTTATTAATATGAACAATGTTCATATTAGCTGCAAATTACCCCATTTACAGGAGTTTCGGTCATGCAAACGCTCAATCCTGGGACTGTTCAGCCGATTAATTATGACTCAGAAGTACAACGGCAGCTGAATTTCCAGTTTTTGACGGCGATGAAAGCTTTTTTCACCTTAATGACAACAGAGGGCAATTTAGATGCAGTTGATGAACTCAGTAGCATTTTAATTGACAGCCGTGCCTTTGAACTGGCTGCTGAAGCTATGCAGACTGATCCTGATGTGGCACTTTTAATTCAGGAGCGATACAATCCTCCAGTGCATGACCTAGAACAACTGTGGCAATATCCACCTGATTCTTTGGGTTATCTCTATGCTGCAAGACTCAAACAATCTGGTTTTGAGCGCATTGATCCCGAGATTATCATCAATTCAGATACAACTTACATTAGACCTCTTGCACGAATAGTGTAAGCATGAAAAAATACAGGTCAAAAATTAAAGAGCAATGAGCTACGAACAAATAAAAGACCTGCCAGCATCAGAATTTAAACGGTTATGTGGGGTGCATAGAGC
>JADEXK010000110.1 GCA_015207155.1 Nostocales cyanobacterium LEGE 11386 | reverse complement strand
GATTTCAATTACGATTTCATCGTCGGTGATAAAATCGTAATTCACTACCTTGATATCTTCAATATTAATCAGTTTAGTAATAAAATGAAGTAAGGGATTAGAAGGCATATTTATTAAAATGGTAATTTTATTTTTAATATTTATTGTCTTTTATCTTTTCAATTACTTCTGTATTTCCTTCCCCGCTTGGGTTGTTCCCACCAATCACTGCTAATTGTATTGAGATATATTTGCTTTTTTCTTAGTATTTTATCATAACCACTCTGGGAGAGCCATGATTTTAAGATTTTAAAAGACGATCTCTCTCAAGCAGAAGTGAAAAACATAGTTGAACTTAATCAACAAGAGCCACCATCACAATCACCACAAACTCGAATTCAACAAAAGCGAAAAGAGAAAGATAAAGGTCTAGACATTGGTGATTGATAGGAGTCAGAATTCAGGAGTCAGTATGAATAAATAGTGAAAAACTGAACCAGATTTATAACTTAGTAACCCTTCCAGATAGAGCGTTTGACTTCTGAATTATCAAACAGAATACATGCGTCAGTCGCCAGAATTCTTCAATTGAATTCTATGTGACCAAATAATTCGTAATTCGTAGTTCGTAATTCGTAATTACGGACAAAATTAAAAACTAATTCATTCAGGTTTCAAGCCCCTGATTTAAATCATGGAGAAACAAAAAATGCGTAGCTCATTATTTCAAGCCCCTAGATTTATCTACGGGGTATTAATTACGAATTACGAATTAGCAATTACGAATTGCCGCCTTGCGGCTTGACTGGCAGATGAATAAATGGATATAAGACCCCCACCAAATTAAAAATTTGGTAGTCTACAATGAGTCGAGAATTCAGACTAGACTCATTGATTCTGACTCCTGATTTCTGGCTCCTGACTTCTTCAAGTTTCATACAACATTTAGTACAAAATGGGTAAAAAAAGAATGACAGACAACTCAAATAAACAGTCCAAAACTTACAGTCGCAGATTAGTAATTGTGACTGGTGACAAAGGAGGCGTGGGAAAAAGTACCTTTGCTAGAGGTTTATTACAAACCTACTTAGATACGCAGCAACAGTTCGTAGCCTTTGATGCTGATACGTCAAATCCACAAATCAAAAGATTTTATGAGAAGGAATGCACGGTTTTACCTCTTGATATCTTCAAGAGGGGGCAAGCCGACATCTTTCTAGATCGGTTGAAAAACTTAATAGATCCTCCAAAACAAGAAGGACAGGAAAATGCTGAACCGGGTAAATCTCTATTCTTACTTGAGTTACCACCCCAGTCGATTCAGTTTTTTCGCTCATTTGAGTATGAAATGGGATTTTTTGAAATGGTCGGTAAAGACCTTGACCTACGAGTAACGATGGGAGCAGTAATTAATAGAACAAAAGATTCGGTCAATCAACTCTCGCATTTACGTGATTTTTGTGGAAATAATGTTGATTATGTTGTGATAAAAAACCTATTTTTTGGTGATGAAGAAAGCTTTGAGCGATATGACAATTCTTCATTAGTCACAGAACTAAAAGAACTTAAAGCTCCAATACCAGAAATCTATATGCCTGACTTGATAGCACACGCATACGACTATTTGGATGAAAACAATTATTCATATGCTATGGGAATTACACAAACTGAAAAGCTCTCTGTAAAAGGTAGAGTCAGCAAGTGGATGGAAAATTTCAAGAACTCAATTAGGCCAGTGAAAAACTTGTTGGGATTAGAAAATGTCTCCCTGTAAGCGTCTAATTATGACCGTAGGTGATTCTCGCGTAGGAAAGTCTACGGTGATTCGGCTGTTAATTGATTTGCTTTGCTCTCAAGGAAAGCGAATCAGAGCCTATGACCACGACAATCGCCGCAAATTAGATTCCTACAAATACTTTATCCCGGTTGAGAGTATCAATTTTAACGGAGGTACTGACCAGATACTTGAAGAAATCAAGAATGGCTACGATGCGATCGCCATTGATATGCCAGGACAGCAGATAGATAGAATCTGCGAGTACATGGATAATGTCAACCTTTTCAAAGTTTTGACTGAAGTTGGCTGGCAGCTAACTTTTGTGCAACCAATTTCTCATAGATTGGATTGTCTTGAATATCTGGAACAGCTTTTAGCTTTTGCAGAGGACAAGGCTGATTATGTTGTGGTTAAAAACCAACACTTTGACCAAAAATTTCAGCTATATCAAAATTCCAGTTATTCCCAATTAATGACTTTGGGTGGTACAGACATTATTCTTGATGAGCTAAATAAATATAGCTATGAAGCAATAGAAAGGTTAGGATGCCCATACTCACAAGCTATTTCCTCTATTAGTATTTATTCTGTGTATAGAGCTTACGTTTACAAATGGATTAAAAATTTCCACCAATCAATTTTAAATAATTCTATCGCTCAAAGACATTTAGGACTTTTACAAATAAATCAGGAGCAAGAGCAAAGGCATGACGATTTCTAAATATTCTGAAGCAGAAAAGGAAAGAATACGAGAACTTTCAGAGGAAATAGGATTTGACCCCAATGACCCGATGTTCCAAATTATGAGCATATTGGGTAATTTTGAGGAGATGATGATTCAATTTCCTGCTCAGATGGAAGCCTTGATGGAAGCCGGGGCACTGATGATGGATAAAAAACTAGAATCAGCATCCAAAGCCGCAGAGGTAATGCAACACGCAATCATTACCTCTGCCGTTAAAGAAAGTATTAAAGAAGAAATCCCTCGGCTGAAACCGACAATTTCTCTGCCTGTGGAAGCACCGCAGATTGGTAAAGTCAAACTGGGGGTGTGGTCTATTGGTAGTATTCTTGGCGGCATGATAGCCTTAGGGGCTTTACTCGGTTCTGCCACTACTTGGAATGTCATTGCTAATTACGTGGCAGATCCCGCCACTGGAGTTACAGCCAACGATCTGAAAACTTTACAATGGGCGAAATCACCAGAGGGAAATCTTGCAAAGCAAATATTGACTGATAACAAAACCACAATTGATGTTTGTCGCCGAGAAGATCGCTTACAAGGTCACTGCTTAGTTAAAATCAGAAAGTCCAACTGACTTGTAAACTAATGCATGACTTTAAAAATACGCTAGATCAAGTTGAGGATATTATAGCAATTGCCATATTCCTTTGCTTAATCATCGTAGCGCTTGCTAAGTTTGAAATTGATATTTTGGAAACAGTTTTTTACCTGGTACTCGCAGCGATTATATCTCCCTTTACAAAAATAAATAGACCAGCAAAACGTTTATTGCTGGTCTTTGGCTTTATTTGGGGTGTTTTGTTGGGTTATTTTACAAAATAAGGAAGAAGTTAGGAGGAAGAAGGAAGAAGGAATAGCTAACAAAAACTTTAGTTGTGGGTTTTAATCCCACTTTTAAAAATGTGGGTTTCTTCTTCCCTCTTTCTTCGTGAATTAACAAATTTTACCGTTCTTGTTGCTGAATATGCCTCTGTTGCAACTGTTGCCTTCCCCTAGCACACAACGTGTCATTCCAATCTTTACCTTTGGGTTTAACCCTGATGGCATGATGTAACTGTTCCATGATCATTCGTGCCGTTTCATCCCCGGCATGGTCATTGTCATAGTCCACTTCTACATGGGGAACAGTGTTGAGAAATTCCACAGGCAGACTTTTGGGACTATCTACTGCCATGTACATTGTCCTGGCTAATGGCAGCCCTTGCTGGATTTCCAGTTCCAGCGTTGCCAATGATAATGCCTCAATGGGGGACTTACACAATACTGCCCTTTGAATTTTGTCTTGTGGTTGACCACTTAAACAAAAGTAAAACCACCCATCAGTACGCTTGGTTCCTCTCTCATATCCTTTAAAGGTGTTATCTTCCCCTCGTGTCCCTCGTAAAAATGCACCTGTGGTTTCACCATTCAAATTTCGCATCAAGAACACAGTGTTCTGTTGCTCGTCAGCATAGACAAACCCCCGCTCATGAAGGGCTTGCACAAAATTTGGTAGTAATCCCCGTTTTTGTGTGAGGTAATTTTGAACCGCTTGCCAATGGGCTTGCTCCTTAACCGGTGGTACAAACTGAGGCTTTGGCTCCACCTGGGCAATTTTCTGAGCTTGTTCTCTGGCATGATGAGTTACAGACCGTTGCATCCCCACTTCACCAAATCGCTCATTTAGCCAGGCGATCGCTTGCCGATAATTACACTCATTAACGTGCATCACCAAGTCAATTGCACCGCCGCCGCCCTTTTGGACATTGGGATGAAAGTCGTAAAACTTGGAGCCATCTATCTTCATGATGTGACCGTGACCTCTCCATCTCTTCGACTGGTCACGGTCACGGTCTAGCCCCAACTGCCATGCTACATCCTCCAGGGGCAAATCCCGTAGTTGTTCGGCTTGCTGTTTCCATAGCAAATTCTCTTTTTCTTGCTCCAGTAAGCGCCGACCTAGATGCTGGCGGAGTTTTTCTGATGCGATCGCCTTTTGTGATGCCCGTTTCTCTAACTCAATCATTCGTCGGCGATCTGCTAATTGATGATCAAGGTCGAGTATGCGTTTGTCATTCTTGATCCGGTCAAGTAATTGTTGGGCAGTTTCCCCAGGTAGCGGTGCGAATCGCTCTAGTTCTAAACTTAAAGGTTTACTGTTGACTGCCTGATAATATTCTTTTACTTTGGTGTGCGTGGCATTGCTACCTTTAATACCCCGTTCAATGCCCAATGGTGCAAGTGCTTGTGCATAACTATCTTGCAGCTTCGATAACTTAATTCTTCCTTGTCCCTGACTACCACCGAACATCTCTTTATAGCTCAGTCGTTTGGTTTTCTCGTTGACAGGAACCACATAAGCGTGAATATGAGGAGTCGCTTCATCCAAGTGCAATTCTGCCCTAACGCACTTATCGCCGTAATTCTCCAGCAACCAGTTTTTAGAAGCATTGGCAAAGTCTAACATCCGTTGATTATCCCACTCGCCTGCTCTGGAGGGGTCATCAGGGCGAAAGTATTCTGGTGATGCCGAGAGAAATATTTCACTACACAGTACTGAATCTTTCCTAGGCTTGTATTTTGTCTGGGATGTGATTTTGTCTTTCACCACCTCTAATAGCGATCGCTCGTCACACTCGCCAATGAGCCGGATGTTTTCTTTAACTGGGTCAGCATTGGGAGTATCTTGAAGTCGGGCAGTATGTTTCTCACTGCCACCGATGTTGCCAAAGGACTTTAATTTCTCAACGCGCAGAATTGCCAGCGCTACCATATTTTTTAAAACGCGACTATCTAAGTCCTACTTCCGTGCCCCCGGCAGGGCGAACTACTTTTGTGTCTCGAACGCAGTGAGAGATGCCGTAGGCACCCCGCAGGGGCACGAAAGTAAAATGAGTATACCATCATGGTACACCACTCGAAAACCTGATTTTTCCTGCCACCTCTACACCCCATTTACACCCCATTTACACCTCTTGCCTTTTTTAGCTCTAACTCGATTTTTTGGCTTTTCACACCACCTTTGCACCCTCTTTACACCACACTAAAACCACTTTTAAACCCTAGTATTTTTTTCGTGTGTTTTAATACGAATATACTTAGATTTCAGATCATGAGAAAACAACGAAATAAAAATGTTGAACTTCCAAGGTTTAAACGGAGTACCTCAAATTGGGAAGGCAAAGTCATTGAATACTTATTGGCTTATCCTGGGAAAACTGCTGTTGAGTTAACTGGGGAAGCCCTTACTTCTTACTGGTTGGTTGAGGCTTTGGAGGGCAAGGTCAGTGATGAAGAATTTCAAAAAGCTTGCCGTGCTGCTGCCGAAAATCTCTCAAAAAAGTTGGCTTCTATCCAACAAATGTCTAATTTGAATACAATTACATCAGTACCCTCTTTTACACCACCAGTTTCGCCAACAACTCAACCAGTGGTTACACAAGCTCTTCAAAATGATGAAGATGAAAATGAAGAAGATGATGATGACTGGGATATGAATCTTCAACCCACTGCCGACATGATTGCAGCTAATCAAATATTTAAAAAGGAATAAAATGACTGTTAATAACCAATCTGATGCAATAAAGCTGGTTTTAACTTGTGATTTGGGGGCAAGTCTCAATAAGATAATCGCTCAAATATATCCTGATGCTGTGCCGCAGGTGATTACCATGAGTCCAGAAGTAGCGGATGTAGAAAAGGAGTCCGTTAAAGGACTTGCTGTTGATGCTTCTTCTCAAGACGCAGCTTGGGTAGGGATAGGCTCGGAATACTACGTTTTGGGGAGTTTGGCTAAATCTATCTTTGGTGGTACATCTGCTATTCGGGATTTGAAGTATCAGTATGCCTTACCTAAGCTTGCTGGGTTACTATGGTTGACCTGTCAACATTTCAACTTAAAAGAGGCTGATATTTTTGTACATTTACTGCTGCCATCCGGTGAGTACAAAGATGGTAAAACTTTGGGGAAGCAGTTGTCTGTGGCTCTCAAGCAAGGAATCATTACACCAACTGGTAAATTAAAACTCAAGCAGCGCAATTTCTATGTTTCTTTGGAAGGTGCTGGTGTTTTTTCTTATCGTCGGCGCACTTTGGATAATGCTTATTATCGTCAGACCATTGGAATGCTGATGTTAGGTTATCGTAATGCCAGCTTTACTGTGGTTAAAGGTGGTAACCACATCAAAGCTGAATCCACAGATTGGGGGATGAATTGGTTAGTTCAACGGTTTGTTGATCATACTGCTGTTGGTTTGTCTAAAGATGATTTACGTGTGCCAGAAGCTTTGGTAGAAGCAAGCTTAGGTAATTGTGAGCTACTCCGTTCTCTATCACGCAAAACTAAATCTGCTGATATAGAATCTGATTTAGCTTTGTTTCAAGAATCTTTACATCTTGCGCGTCGGGAATATTGCCGGGCTTTAGTGCGATGGATTAGAAATATCGCATCTGTCGATGAAGTTCTTATTTGTGGTGGCACTGGTGAATTTGTTCGTCAAGAACTGACTGAATATTTTGAACAAGAAGGCATACCCATTGTTTGGAATGGTGGGGTGAACATTCCCACAGTCCTAGATACTAATAATTTAGGTAGTAGATTGGCTGATGTCTGGGCTTCACACATTAACCACATTGAGATGTTGGATCAGCATTTCAGTTATGATCGTCAGCAACCGCTAGTTTCAGAGCCTCAACCCCAACCCCAAAAAATAGTTGAACTTGCTTCTGCCAAATCTGACCTTTGGAAAGGCTATTTACCGATGAAGGAAGGACTATGAGCGAATATCACGCTTGTAAACGTGAAACCCTTGTGAGGACTGGGTATAGGGGTATAGGGGTGTAGGGGTGTAGGGGTGTAGGTCGGAGTACTGATTTATAAGTATGATTACGTCGTTTTTAATTCTTTCCCTTACACTCTTACACCCTTACACCCTTACACCCAAAACCCAGCCATATTAAGGATTTGCCCTTTTCTTAGTGACATTCGCCTATGAGCATTACCCAAAAGCTGACAGAGTTTGCCGAACAACAGAATTTCGATGTTAGGTCATCTGAAAATTATGAAGGGGTTTGGCAAGATGCAGGGATTACCAATATTCCCGAAACTACCATCAAAGAGGGCGATCGCTTGCTGTCGCTCCTCAAAGATAGTGAGGCTTCACCAGAATTTATCATGAGTTTCCTCGCGTATTCTTATCAAAAGGGAATGCCGCTTTATGTGATGGAACATATCATGAATAGCGACCTCGATGGTGATGGTAGACCCTTGTGGCGAGAGTTTTTCTACGATGGCACAGACCCTTTAGCAACAGACCCTTGCAGAAAACAAGCACAAAAATCAAGACAAATTGAATTGGAGCTATGATTTTTTGCAGTAGTCACTAACAAAAAGTCACGCAAGATATGTGTTTTAGTTGGATGTAATACCAAATGAAAGTACGTAAAATCTTTTACGTACTTCTTTTTGTGATTGAAGATGCTTGCTCCTTGGGATGAAACTGATTTATATAACCCTGAACATCGAAAAGAAAAACTGGAAATTCTCCTTTGCCAAAAAGCACAACAAGGAGATGATGTTTCTTCACTGATTGAGGCTTTAGGCTATTTCAAGAATACACAGAATGAACAACAGTGGCAAAAAATAGTAAGAAGACAAACCCAAGAACAGTTAACATTTGATTCGTTACAAAGAATACTCATTACTGCTTTTGCTGTTTTAGGTGTAATTTGTTTCTTCGATAAAGTATTAAATCCTACAGAATCAATAACTAACAAAAATCATCCGACTCAATCTATTGAAAAGCAGCACTAGTTTAGATATTGCTGTCGATAGTGAGTACGCTTTAGTTTTTGGGATTTTTGGTTTGTCCATTGCCAGATGGGAGTTAACCGCTCGACATCCTTAAACACTAATTGCCAACTGTCATTACCTGTATACTTGCTAACAACATTGGCTAGAACACGTAAACATCGTAATGGTTGACTTTTCACCTGTTCTTCAGCGAAACGAAGAACTATCCAGTTAGCCTCGACAAAGCATTTATTTCGGTAGTCATCCATGCCTACACAGTGAATTGGCTCTTTAGTTTCAAATGCAAATGGTTCATCAACTTCTATATCCACATGCAAGTCTGTACTTGCTTCCACGAAAAGAAAGTCGGCACTGTAAGCGCGGTCATGTCCAGGGGGTAGTAACTGTTGTTGAGAAAAAACATGAGGGTCAAAGTAGTTTCTTAGAATCAAACCGAAGTCCTTCTCGCAAGTACCTAGTTTCGTGTTTTCGCTTGATTTTGAAGGTGAAACTAGAGGTTTAAACTGACCACGTTTGACGGCTTCAGGAATAAATAGTAGTGGATAACAAGGACGATTTTTCATGAGTGCCTTAATCGAACAAGTCTTCAATTTAATTGAACTACAAAATCCTATCGTTGCTATAGAATCACCACTCCAGGAGAGGCAAAGATTACTTACAGGTATTGCAATCGAATGTGAATCACAACAGAAAAACTGCTATCTATGGACACTGGAAGATGACCAACTGCACCAGTTGCAAATTAACGAGGGTGAATTAACTCTACAGCCAGTAGGAGAATATCAACCCATCACTGCTAAATCTAGGCGTGAACATTATTTTGAAATTTTGCGATTCTGGAAAACCACCAAGTTGGAAGGCATTTTGATACTGGAAGGGATATTTCCTTGGTTGGGGGATACCAGTGACCCTGATTTTTTTCTCACCTCGGAATGGATTAAGTCGGCGCTAATTAATCTCAAACTCTACAATCGTAACTCCAATAAAACAGCACTTTTATTGGGGCCAAATGCTCATCTTTCATTTGATATCGCTGCGGAAATTCCAACTGTCATTCAACAATTACCAACAGTCGAGGAAATTACGGCTTATCTACCGCAAATTTTACCCATAATCTATTCTGAATCAGAAATTCATGATTTAGCGATCGCGGCGGTAGGAATGTACATTGCAGATATTGAGTATGGTATCCATTCTGTAATTACTGACAACATAACAGCAGTGGAAAAACTTTCTGCTTACAAGATTAATTTACTCAAGCGAGTATACAACATTGAATTTCTTCAGCCTTTGGCGATTGAAGTCGGTGGGCTAGAACTGATGCAAGAATCATTTAAAAAGTATAAGCGCTTGCTCACTCCATTAGCTAAAGCTTATAAACTGAAACTTCCCAAAGGTGTGTTGTTGATTGGCCCGCCAGGAACTGGTAAATCGCACTCGGCAAAAGCTTGTTCTCAAAGGTTGGGTGTGCCTTTAATCATTGTAGAATGGGCTAGTTTTCGCAGTTACGGCAACCTCGCAGAATTCAAGCTGAAAAAATTATTGGCACTGGCAGACAGGATAAACAGTATTATTTTTTACCTAGATGACTTTGATAAGGGATTCGCTGGGGATGATGATTTATCCAAGAGGTTGGCAGGTATTTTATTAACTTGGATGCAAGAACGTACTAGTGATGTACTAGTGATTGCCAGTGCTAACAATATAGAATGGTTACCCCCAGAACTGACTAGATGCGGGCGCTTCGATGACATATTTAAGGTGGATTTACCAAATAATGGTGAACGATACGAAATATTCAAAATTCACCTAGCGAGATTTGACTACCGTTTCCGTTTTGGAGACCCCTTTACTGATGACGAGTGGCGTAGGCTACTCAAAGAAACGTATCGTTGTGTGGGCGCAGAGATCCAAACCATTGTGGAGAGAGCAGCAGCTACAACTTTCTGTGAAATGTTTCCTGAAGATGTTCCCATACTCAATGAATTACCGCCACTGGAAATTACTCTAAGCGCACTATTGCAGTCCAGGCAATTAATCAATCCCTTGGCCATTAGAGAAGCTGACAGAATTGAATCGATGCGAAACAAAGCTTCTTTGCAGGGTTTACCTTCTAGCCCTGTCGATTCTTCTAATTACAGTATTGGTGACGTAAATATCTTTGGGTGAATAAAACAGAATACTCTATTTCCCCATTCTGGTTTCTGACTCCTGGCTCCTGACTCCTTTTTAACTATGCAAATATCTAAGAAAATTGATTTAGTCGTTCTTAAAGGCTTTAATCTCTTGGGGCCAATTGCTGGAATAGCAGTTATTGTCGGAACTCTTTCTCTAATATTTCTCTCATCTCGCCCACAACACTTGCCGATTAAATACAAGCTGACCCACAACAATTACACTTTTTACTTGGAGTCAGCTACCAAACCTAAAGAACTGGAGAAAGGACTGAAATTTCGAGCTAGTCTACCGAGCGATCGCGGGATGCTTTTTGATTTTGGTAAACCTTACACTAATGCTGGTTTCTGGATGCACAAAGTCAATTTCCCTCTAGATATCATATTTCTTAATGATGGTATGGTTACGAAAATTGTTAACAATGCGCCGCCATGTCCCCAAAAGCCATGCATCATTTATAATGCTCCTATTGCTACTCATGTTCTTGAACTTCCTTCGGGTACAGCCAAAAAAAGTAACATCCAAATTCAAGATCAACTGCAAATACTAAATTATGATTATTAACTTGAAAATGATAAATTATCATAATGTATTTTCGGGTTTTTTAAAAGTTTAAGAGTCAGGAGTCGGAATTGAGAATTAAGTTCCGAATCTTGACTTCTGAATGCAATTTCTTTCTTCAGGTTGTTTCTAAATCAAGAAAAGTATGATACGCGTGTTAATTATTGAAGATTTACCCATTCTTAGATTTGGACTGAAAACCACTGTTTCCCAACAAGCCAATATGGAAGTGTGTGGAGAAGTCGCGTCAGGAAAACAAGGATTGCAGGCAATAAGGAAGAGTAAACCCAATGTCGTCATCTTGAAAATTGATTTACCCGATATTAACGGCATTGACTTGATTATCACTATTAAAAAAGAGTTTCCTGATATTAAAATCGTTGTTCTGACTCAGCACTCAGATGAAGGACTACTAAAATTAGCTTTTAATTCCGGTGCAAGTTCTTATTTGCTACAAGATACTGAACCGGAGATCCTCTTATACGCAATTAAGATGTCTTATGAAGGACAGTGCTGGATTGACCCTAAACTTTCTCGCTCAATCCTAGATATCAAAGAGGAGGAAAGTCCTTTAAAGAAAGGAAAAAAGTTTGGCGAGTCGTTAACTTCTTCCGAGATTAAAGTCCTTAAGATGATGGCTTTTGGCTTTTCCAATGAGCAAATGGCAGAAAATCTCCATGTCTCTATTGGCACCATCAGAGGATATACAAATTCTTTAAACCTAAAACTTGGTTCCCAAAATCGCGCTCATGCAGTTTTTCGTGCGATCGCTTTGGGATATATCAACTGCAAATCACTATTTCTTGAAGTTTCCAACAATGACAATTGGGAAGCCGTCTGATTCCCCAAGAGGACATGGGGCTATTTGTCGGGGGCAGAAGGGAAATTTCTCTCCATCCTCTTCTTTGACCAAAAATCTTCAACTTTTAAAGGATATAAACAAATGTTAAATCGCTCTTTTTTGACTAGTGGCAAGTACCTAATTCTTTCGTTAGCCTTTGCATCTGCATCCTGTCAGTCTACAGTAGCTCAAAGAAATCCTTTTCAAGAAAAAGTCAGAAATATTTCTCGCCAATCTCCTTCGTTATATAAAGTTACATATGAAGTATGCGGAGTAGAGAGGATTATGAGTCTCGGAAGTTCAGTTGAGAATCAGTGCGTTGAATCTGCCCAACCAATGTATTTTTGGGCGGCAACTGGCGCACATAAGTTAATCCCTACTCGTGATTTTACTACAGGTATTCAGTCTCACCTGTTTATTGAATCGCGAGGGTGTTTTGGCATGGGTGAGGCTACCGAACCTAGCTTCTACAAGGCTCAAACATTCCTCGTAGGAGGGTTTCGAGATGAAGCTAAGTTGCCTACGCCCTCGGCTCAGGTGACAGTCAATCAGCTTTCTGAACAACAAAAAGAACAAATGATCGCTGAATATATCTCCAGCCCTCCTGGAAGTTTTCCCACAGGAATTCCAGCTATTTATGATTGCCGTCCCGAAGCACAATGGAGACAAAAATTTCTCGGTGAGTGAATGTGGCTTACTATCCCCAAGGTAGTAAAAGCCGAACCTGATAGTGTGGCAAACCGCCCAGCCCTAATCCGTGATCATCTACAAAATTGGCACAATGTCGCAGATAAGTTAGGCAAGCCTGAACAGTACAAACAGCGGATTTTGGAAGTTGCTGGTGAATTAGATTCAGGGCAGCAACTATGCAATCATCGGCTCGGTTGTTACTCCGATGATTTTGTTTGAGCCAATCAACAAACTCTTTAAAAAATGTCTTATTTTAGTTCGGTAGTTTCCGAGAATACTGGCGTAACGTTAATCATTTTTAAAAGGATTTTAGAAATATGTTCTTCCTTTTTTATTTATTCTGTGGAGCTTCAATCATTTCCCTTTGTATGTTTTGGTGGTGGCTTAACAGACACTTTCAATTGCGGCGAAGACTAGAACCAATTTTCAACGCTCCGAACTCTTTCAACAAAACTGGATGTGAAATTGCTAGAGACGTTCTAGATGAAAACAACTTAAGTGAGCTACCCATCCGAAAAGGCTCAATATCTAATGATAATGTTTTTAAGTCACAAGAAGGTCGTTATGGAACAATATATCTTAACCCAGAGCATTACGAAAATCCAACTCTACAAGCTTTAGCTGTTAGCGTTCATGAATGCGGTCATGCTATTAATTTTAATAAAGGTCGATCTTACTTGTCACTTTCTAAATACCTGTGGGGCGGATTTTTCATTCTTAGTATGTTGGCTATTGTTCCACTTGTCTTTCTTTCAAAGCCAGCTATTTGGTGGCTTTTTCTGTTAGGAGCTTTCCCTGGAGCAATGTTAATAGCAGCCAGGCTTTTAGAAGAGAAAGGTGCTACCAGTACGGGTATTAAAATGTTAGAAAAAAATCACCTAATGACGGAAGAAGAAAAAGGTTTTGTCAAGCAGTATTTATGTTCTAATCTTTTGCATTATATGAGTGGTTTTTCTCTTTATACCCTTGTGTGGAATATTTTAATGGCTCTTCTTGTTTATCAGGCTATAGGCATCCGGCTTAATTGATTTATCTCATCCTTGAAAAGCAACCAAAGGATATTAAATAGAAAACAATCTTCACAATTAAACTACACCCAAGTAATAAACATATGCTCGACTTTGCGATCACTCAACAACGCCCCATACTAATTTATGATTCCAACTATCCCTCTATTGCTAAAATCGCTCTTCATGCCAGGGATAGAGGCTATGACATTCATATTCTCGCACCAGGGTTTCCAGAATCAGCAACATTTAATCTGCTCGATTTGGTGAAAGATTCTACTGACAGTGTGGCTGCACATGATTTAGCAACAATTATCTATCAGCTTTCTCAGTCAAATGTTGATAGTTTCTTTACTTATTCTAGTATTCAGCTAATTCAAGCAGTTTTGATGTTGGCTAAGGAGTTTACATTAGCTGATTTGTTGACTGCTTCTGCCATACTTGAGTGCGATCGCCTAACAGAAAGATTAATGGCTGCTCCCTTAAATCCTTGGCTTAAGCTAGCATTCGGTCAATTACTAAGCACAGTAGGTACTAAAACTAATACTGAAATAATCACTACTGCTTTTGCGATCCTGGGAAATTTCATCGCGACACAATCTGCTAGTAATTGCTTTTTGGGTGCGGCAAGTTTCCCTTTGAAAATCAAAGACAAACAATTAGTCATTTTGGGATTTAATGCAGAATCTCAGGCTATTTTAGCGTCTTTAATGTCTAGCATTATGCCTACTATAATTACCTATGATGCTGTCAAACCCTTGGTGTTTACTACCGATGAATTATTTTTTGCCAAAGAGATAAAACATCTTACCATTCCTATCATCAAAAACTCACCTCATTTCAATGAATTTAATCACGAATCTTGGAATAACTTTACATCTGATATTGTTCAACCAAAGACTGACTATTCCATTATTCAAAAGCAATCGAATATTAGGAAACTAGAAATAGAACAAAGCCTTCCTATTCCTCAATTAATTGGTTAATTTTGCACATCCAAATCACCTTACCAATACGGTGTGTCTTTATCAAAAGGCAGACTGTCAACGTCCTCAAAATTCCGCAGGTCTATTGCCATTTGCTTCAGTCGTTGTCCGTATGTTCTGCTGGAGGCAATTCTTTCTTGCATTTGTTCTTCACCGAAGTTGATGCCTTGCTCCGCGTGTTTAGCAGACACAGCATTATAATTATCAACTTCGATTTTCTTGCGGCGTTCCATTTCTTCCAACCAGTTCTCACTGATGCCCTT
The DNA here is from genome assembly GCA_015207155.1 of Nostocales cyanobacterium LEGE 11386. Classification (GTDB taxonomy): domain Bacteria; phylum Cyanobacteriota; class Cyanobacteriia; order Cyanobacteriales; family Nostocaceae; genus LEGE-11386. Next base: position 1,336 of record JADEXK010000110.1, on the reverse strand, counting down.
TCGTAAAGCTTCTTCTACATATTCTGCCCTGAGAGTGCCATCTGGGTTGAACTGCTGTTTTTCTTCTGAGGTGAAGAAATCGTAAGCAGTGTAAACAGGCCACGGCTCTGGGTCGGTTTCATCTAAATGTTTTAATTCCTCGTATTTATTCTTCAAAATCTGAGCGTGTTTATGCAGCATTTCCGTAGGCATATTATCACTAATCAATTGTTGAATATATTCTTCTCTCAACGAGCCATCTTCGTTTACTTTTTTGCGATTCATATTTAGCCAACGTTTTAGTCTAAACATACAATTTCTCCTGAATTATGACATTAGAATTTAAACACTTCGATACTAGACTAAATCAATGGATTCATACAGATGGGGATAACCAGAATCCTGAATCAATTTTAACTGAAAAGTTAGATAATACACTACTAGAATCTTTCTTTCCAGGTAAAGAATTTTCATTTGGGCATATTGATGAATATAGTAAACCAGAAGATTTAGAAAATCATCCAAATGGTCATATTCTTCTGCTATCTTCAAAAACTCGATTACTTTATGGTTCATCAGAATGCTTGAACGAAATCGAAAAACTCTGTCCAGACCGTAAAGACAGAGGTGCTTACGGTTCAATTTTTTTAGGTTCTTGCAAAAACTCAATCAGTGAACAGCTAAATATTCTGGTAGTAGATGATTCAACTGATGGAAGGGGTGAAAATGGAGGAATACTAAAAAATGAAGATGCGTGGAAACTGGTAGGAGATTGCTACGGACAAATTTCTACTGAATTATATGATAAATTAACCAAAAGAGAAGAACAAGAAGATAAAAGCTATCGGGTAATTCAGCATCGATTTGGCTGGAAAGAAACAGATGGAGAAGACACTAAATACCGCTTTGGTAAAGGTACATTGCGTCCTTCTTTAATACAAGAGTTTTCTTGGCAGAAGAATGTACCTAAAATTGACCTAATCATCCCCATATCCAGTTTCAAAGGAACAGATAAGGATCGTCCTGGAGGGGCAAGTAAGCCACAAATCAAACCGGGACTATACCAACAGAAAATTTGGTTAGGCGAAAAGGCACAATCCGAAAAGGGGAAAACTGCCATATCTCAATTGTTGGCATCATTCCCTCAAGGTATCAAAGACTTTGTGGAGGAATTAGAAGTACAAGCACAAAAACTAACAGAAGTTCAGGATGACCCCAGAAAAGTAGCTCAACTTTATTGTGAGACGCATGAAAAACGCAGGGCTTTTACTGAGGAACAGAAAGCATCTACCCAACGAGAAATAAATACTCCAGGAAATCAAAAAACTTTTGTCAAACAACTAAATTTATTTGATGA
>JADEXK010000109.1 GCA_015207155.1 Nostocales cyanobacterium LEGE 11386 | reverse complement strand
GCCCAATGCCCAATGCCCAATGCCCCAATACCGTAACAATGTATTAACTGAAGCAGGTTGAGTCACGCAATTTTCTACAATGATTGCAGAGACTTTGATCGAGGGTATTAGCAAGCAAATGTCTAAAACCGTTGCCGACGTGATGAGCCGTGACCCAATTGTTGTCAGGCCTGAAACTCCACTGAAGGAAGCTATCCAAACTCTTGCAGAAAAACGCATCGGTGGAATACCTGTTGTTGATGATGTCGGTAAATTGGTGGGTATTATTTCCGAAACTGATTTGATGTGGCAAGAAACTGGTGTGACTCCTCCGGCGTACATTATGTTTCTCGATAGTGTGATTTATTTACAAAATCCTGCTACTTACGATCGCGACCTACACAAAGCACTAGGGCAAACTGTTGGCGAAGTGATGAGTAAAAACCCTGTGACTATTTCTCCAGATAAAACTGTCAAGGAAGCAGCTCAACTGATGCACGATCGCAGAGTTCACCGATTACCAGTTCTTGACAGCGCGGGTCAAGTTGTTGGTATTCTCACTCGTGGTGATATTGTTCGAGCAATGGCAGCTAGTTAATCTTAGTCATTGGTGATTGGTATAGAGTTTTTCTGCTTTGGTGATTGACTTTTTTAAACACTTTTGAAAATTAGGACAAATAAATGAGTATTACTCCTGAGTCTGTAAGGCAATTACTTAGTTCTGAGGATTTAGGCGATCGTTTGCGTGCGGTTAATCAAGCCCGCGAATTAGAACCAGCAAAAGCTTTTGAATTAATTCAAATTGCTATTGGTGATAGTAACTCTCGAGTGCGATACTCTGCGGTGAGTCAAATAGACACACTAGGAAACCAAGATTTACAACTATCTTTAGACATATTACGTGGTTTGCTCAATGACCCCGAAGCCGATGTTCAAGCAGCCGCCGCCGACTGTTTAGGGGCTTTAAAATTACACGATGCTTTTGCAGATTTAGAGCAGCTTTACAACACAACTCCGGAGTGGTTGGTGCAATTTAGCATCATTGCTACATTAGGAGAGTTAGGTGATCCGCGAGCTTTTGCATTACTCAAACAAGCACTCTCTTCAGAGAATGAATTAGTCCAAACTGCTGCTATTAGTTCCTTTGGAGAGTTAGGAGATATACAAGCAATTTCCCTGTTAGCGCCCTTTGCTAGTAACTCAGATTGGCAAATTCGTTACAGAGTTGTGCAAGCCTTGACTCGTTTAGGTGGTGCAGATGCTAAATCTGTATTAGAAACTCTTGTTGATGATGAGGTCGAAGCGGTGGCAAATGAAGCGAGAAAAGCCTTGCAGTCCTAAAGATCCCCGACTTCTTGAAGAAGTCGGGGATCTGAGCATCTCGCTGTTTGCAAATCAAATAGGATTGCGATATACAACTCAAGTCCGCGGCTCGACTGAGTTTCGCCGAACGTCCTGCTCGGACTAACCGAGAATCAAGGGTTTCAACCCGCGCAGGTGGGTTTCGTTTGTGTAGCCCCGAATGACCGTCGCTAGGGCTAAGGCTAGTTCTCGTTGCGTGATTTCTTGACTTTCGCAATAGTTATAGTAAACTTATCGGGTAAATGAAAAAATTCGATCTAGCCAGGAGAGATTTGCGTTCTAGCCAGATCGATTATCACATTGGGTTACTTTCAAATACTGAAAGTAACTTTTTTATAGGTCAGGTTTATTCAGCTATGGTTTTGCGACGACGAGCGGCAAACATGGCTGCGCCAACTATGCCTAAACCAAGCATGGTAGCTGGTTCGGGGACAGTAGCTAAGTAGAGACCAGAATAACTCGCAGTAAGACCGCTAGCGCTAGCAATGTTTGCCAAAACAGTAGCTTGATTACCAACTGCTTGTAAAGTTAATAGTCCCGCTCCGTTAGATATGTTTCCAGAGGCGCTGGTAAAGAATCCACTAACTGACACATTTATGGGAGTACGGGCAAACGCACCCGAACCCATAGTAGTGCCCAATGAGTAGGAAGCAGAGGTCGCGGTAAAAATGTCTAATCCATCTAAGGCACCCAAGTCAATGAATGGATTAGTCGCTACCGTGGGAGGGCCAAAGCTGAGAATACTACCCATTGTACCCGTGGCGAAACCGGTGAAACTACCACTGCTTGTAATAACGTTAAATGTTTTTGGGTCATTGAAGGTGAGAGAATCACTTTTCAAAACAGCTGCGGTATCACCCGCTAACTGAAAGTCACCAAAAAGTGCAGCAGCTTCAGCAGAACCAGCAGGAGTGAAGGTTGTAGCAGCAGCTACGGGTAGAGCAGCCAATGCGGCAACAGCACCTTTCAAAAATTTGGATTTAGAAGCAATCATCTGAGACTCCTATAAAAACTAAACGAAATGTTGCAATTTGTGTCTGGCATTAATCCAGTTGCAGAACATAACTGTTGCTATATACGTATATACGTAAAGTACATTCGCTGATAGTCTGAACAGTTGCTTATGTATTTCTTACTTCTAGTAGAATCACATAAATACCTGTGAATATGCAATATACACTCAACTTACTTTATAAACTCTTCATTTCTGGTATAAATTCCCTTTGTATATCTGTCTTATTTTCCATAGATTTATCTAACCAAAACCTAAATCTGCAATATAAATTGGTGAAAGAAAAAATAATAAGTAAATATTACTAATAAGTCTTTTAATATGCGAAATCTACTTACCTCTAAAAACCAGTTTGTATCTCTGTCTAAAGACATAAATACTGTGGACTATTTACTAAGTATAAGTATCCCAATGAATAGGCTTTAATTATTTTGCATTTAGAGACAAAAACAGCACTTCAACAAACATGTGAAATGACGCAAAACTGCTCTATGTAAAGCTTATATGAAGAAAAATCAGGAAATGATAGTATCTGTTTTTTATTTCTGGTTCAGATTGTGCCAAATACCAGATTTAGAAAAATACCTTCTCTCACCCCAACAGTTGCAAAGGTACTATCAACAATGAGTCGTGATTATCCAGAATTTTGAGTTAGGCATAATCACAAACATTTATTGTTACTTTTCAGTTTTTGGCTATACCTCTTAAACAACTGAATCCCCTGATTTTGGAGAAATTTAGGGAGGAATTGAATTATTTAACAGGAAAGCCTTGATGAGTATTTTGCACAACAGTTAACCACAATTAATAAAGCGGCTTACAAACAGCTTAGTATCAAGCTAGTATACGTAGCTTTAAAGAAATCACAAAATTATTTGCATTACTACTTACTCATACTAAGTCTCCTAGGAAAATATTAAGTGTTGGGTATTTACCGAACGCCAAAGCTAGAAAGAGAAATTTATAATTGAAGGCAATTAACTATCATCAAAGCATTAAACTCTGTTTTAAGCTTGTGCCAATGTTACAGTCTCTAATCAGGACGAAGGGGTTTGAGGAGGGGTTCCTTAAGTGGTAAAATATAATAAAAGATATTTTTGCAAAATTTCTATTGTTTGAAAGTGACGATAGTCACAAGTAGCATCGCTGTGTCAAGCCTATCGGCATCCAAAGGCTATTTTCTCATCGCCAGCGCAATGAAAAAAAAGGCGTTGCTAAATCAAGGGATGATTCTTGTAGGGTTGGCAACATATGGCTTCGCCACGCAAGCTATGGACTGAGCGTTCACGCCCAAGTCTTGCCCCCCTGGAAATACATAGGGACAGGCAAGATGCCCATCCCACAAAACCAGCAAAATCATCCCGCAAACATGCAATGCCGAAAAAAACACCTAACGCAAAATCTGGTCAATCATCCTATTTGCTTGGGAAGCGTAACCACCGCCAAATAAATTGAAGTGATTGAGAATGTGATACAGGTTATAAAGCGTTTTTCTCTGCTCATAGCCTGCATCTAAAGGCAATACCTCGTGATAACCTTGGTAAAATCCGGCTGGGAAGCCACCAAATAATTCTGTCATGGCGATATCAACTTCGCGATCGCCAAAATAAGTTGCTGGATCAAATATTACTGGCTCTCCCGCAACAGTACATCCAGCATTCCCACTCCATAAATCGCCATGCACTAAAGATGGTTGCACTTGATGCTCTGCAAATAGTTCAGGAATAATCGCTAGTAACTGATCTTGTTTGGGAAAATTACCACCCCGTCGCCTTGCTAACTCAAATTGATAACTCAGGCGGTGTTTGGCATAAAATTCTGTCCAATCTGCTGTCCAAGTATTAATTTGGGGTGTAGAACCAATAGTATTATGAATTTTCCACCCAAAACCTTGGCTGCTAGTAGCTTTGTGCATCGTTGCTAGCTTGCGTCCCATTTCATGCCAAGATTTATTGTTATGGTTGCCGAGCATAGTCGAAGCACCCCCTCCCATTTCCAACCATTCCAAAACAATGTAGCTAGAATTACCAGCCGTACCCCAGCAAATAGGTTTGGGAACACGAATACTAGCTGTTGCTAGCATTTCCTCTAAACCTAGCGCTTCAGCTGCAAACATTGCTACTTGGGATGCTTGATTAAGCTTGACGAAGTAAGTCTGCTGACTATCAGAAACAGCATAACCTTGGTTAATACAGCCGCCACTGACAGAATTGCGCTGCTGACTCTGAAACTTGTCGCCAGTGACTTGGCTAATATGAGTATCAATTTCAGTCCACATTTTTAAATTGGGGAGTAGGAAATAGGCAGTTGTGTGCAAGAAGATGAGGGGAATAAGAAAGAAGAACTTTATTACGGCTTGAGGACAACTACACCATAAGCATCTGGAGACAGATACTCTTTAGCTGCTTGCATTAAGTCAGCTGCATCCTGGCTTTGAATATGATTTGGGTAGTTAAACGCAGGTTCTAAATCTCCTACCATAGATTGATAGTAACCATATAAACCAGCGCGATCGCTTGGGGTTTCGTTACCAAATATAAATCTGTTAGCTACCCGCCGTCGCACACGGGCAATTTCTTTTTCTGAGATTAACTCTGTTTGCAGTATACGGATATGTTGGGAGATCGCTTCTTCCACAGCCTGTAAATTTTCTACTGCACATTTAGCCGAAATATAAAATGTCCCTTGCAGTAGATTACTCATATTACTCACAGCAATGGAAGACACTAATCCCCTTTCTTCCCGCAAATCTCTCACAAATCTTGATGTCCGTCCGTGTCCTAAAATTCCCGCTAAAACATCCAAACCATAAATATCATCTAATTGCCCCAACCCTGGAACTCTCCACACCATCACTATTCGTGCTTGCTGAAGACTTTCATCAACAAATTCCCGACGCACAATTTCTGTAAATGCAGGTTCAGGACTGAGTGCTGAGTCCTGAGTGCGCTGGCCTTGAGCGAAGTCGAAGGGGAGCATCTGGCGTTGCTGAGTGTGACTAAATCCCTCAGCCACAGTTGCAATTAATTCTTCCACAGGTAAATTGCCCACAGCTACAGCAGTAATTGACTGGGGTTGATACCAAGTAGCATGAAAATCACGCATTTGCTGAGGTTTAAGTTGGGAAATTACCTCTTCTGGCCCCAATACTGCACGGCGATAAGGTAACTGTGCAAACGCTGTTTCCATCGCTCTTCTAAATGTGCGCCGACGAGGATTATCTTCGGAACGCTTAATTTCTTCTAGAACCACCAATCGCTCACGTTCAAAGGCATCATCAGGAATACTGGGATTAAATACTACATCTATTTGTAGTGGTGCTAGTTCAGCAAAATCTTTGGGAGCAGTGGTTATATAGTAATGAGTATAATCTTGGCTGGTAGCCGCATTGGTAACGGCACCCCGCTCTTCAATTCGACGTTCAAACTCACCGCTAGCTAATCGCTCAGTTCCTTTAAAAATCATATGCTCTAAAAAGTGAGCCATGCCGTTAATAGCATCAGATTCTACCGCCGAGCCAACTTTGATCCACAAGCTGAGATTCACAGCTTCAATCGGCATTTGCTCCGCTACTATGGTTAAACCATTGGGCATTTGGTGCAGTGTGGGAGCATTGATCCGAGGAAATTTGAACAGGGTTGAGGTCATTGGTAGTGTGGATGAAAAGCCTTTTACTCTTTTATCTTATCTACGAATTCAAATCAGCATCTTGGTCTGAAAGAATATACCTAGAACTACCCCTTTCAAGGTGTGATGTATTTTTTTTGTGTCTTAGTGGTTAAAAAAATGACTCTTGAACCACAAAGGCACAAAGGTGGAAAGCCTAAAATTGGACAAAATTTTAGCTCGCTATTGATGAACTAAATTAGTCTGGTCACGCCAGTAGCTATTTTTGCGTTGCGTAGGTTCCCCGCGTTGTAGCAAGTGGCGTAGAGGCTTGCAAAACTTTAATTTATCGTTGAGCTTCAAGATATTTAAGCCCATCTGTGCGTCACAGAGGGGTTGGGGAGAGGTGATCGAACTCAGGCTATTTTATAGCACTCAGCACTTTGCCTATAGATGCGTTTGCCCTGTCGCCTACCACCACCTATCTTCTTAACGATGAATTATTCATAAAAATGGACACAACTTTTATGAGGCGTATTTTGAACTAAAAGTTTATTTTATTGTGCAAGTCACACTAGGTAAGTTGAATACTCATTAAGCTGTAGTTTACTTGATATATTCTGGTCAAAAAACATTTTTAATCAAAATTAATATAACTTTTACCTATCTTATTAATTACTGCCATCAAAGTTAGTCAACAAGTATAGTCTTTTATCTATGCAAGCAATTTAATATTTATTTAATATTAATGCTTCTCAATTAACAAAATTGAATTATAAGGCTGTAAGCTATTGTTAACCTTAGAAAGTTGGCGAGCAAAAAAACTTGCAATTTATGTAAGTTCTTTGAGTCAAATTTTTGAACTGTCTTTGACCTAAGCCTTCTCTATTGGGGATTCGATTCGTATTCAGCAACTCACCATGTAGAAAGGCACCATACCCTACTGCTTTGTGAAGAATTAAAGTTTTCTTTACCTAATTTTTCATGTTCAAAAAACATGGAATCACTGAAAGTCGCTGGCAATTTTTACCAATCTAAATTTTGTTGTTTTTAGAACTATAAGCAAAGTATGACATTGACTAATACTATCCATTTTAGAAACTTAAAAGGCGATTTGTTCGGTGGTTTAACTGCTGCGATCGTCTCGTTACCTTTAGCGCTGGCATTCGGTGTCGCCTCCGGTGCTGGGCCTGTGGCTGGTCTTTATGGTGCCGTTTGCGTCGGCTTTTTCGCAGCCTTATTTGGTGGGACACCAACCTTAATTTCTGAGCCAACCGGGCCGATGACCGTAGTCATGACGGCAATTGTCAGTTCCATGACTGCCAGAGACCCTGAAAACGGCTTGGCAATGGCATTTACAGTAGTTATGCTGGCCGGGATATTTCAAATCGTGTTGGGAGTATTCAAGCTGGGTAAATATATTACCCTCATGCCCTACAGTGTGATTTCCGGTTTCATGTCTGGGATTGGAGTCATTTTGATATTACTGCAAATTGCCCCTTTTGTGGGACAACCCAGTCCGAAAGGTGGGGTATTAGGAATGGTGCAAAACTTGCCCCAGCTGTTAGCAAATATTAATCCTGTGGAAACAGCTTTGGGAGCAATGACCTTGGCAATTATTTTCTTAATGCCATCTAAACTCAAGCGCTTTGCTCCACCACAATTAGTGGCATTAGTAGTAGTAACAATAGTTTCCCTAGTATTTTTCGGAAATGTTGACATCAGACGAATTGGCGAAATTCCCATGGGATTGCCAACATTGCAAATGCCTACCTTTAGTGCATCACAAATCACTGTGATGATTGTTGATGGGGCAATGTTGGGGATGTTGGGTTGTATTGATACTTTGTTAACTTCTGTAATTGCCGATAGTTTGACTCGCACTGAACACAAGTCTAATAAAGAATTAATTGGTCAAGGTCTCGGTAACTTAGCATCTGGTTTATGTGGTGGACTCCCTGGTGCTGGTGCAACGATGGGAACAGTAGTTAATATCCAGACTGGTGCTAAAACAGCTTTATCTGGTTTGACTCGTGCCTTGATTTTACTGGTTGTAGTTTTGTGGGCTGCTGGTTTAACTCAAAGCATCCCCATGGCTGTATTGGCTGGTATTGCTCTCAAAGTAGGGATTGACATTCTCGACTGGAGCTTTTTGAAACGCGCTCATCATGTATCCCTCAAGGGTGCGCTGATTATGTACGGTGTGATGTTCTTAACCGTATTTGTGGACTTGATTGTTGCTGTCGGCGTGGGAGTTTTCATTGCCAACATCTTAACTATCGAACGTCTTTCTCAGTTACAGTCCCAGGATGTGAAGACAATTACCGATGCGGATGATGCTATCGTCTTGAACGATGAAGAGAAGCAATTACTTGATCAAGCTAACGGACGTGTTCTGCTATTTTACCTGAGCGGGCCGATGATCTTTGGAGTTTCCAAAGCGATCGCTCGTGAACATTCAGCAATGGCAGACTCTGATGTGCTGATTTTAGACCTCAGCGATGTCCCCATGTTGGGTGTGACGGCTTCTTTAGCAATTGAAAATGCCATCAAAGACGCTTGTGAACAAGGTCGTCACGTGTTAATTGTCGGTGCATCTGGCAAAATTAAACGCCGCTTAGAGAAATTTGGCATCGAGAGATTCGTACCTGCACAAAATTTCTTGATGAATCGTTCAGAAGCACTCAAGCAAGCCTTGACTGTAATTAATCCCTATGCAGTCAGTGCTAACGTTACCGACACTAGTGAATATCGTTCCGCAGCAAATGATCCTGATACCTACGGATATCAAACTTAATTAAGCAGGGTAGGCAACTACCCACCATTTCATGATTACTTTTGTATTTCTCCCAGGAATTGATCTCACCACAGAATTAATCAACACAACAGACAGATAAAATGATGTTCTCAGAATCAATAGCTAACTTAGTGTGGCAAAATTCTTTACTCGCAACCACAAACGAAGCAGAAAATGCTCCTATTATCTTGGCTGGCGTATTACTCAGTTTAGTAGTCATTTATCTGGCCAGTAAAATTGGTGGTGAATTGTCTCGAATGATAGACTTACCTCCCGTTTTAGGTGAGTTACTTGGTGGCGTGGTGGTAGGTGCTTCTGCACTACATTTGGTTGTGTTTCCTGAAAGTGGTGCAGCTGCTTCTGACTCCACCATTATGACTATCCTGCAATTGATTAACGACATCAGTCCTGCAGCAGTAACATCAATTTTTCAAAGCCAGAGTGAAATCATTTCCGTGCTTGCTGAACTGGGTGTGATCATTCTCTTATTTGAAATTGGCTTGGAATCGGATTTAAAAGAGCTAACAAAAGTCGGTTATCAAGCAACAATTGTGGCTTGTGTCGGGGTAGCCGTTCCTTTTGCAGCTGGTACCACAGGATTGATGTTGCTCTTTCATGTCCCAGTCATTCCCGCGATTTTTGCAGGTGCAGCGCTGACAGCTACTAGTATTGGGATTACCTCTAAAGTTTTATCAGAAATTGGGCAGTTAAAATCTCGTGAAGGGCAAATTATTGTTGGTGCAGCAGTCATTGATGATATTTTAGGCATCATCGTCTTAGCAGTAGTAGCGAGTCTGGCCAAAACTGGTGAAGTTGATATTTTCAACGTGATTTATCTGATTGTTAGCGCCACTGTATTTCTCATTGGCTCGATTTTATTAGGTAAATATTTCAATCAGAGTTTTGTTGCCATTGCTAATAAATTGCAAACGCGAGGAAACTTAATTATCCCAGCATTTATCTTTGCCTTCTTCATGGCATTTTTGGGTAATGCTATTCATTTAGAAGCCATCTTAGGTGCATTTGCGGCTGGCTTAGTTTTGGATGAAACGGATAAACGCAAAGAACTAGATGAGCAAGTTAAACCCATTGCTGATATTTTAGTCCCAGTTTTCTTTGTGACAGTTGGCGCGAAAGTTGATTTAGGCGTGCTTAATCCTTTAGTTCCCGGAAATCGAGAAGGATTAATTATTGCCACGTTCTTAATTGTGGTAGCGATTATCGGTAAAGTCGTCACAGGTTGGTCTATTTTTGGTCAAGCTGGAGTTAATCGGTTAGCGGTTGGTGTAGGGATGATTCCCCGTGGCGAAGTTGGGTTAGTATTTGCCGGGATTGGTGCAGCTAGTGGTACTCTTGATAAACCATTACAAGCGGCGATCATTATTATGGTGATTTTGACAACCTTCTTAGCACCACCTTGCTTGCGGTTTGCATTTAAACAATCGACAGCAGAAGCAGAATCTTTGGAGGAAGCCAAGTTAATAGGTTAGTATCGCTACGCAAAAATCAAAAAGCCTATACTATAGGCTTTTCATCAATTTGTTATGGTATGCCTATTTAGGGCTTGCTGCACTAAGTAGGTGGACATAATTAAATGTAAGATAAATTTTTGTTTGTAGTGAGCGATTTATCGCTTTCTGACAAGGTTTTACAGGGCTAAAGTCCTGACCTTTCAGGTAATGCCTCCGGCACGCTGCGCGGTAAGCGCAGCTATGCCCGTCAGGGCTTTACGTTAGTCGCTCATGGGGGAGACCCCCAAGACCGCGCTAACTCACTACGAACTTTTATTTTATTAAGTCTTACTACTTGGCTAGATTTATACCATTATCCAACAAGCAATTCCCGTGTTAGAAGCATGTATATTCGCAACAATATTGTGCGGATTTTTCGGCATCATCCTGAAAAAGAACCTGGTGATGAAGATCATCTCTATGGATGTCATGAGTACGGGGGTTATCGCCTATTACGTGCTAGTTGCATCACGAGATGGCTTTTTCACACCCATTGTTGCCAACGTCGAAAATCGCGCATACGCCGACCCGGTTCCCCAGGCGGTCATATTGACAGCAATTGTGATTGGATTTTCGATTCAGGCTTTAATGCTGGTCGGTGTGATGAAGTTAGCACGAGATAATCCGACCTTGGAAAGCAACGAGATCGAGAAGAACAATACGCCATGAATACCATTACCATTGCCTGGATCGCACTACCGTTATTTTTGGGGTTCGTGATTTATCTACTCCCCAAACTTGACCGATACCTCGCACTGGGCGTAGTCCTTGTTTCGGTGGGATATGCGTTGCAGCTATTTTTCCATCAGTCGCCGCTAATCTTAGAGTTACTAGATAATTTCGGCGTCATATTGATGGTTGATCAATTAAGCGGCTACTTTATCTTGACAAATGCCCTGGTAACGGCGGCGGTCATCCTTTATTGTTGGCACACTGATAAGACGGCTTTCTTTTATACGCAGACCATTATTTTGCATGGCAGCGTCAATGCCGCGTTTATCTGTGCGGATTTCATCAGTTTATACGTGGCATTAGAAGTAATCGGTATTGCGGCGTTTCTCTTGATTGCCTATCCCCGAACCGATCGCTCGATTTGGGTGGCTTTGCGCTATCTGTTTGTCAGCAATACGGCCATGCTGTTTTATCTGATTGGCGCAGTGTTGGTCTATCAGGCGAATCATTCCTTTGCTTTTGCCGGGTTAAGTAAAGCACCAACCGAGGCGATCGCTCTCATTTTTGTGGGACTATTGACAAAAGGGGGAATTTTTGCATCGGGATTATGGCTACCGTTGACCCACTCCGAATCGGAAACGCCAGTGTCAGCATTGCTATCAGGAGTTGTGGTCAAAACTGGTATCTTTCCGTTGGTGCGCTGTGCTTTGATGGTGGAGGAAATTGATCCCATTGTGAGGATATTTGGGGTGGGGACAGCGCTGCTGGGAGTAGTCTATGCTGTCTTTGAAAAGGATACCAAGCGGACATTAGCGTTAAGTACTATTTCCCAGTTAGGCTGGCTACTCGTTGCACCGGGCGTAGCAGGCTTTTATGCCCTGGCCCACGGACTGGCAAAATCAACGCTCTTCCTGATAGCAGGTAACTTACCGAGCCGAAACTTCAAAGAATTGCTAGATAAGCCGATGAATAATCCTCTCTGGATTGCCCTGGTTATGGCTAGCCTCTCGATTTCTGGCTTTCCCTTATTCGTGGGCTTTGGGGCCAAGATGTTGACGCTGAAGAATGTAGTATCTTGGCAAGCGATCGCCATGAATATTGGGGCTGTGGGAACAGCGATCGTGTATGCCAAATTCATCTTTCTGCCCCATGGGAAAGCAAAGAATGTACGACCTAGTTTCTGGCCACCGATGATCCTATTACTCTCTGCCCTCATAGCTGCAAGTGGCATGTACTATGAAGCGTATACTATTGCCAATATCACCAAAGTAATCGTGATCATCGGCGTGGGCTGGTTGGCGCATTTTTTGATTTTTCAACGGTCAATCATCACTTTGCCGCGTGTACTAGAACAATTTGAGCATCTAATCGGTGTCATGAGTCTGATGTTGCTTCTACTCTTGGGGATGGTATTGGCATGATTGGGCACTTAAATTTAATATTGCGACTAACTATCTGGTTTTTACTCACCTCTGATGTGAGTCTGGCAAACATCATTATCGGTGTTAGCGTTGCACTTTTATTGCCAGGTCGTCAAAAAGTCCCGGAAGCCTTAAGGGATTGGTTGCGTGTGCTGGGTGAGGTGATAGTGGCGATTCCCCAGGCATATATTGAGGCATTTGAAATCATCTTCCGTCCCCATAACCACGAAGATGTGATCATGAAACGAGTCAAACCCCAACGAACACCCGGACTCATTTTTCTGGATATATTTCTGATCACCTTTACACCCAAGACCATCGTCTTGAAATACCACAAACATGGCTGGTACGAAGTACACCAGATTAAACGGAGAAAAAAGGCGTGAACCTGGTACTGATTGCAATGATTTTGGCCTTACTCATACCCATTTATGAAGCCTGGCAGGATGATGATATTTGGCAAAAAATGTTGGCGTTTGCCAGTATTGCCACCAAGACATCAATCATGATCCTGGTCGTATCCGTCTTACGGGATGATTGGATGATCGGTGTTGTTGGGGTAATCATCCTGAGTGTGGGTAATGCCGGACTAATGTTGTTAGCACATCTACTTAAACGCATGAGTAATTATGATCGACCTGTTTAGTTATACCTGCATAGGTGTAGGCATCGTCTTTTGGTTTTGGGGAACCTTACCCCTGGTGGGCAATCGCTCAGTATTATTCAAGCTGCATAGTCTTTCGGTTGCAGATACCCTCGGATCGATGAGTATCATTGTTGGGCTACTCCTGAAAATACCCAGTGAATGGCCTCTACTCATCCTCAGCATCATCTCCTTGGCAATCTGGAATACAGTGCTGGGATATGTGTTGGCGTACTGTTCTAGCAGTGAGGGTGACCATGAATGATAGTTATATCTATGTCATCACCGCTCTGCTGCCGTTATCTGCGTTCATGCTGGTACTTCAAGTTAATCCATACAATGCCTTAGTAATTCAGGGAATACTGGGAGCTGTGGCAGCATTGGTATTTGCGGTTTTGGGGGCGGCGGATGTGGCTTTGACCCAAGCATTGATGGGTACCCTGCTGGCAGTTACACTGTATGCGATCGCGGTGCGTTCATCGCTAGTGATACGCCTTGGCGTGCTCAAAGACGAGTCGAGCGAGGCAGATGAAGATGTTCACTTTGGGCAATTGATGGATGAATTACGCACAATTTTTGGCAAACACTATGTGCGTCTTGAGCTAGTTCCGTATACGAATATGCAGGCCTTGCACCGAGCATTGATGGACAAAGAAGTCCACACAATCTGTAGCAGTCGGTCGCTACACCCACCGCCAGCATCGCCAGACCAGGCGCAACTCTATCACACTACAACCAGAGTTCAACGCCTCTATGAGATCATGCAAGCCGAACTTTCTTCATCTGCAACAATCTTGACCTATGTAAATGTACTAAACTTAGAGGAGAAACAGCGATGAAATGGGTCTATATTGCAGCAGGGATAGCGCTGTACTTCATATTCTTGATCATGCCCAATCAAGCATCGGACTTAGAGGATATCTCTATCGTCGCATCGGTTGTACAAGATAGTGGAATACCCAATGCGGTTACAGGTATCATTCTCAGGAATCGGCTGTATGACACTATCTTTGAAGTGGTAGTATTTACGATCGCGGTCATGGGTGCCCGTTTTTTACTGGCGGATGAAAGACTGTTCTGCGCCATCTATCAGTTTACAGATGAACCATCAATTATCTTGGCGCGTCTAGGAGCAACTATTGCCTCTTTAGTGGGTATTGAACTAGCAATTCGGGGGCATCTGAGTCCTGGCGGTGGCTTTGCTGCCGGGGTGGCAGGCGGTACGGCGATCGGTCTGGTGGCGATTACCTCATCACCTGAGTGGATGCAAGAGATTTACCAGCGTTGGCACGCCGCTAAGTGGGAGAAAGTTTCGGTGCTGATTTTTATTGTCCTGGCGGTGATCACTCTGGCTGGAGTGGAGTTACCCCACGGAGCATTGGGCGCACTGGTTAGTGGCGGAGTGATCCCCTTGCTGAATATTTTAGTTGCAGTCAAAGTTGCGTTGGGGTCGTGGGCGGTGATTTTGGTTTTTATTCATTATCGGGGATTATTGTAAATCGGGGATTATTGTAAACCAGTTGACTGTATCGCCTGGGCAACTGTCTTTATTTTGATGGTTGTGTTGCCAAAAAACAAGCAATCTTAATAGTAATAACAGTAATAAAGCTGTTGAAGATTGTCAAAAAATTCCTAAAAATTTGGAGAGAGGTGAGGGTCATCCAAAAATTAGTTATCAGATATTTTTGGGTCAACTTCGTATCCGGGAAAAAGATTTAGTACCTCTGAGGCTTTTTCTAGAGGAAAAAGCCAGGTTTTATCTGCTCTTGACAAACGCCATCCTGTAATCAACTTTGCTCTGTGTTGACAGTTGTCAATCTCATCTTTTGGTGTATGAACTACAATATATTCTCCTTTTAACTCTATACTGCGCTCAGGTTTTTCTTTGATATCAGTCTTTAAATCTAGTTGCTGATGTTTGGGAATTTTGTCTTTTTCTGCCTTGATAAATCGAGGACATACCCAATTACTAGATAGTGTCGGCTATCCCATCTGTAGAGCTTCTGGACAAATAGTTTGCAGTGTGAATTTACAATCAATTAGTTGCAATCCCATTGTTTCTACTTGTTTTAAGCCTTGTTGCAGAATAGAGTTATTTTCAAACTCGATAATCTGATGACATTGAACACACACAATATGATGATGGGTAGAGATGGTATTGAGTTCGTAATATTTTTGTGCTTGTGCTAATTCTACTTCTCGGATAATCCCTATCTTAGTCATGATTTTGAGGATACGATAAACCGTAGATAAACTCATTGCTTCCCCACGTTCTAGTAGCAAAAAGTGTAGTGACTCGGCACTCAAATGATTACCTGTTGGCAGAGTTTGAAAAATCTCAAAAATTAATTGTCGTTGTGGAGTGAATCGATAACCTTGAGCATTGAATTTGGTTTTTAAGGTTTTAAAATTATCCATAAGCACAAGTGACAAGACAATCTTTCAGTGCTGGTAAAACTTGTTTTCAAGGATGTAACAAACTGCTACATCTATCCTCTACTTTGTAGACAAACTTGTAATTATCAAAACTAGTTAAAAGCAAGTATTAATGAATTCCAGACTGTACACGCCACAGACTGGCATAAATTCCATCAAGTGCTATTAAATCCTCGTGCTTACCCTGTTCGACAATTTGACCATTATCCATCACATAAATACAATGACTATGGCGAATTGTAGATAAACGATGAGCGATCGCAATCGTCGTCCGATTTTGGGTAATCATCGCCAGTGACTTTTGAATAGCCGCCTCCGTCTCATTATCCACCGCAGAAGTCGCTTCATCTAAAATCAAAATTGGTGGGTCTTTGAGAATAGCGCGGGCTATGGCAATCCTTTGTCTTTGTCCGCCAGAGAGCTTTTGACCACGTTCGCCAACGATAGTATTGTAACCTTGGGGTAGTTGCAGGATGAATTCGTGTGCTTGGGCTAATTTGGCAGCATGAACGATTTCTTCATAAGTAGCATCAAAGCTACCATAGGCAATATTTTCCGCCACCGTACCGTGAAATAAAAACACATCCTGACTCACCCAACCTATACAGCGTCGCAGTTCCCCAAGTTGCAGTTCCCGAATATCAATACCATCAATCAGGATTTGTCCGCCTTGGACTTCGTAAAAGCGTAGTAGTAGTTTGACTAGGGTACTTTTACCAGAACCAGTTGCACCGACAATACCAATATTTGCTCCTGGGGGAATATGCAAAGATAGGTTTTTGAGAACATTAGTGCGTCCGTTGTAGGCAAAGGTGATATTGTCCAGATGCACTTCACCGCGTACTGATGGTAAAGAACGGTTTCCTGTGGGGATAGCCACGGTTGTATCTAATAATCCCATGACTCGTTTAA
>JADEXK010000108.1 GCA_015207155.1 Nostocales cyanobacterium LEGE 11386 | reverse complement strand
TCATCAAATAAATTTAGTTGTTTGACAAAAGTTTTTTGATTTCCTGGAGTATTTATTTCTCGTTGGGTAGATGCTTTCTGTTCCTCAGTAAAAGCCCTGCGTTTTTCATGCGTCTCACAATAAAGTTCAGCAACCTTTCTGGGGTCATCCTGAACTTCTGTTAGTTTTTGTGCTTGTACTTCTAATTCCTCCACAAAGTCTTTGATACCTTGGGGAAATGATGCCAGTAATTGAGATATGGCAGTTTTACCACGCTCTGATTGTGCCTTTTCACCCAACCAAATTTTCTGTTGGTATAGTCCCGGTTTAATTTGTGGTTTACTCGGGCCAGCAGGGTTATCTTTATCCGTTCCTTTGAAGCTGGATAGAGGGATGATTAAGTCAATTTTGGGTTTATGATTGGGATTAGCATATTTTATTTTATCTAGTTTGTAAGGACGTAGTGTTCCTTTACCAAAGCGATACTTAGTGTCCTCTCCATCGTTCTCTTTCCAGCCAAAGCGATGCTGAATTACCCGATAACTTTTATCTTCTTGTTCTTCTCTTTTAGTTAATTTATCATATAGCTCGGTGGAAATTTGTCCGTAACAATCTCCCACTAATTTCCAAGCCTCTTTATCTTTGAGAAATCCTCCATTTTCGCCATTGCTATCATCTACTACCAGAATATTTAACTGTTCACTGATTGAATTTTTGCAAGAACCTAAGAAAATTGACCCGTAAGCGCCTCTATCTTTACGGTCTGGACAAAGTTTTTCAATTTCTTCCAAATATTCTGATGGGCCGTAGAGTAATCGAGTTTTTGAAGACAATAGCAAAACATGTCCATCTGGATGATTTCGTAAATCCTCTGGTTCACTATATTCATCAATATGCCCAAATGAGAACTCTTTACCTGGAAAGAAAGATTCTAGTAGTGTATTGTCTAATTTTTCAGTTAAAATTGATTCAGGATTTTGGTTATCCCCATCTGTATGAATCCATTGGTTTAGTCTAGTGTCGAAATGCTTGAATTCTAGTGTCATAAATTTCAATAACTTGTAATTTTCAGGAGGTTTTATATGTCGAGAATTAAGCGTTGGATAAATATGAACAAAAAAGAATTTAATCCAGATGGAACATTAAAACAGGAAGCCAGAGAAGAAATGCTATCTAGTGGAATGAGCAATGAAGCAATTGATGATTATGCTTTACGTTTGAAACAAGAGTATGACGAGTGGAAACATCTAGACGAAACCGACCCAGAGCCGTGGCCTATTTACACTGCTTACGATTTCTTCACCTCAGAAGAAAAACAGCAGTTCAACCCAGATGGCACTCTCAGGGCAGAATATGTAGAAGAAGCTTTACGAAAGGGCATCAGTGAGAACTGGTTGGAAGAAATGGAACGCCGCAAGAAAATCGAAGTTGATAATTATAATGCTGTGTCTGCTAAACACGCGGAGCAAGGCATCAACTTCGGTGAAGAACAAATGCAAGAAAGAATTGCCTCCAGCAAGACATACGGACAACGCCTGGAGCAGATGCAACAAGACCTACGGAATTTTGAGGACACTGACAGTCTGCCTTTTGATAAGGACACACCGTATTGGTGAAGAATTGGTCAGCTACTGATTCGACTTTATTTGACCCTGAATTCTACCGTTGTATTCGTTATCAGTGCGATAACGTCCGGCGCTGCGCTCAGTGCGGTAAGCGTTAGCTATGCCGTCAGGCTTATCACCCTCTTGAACAAATTGATTGTGTTCTATAGAACCATTAGAAACAGAAGGCTGTTGTTGATTTTCTCGTGTTAACACCCCATGACAGAACGCAATCATCCCCAGGATTGCAAAGGAAGTAATGCAGACCCTTTGCAACGAGTTGAACACGGATCTTTCTTTGGCTTGTTGGGCGAGAATGTCGTATAGTTTGTTTTCTCCAGTTCTCCTTTTCAGGTAATCCAAGACCTGTAGGCACTGGGTAATGTCTTCACCTTTTTGAGCTTTTTGACAAATCAAAACTTCCATCCGTTCTTTGCGACTTTCAGGAGTGGATAAGTCTATCTCATCCCATTCTCGTGGCTTTGAGTTGTCATTAAAACTGGAGTTAATCTCTTTTAGTTCAAGTTCCAAAAGTTGCATCGGAATCTCTTTGACTAGTAAAGGTTGAAAAGAGAATATCTTTGTCTAATCCTCCAAAACAATCAACTTTCTTACGAGATTTAGATCATACTTTTGTGTGTTCGGTTATCACAGTCATAGTTCTAAGTCTAAATCATCACTTTTTTCTAATAAGTATTGCTGTCGTACAACTGGCTGGTCAGTCCGAAAAGGATTTGTACCATCTACGAATATTTCTTGTGCCAGAGTCCTACCATCACCATCAGTGTCACTTTGCACAATAAAATTTAATACATGAGATGGCATCCCATTACTCACAGCTTGACCATAAAAAGCCTTAACAAATTCTATAGAAGCCTCACTGTTTGACAGAATTGCTAATGTGCGTCTTGCGTCCTGGATAGTCATCTTCCGGACATCTTTCACGCCTGCTTCTTGCCAAATGTCATTGTAAAAATCGGTCTTTTGTTCGGACATTTGCTCTCTAGCGAATCGGGCTAGTTGTTCGGCTTGGAGTTGAAGCTCAAGGTCAAAGTTTTCAGATTCAGACATATGACCACCTAAGTGAATATTTTGAACCGCTTCCTGTGCCAAACAAAAGCGGCAATCGATAACACAGCCTATTTTGCAGTCAGCACCACGGAATCACGTTTGCTGGAATTAACCATTTTCATCAAATGCTGATTGAGATAACTCTGAGCAGAAATGTACAAGCTTTCCCAAATTTCTTGATTGCGACAGATTTTAGTTCCCACTGTATTCCCTGCCAATTTCTCCGATACCAGATACTTCCGGTAATAATTCCCCCATAGATGTTGAAGAAAGTTTTCAGCAAACTCATTGAAAGGAATAATCCAGTTATAGTCTTGGTCTAGGAATACCCGATAGGATGCAATTATGGGTAGTGCCAGGTCAGTTGGCGCACCAAACCCAAACGAGTACTTGCTATCGGGCAGCAGAGTATTTTTGCGCGTATCAATAGAGGCTAAGTCGTTTATCCCCTTTCTTCTGGGGTTACTGATATGCTCTTGAATAATTTCGTAGAGTCGTTGCTCAATCCACATAGCTTGCGAAAGTAGAGGAAGTAACTTTGCCAATCTTTCCCTTTCAGCATCTGTGATATGACTTGGCGTATTTGTACCTGTGGGATGCTTGGTTCTTTTATTGCCATCAGGGTTATACCTATTTCTATCAAGGCAATTAATCAACTTGAACAGGTGAGTCACATTACACTGGGCATTTCTAGGAACGCCACTTTGGTTCTGGTAATAAGCAATGCGGAATTTCCTGTCTTCTTTCCGTTCTAACTTAGCTAAATACTGCTTAATAAAATCGTAATCACCCTTGGCATTAACTTTAGAGCGAGAATCCACAGGGGAAGTGGTATTGGAAGCCAGAGCAATATCTTTAGCCTCTGCTTCATTCAAACCAATGTGGATGGTGACTTTGACTCTGGCAAGGCTGAGGTCATAGTTATAATTCCTAGCTTGTTCAAAGGCTAAAACTGTGTGGCCGCCATTGATAATACCATCGCTGCCACCCTCGGAAGCTTCCAATATCTCTAGTTCTAATTCAGTTTTATTTTTGTTGGGCTTAACTTTATTGGCACACAAGACAATTCCACTGTGCCGCTCAAAGAATTTTTCGGGTTGAGTCGTTAGAGAATCAAAAATTTGCCTGTAAGTTGAACTTCTCTTGTTAGGTTCGCGGATGTTGGGTTCTAGGGGTAAATCAGTAGGGAATTTGTCAATGTGAGCAGTAGCAATAATGCAATTGGGATTGGCGTTGAAATAGCTGTCTATCTTGAGAATCCAGGTTTTTGACATAGTTATTTTTGGTAGAAGTAAAACTTTATACAGAATTCAGGAGTCAGAATTCAGGAGTCAGAATTAAATTCTATGTGACTGGCGGATGAATAAATGGGTATAAAACCCCCACCAAATTTTAAATTTTTGCTGGCCTACAATGAGTCGGGGATTCAGAGCAGACTCCTGACTTCTGGCTCCTGGCTCCTGACTTCTTCATCTTCACCCTTTAGCTGACTGACACAGAAATAATAGTATAGCGATCGCACTAATCAAAACACACATTTGCAGCCAACTAATCATCACATTGATGCTGAAAATATCACCATAGCTTTTGTGAATATTGCCAATTAGTTGCCGCGCATTGTAAACATCACCTGCTAAAACCGAAGACCTCTCCACAGTCCCAATTCCAGGGAATTCGCACTGCTGAAATACATTTTTACCATAGCAATCACAAACTGTAGTTTCCTGTGGTGACAAAGCCTTTCTCTGTTGTTCAGTTTTTTGCCAGCAAGGGTCTTTTGCCACATCTGCACCCAGTCTACTCAGAGTCACCAGAGACTCAAACGGGTATTTGGTAAGCATCAATTGGTTGAGAAACTTCCCGTTGTCTTTAAATTCACTAACTGGGAGTATACCCCCGCCAAAGATTACTTGTGGCACTAACACAAGAATAGTCAACAGGGGAGCGACACTTTGATTGGGTGCGATCGCTGAAACTAGCAGTCCCAACACCATACTGCCAAACGATGCCAGGAACAAGGTTGCATACATCCCAGTCACCGCACTACCAGGAATATTCACTGCACTGACCATGCAGCCTAAGAGTACAGTTGATTGGTACAGTGCCAGTAAAAATGATAGGTGAAACTTGGAGGCGAGATAGGGAACCACCCCCAGTCCTGCACTTCTTTCACGTCGATAGATGGCAGTTTCTTTGGCTATCTCTGGCATAGTGGCCAACGAACCTGCCATCACCGCCATAATCACAGTGACAAACAGCATTGTGATTGCTTGGCTAGCACTACCAGTTTTGGTGTCTAACAAATCAGATTTCCACAGTAAAAAATTAAATCCTCCCAAAATTGGCGCACCAGTCAGCATCAGTGCCAAACTCATTTTGTTTTTTAACAGGATGGTGAGATTACGCCGACACAGTACCCACCACTGCTGCCAGTAGTTTATCCGGGGTGCTACTGGTGGAACTTTGGTTTGGGGGATTGATTTTTGGCGATCGCTCACAAATTTCTGATAAAAACCACTGCCCCGAAACCGTTCCTCCCATTTTTCTGGAGACAGTTGCCGTTCTACTTTGTTGTAAATAGTATCAAAGTCTGGAACTTTAAAATAATCGAATGCCAACTTAGGAGGGCCAAAGTAAGCCAGTCTGCCACCCTTAGCGAGAAACACTACAAAGTCAGCGATCGCTACATTCTTCGTAGCATGAGTGATTAGTATAATCGTACTACCTTTGTTAGCTAATTCCCTCAGCAATTCCATGATTTGCAGTTCAGTGCCGGGGTCAAGCCCTGAAGTTGCTTCATCTAGGAAAAACAAGCTGGGCTTGGTGATTAGTTCGACTCCAATGCTGACTCGTTTACGTTGTCCACCACTGAGCCGCTTAATTGGGACATGTTTGCGTTGAGCGAGTTGTAGTTGTTCGAGGATTTCTTGAATGCGCTGCTGTCTTATCTCTGGTGTCGCATAAGGTAATCTCAGTTGTGCAGCATACTTGAGTGCTTCGTTTACAGTCAACTCTGGATGCACAATATCGTCCTGGGGAACGTAACCAATGCTGTGTTTGAAGGCGCGGAAATGTTGGTAAAGGTTAACGCCATTGACGAGAACTTTCCCACTGTTAGCACGACGTTGACCATTCAGTGTATCCATCAGGGTAGACTTACCACCACCGCTAACCCCGGCAATCACGATAAATTCTCTGGGCAAGAAAGATACAGAAATATTGTGAATTAAAGTGATGCCAAGCAAGGGGCTGGTAGATTTGCACAAATCAATGGCATCTAGCCGCAATTTACGGACAGTAATACTTTCCGGCTTCTTGTTGATTAACTGAGTTTTGGCGGCAGGAGCAAAAATATGTGTTCTGGACGCTGGGGTAGCGCTAATTTTCACCTCAATGATAATGAAGCCAACTTGTATCAGAGTCCCATCTGTTAATGCTGCTGACTCTTGATGCCTCAGCAGTGTACTACCAATACGAGTCCCACTACTGCTACCCACGTCAAATAACCAATATTGGCTTTGTACCCAAAGGATTGCGGCATGAAAACTATCCACACCTTTGTCGCTGATTACCAAATCATTATCTGGGTCACTGCCAATAGTAAATGGTGGCTGCTCAACTGTGCATTGCTGAATAGGGTTAGTGTGGGCAGTCAGTTGTAGAGTTTGCATAATTGTAGTTTTTCTGAAAAATTGCCCTTCAGCAGATAATACAGCAATTGACATCGCTACGCGAAAACTACGTTGAGGTATAGCGATGAAAAACAACAATGAAAAACATTCTAATTGGCTTCATTCTGGG
Organism: Nostocales cyanobacterium LEGE 11386; assembly: GCA_015207155.1. GTDB lineage: Bacteria > Cyanobacteriota > Cyanobacteriia > Cyanobacteriales > Nostocaceae > LEGE-11386. Next base: position 9,973 of record JADEXK010000108.1, on the reverse strand, counting down.
AATTTCAGTAAGTTCTATAGCAGCAAATTTCCTCATATCAAATTCATTATTTAAATCCCTCTATTGTAATTGGGAAGAAGTTGAAAGAGTATTTCAAATGAAAAAATAAATTTCTAAAAGCAGCCTATAACTGCTTTTATTTTTTCTTTATCAGAAGATGGGATTTTTCAAATTCCATCTCCTAACGAACTTAAACTCCTTTGTGCATAGGCATGAACCCATTCTTCAGCCATACATCATCAGTAACCTTGCCATTGTTATATGTCGATTGGTTATTGATTGGCACTAAAGTTCTTCCCTGACGGTCATAACCCAAATTTTTATCCAACATTTTGATGTGACTAATGTGGGAAGTCCAAACATCAGTGACTCTATCGCCCAAATCAAGAGTGTCCAACTTAGCTGGAATTGACACATTTCCATTCCAAACAATGGGTATCCCTTCCTTTTCAAAATGCTCTGTCAATTCTTGTTTGACAAACTCCGCCGTTCCACCACAAACCAAAACCTCATCCAAAGCCGCCATATTTCGCATCCATCGTAATAATGCACGGCAATACTCATCACGCACAACTGGCAATACTTGTTCAAATAATTTCAAGTCTAATTGTTTTTCTTGCTCTGTAGTCTTGCGCGACAAGGGACGAAAAGGCTGAAAATTACCCTGATTTGCTGCTATTAAAGCACTAATCAAACGAGAATCATCCTTCGATAATCCAACAGATGTACGCTCCACAAACTGACGCACCATCCAACTCATTCCTAAATCGCTTGTTTCTGATTTACCAGGACTACCTTGCACCGAAAGGTAAAAACTGGCATTGCGATATCCCAACATCAGCATTCCGATATTTTTTTGGAAATATTCATCTTGCAGTCCACGGCGACGATACGCCATGATTCCAGAACCTTCCGGGGAAATATCAAAATGTCGTAACTTACATTTTAATTTTCCTGTCGGTGTCTCCACACCTTTTTTCAAAACCTGTGCCAACTCTATTGCTAACTGTTCACCATCATTGATTTCTCCTGGAGGCAATAACAGTTGTAAAAAAACCTCATTAGGAGCGTTGAAATTAAATTTACGGCAAGCCAGCCACAACATACCAATGATTTTGGGCGTGGCATATTGATACTTCAAATCCCTTAGTGCCGCCGTCCCCGCAAACATACTTTTTGCTAATTCACCTAATACATAGTATTCTTCTCCCAATCCCACCCAAGTAGTGTTGCTTTGTTGCTTTAATCGCTCAATTGAGCCTTTGCCCACATCTGCCACTTCTGGAGACATCGCCAACACTATTGGTACACCATCGGGATATACTTGTGCGATCGCTTTGGTTTGACTCCCACCTAAATCACAAGTCAACACCAATCTAGTATTTTTTTCCGCTTTTTTTGTATCAGTCATCACAACACTTTTAACTACGTATCTAAACGCCAAATATCTTGTTAATCTCTTCCATTTCCGCAGTCTTTGGCATCTTCATCAATTCCCAGTCATCATCCTCATCATCATCCTCATGTGCTTGAGCATTGGATTGACTATTGTTATTTGAATGATTGTCAGAAATCTCTCTCCAGATAGATGCTGTATCACCTGATGTTCCGAATGTTTGGTTGATAACCACTGGCGTAGCACGAACTGGATCTGCATCAAGCCCACAAATCCGTCGGATGACACTAATTTGTGCTTCTAATTTAGCGATCGCACGAATGCCAATCTGCCTCATTTTCTCCCCACGCAATCCCTCATCAAACAGTGCCAAAGGCAGCCAATGCGCCTTGAGTGTAGATGTGACTAACTCAGAAAAATCCTTTTCCTCATGTAAAGGATCTGTTTTTAAATAGCTAATTATTTTGCCATCTAAACTTTCAGGATTGCGTCTGATTGCAATTGTCTCTTTCCTCATACTATTTTTCTTCTTTGGGAAAGTTTTATTCTAGTTTTGGTGTTGCAAATATTTTAGATATCCCCTAATCACAATTTATCTTAACTTTTTCTCAATTCCAAACATAACTTTCAACGTGTATACCAAAACATCAACTTTCACAGACTCCAATCTTCAATCTGCATAGCACACTACAACTTCTCTGCTGACCTATTTAATAACTAAATACAATCATCTCTTTCAATAAATCAACTATTTCTATAGAGTAAATGCAGTTTAACAGTACAGATTTAGTAGTCTATGATACATTTGCTTGACAGCTAGATTTAGTGAGATTTTTTGCCTAAAAATGGAATTACTAACTAGCTGTTGTGCCAGATAACAAGTATTCCTGAATGATTCTACAATTACTCATAATTACATAACAGCTAGTTATCATGTCATAATCCACCTCAAACATCACTTGTTAACTAGCTTCTATGCTATATTCTCAATAAACTCAATTATTGAGAATATAATAATACATTTATGTTGCAAAATAACTTCAAAAATCTGCTCAAAAATTATTTTGTAGGTGTTAATAATACAATTAGCTACAAAATGCCTGCGTCAGTCTTTGAAAAAACTTGAGTGACTCTGAACAACCACAATTATTGTCATTAAACTAGGCTTATTGATAACATAATCGCCTGAAAACCCTGCAATTGCGTTGTTTTCTCCAGTGGTTAGCCATTGGTTACATCAGCCTAATTAATAGGAACTTAAAGTAAACATTGACCCATTCACACGCTTTTCTTCTGTCGTCATCTGCTAATTATAAAATAGTATCAACATCTAACGAATCCTTTACCCAGAAAGCCTGTAAATGGAGAGTTAATCAGTTCTTTTGATATGCTTATGAGAGAGAATTCTTAGTCAAGCTCTGGCACGAGTAGTAGTAACATTACCGCATGAAGCTTGGTGGCAATTCGACTGTTCCGTACTCATTACGGAATGAGAATTTTATGGCGATATTTTAGCCCACCTTCATCCCGAATCAGCTATAAGACTAGTTTACCATTTAAGACATCACAACTAAACTAAATATACAACTGAGGACTCATGGCAGGTTTAGCAATTTTGCGGGTGGTGAAGCTGAAAACCTTTGGCAATATAGGCGGTAGTGAAGCTCATACTGCCAGATTACAAGAAACGCCTAGTGCTGATCCACAAAAAATGAATCTCCGCTTGATTGGGGATGATGACCTGCCTTTGGAGGAAATTGTTCAACTCAAAATTCAATTCAGCACAAAGTACAAGCCCCGCAAAAATGCTGTGTTGTGTAGTGAGATGTTTTTGAGTGCCAGCCCTGAATATTTTCGACCTGATGACCCATCACTAGCCGGGGATTGGGATTTGCAACGTATGAAAAAGTTTGCTAGTACGTCCAAGATTTGGTTGATGGAAAATTACGGTGATAAGTGCGTCAGGGCAGAGTTACATCTGGATGAAGCTACTCCCCATATTCACGCTTACATTGTTCCTATTAATGACTTGACTAAACAACTTAGCCACAATGAAATGTTTGGCGGGTCGGCTAAGGAATGCAGAATCAAGTTATCCAAACTCCAAGATAGTTATGCTGCTGCCCTTGCTCCTTTGGGTATTGAACGAGGGGTAAAAGGCTCTAAGGCAACTCATACCAAAGTTAAGGAATATTACCAAGCAGTCAACAGCGAACCTTTGAGTTTGGAACTAGAGCGATTTGCACCCCAAACAGGAGAAACAGCGCTGCAATTATATGAGCGCCTTCAGGCTGATAGAGCAATTCAAGATATTAATCATCAGTTGGCTGACCGTGAGATATTGCTGGAACAATTACGCCGCGCTGAACAAAAAGCTCATGCTAGTGAGAAGTTGCGGCAGCAGTTAGAACAGCGAGTAGAAGAGTTAGAGAAAGAAAAAATTGCTTGGAACCAGCAAGCAGAAAAGTTGCGGGATTTACCCCTGGAGGATGTGGCGTGGCAGTTGGGTTTAGACCATGACCGTAAGCAGCCTCTTAGATGGAAAGGTCACGGTCACATCATGAATATAGATGGCTCCAAATTCTATGACTTTGCCCCTGGTGAACAAAAAGGCGGCGGTGGTGCAATTGACTTGGTGATGCACGTTAATCAGTGTAATTATCGCCAAGCGATCGCTTGGCTGCATGATAGTTTTGGTGAAGCTGGGTTACACAGAGCAGTCATTGCCCAAGCTCAAAAAGTAGCGGCGGAATTTGCACAGTTTGAACCCAGACCCAAGTTTGTACCCCCACCAGCAGATGAGCGCCAATGGCATAAAGTCGAAAATTACCTCACTCAGGAACGAGAATTACTACCAAATTTTCTGCAAGCCCTTCATGAGCAAGGTTTAGTTTACGCTGACGACCAACAAAACGCCGTGTTTTTAATGCGAAATTTGGATGGTGAAACCACAGGTGCATTTTTACGAGGAACACAAGGGGAAGATAACACCTTTAAAGGGTACGTGAAAGGAACCAAGCGTACTCAAGGGTGGTTTTATTTAAAACTGGGTGGAAAACCACAAGGCGAAATTGAAAAAGTCGTATTGTGTAAGTCCCCCATTGAGGCACTGTCATTTGCAACGCTGGAAATGGAAGTCCAGCAAGGGCTACCATTAGCCAGGACAATGTACATGGCAGTAGATAGTCCCAAAAGTCTACCTGTGGAATTTCTCAGCACTGTTCCCCATGTAGAAGTGGCCTATGACAATGATCATGCTGGGGATGAAATGGCACGAATGATCATGAAACAGTTACATCATGCCATGCGGGTTAAACCCAAAGGCAAAGATTGGAATGAGGTACTTTGTGCCAGGAGAAAACAGCAATCGCAACAGAGGCATGACCAGCCGGGGCAGGGACTGGAACTTTGAACAAAGAAATATTTTTTGAGAGGATAATTACAGAGAATAAAATAATATAAACAACAAAATTTATTCCTGGGAGTCTGGCATAAAAAATTTAAAACTTTGCCCAAAATAAGCAAACATTATGAATTGGAGAATCTACAATAAAAAGGGCAACAGAATTGGCACTATCGAAAAAGATTTGCCTAGTCCCCTTGGTTGCCTTGCTTTATTAATTCTTGTTCAAATAGTGGGGTCTCTCACCAACCTTTTTTTCTGGGCATCCTCTCTCTTGTTTCCTGACACAGGAATAACCAAAAAATCTCAGATCGATTACAACGGGTTAGGACCTGTAAAGATCGGGATGACCATCAAAGAAGCAGAACTTGCAGGTCGCATCAAACTCGTACCTGTTGAAGGCAATGAACTTGCACTATGGCCTATGGGAAAATTAAAAACTCAAGGTTGTTCTTATGTTCAACCTTGGACTTTTTATGGGGTTCATCTAATGCTTGTCGATGGATATATCACAAGAATAGAGATACATAATACTTATACCACTACCACTACAGGGGCAAGAATTAATAGTAGCCCAAGCTGGGTAAAATCACTGTACGGTCAACACGCTCGTACCACCACTGAAAAATCTGGTCGTAAGATATACATTACGGTAATTCCGCCTGAAGCCAAAAATCATCGCATTATTTTTGAATCCAATCAATTGGGAGTAGATCGATTTATGGTTGGAAAATTACCGGAGATTGATCAAAAGAATGGTTGCAAGTAAACTACCCGCTACCAAGCTGAGTACCTCCCAAATAGACTAGACCGCATTGAACAAATAAGGCTAGGACTTGCCGAACAACAAGCCAACACTCAAACACAACTAGATAACCTAGCACTTAGGCAAGCTAACACCCAGACACAAGTGGATGAGCTAAGACAGTCCATGCGAGAGCTTACCAGTAATTTTGACCGTGTTTTAGCTCGTAGTGCAATTTTAGACGATGTACTACTTGAATTACGCTATAGCCATGAACAGCATCAGCGTAATTTTGAAGAACATCAACGCACTACAAACGCTGCGCTACAGAGTCTTGAGGCTATTTTGTTGCAGTTGATTAGAAACAATTCTTGAGGTGGGTGTCCCTGTTCTTAATGCCGCCACTAAATCTTCTGCTTCCCGAAGATGTCAACTGTACGGCTAATGATGCGGAACTGCCAGTATTGTCCGTGAGTATGAAGATTATTAGGATGTTGTCGTTGATACATATAACTTCATCAATTTTGATTAATGATATTTGGTAGCATTCTATGGGCACAATTGGCACAGGCTTAGGCAGTTCAGTCAAAAGTACACGACTATGGATACAAGACCTTACGAGCTTTATGTTTCACTAGAGCAAATTAAAAGTCTTTGGCAGTGTGAAACTAATTGGCAGAATGAACTATCGTTACGAGCCACGCTTGTGGCGCTTGAACTTTCATTTTTACTAATCCATGAAACTGCTCAAGATACACGTTCAACAGTTCGTAAAGAAGAAAGAATTAGTAGATTATTTTCTGGTTGTCGTCAGCAAATAGAGTTGCTGGCAGAGGTACTTGATAGCACAGTACCTTCTATAAATATTTGGTCTAATGAGCAATCAACTAAAACCAATTTTAAAATACTCATTGATTTAGATGAAACAATATTTAAAAAGCTGAAAAAATGGGGTTGTCTTTATACAAGTATTTTAGAAGAGCTTTCATTTAACTTGGGAATTGAAAATTACATTAATCAGTTTCAATTCCCAAATATTCTTTATAAAGAAAAATCGACTATCCTTTATGATAGATGGATTAAGCCTGATACTATCGCTACTATTTTTCACGCAAGAAGTTTCAACCAAGAAGATAAATTATTTGCTACAGTACATCAAGTTACAGAGTGTTGGTTATGTGTTGCATTGAATTTACTAAAAGGCAGCCAATTGGCAACGCAAGAAGGTAATTTGCACATAGCAACTAATAAGATAAGTAAAGTTTGTTCTATCATAGATTATCTTGCACAACACATTTTAATTCTAGAAACAATGGTTCTGGCAGACTACCATCCATTACGTGTCAATTTAAGGGATGCCAGTGGTGCCCAATCAAAGCAGACATTCGATATAGTCAATTTAGCCAAGGCTTTGTTTTTACCTATCACACAGTATTTAAAAGAACATAGTTGTTCTTTGATTGATATATATGATACTCCAAATAAGCACATTGATTTATATCAGTACATTGAAGTATTATCATCTTTAGAAACAAGATTAGCTAACTTCTTTTTTTGTCATTATAAATTAGCCACACGAATACTTGGTTCAGAAAGCTTAGGCTCACTTGGATTTGAAGTACAGGCTTTGATTAAACGTTTTGTAGAACCAATATATCCAGATTTAGATAAAGTTCGTTATCAATATGTTGTCATTACTAATTTTAAGTATGGGCAATATGCAGGTAATTTAATTACTTCTTTAGAAACTATAGACTTAGTTAAAACAATTGATGAAGTAGTTGAAATTGCGGGTTACACAATTGAGGACACAATCAATAAATACATTAAATCAATTCGTGAACATGATATTGACAGGTGGCTTAGTCTCTTTGAATTAGATGGTTCCATTGAAGATCCATCTGGTAGTAGAGCATTTAAAGGTCTAAGTGGTTTAAAAGTATATTTTCGGGGTTTTATTAAAATTTTTGCTTCAGATATTGAAATTAAAAATAAAAACATTTTAATACTTCCAAAGCAAGGGAGAGCCGAATTTAATTGGGAAATTCATACAACACATAAGAATGTAGCAATTAATTTTTCTGGCTTAGATAAAATTCAGTTTTCACAAAACGGAAAGATTAAGAGTATGCAGGTTTTTTATGATCCTAATGTAATATCTCAACAGTTACTAGCTGCTTTCAGAGAGTAATAATATTAAATAAAAAATAAGGCTAAATCGGGCAACCATAAAACTATGACAGAAGAAACAACTTTTGACGAGGATGGCAATTTGATTTGTCCTAATTGTAGTTCACAGCGTGTTGTGGACTATGCGGATGAATTTGACAAGCTAGATATAAACCAGCTTGGCTACGAGGTAAAGTATTGCCTTGGTTGCGGAAATCTGTTTTATATTGCCGTGAACAACCATGAAGCTAATTTTTGACTAACTTGTAGGGCTATCGCTTTTTACAAAACTTAACAAAATGACAAATGACATTTCAGACATTTCAGTCTATCCCTTAACCTGGGCAACCATTTACCCCAGAACCCCACAGCACAAGCGCACAAGCGCGCGGTTTGAAGTGACTTTTGGGGTTTCTCGTGATGCCTTGCTCACTGAGCTAAGACTATTAGGTGCAAAACCCGTAGTTATCTCTAGTAATATACCAATACGCCAGGATGGTTTACCCTACGCAAGGCACAAGGAACCGGATGACCCCGGCGTTGCAGTTTATTTCAACATCAAGAATAAAAACTATAGTTTGTGCTGCGATCGCTGGCTCAAAGTAAAAGATAATCTCAGAGCCATCGGACTGCATATTGCAGCTATGCGGGGAATGGAACGGTGGGGAGTTGGGAGCGTTGAACAAGCCTTCATGGGATACCAGGCACTACCACCACAGACCAGCGAGAGGAAATGGTGGGAAGTGCTAGGTGTGGATGTTCGAGCTTCCAATGAGGAGGTAAGGGAAGCATATCGAAAACTGGCGCGACAACATCACCCGGATCATGGCGGCTCTGCTGATCAAATGACCCAAATCAACGCAGCTTATGAACAGGCAAAGCAAGCTGGTAGCAAATGCCGTGATTATAAGTAGTCAACTACCTACACTGACCTTCGGTACAGTGTAGGCTTGCAAGAACCAGATTGCAACGTAAGAGATGACTAGCCCATGAGACTTGTTCTGTTAAGGACTTCCGAATGTTTCCCTAGTTCGGACTATCTCCAAGCCTACTGGTTGTGGGCGCTTGCAGAAAGGACATGCTGAACAAGTTGGGCTAAGGGACTTATAACTTTTCTCGTGAGGATTATCTCCATGCAACGAGTGCCAGTGCTAGATAAAGACGGAAAACCACTTATGCCAACAAAGCCTAGCCGTGCTAGACGTTGGTTTAAGGAAGGTAAAGTCAAGATTGTACACAACGACCTCAATATTTTTTGCATTCAGCTATTGGTGGAACCGTCTGGTTACGACACTCAATCATACGGTATGGGACTCCTTACAGGTTTAGTTGAAGCAGAAATTAACGAAGTCAGAAGTCAGAGGGAATACGTAAGAAGTTCTTCTCTTTGACGAATCGCGACCAAGCCACTAAATTCGTCCTTCTTCCTCCTTCCTTAGTTTTTAATGAGATTATTTGGAAGGTATTTTCAATAAACTAGTCTTATTGACATAATGCGGTCGCCAAGGCGGTCACCCTTTTAGCTCTTAGACGGGAAGCCCCGCGCTCTATGCGTCAGCATGAGCGTCGGGAGTATGTCACAGAAGATTACATAGGAGATTCGAGCGAACTTTTTGATGGATAGGAATAGTAATGATGAACTCTGTGCCTTGTTTAGATGACATACATTCCAATGAACCACCATGTTTTTGAGTAATAATTTCGTAACTAATTGCTAAACCTAAACCAGTTCCTTTACCTATAGGTTTAGTAGTGAAGAAAGGCTCAAATAGCCGCTTTTGCACTTCAGGAGGTATTCCTTTACCATTATCAATAATTTGTACAATCAATTGCCCCATTTGGGATATTTCAGTGCGGATAAAGATACTACTAGGAGATTGTTTTATTTCCTGAATACTTCGCCCTGTATCTCCTTCTTCTATTGCATCTATCGCATTACTTAAAAGGTTCATAAAGACCTGATTTAGTTGTCCAGCATAACACTCTATTAGAGGGAGCTTGCCATATTTTTTAATAATTTTTATTTCAGGATGATCTGGTTTAGCTTTAAGACGATTTTGCAAAATCATCAGGGTACTTTCAATCCCTTCATGAATGTCAACTGCTTTATATTCTGCCTCATCCATACGTGAGAAAATTCGCAAAGAAGTTACAATCTGCCTAATACGCTCTGCCCCCATTTTTATTGATGAGAGTAGTTTTGGCAAATCTTCTATGAGAAAATCAAGGTCTATGGCTTCAGCTTGTTCTTGAATTTCAG
>JADEXK010000107.1 GCA_015207155.1 Nostocales cyanobacterium LEGE 11386 | reverse complement strand
GCTCTATGCACCCCACATAACCGTTTAAATTCTGATGCTGGCAGGTCTTTTATTTGTTCGTAGCTCATTGCTCTTTAATTTTTGACCTGTATTTTTTCATGCTTACACTATTCGTGCAAGAGGTCTAATGAAACAGCCCTGACACGGAGAGGGGCAAAAATATCCCTGGTTTTGAACTAAAAATTAAGGTTTCAAAGCCTCTCTCCTGGCAGGATACTGTTGGGGTTAGGTTTCGTCGAACTCACGTTAACACAGAGAGAAAGAATCAATGCTCAGCTGAACTATATGGATTATAGAGGCGATTTGCCGCAAGTTAGGTTTAGCCGCACCCACAGCAAATGCCAACTATTAGCGAGTTCGCAATTCAGATTCCAACTTATCTAGGTCACCTTTGAGTAAAATCGTCATTTGACCTGTAAAAGCTTTGCCTCCTTGTGGTTGGGCAATTTCCAGCCAATAGGCATAGCGATCGCCTACACGCAATTCTCCCTGTAAAGCTTCCCTAATAGGAGTTCTAGACATACGAGCCGAGTTAATGGCACTTTGGTTAGGATACTCGTATACTACTTGAGCGCGATTAAAGTCTTGATAGATATCTAAGCCATAAATCACCCGCAGGGATTCTTGCAGACGTTGAAAACTCATGCCGTTAATGGCATCATACATAGTCAGGCGCTCACTACGAATCTGGCTGCGGTCTTTGGTAAATGTCACCTTACCAGGAGCTAACACCGAAGCTTGAAACGTGAATCGCTGGGCAGCTGTATCACTCTTTTGCACATACAATTTTTCCCCAGCCCTAGGGCGTAATGTTGGATGTGCTTTCATCCAAGTAGTTACTTCCTCTGTGCTTTGCCCTGGTAACGCATCAGCCTTTGAATCAAATAATATGCCCACACACAGCCAGGGAATTAGAAAAAAAGGCCAAATTAAACGATTAAATAGAGATTTTTGGAGCATTTTCCTATTGGGGACTTACATCAAATTCCCCCATTCGGGGGTAACCATAGTTTTCCCGTTTTGCAAGCAGATTATTTCATCTGCTGCTCCAGTTAGCAGTTGGGGCGCAACCGCTAAAGTTCTGCAAAAATTGCTTCCCATTCAAACTGAGAGAGAGGTTGTACCTCTATCTGCATCACAAAACAATCACAAGCAGCTGCAATTAAAGCTGCAATAATTTTTTCTAAACTTAGGCTTTGAGGTATTTGCACAGTTGTCAAAGATTCTGTATTGAAAACTTGAGCAAACAGGGCTGCATCCGGTTGTAAACGCATAGAACCATGTTGTAAGATTGCTTCCCCTCGTCGCAGTTGGGCGCTACCAATGAGTTTTGCTCCATCTAGCAAAACTAAATCTGCACCCGTAGCAGTCCCAAAACAGTTGGGATTATGGATATAGCCTCGTCCAGCTGTACCGTAGCGCAATTCTACGCCGAGCGATCGCCATCCTTGGATTAAAAACTCACAAATTTTCTCGTATATCTGAAGGCGGCTACCAGCCATTCCAGATGTAATTACAGCGTAAGTTAAATCACCTTGATGTAGCACCGCCCTACCGCCTGTAGGACGCCGTACCAAATCTAGTTGCTGATCTCGCCAAATCAAATTTTCCCAACATTCGGGGTATTGGCGTTGATGATAGCCCAAGGAAATGGCAGGTGGCGACCAAGTATAAAATCGCAAAGTCGGGGGGTGCTTTCCAGATTGGTGCTGTTCTAACAACCAACGGTCAATCGCCATCTGCACATTACCAGAAGCATTTAGCAAAGGAATCAGTCGCCAAGCCTGCTTACCGTAGTTTTCAATTGAGTTCAACACTGAATATGAGAGGAGTGCAAGCAACACGGTTTGGATTAGCTCAAAGGCTAAAGCCTAGGGGGAGCCAAACTGAGATTGTAAGACTTCATCATTGTCGTCAGCAATGGTAGCCACAATGGTAATTAGCCGTGAGACTTCAGCAGGCGACAATTCTTCGAGAGTGCGTGTCGATATAACAACTACACGGTTTTCAATAATCCCGAAGCGGGCTTCTAAGGTGTTGGAGCAGTTCATTTCTAAAAGATGCCGCATTAACTTGGATTCATCTTTTGCAGGTAAATGTAGCACCGCAGACCAAACAGTGATGGTATCTTCATCACTCGTGCCAGTAAGTTGGACAAAAACTTCCACAGTGCCATACTTAAACTTCCAGAGATAACCATTCTCTGGGGTATGGCTCACCATCGCACTGTTATCTTGTTCTAGAGTCCCGATGACATTTTCAATGACTTCCACATGGTTGACGCTCACTGTGTCCATGTTTAGCTCATTGCTAAATAGGGTTTCTTGGTAGCTTGTCATACAGATTTTTTTCTCGATATGGTTAATGTTCTGTCTACACATACTTTATAGCTTGTGGAGAAGATTAGTAGTAGCTTTCCAGAAACACAGGTGACAGGGGACAGGTGATAGGTGACAGAAAGGCTATATGTGTTTCTTTCATTCGTAGCGGGTGGCACGCCGCCTGTGCGTTTGCTCCTGAGGGACTGACAAATAAAAAAAATAACCTACCAGAATATGTTGATGGTAGTGATTTTAGTAATAAAAATTACATTTTATTTTCTGGAAAATTGCCTGTAAGATAACTTTTACTGCACCTCAACTGCAAAAACGGTGCAGCACATTTAAAGTCTAACGCTGAAAAGGATGTGCTAAGTTATGTCCTCTCTATTTCAAAATGTGCAAAGTTGTGATGTTCGTCAGTTGGGTATTAACCCAAATCACTGGTATGTGGTTGCACGTAGTAGTGAGGTGACAAATAAGCCTAAAAGTGTGGTAATTTGGCAGCAAGAGATCGCACTTTATCGAGACAGTACAGGTAAAATTCACGCCTTGGAAGACCGTTGTCCCCACCGCCAAGTTAAACTCAGTCACGGGCAGGTCATGGGTAACGAATTAGAATGTGCATATCACGGTTGGCGTTTCAATTCATTGGGTGAATGTGCGGCGGTTCCTTATTTAGCAGCAAATCAGAAACTACCAAATTGTCAAATCCGCCATTACCCAGTAAAAGAACAAGATGGTTTTATTTGGTTATTTCCAGGAAATGAAGCATTATCTGTAGAACCTCTAGGTTTACCAGAATGGGATCATCTCAATTATATTGCCACAGTTTCAGTGATTAATTGTCATGCTCATTATTCTTATTTAATTGAAAACTTGATGGATATGTATCATGGACATTTACATCAAGATTTGCAAGCTTGGGCAGAAGCCTCTTTACAAGATATTGACGAAGATGCTAATCGTGTAGATGCTCACTATATAGCACAAAGCTATTATAAAATAGATAAAATTTGGTCTATATCCCAGTTATTTTTCCCGTCTTTACGGCGATTACATCCTGAACCATTGGATGTAAGTTATGTTTATCCGCATTGGGTTTCTACATTGGGAAAAGATTTTAAAATTTACTGTTTATTGTGTCCGGTAAATGAAACACAGACAAAGGCTTATTTAATTCATTTCACATCATTAAATGCTTTTTGGCGATTGCACAAATTACCTATCGGGTTTCGGCAATTTGTCAAAGATAGTTTATTTGGTGCAGCCCAAAAGTTACTTGATGGTTTGGTGGTGCAAGATGTAAAAATGATTGAGGAGGAACAGCAGGCATATTTGCAGAATCCCCAGAGGCGGAATTATGAGTTAAATCGGGCTTTAGTGAGTGTGCAAAGGTTGATGAGGAATCAAGTGGAGAGGTTAGGGTGATGTAAAAACACTTATGCCTGAAGAATAATATCAATCCCAATGTAGAAAAGCTATTGGGAGGCGATCGCTCCGCTATGCAAATATTTTTATTTGCCCAAAATTCAAAGGTGGGTATTAAAAATAGAGACGCGATTCATTACGTCTCTATTTTATTTGCAGAACGAGGAACTACCACCAAATACGATTTCCATGTTCGTCTACTCTCGCTTGCCGAATTACATCAGAAATTTCTTCAGCATCTTTAACATGGTGGAGTGCCTTTTTTGTCCCATCAGGGTATTCTACAACAAAGTAAGTTGGGACTTTAATGTGGTCACCTGTGATATCCGGTACATCTACAGCTACCTGTTTTGCCTTCTCTTCAACTGATTGGGGTTGTTGAGCGATCGCATCTCCAGGGTTAGCTGTTAAGTTTCTTTCTTTAACTGTTGGCTCTTCTCGTGAATGCCAATCTTGACTTACTGGTTGATTAATTTGATTTTCTAGTTCCTTAGCCATGATTATTTCCATGAAAATAAATACATTTACTAAGAACAATCTAGAAAATTAAAGAGATAATGAGTTCCTTCTTGCGAAAGAGTTTATGATGAAATCAAAAGCTATATATCTGAGGCTACATCCTAACACATTTGGGTACATATAACTTCTGGCTCACGAAATAAATAATATGGGCTAGCTCTGAAAAATTATCAAGTCGCTAATGATTACACCATAGGTGATGTAGAGTTTAATTAGTAGGTTGAAATGGTGTATATTTTCCCCCCAATGCTTCGACAATCGTGCGGGTGTTCGCTACCATCATTTTGATGTAAGAATCTCCATCACTGCCTTTTGCACCAATGGAATCAGAATATAGTTCACGTGGTGCTAACTTCACGCCTGCTTCTTGAGCAACAGTTTTTATTAAGGCTGGATTAATTGTCGTTTCGGCAAAAATTGCCGGCACACCTATTTTTTTAATTGACTCTACTAATCGCTGCACTGTTTGAGCGCTGGGTTGTTCTTCTGTGCTAATACCAATTAAAGTGCCGGCGATCGCTATTCCATAAGCTTGTCCATAATATTGAAAAGCATCGTGAGTTGTGACAAGTTGGCGTTTGTCTGGGGGAATGGTTTGAATTTGTTGATTAATCCAGCTATGTAACTGCTTTAATTCATTAGTAAGTTGTGATGCTCTTTGAGTAAATTCTGCTTGATCTGCGGGAGATAATTCAATCAAAGCATCCCGCATGGCATTTACCATGGCGATCGCATTTTCCGCACTACCCCAAACATGGGGATCTGGTACAACTTTGCCTGCACCTTCATCTAACTGTAAAGGTTTGACAACTTCTCCTACAGCTAACTTGCGAGCCTTCTCACCAGCAGCATTCATCAGATTAATTAGTCCTGGTTCCAAGTTATAGCCGTTATACAAAATTAAGTCGGCTTTTTCTAACACCCTACTGTCTGCTGGTGTCGGTTCGTAAACATGAGGATCAACTCCTGGTTGGAGAATACCAGTTAGCTGAATTGTCTCTCCTCCAACTTCTTGGGCTAAATCAGCAATGATGGTACTAGTTGCAACTACTAAGGGTTTATCATCTGTCCCAGGAGAGATGCGGTTAGAGTCTACTTGGGCACAACCACCTAATAGTCCCAACAAAACTCCCAGCACAGCTTGCCAACAGTATCTAGCTTTTGACTGAGTAATCTCTTTCATGGACTTGCTAAACTTGTTTTCATATTTTTCTCATTTTTAGGGTACATTATTCTCATATTCTTTTCATTTTTTATTTAAATTCCCGAAAACAGGACAATGAGAACTGTTAACTTTCCCTTAAAGCCCGATTCCAGCTTTGATTCCGTCTATTCTATGCAAGACAACCTTACCCCCTCAACTGCAAGTATTAACATTGCCCATGTAGGGGTGCAATACCGGACACAAGAAGCCTTGAGAGATGTTAACTGTGTTGTCAAACCAGGAAGGCTGACGGGGATTTTTGGCCCCAATGGTGCCGGGAAAAGTACGTTAATGAAGGCTATGCTGGGCTTAGTTCCTGTGAGTAGCGGGACTGTGCTTTACCAGGAAAAAGCACTAATGCAGCAACTAGAGAAAATTGCTTACGTACCACAGCGTAACCAAATCGACTGGACTTATCCCGCAACAGTCTGGGATGTGGTGATGATGGGACGGGTAAAGAAAACTGGTTGGTTGCGTAGCTTCTCAGCAGTTAGCCGTCAGGAAAGCAAAAACGCCCTCAAGCGGGTGGGAATGTGGGAATATTGCGATCGCCCCATTGGACAATTATCAGGGGGACAACAACAGCGAGTATTTTTAGCCCGTGCATTGGCACAGCAAGCAGATATTTTCTGCTTTGATGAACCTTTAGTGGGCATTGATCAAAAAACCCAATCGATCATTTTTGAAGTGTTCCATGAACTCGCCACTGCTGGTAAAATTGTCTTGGTAGTCAACCACGACTTAGGCGAATCCATCACCCACTTTGATGACTTAATCTTACTCAATCGTGAATTAATCGCTACAGGTTCACGCCAGCAAGTCCTCACACAACAGAACCTATATCGCGCTTATAGTGGTCAAGTAATGTACTTTGACGATGCTGCTTAAATTCTTACTATGTCTGCATCCTATGTAGTTGCATAAATAAATACTTATAATTATATGAGTCAAAAACATATACCTGATTTCATCGTCAGGTATATTAAGTATTGTTATATATAAAGACATGCTAGAAAAACTAATACTTCAGAATTTCAAAAGCCATAAATCTACAGAAATTCATTTTGATAGTTCCCGATTACATGGACTAGTGGGAAAAAATAGTGCTGGTAAAACAAGCGTTTTACAAGCATTGCATAATCTAAGCAGGCTTGCTGCTGCACCATTTAAAAACATTTTTCAAAATGATAAATCGCCCCAATTTATTACAACAATTGGGGAAAAAGATATGTCTGTTACTGCGAGTGGTTTTTGGGGTTATAGACATCCGCAAAAGTTGAAAGTGGTGCAGATGCCAGAATTGCTACTAAATTAGCCGAGCGCGTGTTGAGGGAAAAACTTGATTGGTTAGATGATGATAGTCTTCAATATTATTTTCAATGGACTGGTTTACAGGTAGGAACAGAATATTCTTATTGGAGAGATATTGAAAAAATAATTGATGATGCCAAACAACAAGTAAAATATAAAGAACCGAGATATTTAGGGCATTATAGGAAGAGAGTACCTTTTAAATACGATGGTGCAAGAGCGATGAAAGCTCTTAATTTAGTACGTTTTCTCCAAAAAACACGAGAGATTAAAGCTGTTTTATTCATCCGTGATTTAGATAATCAACCAGAACGTAAAGAAGGACTGGAACAAGCACGTTCGGAACATATTAACAGAGAACTGAAATTAGAAGTTGTGATTGGTGCTGCCTATCCAAAACGGGAAGCATGGGTTTTAAATGGGTTTATTCCATCTGATAATGAAGAAATAATTTTAGAGGAGATAAAAACTCAATTGACTTTTGACCCTTGCACAGAGTCTCATAGATTGCGTTCTACTTCCGAGGAAGAACCTGACCGAATCAGAAATGCAAAAGTAGTACTTGGACAATTAACAAAAAAAGATATGGAATGCGAAAAACAGTGCTGGGAAGATACGAGTTTACAAGTTTTACGTGAAAGAGGTGTACATACAGGTTTAACAGATTATCTTCAAGAAATTGAGCAAAGATTGGTTGTACTTATTTTGTCTGAGTAAAAACTATTATAGATGGATAGGCTGACGCACCATAACTTCAAACATCCCAAATATCCAATGATAAAATTTCGTATAAATACTTATGCTAGAAGCATTAATTGAGCCATTGCAATACACTTTTATGCAGCGATCGCTCATAATTGCCATTATCGTCGGCTTACTGTGTGCAGTGGTTGGCAGCTACTTGATGGTACAAAGACTAGCCTTACTGGGTGATGCAATCAGTCATTCAGTTTTGCCAGGACTAGCGATCGCTTTTATGTTGGGAGCAAATATATATATTGGGGCATTTATTGCCGGGGTTGTGAGTACAATGGCGATCGCCTGGATTAGGACGCGATCGCCAATCAAAGAAGATGCCGCAATGGGCATAGTTTTTTCTGCTTTTTTTGCCCTGGGTATTACCTTAATTACTATTGTGCAAAAAGACAATAAAATTGATCTAAATCACTTTCTTTTCGGTAACATTCTCGGTGTTACAAGTGACGAAGTACGAGACACTGCGATGATTGCCTCCATTGTGTTAATAGTCGTTTTTTTGTTATATAAAGAACTTTTATTTTACACCTTTGACCCCATAGGCGCTCAAGCCGCAGGTTTACCAGTCAATCGGCTAAATTTTGGACTGATGTTGCTGATTGCTTTAACAATTGTTGCCAGCATGAAAACTGTAGGTGTGATTCTAGTATTATCACTGTTAATCACACCGGGAGCAACAG
The DNA here is from genome assembly GCA_015207155.1 of Nostocales cyanobacterium LEGE 11386. GTDB lineage: Bacteria > Cyanobacteriota > Cyanobacteriia > Cyanobacteriales > Nostocaceae > LEGE-11386. The sequence goes on along the minus strand of JADEXK010000107.1, from coordinate 8,218 downwards.
CCTATCTTTTAGTTAAACGCTTACATCAAGTAATGCTTTTAGGCGCATTCATTGGGGTAATTTCTAGTATTAGTGGTATGTACTTGAGTTACTTTTATAACTTACCCTCAGGCCCGGCTATCGTTTTAGTTGCATCCGGATTATTTCTCTTAGCATTACTGTTTAGTCCCAGACACGGTATTTTTACATCAAAGGCGAATCATCAATAAAAACAAATTATCTTCTTGCACAAAATCATGAGCCATTATCACTTTAAAAGCTCATTTTCTGCTGATACCAATTTAAGTAAAATGTTGTTTGATTTATTAGAAGTTGTGTTTCCTGGAGTCAGTAATGCAGCAGAACAGATTAAAAAATTAAACGTAACTTGGGAAGCCGCTTCCACGCCATTTATTCGTTTTGACGGTGACAAGGTTGTTACTCATGTGGGAGTATTAGAAATTCCCATGCAAATCATGAAGAATACTGTAACCATTGGGGGGATTCATGCAGTAGCTACTCACCCAGAATTTCGTCGGCGTGGCTATTATCGTGAAGTGATGGAGGAAGTATTAACATATTGCGATCAACGCTATGAAACTCTCATACTAACAACATCGAATCCAGAATTTTATATACCTTTTGGCTTTCGTATTGTCCCAGAATACTTGTTCAAATTCCAGTGTCAATCTACGATTGGTAATCATGGTTTTCGGGTACTCAATTTTGCCGATAATCAGGATGTAAAAATACTGCATAGACTACTAGAAAATAGGTCACCTGTGTCTAATATTGTAGGGATTGTCAAAGAAAAAGCCGTATTTTGTTTTAATGAAGGAAGTAAATCTTTATACTATGCAGCAGATTTAGATTTAATTGCCTGTATGCATATAGAAAACACACGACTACATCTTTTTGATATTGTCACAACACAGATATGTGCTTTACGAGAAATTCTAGCTAGAATATCCCAATTTATAGAAGAAGTCTTCATTTACTTTAGTCCAGACCTCCTTGATTTAGGAAATATCCCGGCATTTCCCCACGTACTTGATGAAGCTGTGTTGATGGTTCGTGGTACGTTTGCGGTAGAAGGGCAAAAATTTATGCTGCCTCGTTCGGCACGTTGCTGAGGTGTTAACTTAGCGTAAATTATTATTAATCTATTATTTGATTAATTTATATATAATAAAAAACTCGCAAAAATTACCGCTTGATGTGGAGTTGTCAGCTAATCTGACAACAGCAGTTTATTCCACAAGACGATGACCGCAAGTAGTCCCACAATTTTAGCCTTAGACTTTGATGGAGTAATTTGCGATGGACTAATTGAATATTTTGAAGTCGCATGGCGCGCCTACTGTCAAATTTGGTCACCTGCTAACACTACACCACCAGATGATTTAGCTTTGAGATTTTATCGCCTGCGACCTGTGATTGAGACTGGTTGGGAAATGCCTGTTTTGATCAAAGCATTGGTAGATGAAGTTCCTGAAGAAAAAATCCTTCAGGAATGGGTAAATATTACGCCACAAATTTTGTTAGACAACAACCTCCAGGCTAAAGAAATTGGTGCGAAACTAGATAACCTACGGGATAAATGGATTAATACAGATTTAGACGGTTGGCTAAGTCTGCATAGATTTTATCCTGGCGTATTAGAAAAAATCAAAGTCACTGTTGCTAATGAAGTCAAGTTATACATTGTTACTACCAAAGAAGGGCGCTTTGTGCAGCAATTGTTGCAACGAGAAGGTTTAAATGTACCACCAGCAGCAATTTTTGGTAAAGAAGTCAAGCGTCCCAAATACGAAATTTTGCGAGAATTAATCCACGTAGCAAATCAAAAACCAGTGAGTTTGTGGTTTGTAGAAGATAGACTCAAGACATTGCAGTTAGTCCAACAACAAACAGACCTGGGAAATGTAAAATTATTTTTGGCAGATTGGGGCTACAATACCCAAGCAGAAAGGAAATCTGCCCAAGATGATCCGCGAATTCAAGTATTATCTCTGCCTCAGTTTGCTAAAGATTTCTCTGGGTGGTTGTAATTTTCTGAGGAATGAAGAGTTACTATTTAATTCTTCCTTCCTCACTCAGCACTCATATCTATGCTTGATTTGACAAAGTTAGCGCGGCAAATGCAAGGTTTAAGTCAGCACCTGACCTTAGAAGCTGCTGCAAGTCGCCAACGTTTAGAATTAGCGCAACAACATCTCAAAAATGCTTATGAGTGTCAACAAGATTTAATCGATCGCCAGGAGAAATGGCGCGATCGCATTCTCTTTGCCAATGCTACCCCAATTGAGCCGCTAGAAACCTGCATTGATATCCCAGTCCCGCCGAAAGTACATACTGTCATTGCTACCGATGGTTCACAAATAGCCCCTAACCATCACGAAATTGCTTACTGCTATCTGCTGAATATTGGTAGAGTCGTTCTACACTACGGACAAAATCGCCAACCCCTTCTTGATAGTTTGCCAGAAGTATTTTATCGCCCCGAAGATTTATATATGTCTCGGCAGTGGGGAATTAGAACTGAAGAATGGATGAGTTACCGCCGTACAGCATCTGAAGCCACAGTATTGGCAGAATTAGCCTGTGCAGCAAAAGGGGAAGCGCCAGCATTAGCGATGGAAGATGGTTCTTTAATTTACTGGTTTTTAGAACAATTGCCTATTGATGCCCGCGATCGCATCTTACCTCCTATCCTGGAAGCTTGGCAGCAGATGCGTGATGCTCAAATTCCCTTAATGGGTTATCTTAGCGCCTCTCGTAACATCGAAGGTATGAACTTTTTACGGTTGTTAGCTTGTCCCCATCCCGCTCCCGACTGTCTCACCCATTGCCCAAACCAGTTAGAAAAAGTACCTTGTAAAATATTTGAACCGTTGCGAGATACCGCCCTTTGGGCAACCCAACTGCAACCCGGACAACGGGGGCCACTATGGCGCAGTAACAACCGCATTCTAGAACTCTACGCAGATCAAACAATTTACTTTTGCTATGTCCATGTAGGTACAGAAATTGCGCGGATAGAAGTCCCGGCATGGGTAGCAGAGAATACAGCCATGTTTGATCAAGCACTAGGATTAATGCTGGCACAGGTGCAAAAAGGCTATGGCTATCCAGTGGCGATCGCAGAAGCACATAATCAAGCAGTGGTAAGAGGTGGTGATAAAGCCCGTTTCTTTGCCCTCCTGGAAAGACAAATGATTAAAGCTGGCTTGAGAAATGTGGGAACTTCCTACAAAGAAGCCAGAAAACGCGGCAGTATTGCTTAATTCTAGGGTGTGTTTTCAAAGTCGAAAAGTAGTAGCGCGTCTAGTCTAATTTGTTGGGTTGAGTGATCAATAATCATGATTGAATGTTGGTTTTTCGATCTGATGAGCCTAACATTTTAAGCTTGCCGTGCTAGTAGGTTGGGTTAACGTAATAAAACCCAAAATTTATTATGTATTTACTCGGTTTATTGTCCTCGTCCTGGCTTGCAATCTGCAAAACCTAACGCTTCTGAATCCAGAAAACTAGCGATCGCCATCTCAACAACTGCTTCAATTGGATACTCGATTTCAGCCGCACGAGCAATCAGGGCTGATCGAATTCGTTCGGGTAAGCGTCCTAATATGATTTCGGCATCAGTAGGGGAAAGTTGCTCCTGAAGTTTGGCTTGCATAACTTCACCTTTCAGTTGGTATTTGGACGTTGTAAGGAGGTTCAGCTGCTCTTAAAATAATTGCTTCTAGCTCCAATAGTAACGCAGGGTTCTCCCAATGAGAAACTGTCTTGGTAGCAATCCGAATGTCTTCATCACTGTATTTGTCAAGCCACGCCCATAAAAAAGCTTTATGTCCACCTCTGAAGCGTCCTCTTAAACTCTTTGTTTTACCGATATAGAGCAATCCATCAGTTCTGTGCCTGATTGCATAGATTCCAGGACGAATGGGAAGGTTGTCAAACTCGCGGCTCAAAAGTTGGCATTGCTCAAAGGGAGTGAAGGCGATCTCATCTAAAATTCTCCTAGCTTGAGCTTGAAATTCAGAATCATTTGTTGACATGAAAAAGAGAGGGGTGATTGCACAGAAATCATAATCATTCTTACAGTATTTGTTAGGTTGATCTTCCGCCAATATCAGGGGAGTTATCAAAGAAGAAATACATCTCCTCAAATCCTACCTCATGGCGGAGAAACTGCTGGATTAACAGTGCATCCCGCTTGGCGTAATTTAGCGGTTGCAAATAATCATACTGGTTAACTCGATCGCGATCGCCCAATTTTTCACCATCTCACTTTGGTGTTTGCCGTTTAAATTTTAGCTTAATATTTCTTATCTTAAATCAAAACAATAAACGTTTATTTTATATTCTTGAATAAAAAGAAAAATGTAATCGCCAGATTATTTGATCCGTCTTTTCCAATGAAAGGTACAATAATAATACTATTAGTTAACTACTAAATTATTGTAGAAAAACATGGTTGAATTTTGAATTATACAGCAAAACTAGGAAAATTCACAGAGTTTTAGATTCATATTCTTATATAATTAAATTAACATTAAAAACCATAGTGAATTAATCAAGAATAACTCCAGCAGTTTTTGTTATTTTCTCTAAAACAATAACTTTTTTATGCATAAAATTTTAATTTTTGGTAATTCTAGTTCTGGAAAAAGCACACTGGCTAAGAAACTGGGTGAAGAGTTAGGTATTCCAGTTCTCGACCTTGATACTATTGCTTGGGAAACAAACCAAATTGCTATACGGCGTTCTCACCAAGATGCAGCCAATGATTTGCAAGAATTCATCAAGAATAATCCTGCTTGGGTAATTGAAGGTTGTTATAGTACGTTAATCAAAATTGCAATAGAATTTTCAACTGAAGTTTATTTTCTCAATCCGGGGATTGATAAGTGTCTTGAAAATAACCGCGATCGCCCGTGGGAGCCGCAAAAATTTAAATCACCAGAAGAGCAAGCACAAACTTTTGAGTTTTTACAGAATTGGATTCAACAATATGAAGAACGGGATGATGAATTCGGTTATTCATCTCATCGCCTAATATTTGACCAATTTAAAGGTAAAAAGCATGAAATTATCTAACATGTGGGCAAGATACCCACTCCACAAGATTTTCATCTAGTTTAACGTGAATTCGATGAACCTCACCCCAACCCCTCTCCGACGCCCAGAGGGGCTTAAATATCTTGAAAGCTCAACGAGAAATTAAGGTTTTAAAGCCTCTCTCCTGGCAGGGGAGAGGTTTGGAGAGGGGTTATTTATATCTTGAAAATTACTTAATTTTCTTGTTAAAAGACCAAGTATGCTGATTTAAAAATAACTTGGTCAGTCTCAATGAATAAAATCTTGTTTCTTTGTACAGGTAATTACTATCGTAGCCGCTTTGCTGAACACCTGTTTAATTGGTTAGCTAATAAGCAAGGCTTAGATTGGCAGGCTGATTCACGAGGTTTAGCGCTTGAGCGTGGTGTAAACAACGTAGGGGCAATTTCTCGACACGCGGCTGAAGCTTTAGCCCTGCGCTTGATCAGCGTACCTAATAATGAGCGTTTTCCGCAACAAGCAAGTGAGCAAGATTTTCAAGCGGCTGCGAGAATTATTGCATTAGATGAATTAGAACATCGCCCACTGATGAATGAACGCTTTCCCCAATGGGTAGATGCTATTGAATACTGGCTTGTTCACGATATAGATAAAACTTCAGCCCTAGAAGCTCTAGGACAAATTGAAAAAAATTTACTGCAACTTATGGAACAATTAACACAAAGTTAGGAACTATGCGATCGCTCTTTGGTTCTGGAAATTATGACTACCGTTACCCACACCCAAACCTATTAAGCGTCAAAATTTGACAAGTTGAATTTGGGAGAAATTACTCAAAAGCTTGTCATTCTTCATCACTGTATAGTACAATTGTACTTACAAAAGAAACCCTAAATTAAATCAACTCCACTTCACTGGTGGGGTTTTTATTTTGTCACGAGTTTATAGGTTAATACGTTAGAGACACTGAGAAACCAAGAAGCGCAAGGTTTATGGGGTTGGCTTTTTGGATGTTTTTTATTAGGAAGTCCCGTTATGAAAATGGCTTGGGAGTGAGCTAAGTAGTTTAATGTGAATTCGATGAACCTCACCCCAACCCCTCTCCGACACGGAGAGGGGCAAAAATATCCCTGATTTTGAACTAAAAATCAAGGTTTCAAAGCCTCTCTCCTGGCAGGGGAGAGGTTTGGAGAGGGGTTTTTTTAATTTGTCGAACTCACGTTAGTTTAGGATGAAAACTTGGTATTTCTTTTTTTCTCCCCATTACCCTATGGTTTACCCTGTTATTTGGCATAATAATTCAGTTTCCTTAATTGACCAAACCCGGTTACCCAATGAGTATACCGTTGTGGAAATTCACCGCAGCGAAGACATGGCACAGGCGATTAAAACCATGATTGTTCGAGGTGCGCCGGCTATTGGTGTGGCTGCGGCTTACGGAATGTATCTTGGTGCTAGAGAAATTGAGACGACAGATACTCGTGAGTTCTGGGAACGCTTGGAGAAAGTCGCCCAGTTGTTGCGTTCCACTCGTCCGACGGCTGTGAATTTATTTTGGGCAATCAGCCGCATGATGAAAACAGCTTATGAAACTCCAGGAACAGTAGAAGACATCAAACAAAACCTGTTCCAAACAGCCCAAGCTATCAATGCTGAAGATTTGCAAACCTGTCAGGCGATTGGTGATCATGGCTTGGCTGTATTACCTACTACCCCAGAAAAAATGACGATACTTACTCACTGCAATGCTGGGGCGTTAGCTACTGCTGGTTACGGTACAGCTTTGGGTGTTGTCCGTTCCGCTTGGAGGGAAGGACGGTTAGAACGTGTGTTTGCTGATGAAACCCGCCCTCGTTTGCAAGGTGCAAAACTCACCGCTTGGGAATGTGTGCAAGAAAATATTCCTGTGACGGTAATTACTGATAATATGGCAGCCCATTGCATGAAACAAGGTTTAATTCATGCTGTAGTTGTGGGTGCCGATCGCATTGCTGCCAATGGTGATACTGCGAATAAAATTGGTACTTATAGTGTAGCGATCGCAGCTAAAGCCCATGATATTCCTTTTTTTGTAGCGGCTCCTCTGTCTACTGTTGATTTTGAATTGACTGATGGTAGCCAAATCCCCATTGAGGAGCGTAATCCAGTGGAAATATATCAAGTTGGCAATACTATACTGACACCGGCGGGTGTTGATTTTTATAATCCAGCTTTTGATGTTACCCCAGCTAATTTGATTACAGCCATAATTACGGAACATGGGGCTTTTACTCCTGATAATTTAGTAAAATTACAGTCTTCCTCAGTGATTTAAATTATCAGTAGAGTTAATAGACACTATAAAATTGATTGTTTAAGATTTGAGTTAACGTTCGCGTAAGTGTGTGCAGCGATATCGCTAATTGCGCCAAGAATAAAAAAGAGAGTTTCAATGAAAAAATTAATTCCGACAATTGCCTTAATTATTTGCTCTATCTGGATTACAAGTTGTGGTGATTCACAAACAGATACTGTTGCACAAACTAAAACTGAATCTACACAAGAAAAGTTAACAGAAATTCCTAATCAAACTACACCTGCTCCACAAAATACTATAAATGAGCAAGATACAACTACAGTAGTTAATGAAACTTCTAGTCGTAACCAAACCAAACAACCACAAATTGGTACAGTCAAAGAATTGGTAACTGGCGATATTATCTGCTACGCCACCATAGTAGATGAACAGGGAATTGAACATCATGTAGGTGCTTCGTTTGAAATTTGTGCTGCATCAGAAAAATATTTAAATAAGAAAATCCGCGCCTCTTATGAAATTGCTTCCTTAAATGATTGTGAAAGTATTGAACCATGTGGTAAAAGTCGCCAAGAATCGATTATTAGTAACATGGAAATGTTGGATGAAAAAACATCGAATCAACCCGCCAACAGCAACACACAAACTCTCAGTAATGGCCAGTGAACAATCTCTATCTTAATGGAGCAAAAGGACTCCCGTTACAGTCGCAAGACTTAACGGGAGATGAATTGCGACCAAGATAAAATTGACAAGCGCGAATCATTGTTTTGGTTGTTCTTGGTTCTCAACGTAATTCTTTAATTGTTCAACCGTGACACCCCCACAACTAGCCACAAAATACGCACCAGTCCAAAAATAAGGCTTGTTGTAGAAGTA
>JADEXK010000106.1 GCA_015207155.1 Nostocales cyanobacterium LEGE 11386 | reverse complement strand
CCCCTACTCCCTTGCACCCCCGCTCCCCTACTCCCTCACACTAAGCATATGATTAATCAGCTTCAACAAACCAACCAAAAACTAAATGCTGAGTCTGAATCGATAAATCATGCCAGAATCCGCAACATCACTATCATCGGTGGATGTGGCAGGATGGGAGGATTATTTAGAGAGCAACTTTCGGCCATAGGTCACAAAGTTAGTGTGCTTGAACAGGAAGATTGGGCGTATGCAGATAAATTATTAAGTCAGGCTGAATTAGTCTTAGTCAGTGTCCCGATTCAACGGACAGTTGAGGTGATTAGGCGTGCGGCCCCGTACCTCGCCCCAAATACTGCATTGTGCGATATCACAAGTATTAAGACTCAGCCCACTCAAGCAATGCTCACACACCATTCAGGCCCTGTAATGGGATTACATCCTCTGTTTGGGCCCAGTATCAAATCATTCGTGGGACAAAAGGTGGTGGTGTGTCCAGGTCGAAATGATGATTCTTTTCAATGGTTATTAAACTTCATTCAAGGTCAGGGTGGAGAACTAATCATTTGCACTCCTGAAGAACATGACCAAATAATGGTAATTGTGCAAGCAACGCAGCATTTTGCTCGATTTAGTCTTGGCGTCTTTTTAGCACAGTCCAAAATTGATATAGAGCGTAGTTTATCTATGTCAACACCTAGCTATCGTCAAGAAATTGATATTATTAAGCGTTTGTTTGCTCAAAATCCTCACTTATGTGTAGATATTATATTAGCTACAGAAGAACGATGTGAGGCAATTAATTCTTTAGCTAAAACTTATAGTCGTTTGGCAATGCTGGTAGCAAAGAAAGACCGAACTGCATTAATCCAAGAATTTGCAAATGCTCAAAAATTTTTGGATGAAGAAAGTAACTATTTGGTAAGTTTTTCACACACAATAAATAACCAAAATCACAAAAGTAATTTTACATCCGAGATGGAGACAGATAAATTATCTATGCTTTAAATAAATTTAAACTATAAGTAGAGTAGCGTAAATAATTAAAAGTTTGTAGTAAGGACTTTAGTCCTTAAAAAGAGCTTATTTCACCTTTGCTACATTACTTAATTTAGTTTGATTTATTCCCACCAACTTACTTAATAAGAATTATGCTGATTGATATCTTTCATGATACTGTTTGTCCTTGGTGTAGGATTGGGAAAAAGCACCTTTTTGATGCACTGGTAAAATGGGAAGATGAAGCGGTAAATATTCGCTGGCATCCTTTCTTACTCGATAATACTGTGCCTTCTGAAGGATACGAATTTCGTCGTTTTATGCAAGTGAGAAAAGGAATTAGTATAGCAGAACTCCAGCAAATGTTTAAATATACGCGACAAGCAGGTGAAGCGGCTGGAGTCAAGCTAGATTTTGATAAAATCCGTTTAGCTGTCAATACTAAGCTTTCTCATAGACTGATTGCAGCTGCGCCAGTAAATATCAGAAATAATATCGTAGAAGCAATCTATCAAGCTTACTTTGAAGAGGGTTTGAATATTGGAGATATTGAAGTACTTATTGCCATTGGTACCTATCACCAAATGGATGAGAAAAAGTTACGGCTGCAATTAAATAATGATAATGCAATTAATGCAGTTGTGGCTGCATCAACATTTGCTCGGTTAAATGGTATCACTAGCGTGCCATTTTTCATCTTCAATAACAAAGTTAAGGTTGATGGTTCTCAGTCGGTAAACGTGTTCCTTCGGGCCTTAAATCGTGCTGCATTTATGGAAGTTTTAGCAAAACAATGGTAATAAATTTTCACCAAAAGACTACTCAAAAAACTGCATCTTCTCGGCAATCAATTTATCAACGTGTCTCGGTGACCTTCAACTATGAAGTTTACTTCACTAACAATTTATTTGACTTAAAAAATCCCACGTTGGCGCAAGTGATTACAGCTGATGGGGAGGCAAAGCCAAAGAAAATAGTAGCAGTTGTGGATGCCGGATTATTACATGATCATTCTGCATTATTAAAACAGTTAGTAGCGTACACCAAGTTTTATGCAGAAATATTAAACCTTGTGGTGGAACCGATGATGATTCCCGGTGGAGAAGTTGCCAAAAACGATCGCGGTTTAGTAGAGCAAATTCATCAGCTAATCGATGCAGCTGGTTTATGTCGTCACTCCTACTTGTTGGCTCTTGGGGGTGGTGCAGTATTGGATTTGGTAGGATATGCAGCTGCAACCGCTCATCGAGGAATTCGTTTGATTCGGATACCCACGACGGTGTTAGCACAAAATGATTCTGGTGTCGGGGTAAAAAACGGTATTAACGCCTTTGGGAAAAAGAACTTTCTCGGTACATTTGCTCCACCTTATGCGGTGATTAATGATTCCGCCTTCTTGACAACCTTGAGCGATCGCGACTGGCGCTCGGGTATTGCAGAAGCACTCAAAGTAGCACTAATTAAGGATGCTGATTTTTTTGATTTTATCCACAGCCACAGTGTTGCACTCGTCTGTCGAGATATGGAGAGTATGCAACAGCTGATTTATCGTTGCGCCCAGTTACACCTAGAACATATTGCCAGAAGCGGCGATCCATTTGAAATGGGTTCATCCCGTCCCCTAGATTTTGGTCATTGGGCGGCTCATAAACTAGAGCATTTGACCAACTATAGCTTGCGTCATGGAGAAGCAGTAGCGATCGGTATTGCTTTGGATAGCACCTATTCTTATCTTTTAGGAATGCTTGGTTGGTCAGAGTGGCAAAAAATACTAAATACACTATCAGCGCTGGGTTTCACTTTGTATGTACCAGAACTAGCTGAACAATTAACAAACCAACAACATCCCCGTTGTCTATTCCGGGGTTTGACCGAATTTCAAGAACACTTGGGTGGAGAATTAACTTTAACGTTGCTACAACGTGTTGGTAAAGGAATTGAAGTTCACGAAGTGGATTTGCCTTTATATGAGCAAGCAATCTTGCAGTTACAGGAGTTTGTCGAAAATCAGCAAATTTTCTGTGTGTCTTGATTAACCACGTTCGCGAAGCGTCTCGCAGAGAAAGACACCAAGTAGTTATCCATTGCTCATAAAAAATGAAAATAGGAACTAACAATAACTTTCACTTAACCTATTGTACTAATATTCACCCTGGTGAAGAGTGGGAGCAAGTTTTTGCTAATTTAAAGCATTATATTCCACCTTTAAAAGCCAGATTAGCACCAGAGAAACCCTTTGGTATTGGGTTACGTTTAGCAGCAGTAGCTGCGAAGGAACTGCTGCAAGGAAACACCTTAATTCAGTTTCAATCTTGGTTAACTGAACAAGATTTATATGTATTTACCTTGAATGGATTTCCTTATGGCAAATTTCATCAGGAAGTGGTGAAAGACCAAGTTTATGCACCGGATTGGTCTCAACAAGAACGCTTAGATTACACATTACAACTCACACATATTCTGGCAGAATTATTACCCACTGATACAGAGGGTAGCATTTCCACACTGCCGTTATCCTATAAGCCTTGGTTTGCCGGAAATCAACTTCACCAAGCATCAGTCATGGATAGTGCTAGTCTGCACATAGCACAAGTAGTGGCAAAAATGGTACATATCCGTAATCAGCAGAGAAAATTACTGCACCTAGATTTAGAACCAGAACCCGATGGACTAATTGAAAATGCAGCTGAAGTGATTGATTATTTTCAAAAGTATTTATTACCCATTGGTGGCGCTTATTTAGTCAAACATCTGGGAATTTCACCAACAATTGCCGAGAGTTACTTACTAGATCATGTGCGTATTTGTTACGACACTTGTCATTTTGCTGTCGAATATGAAAATCCCATTTTAGTTTTTCAGCGATTGCAAAATGCAGGAATTCAAATTGGTAAAATTCAAATTAGTGCCGCCTTGCAGGTCAACTTATCAGAAGATACCGCACAGCGTCGCCTCATAACCGAACGATTAAAACCTTTCGCTGAATCCACATATTTACATCAAGTAATTGCCCGTGATCGCAATAGCCAACTAATTCACTATCCAGACCTAGAAACCGCCCTACCACACCTAGAAAATACCAATACTTGTGAGTGGCGAATTCACTTCCACGTGCCAATTTTTATCCGCGATTACCAACTATTACATTCCACTCAAGACGACATTATTACCGTACTAGAATTACTGCACAAAAACCACAATTGCACCCACCTAGAAATAGAAACTTACACCTGGGAAGTCCTTCCCGAACAGATAAAACTAGACTTACTCGCATCAATTCAACGCGAGTACGAATGGGTACAAACAAAACTATTAACAAAACAATTAGTACCTAACTAATCTCTTTCTTCGTGTCCTTTGTGTCCTTCTCTGCGAGACGCTTCGCGAACGTGGTTCGTTTTCATGCAAAAAACTGTTGTTCTCAACGTAGTAGGATTAACACCCAACCTCATAGGTGAACATACCCCCTTCCTTTCCCATTGGTCAAAACAAGGCCAAACAGTACCCATCACCCCCGTCTTACCAGCCGTTACCTGTTCAGTACAAGCAACCTATCTCACAGGAAAATTACCTAACGAGCATGGAATAGTTGGTAACGGTTGGTACTTTCGAGACGAGTGTGAAATTAAATTTTGGCGACAGTCTAACAAACTGATTCAGACTCCCAAAATCTGGGAAATAGCCAAAGAATTAGATCCCAACTTTACCTGCGCCAACTTATTCTGGTGGTACAACATGTACTCATCAGTCAACTATGCCATCACCCCCCGACCGATGTATCCCGCCGATGGCAGAAAAATACCTGATATATATACACAACCACCAAAATTGCGATCGCAACTACAAAACGACTTAGGTCAGTTTCCTCTGTTTAATTTTTGGGGGCCAAATACATCCATTAAATCTACTCAATGGATTGCAGATTCAGCCAAATGGCTAGAAAAAGACCATAATCCCACACTCACACTCGTTTATCTCCCACATTTAGACTACTGTTTACAAAAATACGGTTGTGACTTGCACAAAGTCGCTCCAGACTTACAAGAAATTGATGCGGTGTGTAGCGATTTAATTCAATACTATGAAAATCGGGGCGCTCAAGTCATCGTTTTATCAGAATATGGGATTACATCAGTATCCCAACCCATTCATCTCAATCGGATGTTGCGGGAAAAAGGTTTGCTGAGTGTGCGAGAAGAACTAGGACGAGAAATTTTAGATGCTGGTGCGAGTAAAGCTTTCGCCGTTGCTGATCATCAAATTGCTCATGTTTATGTTAACGACCCATTCTATATTCCCAAAGTGCGATCGCTTCTAGAAGAAACTGAAGGCGTTGCCTATGTTTTAGATGATGATAATAAGCCAGCTTATCATCTGAATCATTCTAGATCAGGAGAGTTAATTGCAGTAGCTCAACCAGATGCCTGGTTTACCTATTATTACTGGTACGATAATCATCGCGCTCCTGATTTTGCCAGAACTGTAGATATCCACCGTAAACCAGGTTACGACCCTGTAGAATTATTTCTCGACCCGCAAATCAAACTTCCTCAGCTAGAAATCGGTTTAAAACTGTTAAAAAAACAACTGGGATTTCGTTACCTGATGGATGTGATTCCCTTAGATGCTGACTTAGTGCGTGGATCTCATGGTTGTCTTCCCTCATCCCCGGCTGAAAGTCCATTATTAATTAGCAAAAAAACTCACTTACTTAACTCCTCATCAATTCAAGCGATCGATGTTTGTCAATTAATTCTCCAACATCTAATGGATGGAAAAGGATATTAACACTAAGACATGTTTTCAAACTCGAAAAGTAGGTTGGGTTTCGCTGTACTTAACTCAATTAAATTTAAGTCTAATTGTTGATCTGAAAATATTCACTATCTTCTATTGATTTTATCTGCTAAAAAATAATATCAGAAACCAATAAATTGATAGTTACATCGAAAAAATATTCATGCAACAAAGAATTAATTTTTAGTAATATTAATTCAGGAATAAACAACAGAATAACCCCATTAGGGAATTAGGACAGTATAAACACAATAAAAATCGTCCAATTCTGTCCTTTAACAAACTTAAATTACTATAATGATGAATGGCTTTTAACTAATAACCATTCCTGAGAATTACCCATGATTTTTGATTCCCATTCCTACACAACCCAAGGTGGTGTCCTTGTCTCTCGCTCCGTCACAGAAGTGAAGATGGACACCGCCCTCGAAGAAATTCTTTTCTATCTAAATTCTCAGCGTGGAGGCTTACTCGCTAGTAGCTACGAATATCCAGGCAGATATAAAAGATGGGCAATCGGATTTGTTAATCCACCACTGGAATTAACAACACGAGAAAATGCCTTCACTTTAACAGCATTGAATGAACGCGGCCAAGTACTTTTACCATTGCTTTTACAGCGATTTTCCCTCTCCACACAACTGCAAGAAGTTACCCAAAATCAGAATTACATCACAGGATTTATTCAACCTGCTAGCCAATTCTTTGCTGAAGAAGAGCGTAGTAAGCAACCTTCAGCATTTACAGTCATCCGGGAAATTCTCCATACTTTCTCTAGTCAAGAAGACGAGCATCTAGGATTGTATGGCGCATTTGGTTACGACTTAGTTTTTCAATTTGAGCCAATTCCCCAACGCCTAGAACGTCCCACAAACCAGCGAGATTTAGTACTTTACTTACCAGATGAATTGATAGTGGTTGACTACTATCTACAACAGGCATTTCGGCTGCAATATGAATTTGAAACAGCGCATGGCAACACTATAAATCTCCCTAGAACAGGTGAATCTCTTGATTATCGAGGCCAGCGCTTAACCCCAACTCAAACTGCTGACCATAAAATAGGTGAATATGCCAAACAAGTTGAACTGGCATTAGATTACTTCCGTCGGGGCGACTTATTTGAAGTAGTTCCCGGTCAAAACTTTTTTGAACCTTGTGAAGCGCCACCCAGTAAACTATTCGCCACTTTAAAACAAATCAATCCCAGTCCTTATGGGTTCATTTTTAATCTAGGTGGAGAATATCTCATCGGTGCATCTCCAGAAATGTTTGTCCGGGTTGAAGGTAGACGGGTAGAAACTTGTCCGATTAGTGGCACCATTACTAGGGGTCAAGATGCCCTTGATGATGCAGATCAAATTCGTCAGTTACTCAACTCACATAAAGATGAAGCTGAGTTGACAATGTGTACAGACGTAGACCGCAATGACAAATCCCGGATTTGCGAACCTGGTTCAGTACAAGTTATCGGCCGTCGCCAAATTGAATTATATAGCCACTTAATTCATACAGTAGATCATGTTGAAGGCATACTCAGAACAGAATTTGATGCGTTAGATGCCTTTTTAAGTCACACTTGGGCAGTTACAGTTACAGGCGCACCCAAAAGAGCAGCAATAGAATTTATTGAACAGCATGAACGTAGCGCTCGACGTTGGTATGGTGGAGCAGTTGGTTATTTAAATTTCAATGGAAATTTAAACACCGGATTAATTCTGCGGACAATTCGGTTACAAGATTCTATTGCCGAAGTGCGAGTTGGTGCTACTGTCCTTTATGATTCGATCCCACAAGCAGAAGAACAAGAAACAATTACCAAAGCTGCGGCTTTATTTGAAACCATTCGTCGTGCCAAGCTAACCGACGAGAACACCGAAGAATGTAGTTCTATCAAAATGAGTAAATGCGTCCCAGATATCGAACCTGGCAAACGCATCTTATTAATAGACCATGAAGACTCATTTGTTCACACATTAGCCAATTACATTCGCCAAACTGGTGCTAGCGTCACTACACTACGTCATGGCTTTGCAGAATCGCTATTTGACACAGAACGCCCTGATTTAGTTGTCTTGTCTCCTGGCCCTGGTAGACCGAGTGATTTTCGTGTTTCCGAGACTATCGCCGCCTGCATCAGTCGTCAAATTCCCATTTTTGGAGTTTGTTTGGGGCTGCAAGGTATCGTTGAGGCTTTTGGTGGAAAATTAGGAGTTCTCAACTATCCTCAACATGGTAAATCTTCGCGGATTTTTGTTACCGACCCCAATTCTGTAACATTCAAAAACTTACCAGAATCCTTTGCAGTCGGTAGATATCATTCATTATTTGCCCTGCAACAACATCTACCAGCAGCACTCAAAGTAACAGCGATTTCTGATGACGACGTAATCATGGGTATTGAACATCAAACACTTCCCATCGCTGCTGTTCAGTTTCATCCAGAATCAATCATGACTTTAGCAGGAGAAGTCGGTTTGGCAATTATTAAAAATGTCATGTCGGCATATATACAAACTGAAGAGTCATTGGTCATTAGTCATTAGTTATTGGGTTTTGGTCTACCTCATCTAGCAATTTATGAATATTCCTGTTGCCATTGAGCGCCATATTCTCGAAGAAATTGTGTGGCATAAAAAGCAAGAAGTCGCGCAAATGCAGCAAGAACTAACTTTAGTATCTTGGCAACACCAGTTAACTGCTGCGCCGACTGTGCGAAATTTCCTGACTGCTTTACAGCAAAATCCCCATCAACCTAGCTTAATCGCCGAAGTTAAAAAAGCATCACCGAGTCGGGGAATTATTCGGGCGGATTTTGACCCAGTAGCGATCGCTCAAGCTTATGAACGAGGTGGCGCGGCTTGTCTATCTGTTCTCACTGATGAAAAGTTCTTTCACGGTAGTTTTGCTAATCTGCGGGCTGTGCGCTCTGCTGTAAAATTACCCATACTATGCAAAGAGTTTATCATTGACCCCTACCAAATCTATTTAGCAAGGACAGCTGGTGCAGATGCAGTATTGTTAATTGCTGCTATTCTCTCAGATACAGAACTCCAGGAATTTTTGCACTTAATTCATGACTTGGGGATGAATGCATTAGTAGAAGTCCATACCTTAACTGAATTGGAGCGAGTGCTAAAGCTAGAAGATTTGCGTTTAGTAGGCATTAACAACCGCAATCTGGAAAATTTTACAGTAGATTTACGAACAACACAGCAGCTTTTAACACAATATCAGCAACAATTGCAAAACTTAGATATCACCGTTGTTAGTGAATCGGGACTGCATACACCTGCTGATTTATCTTTTGTCGCCGAAGCTGGGGCGCGTGCAGTTTTAATCGGTGAGTCTTTAGTTAAACAAAAAGATGTCGAGCAAGCTGTGCGTAATCTGTTCAGTCTTCTTTAAATCATTGTCTATTAATTAATGAACCTCGGATACTCAATGACAAAAAATGTAGCGTGGGCATTGTTAATTGCTCATGGTTGATTATTGCCGAACTATTAACTAATCATTAACTATTTTCCAGAATGACTTCTATCTCCGATTCCTTTAACACTCTACGATCGCAGCAG
This sequence comes from Nostocales cyanobacterium LEGE 11386, assembly GCA_015207155.1. Lineage (GTDB taxonomy): Bacteria > Cyanobacteriota > Cyanobacteriia > Cyanobacteriales > Nostocaceae > LEGE-11386. The sequence goes on along the minus strand of JADEXK010000106.1, from coordinate 7,967 downwards.
CAGTGTGCTTTGATTCCCTTTATCACAGCTGGCGACCCCAATTTAGCAACCACTGCTGAAGCTTTACGCATTTTAGATCGCAATGGTGCTGACTTTATTGAGTTGGGTGTTCCTTACTCCGACCCTTTAGCAGATGGCCCCGTGATTCAAGCCGCAGCAACTCGCGCTTTGCAAAAAGGCACAAAATTAGAGCAAGTGCTGGAGATGTTGCAAGATGTCAGTCCTAGTCTGAAAGCGCCGATCATTTTATTTACTTATTACAATCCCATTTTGCATCGGGGTATTCCGACATTTTTAGGCGAAATTGCGGCGGCTGGTGTGCGCGGATTGGTGGTGCCAGATTTACCCTTAGAAGAAGCAGCACAATTAATACAAGCTGCTGCTGCTTTTGGCATTGAGGTGATTTTGCTCGTAGCTCCTACCAGTTCTCAATATAGGATAGAGGCGATCGCTCGTCAATCTCAGGGTTTTATCTACCTTGTAAGTGTGACTGGTGTTACAGGTATGCGCGCTCAAATCCAAGACCGTGTACAGCATTTACTCACAGATATGCGGAGTGTCACCGATAAACCTATTGGTGTTGGCTTTGGGATCTCTGCACCAGAACAAGCACTTCAGGTAAAAGAATGGGGGGCCGATGCGGTCATTGTTGGTAGTGCTTTTGTCAAACGGTTAGCTGAAGGCAGTCCAGCTGAGGGACTGCAAGCTGTGGCACAACTTTGTCGTCAACTCAAAGCCGTAATTACTCCTGTATCTTTGCCACAAGTTGGTTCTGTTAGGTAAAAAATTCCTGGCGTTGCATATTTGTGGAATGGGTATCTTGCCCGCCCGGAAATACAAGGAACGGGCAAGATACCCACCCTACAAGAATTATCCCTTGATGCAGCAAAGTCCTTAATCTCTTCTCTCTGCGTTCTCTGCGCCTCTGCGGTTTGATTAAGACGAAGAAGGAGACACAAAGGAAATATCTAGTTTTAGACAAAATACTTGAACCTGAGGGGTTTTAGACTGTGGTAAGTATTTCGGATATCAAAAATACAATTTCATCTGCGACTGTGCGACCTGATTCTTTGGGTAGGTTTGGCAAATTCGGCGGGCAATATGTTCCTGAAACTTTAATGCCGGCATTAAGTGAGTTGGAAGCGGTATTTCATCAATATCATCATGATTTGAGTTTCCAAGCGGAACTGCAAAGTTTACTACGGGATTATGTGGGACGACCCAGCCCCTTATATTTTGCGGAACGTTTGACGACATACTACGCTCGACCTGATGGCACAGGAGCGCAAATTTATTTAAAGCGCGAAGATTTAAATCATACAGGCGCTCACAAAATTAATAATGCTTTGGCTCAGGTATTGTTAGCTAAACGCATGGGTAAGCAACGAATTATTGCGGAAACTGGAGCAGGTCAACATGGTGTGGCGACTGCTACCGTGTGTGCGCGATTTGGATTGGCGTGTGTGATTTACATGGGCATCCATGATATGGAACGTCAAGCCCTGAATGTGTTTCGTATGAAGTTGATGGGGGCAGAAGTGCGTCCAGTGGAGGCAGGAACAGGAACTTTAAAGGATGCGACTTCTGAGGCGATTCGGGATTGGGTGACAAATGTGGAAACAACCCATTACATCCTCGGTTCTGTTGCTGGGCCGCATCCCTACCCGATGATAGTACGTGATTTTCACACAGTTATTGGTAAAGAAACTCGTGTTCAGTGTCAGGAGAAATGGGGCGGATTACCGGATATTCTGCTGGCTTGTGTGGGTGGTGGTTCCAATGCCATGGGATTGTTCCATGAGTTTGTCAATGAAGCTTCCGTGCGCCTGGTGGGAGTAGAGGCGGCAGGTGAAGGTGTCAATACAGACAAGCACGCAGCAACGCTCACACAAGGAAAAGTGGGAGTTTTGCATGGGGCGATGAGCTATTTACTACAAGATGATGACGGCCAAGTAGTCGAAGCACATTCAATTAGTGCCGGATTGGACTATCCCGGTGTAGGGCCTGAGCATAGTTATTTAAAGGATCTTGGTCGGGCGGAATATTACAGCGTCACTGACGGGCAGGCGTTAGATGCCTTTCAGAGACTTTCCCAGCTAGAAGGAATTATACCTGCTTTAGAAACCGCTCATGCAATCGCCTATTTAGAAATTCTCTGTCCTCAACTTGATGGCAGTCCCCGCATTGTCATTAATTGTTCTGGCAGAGGTGACAAGGATGTGCAAACCGTAGCGAAATTTTTAAATCCTCAGTCCTGAGTTAATTGTTCATTAATTATTGAGTGTTAATAACATGACATCTGTAACTCAAGCCCCACCTGGACAAAACCAAGTTACTCTTGATTCCCAGAATTGGCCAGCTTTATTACAACAGTTACTAGATCGACAATCTTTGACAGTTCCCCAAGCGGCAGAGTTAATGCAAGGTTGGCTCACAGAAACCATTCCCCCCGTACTCTCAGGGGCAATTTTAGCAGCCATCCAAGCCAAAGGCGTATCCCCAGATGAGCTAGTTGGCATGGCTAGAGTCTTACAATCTCAATCTTCCCCACTCAGCACTCCCCTTCGACTTCGCTCAGGGCAAGCGCACTCAGCACTCAGCACTTTAATTGACACTTGTGGAACTGGTGGCGATGGGGCTTCAACTTTTAATATCTCTACGGCTGTTGCTTTTGTTGCTGCGGCCGCAGGGGTGAAAGTTGCCAAGCATGGCAATCGTTCTGCATCTAGTAAGACTGGTTCTGCTGATGTGTTGGAAGCTTTGGGTATAAATCTCAACGCTAGCCCTGAGAAAGTACAGGCTGCTGTTGGTGAAGTTGGCATCACCTTTTTATTTGCCCCAGGCTGGCATCCGGCACTAAAGGCGGTCGCTGCTTTGCGAAAAACTTTAAAAGTCCGGACTATTTTCAACCTGTTGGGGCCTCTCGTCAATCCTATGCGACCGACAGGGCAAATTATTGGTGTCAACGACCCAGGTTTACTGGAGACGATCGCTCAAGCTTTATCACAGTTGGGATGTCGGCAGGCGATCGCCCTCTACGGGCGAGAAAGGTTGGATGAAGCCGGATTAGCAGATTTAACAGACTTGGCTGTACTCCAAGATAATCAAGTACGTCGTCTAGAACTTAATCCTCAAAAATTAGGTTTAACTCCTGCACCAACAGCAGCGTTACGCGGTGGAGATGTCCAAGAAAATGCGGCAATCTTGCAGGCAGTTTTGCAAGGTAAAGGCACTCAAGCACAACAAGATGTAGTCGCTTTAAATACAGCGATCGCCCTGCAAGTTAGTGAGGCTGTTGATGGAGTCACAGATGTTTTAGAGGGTTGCATGAAAAGTCTTGTACTAGCTCAAGAAGTCCTGCAAAGCGGTGCAGCTTGGACAAAGCTAGAACAACTTGCCAAATTTTTGCACTGAACATAGGGGCTAGAGGTAGCCCTATCAAAGAGGGTGAAATATTTAGTTTTATTCCCTCTATTTACTTGGTGTCTTAGTAGTTAATAAAATTCATTTTTTACTACAAAGACACAAAGAAGATTCAATAATAAAAGTTAAGGAAAAGAAAATGATTGTAGTCCTTAAAAATGGTACACCTGATAGCGAAATCACTCAAATTTGCCAAGATTTAACGGAAGTTTGGGGAGTCACAGTCGAAAAAAGCATCGGCAAGCATAAAGCTATTTTAGGAATGATTGGCGACACATCTACCATCGATACCTTGCAAGTCCAAGAGTTAAGCCCTTGGATTCAGCAAGTATTACGAGTACAGCGACCTTTCAAGCGAGTCAGTCGCGAATTTCGCCACGGGGAAGCCAGCGAAGTTGTTGTATCCACACCTAACGGTCGTGTCTCTTTCGGAGAGCATCATCCCATCGTTGTAGTAGCTGGGCCATGTTCCGTCGAAAATGAAGCGATGATAGTAGAGACAGCAAAGCGGGTGAAGACAGCAGGAGCAAAGTTTCTGCGTGGAGGAGCCTACAAACCCCGTACCTCACCCTACGCGTTTCAAGGGTATGGAGAAAGTGCTTTAGATTTGTTAGCCGCAGCACGGGAAGCTACAGGTTTGGGCATCATTACAGAACTGATGGATGCAGCAGACTTACCAGCAGTGACGAGAGTAGCTGACATCATCCAAATAGGAGCGCGGAATATGCACAACTTCTCGTTGCTAAAAAAAGTAGGCGCTCAAGATAAACCAGTACTGCTCAAACGGGGGATGTCAGCCACTATTGATGAGTGGCTGATGGCAGCAGAATACATTTTGGCATCAGGAAATCCCAACGTGATTTTGTGTGAACGGGGGATTAGAACCTTTGATGATAAATATGCCAGAAATACCTTAGATTTATCAGTACTTCCAGTCTTGCGATCGCTCACCCATCTGCCGATTATGATTGATCCTAGTCATGGGACTGGTAACTCTGATTATGTCCCAGCAATGGCTTTAGCTGCGATCGCAGCTGGTACAGATGCCTTAATGATTGAAGTTCACCCCAATCCCGCAAGAGCTTTATCTGATGGGCCTCAGTCCCTCACTCCTGAGAAATTTGACCGCTTGGTTCAGGAAATGTCTGTTTTGGGAAAAGTAGTTAATCGCTGGTCTATGCCGCCTGCATTAGTAAATTCTATTTAGTTGGCATAAAAATAGCGGTAATCAAGTCGAGTGTTAACTCGACTTTTTGCATTTTTCATAAATTGCGATCGTGCTTTCAATCTTCTTTGGTGACGAATATTTTTCAGAATATCCCTAACAAAGTAAAGGCACACAATACTGAAAAACCCAACTTCAGTTAAGAAGTTGGGGTAGTTCACAAAAATAAAAGAATGATTGCTACTACTAAGTAAACGAGTTACCGCCACCGGCAAATGGATTACCTCCGCCAGCAAATGGGTTACTGCCACTAGCAAACGGGTTATCGCCACTAGCAAACGGGTCACTATTACTAGTCGAGGAGTCGCCACTGCCCGCAAACGGGTTACCACCACCAGCAAATGGATTCCCGCCGCCAGTCGAGGAGTCGCTACCGCCACCAAACGGGTTACCGCCACCAGCAAATGGATTCCCACCGCCAGTCGAGGAGTCGCCACCACCACCAAACGGATTCCCACCGCCAGTCAAGGAGTCGCCACCGCCACCAAACGGATTCCCACCGCCAGTCGATGAGTCACCACCACCAAACGGATTCCCACCGCCAGTCGATGAGTCACCACCGCCACTAAACGGGTTACCGCCACCGGCAAATGGATTTCCGCCGCCAGTCGATGAGTCGCCACCCCCACCAAACGGATTCCCGCCGCCAGTCGATGAGTCACCACCACCACTAAACGGGTTACCGCCACCAGTCGATGAGTCGCCACCGCCACTAAACGGGTTACCGCCACCGGCAAATGGATTCCCGCCGCCAGTCGATGAGTCACCACCACCACTAAACGGGTTACCGCCACCAGTCGATGAGTCACCACCACCACTAAACGGGTTACCGCCACCGGCAAATGGATTCCCGCCGCCAGTCGATGAGTCGCCACCGCCACCGGCAAATGGATTACCTCCACCAGTTGAGGAGTCGCCATCACCTTGGTTGTTAGTAGCCCAGGGGTTTACACCGCCAGTTAACGGGCTACCTTCAGCTGTTGGGTTGCCAAAATTAGAAAAGGGATTACCTCCACTAGGTGAGCTACCGCTACCAAACGGGTTCTCATCATCATTGAAATTGCCAACAGCAGTGGCAAAAGAACTCATTAAGGTTTCTGGAGTTACACCTTCAATGTTTAGCAAGGCTCCAAAAGGTGATTGCCGAAGCAAAGAACTCATATCTTCAGTAGAAGCGTTGCTGCTACCATCATTCATCGAATCTGCCATCAGAACGAAGCCTCCTATTTTTCGGATGAAAATCTTGTTAGCTCTGGAAAATTAAATGAAGGAAATTCACCCAGCTTCATGAATCTATTTGGATGTTGTTCCATTACCAAAGCTAGTTATTAGCTATTAGCGCATTGAGCTTCGTGGGCTACTATATTGATTTTTTAGTCAATATCTAATAACCTAAATCAGCTTTAATTAGCGCTAATACTACAGATTTTAGGTAATTTATATACGTAATACAATGGAAAATGTTTTGATTAAATTGTCAATATTTTAGATATTATTTTAGCTTTAATAGGTTTATTTTCGATGTATATCAAAACAATAATAATGAACTTTCTACTTTTTATTCCTAAGCGAAAAATGCAGATATATTCTATGATTAGAATATTTTTTAGTCTAATACTAACCTCTAATAATTAATTAAAATTTATACCTTATTTACCTGCGATATGCTGTATATAGCGAGCTTAAATCAGTTGTGAAAATCTCTCTATTCTCTTCCTCAGTGTACTCTGTGTCTCTGCGGTATGTGCTGTAGGTAATTAAGAGTGCTGAGTAAGAAGAGGAAGGAAGTGGCGGACACCGTTGGCGAATTCCCCAAACAGCAAAACTGAACCGATTAGTTGAGTAATGAAACGATTGAGAGCTTTCTGAGCAATTTTATACCCAGATGCAAGATTTCCCAACTTCAGTTCATTCCAATGCTTCACTAACGATCACAATTTTTCCGTCACTAAAATCAAGCCTGAGAGCCAGATCGAAGCAATACAATTGCTAATTACTGCCTCTCAATTTCCTTGCTATTCCTTGGCTTGTGACAACTCTTGGTAAGAAATCAATTACTATAGTTTCTTAATTTTGTATCTAGCTTGAATCCTGCTAATAACCTTAATATCTCTCAGCACATAAAATTTATAGCCAAGATTCAATAGACAATGTTCTCACTCGTTGAATCCTCTGAAAGTCACTGTCTGCTGACACAACGATAAGACTATTTTGTAAGGCTACAGCCGCAATCCAAAGGTCATTTTCATCAAAACCCAGGTCAGTTATTTTCGTTTTTCTCCGCTTACTTTTCTCCTTCGGTGCAAACTGATTAAATAAAGAGGCTTTCAGTTGCCCGTAAATAGTAGCAGTAGATCCATCAATATTATGGATGTATATACCCGTTAGAAAACGGTGAATTAGTGCTAAGTTACTTTCCTGGCGTTGAGAACGTTCTGCCATGTCTATCAGTTCGCCTTGAACGATGACGCAGGTTGTAATTACAGAATTTTCCACTTCCGCAAGGCGATGAAGCACATTGGCATTACCAAGTATTGCTTGGCTACAGTGATTTGTATCTAACAGGTACATTATTCAAAGGGGTTTTCGTAATCAAATTTAGCTTTGCCGCGAGTGGCATAAACTAATTCAAGACATTCTTGTAAATCATCACCTTCCCATTTACCAATTGTTTTTAAGTGTTCGAGCAGTGAGCGACCTGTGGAATTTACCGTAGTGTGAGCGGCGGAAGGAGCCACTTCAGAAACAGGCTGTGTTTGGATTTCCTTCGTTTTCAAAAAGCGTATAAAGTCTAGCGTTTCAGCCAGAATGGTATCTGGGGTCGATTCAATTTCCAAAAGAAGCAGTTCTTTGATAGTCATATTGGGTATGTCCTCTACTGAAGCGAAAATCCAGCTATAGCTGCATCAGTCTTTTTCATTATCGCAATAGTTTCTTTTAGGGTATCCGCCGAGATAACGGCAAAAACCTCATAATTTTACGTGAGTTCGACAAATATCAAAAACCCCTCTCCAAACCTCTCCCCTGCCAGGAGAGAGGCTTTAAAAGCCTAATTTTTCGTTGTATTTTCAGCCCCTCTCCGCGTCGGAGAGGGGTTGGGGTGAGGTTCATCGAATTCAAGTTAATTTTGTAGGGTGGGCAAGCTCCAAATGTTGGTATTTGAGAGAGAAAACCAGGTTTATTAGTAATTACCCCTCTTCTGTCACTTTCCGTAATAAGCAAGTAGTAAATAAACTCGATTATGCAGAAGAAAAAAAGGGTTTAAATTGATTCATTGCACTAATTAGGTGATTAAATCCCAACAATAAATCGGGATTAG
>JADEXK010000105.1 GCA_015207155.1 Nostocales cyanobacterium LEGE 11386 | reverse complement strand
GGTAGGTCATCAAGATATTTGCGACAAGAATTTCCAGAGTTGATGAAACTGCCCAGTCTGTGGACTCATTCTTTTATGTTTGACACAATGGGAAAGGTTAGCACTCAAAAAGTCTTAGAGTACATAACATAAATGACCCACATCACGGATGAATAAATTCATCCTATTCGCTTATATCCCCCGGTTAAAAACACGGTGGCTTTACGCATCACAACTCGTAATTTCAATTTGAACATGCAAATTAAATCTAACTAATCCTTGTATAGATAAATACAAATAATCTCAGAATTTGTTGGGAAACAAATGGAAAGATTGATATACTATACAAAAGTCGTTAGAATAAAATCCCAAACCACAAGCATATTTGTGTCACACAAAAATCAACTATCATAAGGTTGATTTTATGTAAGTGGAAGGAAGTTAGAGAACATAACACATAATATATATTTTAAGTTTGAACGTTCTTGCTTTTTTTACGACACCTGTTCAGTCCATGCGTAACTTATGGCGTGTTGGTCAAACAGTACTGGGTATTATTTTCCGTCATCCCATTACTGGCACTAGTATCATTCCAATATTACCCGATGGTCGAATTGTGCTGATCCGGCGGCGCGACGATGGCTGCTGGGCATTACCTGGAGGCATGGTGGACTGGGGAGAAGATATTCCGCATACAGTCCACCGAGAGTTGATAGAAGAAACTGGACTTGAGTTAGTAAAAATTACACGCTTAGTAGGAGTGTACTCCTCACCTGACCGTGACCCCAGAATCCATTCAATTTGTGTGGTAGTGGAAGCAGAAGTGCGAGGGACAATGGAAATTCAAGACAGGATGGAAGTGATGGAAATCCAAGCTTTTCCTCCCAATTCTCTACCTCCAGGAAAAATGTCTCATGACCACACTCGGCAGTTACAGGACTACTTAAATGGGTTGACAACATTGGCATAAAACTATTTTGGATTTTAGATTTAAGCTAAAATATCTTATTTAAAATCTCAAGTCTGCTAAAAGTTCACAGTTAAATTCAGATGAATACTCTAATCCGTAACTCCCGGAGAAAACTCTCTCAAGGGCGATTATTTTGGCGTGAAGCTGGAGAAGGCACTCCGATAATTTTATTGCATGGTGCTTGGAATGATAGCAGTCAATGGGTATCGGTGATAGAGTCCCTATCTCAGAATTTCCATTGCTTGGCACCAGATTTATTAGGGTTTGGTGAGTCAGAAAATCCTCAAGTTCATCACTCAATTGATTTTCAGGTAGAGTGTATTGCTGAATTTCTGCAAGCTGTGAGGCTCGAAAAAGTATATTTAGTGGGATATTCTCTTGGTGGTTGGATTGCTGCTAGTTATGCTTTGAAATATCCAGAACAAGTGAATGGTTTAGTACTACTAGCGCCAGAAGGTGTAGCAATTGAAGGACAAGAAAAACATTGGCAAAAAATGCGAAAATTATTAAATCGTCCATCGCTAGTATTTAAACTATTAAAAATATTTCATCCTTTAACTAAAATTCTAGGATTGCAAGAAAAAATTGCCAAAGATTTTAGTCTGCGTCAGATGTTGCTGCAATACCCTATTGCCTGTCAGTTACTATTTCAACGGCGGCGATCAGAAATTGATGCAGAATTACTGCATAACCGATTGCACTTGATGGAAGTTCCAGGTTTAATTTTACAAGGTGGTCTAGATTTACTAGATGCCGTAGTCAGAAGCCAAACTTACACTGAATTAATGCCTAAAGTCGAGTTAAAAATAATTGCTCACGCAGGAAATGATCTACCTGAATCTTGTCCTGGAGTGATAGCAGAAGATATTCGAGATTTTATTAAAAAGAATGGGTGATGAGAAGCAGATAAATTTCTCTTACCTGTCACTCATGAAGATTTCCCGCATTCCCCAAAAAATTAAATTTGGTTCCACAATTAAGCTGGCTGCAATTTCCGGAAACTGGGCTTGAAGATAGTTAATTAATAACATGCGATCGCCTCCCTTAATGGCAATTTTTCCTTGAGGAAATAACTGCCACCATGCTTCAATAAAATCTTTAATTCCTGCTACTAAAGTGTACATAATTCCACTTTGAATTGCCTCTGGTGTATTCAGTGCAAAGCGCCGAGGTAAAGTAATAATTTCTGTTGCTAACTGTGGTAATTGTCCTGTTTTTTGACCTAAAGTTGTAAACTGCAAACCTAATCCCGGCAGAATTGCTCCTCCAATCAAACATTGTTCAGCATCTGCACCCGTAAAAGTTAATGCTGTACCAGCATCAATAACTAACATAGGAAAACCCCAAGTTTTGCCAGCACCAAACAAAGCTAAAGCACGGTCAATTCCCAATGTGGGATACATACCTAATAGAGGTATTTGGTCTAAGGTAATAATTTGAACGTGAGGATAGGTTTGCCAAAGTGTGGTTTGACTAGGAACTACGGAGGATAGGAGGAGCGAGAAATTGGGAGATAGGGAGATTGGGGGATGAGTGGGAAAAATTTCTGGGGATAAATCATCCAGAGTTTGACATTGAGCTAGTTGCTTGACAAAAGACTCAGGTAAATAGTCAGTATCCCAGGTGTAGTTAAGGGTTTTGTCTGTAAACAACGCCCAATGTAACCGAGAATTACCAATCTCTAAAGCCAACCAACTCTTCTCTCTGTGTTCTCTGCGTCTCTGTGGTTTCACACTTTTAACTTTTTTAAGTCACTCATAGGTTTTTTAATAAAACTTAACAATCAAGGCATGTCACAATAAAATAGAGGAAAAAATACTCATTTTGTTAAGGAGGGGAGTTATGGTAGCGCTCACCGAAAGAACTGAAAAACGGCTCACCATACAGACTGTGGAAATTGCTCAAGAAACGATCGCCATCCGCTCTCTAGACTGGGATCGCGATCGCTTTGATATTGAGTTTGGTCTGCAAAACGGTACCACCTATAACTCCTTTCTGATTCGCGGTGAACAAACTGCCTTAGTTGACACCTCCCACGAAAAATTCCGCAAATTATATTTTGATACCCTCACCGGATTAATCAATCCCACAGAAATTGATTATCTAATTATCAGCCACACCGAGCCAGACCATAGCGGCTTAGTCAAAGATTTGCTGCAAATGGCTCCAGATATCACAGTTGTGGGTTCTAAAGTCGCAATTCAGTTTCTGGAAAATTTCGTTCATCAGCCATTTAAACGGCAAATTGTCAAAAACGGCGATCGCTTAGATTTAGGCAACGGTCACGAATTTGAATTTGTCATCGCTCCTAATTTACACTGGCCTGACACCATTTTCAGCTTCGACCACAAAACCAAAATTCTTTACACCTGTGATGCTTTTGGGTTGCACTATTGTTCAGATAGCACCTTTGACGAAGACTTAGCAGCCATTGAAGCGGATTTTCAATATTATTATGACTGCTTAATGGGGCCAAATGCGCGCTCAGTACTGTCTGCCCTCAAGCGCATGGGGGAACTGAAAACCATCGAAATGATTGCCACTGGTCACGGCCCCTTATTATCCCACAATGTCGAGGAACTAACAGGACGTTACCGCACTTGGAGCCAAACCCAAACCAAAGCCGAAAACGCCGTGGGGATATTTTACGTTTCCGAATATGGCTATAGCGATCGCCTAGCTCAAGCAATTGCCAATGGTATCAGCAAAACTGGTGTTGCTGTGGAAATAGTGGATTTAGGTTCAGGAGTTGATTTACAAGAACTGCGAGAACTAGTTAGCCGTTGTACGGGAATTGTCGTAGGTATGCCTCCTGTTGGTGCTACCACTACTACCCAAGCTGCCCTCAGCACTGTTTTAGGATCTGCCAAAGAAAAACAAGCCATAGGCATATTTGAAACAGGCGGTGGAGATGATGAACCGATAGATCCTTTATTGAGTAAATTCCGGAATTTGGGTTTAGTAACAGCTTTTCCAGCAATTCGGATTAAACAAACGCCCACAGAAAACACCGACAAATTGTGTGAAGAAGCGGGTACAGACTTGGGACAATGGGTGACACGCGATCGCAGCATCAAAGCCATGAAGTCCCTGGGTGCAGACCTTGATAAAGCCCTAGGCAGAATTAGTGGCGGGTTATATATCATCACTGCCAAAAAAGGCGATGTATCCAGTGCCATGCTAGCCTCCTGGGTAAGTCAAGCCAGCTTTAAACCCCTAGGATTCTCCATCGCCGTAGCCAAAGATCGGGCAATTGAATCACTGATGCAAGTAGGCGATCGCTTCGTCCTTAACGTCTTAGAAGAAAATAACTACCAACAACTCATGAGGCACTTTCTCAAGCGGTTCGTCCCCGGTGCTGATCGTTTTGAAGGTGTGAGAACCCAACCAGCCGAAAACGGTGCCCCCATCCTCACCGATGCCTTAGCATACATGGAATGTGAAGTAGTCAGCCGCATGGACTGTGGCGACCACTGGGCAGTATATAGCACCGTTTACGAAGGACGAGTTTCTAAACCAGAAGCACTCACAGCCGTCCACCATCGTAAAGTCGGCAACCATTACTAATTGACTTCACGTACAAAGGCCAAGGTACAAAGAGAACTGCTGCGTCTTTGCGCCTTTGCGTGAGATAAAAACTTCACACCCAAAGGCCATGTCAACAAACAAACCCCGCGACGTTCAAATAATTCCCATAGGCACAGATACAACAGTACTGCGATCGCGCAGTTGGTCAAGGCTGAGATTTGAAATTGAATATGCTCTTGCCAAGGGTACAACAGCCAATTCTTATTTAATTAAAGGTGATAAAATCGCCCTCATTGACCCTCCAGGAGAAACCTTCACGCAGATTTACCTTGAGGCTTTGCAGCAGCGACTTGATTTAAAAACTATTGATTATGTAATTATCGGTCACGTTAATCCTAACCGTGCTGCTACTATCAAAGCTTTACTGGAACTGGCACCGCAGATCACCTTTGTGTGTTCTAATCCAGGAGCGATTAATTTACGGGGAACTTTAGAAAACCCGGATTTACCAATTATGGTCATGAGGGGGGAAGAAACTCTAGATTTAGGCAAGGGTCATGATTTGGCATTTATTCCCACTCCTAACCCCCGATACGCCGATGAACTTTGCACCTATGACCCACAAACAGAAATTCTCTACTCAGATAAATTGTTTGGCGCGCATATTTGTGGTGATCAGGTATTTGATGAAGGCTGGGAGACAATTAACGAAGACCGACGCTATTATTTTGATTGCCTGATAGCACCTCATGCCCGTCAAGTGGAAACAGCATTAGATAAACTTGCTGACCTACCCATCAGAATGTATGCCACTGGACACGGCCCCATAGTGCGTTATGGCTTAATCGAACTCACTAAAGCATATCGGCAATGGATTCAGCAGCAAGCATCTGCTGACTTGACAGTAACATTGATTTATGCATCAGCTTATGGAAATACAGCTACATTGGCACAGGCGATCGCCCGTGGTATCACCAAAGCTGGTGTAGCAGTAGAATCGATTAACTGCGAATTTACAGACCCCGAAGATATTCGTGCATCTGTAGAAAAAGCAGATGGCTTCGTTATTGGTTCTCCTACTCTTGGCGGTCACGCACCCACACCAGTACAAACAGCTTTAGGGATTGTCCTATCTACCGCCACTAACAACAAACTTGCTGGTGTCTTTGGTTCCTTTGGCTGGAGTGGCGAAGCCGTCGATTTAATCGAAAGCAAACTCAAAGATGCTGGATACAGATTTGGTTTTGATGCCATCCGTGTAAAATTCAAACCCAACGATATCACACTGCAAATGTGCGAAGAAGCGGGAACTGACTTTGCCCAAGCACTCAAGAAAGCCAAAAAAGTGCGAGTTCCCAGCCAACCTGCGACGAATGTAGAACAAGCAGTTGGTCGGATTGTGGGTTCTCTTTGCGTTGTTACAGCCAAGCAAGGCGATATTTCCAGCGCCATGTTAGCCTCTTGGGTTTCGCAGGCCAGCTTTAATCCTCCTGGTTTAACCATAGCTGTGGCTAAAGACCGGGCATTAGAATTATTGATGCATTCAGGTAACAAATTTGTCCTCAATATTCTCCAAGAAGGCAATCACATCGGCTTGATGAAACACTTCCTCAAACCTTTTGGCCCAGGACAAGACAGATTTGCTAATGTTACCGCCGAAGCAACTGAAAATGGTTCTCCTATTCTTACTGATGCTTTAGCATACTTAGAATGCTCCGTACAGACCCGGATGGAATCTGGCGATCACTGGTTGGTTTATGCAACTGTAGATAGTGGCAAAGTATTAAATCCAGATGGTGTGACAGCCGTGCATCAACGGAAAACTGGAAGTCATTATTAGATATCTCCGGCAAAGTAGAGACGTTCCATGGAACGTCTCTACAAGGGTTTTGGAAAAAGCTGCATATTTGCGGGATGATTTTCCTGGTTTTGTGGGATGGGCATCTTGCCCGTCCCTTGTATTTCCGGGCAGGCAAGATGCCCACGCTTGTATAGCAAAGTGCTGAGTGCTGAGTGCTGAGTATAAACCCAGTGGCTTCAGTGCTTTGAGCAATCAATAATGTCCTAATCTATGTGACTACGGCTATATTTTGAGAGAAGTAGTAGACCGTCACACCCTTGGATCAAACCGTAGTGAGTTGTTAGGGACACATGTCCATGGGTCTTTTATTTGTAAAGAATACGTGAAACTACGGCTTTTTACCTTTGCTTAACCTAAAACACCTATTCACTTAACCTTTGAGCGATAGTTTGCAGATGTAACCGTAGTTGCTAGTCAGCTTTATCCCGCATCATAACTTCCCGAAACTTTAGTCAACTCGACAAAAGAACATGAATATCCTGCAAGGCTGCATCACAGCTGAGTAGGCAATTTTTTATGCGCTTTTGTTTGGGATCAGGGGTAAACCAACGTGAGTTCGACGGATTAAAAAACCCTCTCCAAACCTCTCCCTTACAAGGAGGAGCCACTGCGTTGGGCGGCTTTGCCGACTTGTAGCAAGTGGTGTTAGAGGCTTTAAAAGCCTAATTTTTAGTTGTATTTTCAGCCCCTCTCCGCGTCGGAGAGGGGTTGGGGAGAGGTTCATCGAACTCACGTTAAACCACGTCTGACTGATATCTGAAAACCCAGCATTCCATTATTCGTTGAGATCATGACCATCCAAAAGCTTATCGGCCTAATAGCTCCATCTGCTATTCTTTTAGGAGCATTGGCAGCGCCGGCGGCAGCAATTTCACTCACACCTCTCGGTACTTATAGCACAGGACTTTTCGATGTCAGTGCAGCTGAAATCCCGACTTATGACCCCGCAACTCAACGGCTGTTTGTGGTCAATGCGGGAGCAAAAACTATTGACGTGATAGGCATTAGCGACCCAACTAATCCATCGTTGCTGTTTAATATTGATGTCAATACCTACTTCTCGGGTGGTAATGCTAACAGCGTCGCGTTTCATAACGGCATCCTAGCAGCCGCCGTGGAAGCACCAGTTACCCAGGATTTGGGTAGGGCTTTATTTTTTAATGCTAATGGTGGTTTTCTCGGTGGTGTAGACGTGGGGCCATTGCCCGACATGCTTACCTTCACTCCAGATGGTACACGCTTGTTAGTGGCTAATGAAGGAGAGCCAAATAGTGAGTATACGATTGACCCGGAAGGCTCGGTCAGTATTATAGATTTGGATTTCTCTAATCTCTCGAATTCCAATGTTATTACTGCTGGCTTTACCCAATTTAACAGCCAAATTGATCAATTACGGGCTGCCGGGGTGCGAATTTTTGGGCCAAATGCCAGTGTAGCTCAGGATTTAGAACCAGAATACATCACTGTCTCTGAAGATTCTACTAAAGCCTGGGTAGCATTACAGGAAAACAATGCCATAGGGGTGCTGGATCTGATCAACAATGAGTTTACCGACATTATTCCCTTGGGTTTTAAGGATTATAGCTTGCCAGGGAATGGATTTGATGCCAGCGATCGCGATGGTGCTATTAATATTGCCAACTGGCCTGTCTTAGGTATATACCAACCAGATGGCATTGACTCTTACACCGTCAATGGCAGAACTTATATTGTCACGGCTAATGAAGGTGATGCCCGTGATTATGATGGTTTTAGTGAAGAAGTACGATTGGGTAATCCTAACCATCAGCTCGACCCCAATGTGTTCCCCAATGCCGATATACTCAAGCTACCTGAAAATCTCGGTCGTCTGACAGTTACCAATGCTACAGGTGATTTAAATGGCGATGGTCTGTTTGAAGAGATATATGTCTTTGGTGCCCGTTCCTTTTCTATTTGGGAATGGGATGAAGATGCTAGAACACTCAATCAGGTCTACGACAGTGGCGACGACTTTGAGCAAATTATTGCCCAGCGCTTGCCTGATTTCTTCAACTCTAACCACCGGGAAAACAGCTTCGATACTCGTAGTGATGATAAGGGGCCAGAACCAGAGGACGTGAAGATTGCCGAAATTAACGGTCGCTTTTATGCCTTCGTCGGACTAGAGCGCGTTGGGGGTATCATGACTTACGATATCACTGACCCACTGAATCCTTTATTTGTAGACTACTTTAATAACCGCGACTTCACAGTTGAAACAAACCTAAATGGTAATACTAACCCGGCTGCTGGAGACCTAGGTGTAGAAGGTCTACTCTTCATTTCCGCCGCCGATAGCCCCAATGGTAAGCCGTTGCTAGTTGCAGCTAATGAAGTGAGTGGCACCACAACAATCTTCTCCATTGAGACACAATCTGTGCCTGAGCCTGGAGTTTTCCTGGGCTTAGTAGCAGTTAGTTCAATGGGCATCCTGAAATTTAAGCGAAAGCGCTAGAACAAATTACTGTAGTGATTTAAACCTGAAAGGGGAGAGACTATAACTAGCTCTCCTCTTTTTCAAGAGTGACAGTTTTCTCACCCACTCGCTCAACTAGATTTCAATTCTCTTTTCCAAATATTGACCAATCATCAATTGCTCACCAGCACGAGAAATAATAGTTTGCCTGGTGCGATATTTACTGCCAATAAGTTTTAATTCCTCCTCAAACACCGAGCCGTTGTACTCAGTTCGCAAACATAATGTTTTAGAGTTGGGGAAATAATATTTGGCGGTGACTGGTTGGGATGTGGCAAAACCGCGATCGCGATACAGAATATTTCCCAAAGTGCCAAATAGTGTGGAACCCTGTGACTCCTTTCTTGCTTTTAAAACATCTGTACTATCCCAGGTGACTTCCGCACCACAGCTTAAACCTACAGAACTTTGCAAGTCATGCATTTGACCCAGCTGTTGCAATTCATCACATCCTTGTTCTAAAAACCGGACGGTGATCAAACTTTCTATTTCCTTGGTTTCACCCTCTGGCAAGGTGTAGTAACGCCTTTTTGATTGCCACTGGCCAACTGATTCCTGGAAAAACTCTGCGATTTGGGATTCGTCAGTGGTTTGTACAACTTTGAGCGGTGATGTCACGCTGAATTATCCTCACCTATAGTTGAATAAAAATTGGTCATACTCATATACTATATATATCAAAAAAGCATTTTTTGTTAAAAATTTTAACATACTTGCTCAATAACGATAAATGTGAATTAAGTCACTAGTCTTTTTGCTACTAATAGGTTATATATAGTTAGTAAAACTAAATATTATCAATAAATCCTAGCAAATTTAATAATAAATCTGTAAGTTAAGCCGTATTTTAAATTCTCAATACTTTCTCTCTTTGGGTTAATTTAAAGTAAATCAGGAGAGATTTACACTAAATTAAACTAATTAGATCAAATCACAAAAACCCTTGATATTTGCATCATGAGAGAGTGGCAAGATTGAATATTTTGAATTATTTTTGTAAATGAAGATAAATTATAACAATCAAGAATGACAAAGAAATGACAAATATCCGAATTATCTGATTTTTTAGATAGCAATCTACACGTAATTGGTGAGTAATTAAGAGGAGGTTATATTGCCAGAAACTCGTTTCTAAGTAGTAGAGTCAATCATTTTGAGCGGAAGACATATCAAGAAATCGATGAAACAGCAAACTTACACAGCCTCCAGCCAGGGAAATATTAAACAGTTAAATTCTGCAATCGCCAAGAATTTAACCGGGGTACAAAGAAACAAGCAAAAATCTGCATATGGACTATCCGTTCACTCTATTTTGTTGGTTGCTGGTTTATTCAGCATGGGAACACTGATGGCAAGTTGTGGATCTTTGCCCAAAGAATCTGCTAAGGCACAATCTCAGCAACGAAGTGGGGGAGAGCGCGGTAGCAATGCAACACCTGTAGATGTAGCGATCGCCCGCACTGGCCCTTTGGGCACACCACTGACCTATACAGGTAACACTACGCCATTTCGTAACGTGTCACTGCGATCGCAAGTAGAAGCCAGGTTATTAGCATTGAACCTAGATGTAGGCGATAGAGTTGAACGAGGACAAAACGTCGGACAGCTCGATGATGCCCTGCTGTTGACATCATTAAAGCAAGCAGAAGCAGAACTAGCAGCCCTCAAATCAGAAGTAGCCAGGGCACAGACTCAGGTAAGTAATGCCAGAGCCGAAGTCGAAAGGGCACGATTAGAAGTTGTACAAGCCGAGGCAGACTCAAAACGACAACAGGAACTCTTCACAGCCGGAGCCATCTCCCAACAAAATGCCGAACAAGCACGCACTGAAGCCAAAACCGCAGCCCAGGCACTGAGAGCAGCCGAGGATCGGGTGCGTACAGAACAGGAAGCCGTCGCCGCCGCCCAAGGTAGAGTAGTTGCCCAACAAGCAGTAGTAGCTCAAACAAAAGAGCGTAGATCCTACGCGCGTTTAATCTCACCCATTACTGGCGTAGTCACAGAAAAAGTGACAGAACCGGGCAATCTTCTCCAACCAGGTATTGCAGTCCTCAACATTGCCGACTTTAGTCGTGTAATAGTGAGATTTAATGTTTCCGACAGAGATTTGTCCAAAATTCAAGTAGGACAATCTGCGCAAGTCAGCTTAGATGCTTTTCCCAATGAGTCATTAATTGGGAGAGTGACACGCATCTCTCCAGCTGCGAATACTACATTAGCACCAGTAGAGGTAGTAATTCCTAACAACGACGGCAAGATAGGCAGTGGATTGTTAGCAAGAGTCAGTTTTGAAAATCAGACATCACAGCGAGTAGTGGTTTCACAAAGAGCTATTCAGGAAGAAGTAGGAAGTAAACAGTCTTCTTCTACAGACAATCGAAATGGGACAGTTTTCGTCATTACAGACGCAGAAGGCAAGACCAAGGTAACAGCACGCGCCGTTACCTTAGGGAACAAGGTTGATGGCAATGTGGAAATTTTATCTGGCTTGCAACCGGGAGAACGCTATGTTGCTCGTAGTGGTAAGCCTTTAAAAGACGGTGACGCTGTAGTTTTATCAGCTTTGTCAGAAACAGCAGAGTCAACCTCTGCGGCAAATTAAAAATTAAAAAACGACTTTCTGAGTTTTCACCTAGCCCTTTTAATTGGAGATGAGCAATAGATGCAGCAAATACATAAGGGCGGCGGATTTAGTATCAGTACCATTTCCATCCGCCGACACATCGGCACACTCATGCTGGCCCTGGCAGTCGTTATATTGGGTATATTTTTTGTCCTCAAATTACCCGTAGATTTATTACCATCAATTACCTATCCTCGGATTGGTGTGCGGTTACAAGCACCAGGAATTTCGCCAGAAGTAGCGATTGATGAAGTGACAAGGCCTCTCGAAGAAGCTTTTACTGCTACTGAGGGTGTACTACAGGTTTTTTCCCAAACTCGTGAAGGACAGGTCAGTTTGGATCTGTATTTTCAACCAGGAGGCAACATTGACCAAGCCTTAAACGATGCCACAGCTGCCTTTAATAGAGCTAGAGGTAATTTACCAGACACTATTGAAACACCACGTTTATTCAAGTTTGACCCCTCCCAGTTACCAGTTTACGAATTTGCATTAACTTCGCCTTCTTTAGAAAGCCTTGATTTGCGGGTTTTTGCCGAAGAAGAATTAGCCCGCGAGTTAGGTGTTGTACCGGGAGTAGCCGGGGTAGACGTATCAGGAGGAGTTAACGAAGAAGTTAGAGTCAATTTGGATTTGAATCGTTTACAAGCCTTGGGTGTAGGCTTAACTGATGTGTTGGATGAACTGAGAAACCGCAACCAAGATGTTTCCGGTGGTCGAATTTTAGGGCAAAATTCTGAGCCATTGACTCGTACTGTGGGGCGTTTCCAAAGTGCTGATGAAATTAGAAATTTATCTTTTGAGGTATCTGCCCCATCTTCCTCAGAAATTAATTCCCAAACTCAAATCATCAACCGCCGCGTTTATTTGCGCGACTTTGCCGAAGTTATTGATGGCTCAGAAAAACAGCGTATCTATGTTTTACTTAATGGGGAACCAGCTGTTAAAGTCAGTATTCAAAAGCAGCCAGATGCCAACACAGTCAACGTTGTCGATAATGTAAAAAAACGCCTGAAAGAACTTCAAGCCTCTGGTGTAGTTCCTGAAGGAACAATACTGACACCTACATTAGATGAGTCGCAGTTTATCCGCAATTCTATTTCTAACGTTACTACGTCTGGGTTGATTGGTACGGGACTAGCTGCCTTTGCTGTTTTACTATTTCTGGGTTCCCTGCGGCAAACTTTTATTATTGTCATTGCTATACCCTTGGCAAGTTTAGCTGCCATTATCTTGATGGGGGTATTTGGATTATCCCTGAATGTGTTCAGTTTGGGTGGTTTAGCCTTGGGTGTGGGTATCGTTGTAGATAACTCTATCGTCATGTTGGAGAACATCGCCGAAGGTGCGGGGATGACTCCCGGTAAAGATACAAAAACCCGCCTGGATAACCAGCAACTCATTCAACGAGCTGAGCAAAGTAGTCAGGAAGTAGAATCAGCCTTAATAGCTTCTACCAGTACAAACTTGGTGGCAGTGATGCCATTTTTGCTCATCGGTGGCTTTATTTCCCTGCTGTTTAATGAGTTAATTCTCACCATCACCTTTTCTGTAGCCGCTTCAATTTTGATTGCGGTGACCATCATTCCCATGCTGACATCCCGCACCTTAGCATGGAAATTTTCTAGTGGATTAAATAGATTTTGGCCGCTACAAGAATTTAATCGCCGCTTTGATGCAGCTACAAACAGATATGGTCGTTTCTTGGCGGGGATTTTACGTTGGCGATTATTAACAGTGGCGATCGCTATTATCCTCTTTGGTGGTGGTAGTTTATGGATGGCTCCGCAAATTCCCCAAGAAATCCTCCCTCGGATTAGCACTGGACAAGCTAGATTAAATGCTCAGTTTCCTCCCGGTACACCCCTAGAAACTAACCAAAAAGTTATGGCTATGGTCGATGAAATTCTCCTCGACCAACCAGAAACTGAATATGTATTTTCAACAGCTGGCGGCGCACTTTTTGGTACTAATACTAATGCTAATCCTCTTAGAGGGACTAGTACTATTACCCTCAAGCCGGGTACAAATGTAGAAGCTTACATAGAACGAGTCACACAAGAGTTTAACAAACTTAATTTAGTGGGAATTCGCCTGCGCCTTTCTCCTGGTCAAGTGCGGGGTTTAATTCTCAGCAACTCTCCGGCACGTGGTGCTGATGTTGATATCATCCTTCAAGGCAACGACACAGATAGCTTAGAACAAGCCGGTCGAGAAGTGCTAAATGCCTTGGAAGAACAAGCTACTTTAGTCAGATTCCGTCCCGATGCCGATGAGCGTCAACCGGAAGTTCAGATTCATCCTGACTGGGAGCGAGTGGCAACTTTTGGGTTAAGCACTAGAGACATTGGAGATACAATTCAGACAGCCATTGAAGGTAGTGTACCTACTCGGCTGCAACGCAGTAACCGTCTAGTAGATGTCAGGGTGCAGTTGAATGAAGCATCACTGCAAAGCGTTTCTCAATTAGAGAGCTTACCTTTGTTTGTCAACAACAATCGCCAAGTCCGCCTGAGCGATGTCGCCACAATTACCGAAGGACAAGCCCCAGGTGAGATTCAACGAATTAATCAACGTCAGGTCGTCATACTTGCAGGCAATTTGACTGAGGGAGCTAACCTCAGTGATGCTTTTACACAGGTAGATACAATCCTCAATAGCATAGATTTGCCTGAAGGCGTTAGTGTCTTGCCCAGTTCAGCTGCTGAATCTAATCAGGAACTACAAAACTCGTTACAGCTATTGGGTGGATTAGCTAGCTTTCTCGTCTTTGTGGTGATGGCAGTACAATACAATTCACTTATTGACCCATTAGTAATTATGTTTACAATTCCTTTGGCATTAGCTGGGGGAATTTTTGGGCTTTTCATTACCAATACTGCCATTGGCGCGACCGTGATTGTCGGGGCGGTGTTGTTGGTGGGTATTGTCGTGAATAACGCCATCATCATGGTGGAACTGGCTAATCAAATTCGTGAACGTGACAAAGTTGACCGGAAAACTGCCATTTTGCAAGCTGCTCCCCAACGCCTACGTCCAGTATTAATGACTACCATTACCACTGTTTTAGGGATGTTTCCCCTAGCATTGGGAATTGGGGAAGGGTCAGAATTTTTGCAACCATTGGGGGTGGTAGTATTTTCGGGTTTGTCTTTAGCAACATTGCTAACGCTGTTTATTATCCCCTGTTTTTATACTCTGCTCCACGATTTATTAAATTGGCGTTGGGCAAAGCCAATGTTAATCCATTTGGATGGATGGAAGAAAAAATTCTACTAAGAAAACAGTAGTATGATACGCTCTACCCGTTTTCAATTTGGGAAAATATAGGTTTTTATTAGGGATGCAAGTTTTGCACCCCTATAATTTTATTGCCGCCAAACCCACCCTACAAGAATCATCCTTTGATTCAGCAACACCGTCTTTTTTTCTTTTTATGCCATATTTTGGGCATACTAAGAAAAAAGCTATCATTTTCTGATTGGATGAGGTAAGGGCAGAAACTACAGATGAATATCCATAAATTTGTAGTTCATACATATGCATTGCCCATGATTGGCGATGATATGCCTTAAATAAATTTAATACCTTGCAGGATCAAGCAAGATGGATTTTTTTGACCAAAGTTCTATTGCTACACATCAACAAAATTTTCCAGGTTTTCTGCGGAGCCTTCTGGAAAGTATCATAGATCCTATTATTGTGAATAAAGATCAGCAATTAGAGATTACTTTACAGCAAATTAGTGAAAAATTAGAGCAACAAATAGAAGCAAGAACAGCACTGTTAAATCAAACAGTGAATCAGTTGCGACTAGAAATTAATGAATATAAACAAACTGAAGCAGCAAGACAGCAAACTGAACAGAGTTTTCGGAGACATAACACTGCTTTACAGCAACTTGTACAAAGTGAATCACTGCAATACGATGACTTCCCAACTGCCATAAAACATGTCACAGAAGTGGCTAGCGTTGGTCTAAATGTAGACCGTGTGAGTGTTTGGTTGTACACAGAAGATTATACAAAAATTAAATGCGCTGATTTATATGAACATCTTAGTAATTCCCACAATGCTGGTTTTGAATTATCAGTTTGTGACTATCCTAGCTATTTTCAAGCTTTGAAGGAAGAACAAGTTATTGCAGTTGTTGATGTTCATCAAGATACTCGCACCTCAGAATTTTCCGAAACTTATACACGGCCACTAGGCATTACTTCAATGCTCGATGTCCGAATTTGGTCGAGGGGAAAAGTTATTGGTGTAGTCTGTTGCGAACATTTGGGTAATCAGCGTCAATGGACTTTAGAAGAAGCAAGCTTTATCAGCTCGATTACTGAATTTGTCCGTTTAGTAATTGAATCGCGCGATCGCAGATCTGTAGAAGTGGCTTTAGCTGACAGCGAAAGTCAGTTTCGCTTAGTCGTTGAGCAAACCGGACAACTGATTTATGTCTATGATCTTGCTGCCAGTCAAATTCGCTGGGCAGGTGTGATTGAAGAGATTACAGGATACACTGCTGAAGTATGGCAACAATTTAATCTTACAGACTGGCAAGCCCATATTCATCCTGAGGATCGGGCAAAAGTCAGGCGTTTGTTGGCACAAGCAATGCAGAGCAAAAGCCAATATCAAATCGAATATCGCCTTCAGAAAAAAGACGGTTCCTATATTTATGTAGAGGATCGCGGTAAGTTTTTAGTAAATGATATCACAGCAACTTACTCCATAGCCGGAACAATGAGTAATGTTAGCGATCGCAAAGCTGCTGAAGAAGCTTTGCGGCAATCAGAAGTTCAATTCCGGCAACAAGCTCAACAATTGGAGGAAACACTAAAGGAATTACAACGCACTCAAACTCAAATGATTCAGAGTGAAAAAATGTCTTCTCTTGGTCAGTTAGTAGCAGGAGTAGCTCATGAAATTAATAATCCAGTTAATTTTATCTATGGCAATATTACACCTGCTAATGATTACATCCACGACTTACTTAAATTAATTAATTTGTATCAGGAACACTACCCCCAACCAGTTCCAGCTATTCAGGAGGAAATTGAGGTAATAGACCTAGAGTTTTTGATGCAAGATTTACCTAAATTACTATCCTCAATGAAAATGGGAGCAGAACGCATTCGCCAAATTGTCCTTTCACTGCGAAATTTCTCTCGACTAGATGAAGCCGAATATAAAGCAGTTGATATTCATGAAGGAATTGATAGCACCCTGCTAATTTTAGAAAATCGTCTCAAAAGCAAACCTGAACATTTGGGTATTGAAGTCATTAAAGAATACGGAAAACTACCACTTATAGAGTGCTATGCTGGACAACTGAATCAGGTATTTATGAATATTTTAACTAATGCCATAGATGCGTTAGAAGAACGAGATCAACAACGCACTTGGCAGCAAATCAAAGACTCTCCTCGCACAATTATTATTCGTACACAAATGCTCAACCAGCATCAGATTAGTATCACAATCAGCGATAATGGTTTAGGTATACCAGAAAAGATAAAACAACTAATTTTTGATCCTTTCTTTACTACAAAACCAATTGGGAAAGGAACAGGCATGGGGATGTCTATTAGCTACCAGATTATTACCAAAAATCATGGTGGGAATCTTTATTACATTTCATACCCAGGCCAAGGAACAGAATTTGTGATTGAGATTCCTCTCAAACAGCAGGTCAAATCTTATAGCAGGGGATAGATGTGAAAGTCTTTTGATGTCTGTGTTTTCTGATTAGTGTATGTTCTAAGCTATTTGGCAACTACATACCCCTCTTCTGTCACTTTCCGTAATAAGCAAGTAGTAAATAAACTCGATTATGCAGAAGAAAAAAAGGGTTTAAATTGATTCATTGCACTAATTAGGTGATTAAATCCCAACAATAAATCGGGATTAG
>JADEXK010000104.1 GCA_015207155.1 Nostocales cyanobacterium LEGE 11386 | reverse complement strand
TCCCAATCCCTATTGTGATGTGGAACAGGAAGTGGTATCTGGGCTATTGGTGCGCTTTCTGCTGCTGCTACTGATTGAGATTTTTCCGGAAATAACTGCGGTGCGATCGCTCTGACTAATTCCCAGTTTTCTATGGACAAGTGGTAAACTAACAAATCAGTTTGGGCAATTCCATCGGTCGGTGTAACATCAGGATATCCCCAGCTATTTCCTATTTGTAGTGAGTTGTCGATTTTGCCCCCCGCCAGCCAAAAGCGTCCCTTAACTGGAGGAGTTTTTTCCACTAGAGATGAACCAGCCGTGATCTTAGTAGCTACGAGGTAGGGTAGTAATTCTCGCAGAGTGGAACTAGTAAGCGATCGCAACTCGGTATAACTTTTAAAAAAAATCAGTGCTTGCTGTTTACAAGTTAACTGCTGTAAATAACTTTTTAATTTAGGTAAGCGCTGCAACCACTGTTTTAAATCAGAAATCGCTATTTGTGCTATGCAACCTGCACTAGCTGCGATCGCTCGGTATGGTAAAGGTTGATGGCAAAATAAATGATCTGCCCCAAAAGTTTGTTCTGTTAATAGTAGCTGTGTGGAAACTTCTCGTCCTAAAGTTGCATCAAAACCCAACAAACGCACGCGACCATGACAAACTAAGTACAGAAAGTCTTCAGTGTCGCCATTGAGAGCATAGCTACTTAGCTCATCACCTAGTTGAAATTCACGCATTACCCAAAATTGGCTAAAGTCTGATATGAGACTTGTATCCCCTACAACTATCTTCAAAAATTTGAGGATAGCCGCCTCTGGAGTAGGAGATTGTTGGTTATTGGTATCTTTTTTCATATCTCCCTGAACTCTGAACGACAAAGAGGGGTTCATGGTTTGATTTCTGGTTATTTGTATAATGTTTAACTTGTAATATGTGAGCAGTTGCAGTCTCAGAAAATAGAGATATAAATGCTTGGATTAATTGGGTTTTGCATTATTCAAATGTTATTAATCAACAAATTTTTAAGCTCATTTTTCCTGCATACAGTTTTAATTACAAGATTTTACTAGGAGAATGCAGCTTGAATTGACACCAGAAACTTAATCATCTGCTTCAGGATTACATTCTATAAGTTGTAAAAAATTGATACTTGTTGAATAATTCCAGATAACTTAGCTAATGAACTGTGCCCCAACTGAACATTAGTTTTACCAGAAAATCTAGAATATCAATTTCTAAGAATAAACATAAGCATAAGAAAATCAGTAACTTTTATGACTAAAATTAGCAATACTTGTATTTTTGAAAAATGCCGTCTTAATGCGTAAGTATTTAAATTGTTTTTTAACCCTACTTATACTTTCCTGGGGTTCATGAAATACCCGGAAAATAAAACTAAAAATTGGAGATTTTTAGTTTTTGAGTTGTAGACACAATACCGTTCAAAATACAAATAATAAAATATCTGTGGTAGTTGTTGTGTATCTTTGGTTACAGATTTAACGTGAGTTCTACAAGTGGAAAAAACCCCTCTCCAAACCTCTCCCCTGCAAGGTCTACCGTGTACACACAAATCATCTGATCCCCCTAAATCCCCCTTAAAAAGGGGGACTTGAACAAGTTTTCCCCCCTTTTCAAGGGAGGTTAGGGGGGATTGAAACGCTGTTAGGCAACTCTATAAGACTTATGTGTACACCGTAGCCTGCAAGGTGGAGCCACTGCGTTGTGCGGGTTCCCCTCGTTGTAGCAAGTGGCGTAGAGGCTTCAAAATCTTAATTTATCGTTGAGCTTTCAAGATATTTAAGCCCCGTGTCGGAGAGGGGTTGGGGTGAGGTTCATCGAATTCACGGTTCTTACTTTGGGGCTAGTTTCTTCATCTCTGTTCCCTGTTCCCGCCCCAAAGGGGCTGATGAAAGCTACTCACAAATAACTAGGTAAATTGCCCAAATAGCCATCGCCCGGAGATAAGTGCTAGCACGGAAAGTTCCAGATGCGGTAATTGCTTCAGGTGTGCGGAATTGCAATCCATTTTCATAAATTTGTGCCACTACCGCTTGCGTCAACCGCAAAGCTTCATCCTTCATCCCCATCTGCATGAGAAAAGCTGCCAATCCAAAATTAATTCCTGTCCAAACTTCCAGAGGATGGGTAGCTTTAGGGTTTTCTGGTGAACCATCAGGACGAACGCCATTCGCCGCACCAAATTGACCATGACAGAATTTGAGGAAGCAAGCATCATAAACAGTTTTCAACGCCGAGAGGGCGCGATCTCTTGGTACGATATCTGGTAATCCCAACAGACGCGCATAAAATTGTCCGCACAATTGATCTGCCATCACCACATCAGAACCGCTCTCACTATCCAAGCGGTAATATTGCCCATTCCAGAGTTTTTCTTCGTATACGAGGCGTGATTGTGCCAACCAAGTTTTATAGGTGGATGCTAACTCCTCAGTCTTCTCTGCTCCTCTGTGGTTCGTCAACAAAACTTCACTAATGGCGATCGCCGCTTCTAAAGCTGCTAACCACAACCCGCCACAATAGGCGCTGACACCCTGTAACCGCCAATCATCAAAGGTTTGGTCTGGTGCGCCAGAATTTTCGGGAATCCCATCTCCATCTTGATCGAAAGTTTTGAGGTAGTTAAGAGTTTGGGCGATCGCATCCCAACAATCTGCTAAAAACTCCACATCGTCAGCACCAGTGAGCAGGAAATCTCGGTATACTTGCAACACAAAATCACTACCCAAATCCTTCCACAAATTGCAGTCTTGATAGCAGGTGTAGTTGGTTTTTTCCCAAACGTGTTCATTGGGTGCGCCCAAGTCGTGGGGTGTTGCACCTGCAATTTTGCGTGGGGCTGTTGTAGTGTCTGCGCCAATTGTGTAGTAGTAGCCAATTACACGCTGATGATCATCACTTTGGGGAATTGCCCTGGCAAATGCCCGCATCACCGACTTTTCTAGTTCAGGAAACAGGATTAACAGCCCAAATGAACCATATAACCGCACGTCTAAACTTTCGTACCAGCGATAATCTAAGCATTCTAGGACGGCAAACTGACCAATAGGATCAATTTCTGAAGCTGCACTCCAGAGAGTACCACCGCTAGTCAGGTCGTACAACTCATTAAATAGTGCCATTTTGAACCAGTTGGGTAAATCTTCCCGGTCAAGAATGGGTTGTTGCCAAGCTTGAATTTGTGTTCGCCAACTTGGGTATTGTGCTAAAGCAGTAGCCGCGATCGCCCCAGCATGATTACCACCAAATCCAAAAAAATCTGTATATCTGCGGTAATAATTAATTCCGGCTGCAAATTCTGTTACCGGAAAATCCCAAGCCAATACTAAGGGGATTTCCAGAGTTTCCCCTGGTTGCAGCGTGAAACGCACTGCGATCGCTGCTCCTACTTGTATATTTTCTAACGCAGCAGTTGCATTAGGAAAATTGGGTAAAGAACCATCTGCGGCAAAGCTCCGCCATACATCTGCACCCGTACCCGCAGGATTCCAGCGAGTATGGTGAAATACTTCCACCTGGGGATGTTTGATTGTGGCTATACACCAGCTACCGTCCCCTTCTTGTACTGATTCATCACTACCAACTCGACCTAAAAAGCAACTAATATATTCTGTATTTTCAATTAGCTTATTGTAATTTCCTTGACTTTCCCCTATGCGTGGCTGATATTCATAAACCGGACTACCATCATCCCGTATTCGCACCTGTGGAGATTTCAAAGCATTAGTAAACCAGCCCACCATATTTTGCCAAGTCAGCATAATACTCAGAGTAATAGGTGCGTCTGTGGGGTTGTGAGCATTCCAGAGGAATATTGCTACAGGATAGCTAGTTTCTTGGTAATTGTTTGCCCAAATCGGAGAAAACTGCTCACAAGTTAACTGTGCTTGAAATACATTTTCATAAACAAACCAGCTACGCGGATATAGGGCGTGATATGTGCCTGTTTCCTGTGTTGTTGTAGATGCTGGATACCATTTCCACGCGGCGAGACTACCATCTTGAGGCGGTTCTGTAGATAAAGCGTAGGCTTGGGAAGATGTACCATTTGATTCAAATACACTGAATTGACAAGCGGGGATATTTTTGAAGGTATGCTCACCGCCATCAATGTGCCACAGATTAAAGTCTCCCCGTGAAGAACGACCAATACAACCTGCACCAAAACCCCCTAATGGCATACCATGCCAGGGGCCATCATCAATATTACTAGCGTAGCGAACAGTGTAGGGCTTGTCCCAGCCTAAACCGATGGGACGACTCCAAGAACAAGAGGGAATTACGGACGAGAGCTGATTTGTCATCGCCTGATTTTACAGCGTGCGGTTACGCTAAGGAAGCTTAACGCGATGTGTAATTTTTCTCAAGTAAAAAGCTTATTTTCTTTGATATGACGGGACTTAGACGGCAAAAACTGAAAAAAATGGGGCAATATCTACTATCCAACTAGTTTGCTATCTTGAATTAATATATTATCTTGTTCTAGAATTGCATCCCAATTAATTACAGCTACCCAAAGATTTTCGTCAGTAGAATATTGAACAACTCCATCAACTTCTAATTCTTCGCTATAGAGTGTCAATTCTTGACCATCTTGCAACCAGATTTTTTGGCGGGTTAAATCCTCAATAGTTCCAGTACAATTAAGACGCAAGCGACCTTGAGTATCGGCGTTATGGAAATCAGCAAAAACTCTTGGTTGATCCATAGTTATAAAACTTCTAATTTGATTTAGCCGGGTTGTGAAGTGTCGGAGTCAGCATTTAGTATTTTCTCTAGTATTACAAATAGTCTTGATTGCCTTTAATCTTAAGTAGCATAACTCACTGACATGCTGTATTTAATACATGTAAAAGAATGTTCATATTATCATAAAATTTTCGCAATCTTCGGCAACTGGAGGGATGCATATATTTGTTGTAATTAACTGTAATTTATCTAGGAAATATTAAAAAACTTGAAAAACTAAAATTGTGAAAATGAAGTACTTATTTCTAGTTTGGGTGCTTGTACTCTCATTAGTCATTCCCAGCGAGGCACTTGCCCAAACCAAACAGCCTGATAATTTAATACCTGGACTCGGCACACATCACCATGCTGTTGCTACCCGTAATCCAGAAGCACAGAAGTTTTTCGACCAAGGACTAAATTTAATTTACGCTTTCAACCATGATGAAGCAGTACGTTCTTTTCAACATGCTGCCGAACTTGATCCCCAAATGGCAATGGCATATTGGGGGATGGCTCTGGGTGTAGGCGCAAACATCAACTTAGATATAGACCCTGAACGAGAACAAGTCGCCTATCAAGCCATACAAAAAGCTTTGGCACTTTCCCCCCAAGCACCAGTCCCAGAACAAGACTACATCGCTGCCTTAGCAAAACGTTACTCTAACGAACCAGATGCAGATTTGCAGCAACTAGCGGTGGACTACGCCAAAGCAATGGGAAACTTAGTCAAGCGTTATCCAGATGATTTAGATGCGGCTACATTGTATGCTGAAAGCTTAATGGATTTGCATCCTTGGCAACTCTGGAGTAAAGATGGCAAACCCCAGGGAGATACAGAAGAGATTGTTGCTGTTTTAGAATCAGTCATCCAACGTGATCCCCACCATCCGGGAGCAAATCATTATTATATTCATGCAGTGGAAGCATCGCCGCACCCAGAACGTGCCCTCAAGAGTGCTAAACGACTAGAAACCTTAGTTCCCGCAGCCGGACATCTAGTACATATGCCTTCTCATATTTATTTTCGTGTGGGAGATTATGAAGGGGCAATGCGGTCAAATCAGCAAGCGATCGCTCAAGATAATATTTATTTGCAGAATCATCAAGTCCAGGGCATTTATCCCCAGATGTACTATAACCACAATGTACATTTCTTGATGGTTGCTAGCAGCATGGCAGGCAGATATCAAGATGCCCTACAAGCCGCCGACAAACTAGTCACAAATGCTGCTGCTATTGACCCGTATTTACCAATGCTTGAGGGATTCCTGGGTAACAAAATGCTGATTCAAGTAAGGTTTGGTGATTGGGATGCTATCTTAAAGACTCCTGCACCTGAGGCTAAACTACCTACTACTACTGCATTTTGGCATTTTGCTCGCGGTATGGCTCATGCAGCTAAGGGTAACTTAGAAGATGCCGCCAATGAAAGCCGTGCCTTACTAGTAGCAACACAAACAATTCCTGACGATGCCACCATTGGTTTTACTCCTGCTAGTTGCATTTTAGACATTGCCATAAAATACCTGGATGCCAAAATTGCCAAATCCCAGCATAACTACGATTCGGCCATTAAATTACTACAACAAGCAGTAGTAGCAGAAGATGCCCTTGATTATGTAGAACCACCAGATTGGTATTTTCCCACACGGGAAGCATTGGGTGGTGTATTGCTAGCTAAAGGTGATTACGCAGCAGCCGAAAAAGTTTTTCGTGCCGATTTAGATAAGTATCCCCATAACGGACGTTCTTTATTTGGTTTACAGTCCAGTTTGCAAGCACAGCACAAAGATAACGCCGCAAAACTTGTACAAACTGAATTCGCTACAGCATGGAAACATTCGGATACTCAGCTACGAATCGAAAATCTTTGAAATGAGGGAGATGAGGGAGATGGGGGAGATATTATTAAAAAATTCCCTTGTCCCCTTGTCCCCTTATCCCCTTGTCCCTTTCTCTTAAAGTTGCCGCACTAAAGGCTGACCGTCTTTAACTTCACCAACTAAAACTAAATCTGCACAATTGACGAAGATTCCGTTTTCCAAAACGCCGGGAATATTATTCAGGGTTTTCTCTAGGCTAACTGGGTCGTCAATCGAGTCAAATCTGACATCCAATACCATGTTGCCTTGGTCGGTAATTACTGGCCCAGCTTTTTTTACGCCCATGCGGAGTTCAGGTTTACCACCGAGTTTTTTGATGGCATTGGTAACAGGGGTAATAGCCATTGGTATTACCTCTACAGGCACGGCAAAAGTAGAACCCAAACGCTCTACTAACTTACCACTATCTACCACAACAATGAATTGCTCTGCCAAGTAATCAACTACTTTTTCGCGGGTGTGTGCTGCACCGCCACCTTTAATCAAATTTTTCTTGGGGTCAACTTCATCAGCTCCATCAATGGCAATATCAATGTGGTCAACAGCATCTAAGGTGGTGAGAGGAACGCCGTATTCTTTCGCCAAAACTTCTGATTGAAAAGAAGTAGGGATTCCCACAATATCTTTAAGTTCACCAGACTTGAGGCGATCGCCTAAAAATTGAATTGTGTAGGCTGTGGTTGACCCCGTACCCAACCCGACAATCGAGCCTGATTTTACCAGGGCGGCGGCAGCTTTGCCAACTTCTTGCTTCATCAACTTTACGGGGTCTGCTGTTGCACTCATTCCCAAAACTCCTGAAATATTGACTAAATGGACTGAATAGATGGTTCTATCACGGCCGACTATACTACATCCTAGGCAATTCAAAATTCACTTACGCAAAATTTTCCCTCATTTCCGTAAATTACGTAATTTATTAGTTACACATCAGCTTGATGCCTGTTAAGTTATAATATTTATCTAGCTTGAATTTAAAAGTTCATTCTACATAAAATAATTTTTAGTATTGTTATCAGGATTACTTGATATTAATCTGGGATTCTTAGTAGGGAATTTTCACTGCCATACTAATAGTCTTGATCACACTATGTCTATTGTAATTTGACATTTTAAGTTAGTGAATTTTTTGACTGAATATTAACAATAAAAGTCTGAAATACCCAATTAAAATTAAATAAAATAAACTATTCGTCCTAAATTATAATTTGCCAAAGTTGTGAATAAAAAAAGTCATATAATTAGTCATCAGTTATAATTCAATTAATTTCAGATCGAAAGAGAGCAACTTTATCAAGCTAAAATGCGTCACCATAGCTCAAGTCAAGATTCTGAGTATCACCAACAAAAGTTAGTAGCTCAGTTGTTTTTAGATGCAGAGTAGCAAAATGAAAACCGTGATAAATATGCGAAACTTGTTAGGGACTCTTTCCTTAGTCTTACTACTCCAAAACCTAACACCAATTGTTACAGCTAGAGCTATAGAACCTTCAACTAGAGTAGATGAAGCGGCAATTCAAAAAGTAATTACAGCCAAATTAATGACGAATTCACCTGATGGAAACTTTTATCCAGAAAGGTTGATCAATCGTGCAGAACTAGCCACAATTTTAGTGAAAGCATTTTACCTAGATAAACGCGAATCTGTTAAACAAGAAGGAGCAATATCTGTACCTGATGTTCCTCGTTCCCATTGGGCATTTAATGATATTCAAACAGTGCTTAAAACCGATATCATGAAAGGCTATAGAGGGAATTTGTTCTTTCCTAACCAAAGAGTGACAAGGGCCGAAGGTATAGCTATTTTTGCCCAAGCTTATGGTGTGTTTCAGTTTTCCGATGATAGTGTAAATGAAATCCTTGCCCCACATCCAGATGCTGCCTCTATCCCTACATGGGCTAGAAGAGCGATCGCCACAGTTGTAGCAGAAGGATTTATCAACACAGATGACCAAAATAATATTGCTCCGTTACGACCAATGACCCGTGGAGACATGGCATATTTACTCAGTCAGTATTTACAAAGACAGCAACCATTACCAGAAACACCAGTAGTTCCCGGTGTTCCCCCACGTCCAGAAAGTTGAGGACGAGGGGACGAAGGGACAAGAGGACAAGGGGACAAGGAGTATTTTTTTAAATATCTCCCTCATCCCCCAATCTCCCAATCTCCCCACTTCCCCAAATACAGTATCTGGAGACATCCCGACCGTGGGAAAATCAAATAATGCTAGAAGTAGAGTTTAGAGAGGAACACTTTATAATATGCATCTGAGTGAAATCACCCATCCTAACCAGTTGCATGGTTTGTCAATCCGGCAATTGCAACAAATTGCTCGTCAGATTCGAGACAAGCACCTACAAACCGTAGCAGCAACTGGGGGGCATCTGGGGCCCGGTTTAGGAGTTGTAGAGTTAACACTAGGGCTTTACCAGACGCTGGACTTGGATCGGGATAAAGTCATTTGGGATGTCGGACACCAAGCTTATCCCCACAAACTACTTACAGGACGCTACAGCAACTTTCATACCCTCAGGCAAAAATCAGGAATTGCTGGTTATCTCAAGCGCTGTGAAAGCAAGTTCGATCACTTTGGCGCAGGACATGCTTCTACTAGTATTTCCGCAGCACTGGGCATGGCTTTAGCTGGAGAGATGAAGGGGGAAAAATTTAAAGCAGTAGCAGTCATTGGCGATGGTGCCTTAACTGGAGGTATGGCTTTAGAAGCTATTAACCATGCAGGACACTTGCCTAAAACGAACTTGCTAGTTGTTCTCAATGACAATGAAATGTCCATATCTCCCAATGTGGGCGCGATTCCCCGTTATCTCAACAAAATGCGTCTTAGTCCACCGGTGCAGTTTATTAAAGATAACTTTGAAGAACAGCTTAAACAAATTCCTTTTGTCGGTGAATCCTTGTCTCCCGAACTCGGACGCATCAAAGAAGGAATGAAGCGTTTAGCTGTTCCCAAGGTAGGCGCTGTTTTTGAAGAATTAGGCTTTACCTACATCGGGCCAGTGGATGGGCATAACTTAGAGGAATTAATTGCCACCTTCCAACAGGCACATGAAATCACAGGGCCAGTTTTGGTGCATGTAGCTACAGTCAAGGGTAAGGGATACGAAATTGCTGAACAAGACCAAGTAGGCTACCACGCCCAAAGTCCATTTAACCTAACAACTGGCAAAGCCGTTCCTTCCAGCAAACCCAAACCCCCCGCTTATGCCAAAGTCTTTTCCCACACCCTAGTCAAACTGGCGGAACAAAACCCCAAAATTATTGGGATTACGGCAGCAATGGCCACGGGAACAGGTTTAGATAAACTCCAAGCCAAATTACCTAATCAATATATTGATGTCGGCATTGCCGAACAACATGCTGTCACCCTAGCTGCGGGACTGGCAACAGAAGGAATGCGCCCTGTTGCCGCTATCTACTCCACCTTCTTACAACGGGCATACGACCAGATTATTCATGATGTCTGTATCCAAAACCTACCCGTGTTCTTCTGCCTAGACAGAGCAGGAATCGTCGGTGCTGATGGCCCCACTCACCAAGGTATGTATGATATTGCCTATCTGCGTTGCATTCCTAACATGGTAATGATGGCACCCAAAGACGAAGCCGAACTGCAACGCATGGTAGTAACTGGCATTAACTATACAAGTGGGCCAATAGCCATGCGTTTCCCTCGTGGTAACGGCTATGGCGTTCCCTTGATGGAAGAAGGCTGGGAACCTCTGGACATCGGCAAAGGAGAAATTCTGCGTCACGGAGATGATGTGTTAATTATCGGCTACGGCACAATGGTTTATCCCAGTATGCAAGCGGCGGAAATTCTCAGCGAACACGGCATCGAAGCAACTGTGATTAATGCCCGATTTGTCAAGCCTTTGGATACTGAATTAATTTTGCCTTTAGCGAAGCAAATTGGCCGTGTCGTCACCTTAGAAGAAGGCTGTGTTATGGGTGGCTTTGGTTCTGCGGTGGCAGAAGCTTTATTAGATGCTGATGTTGTGGTTCCAGTCAAGCGTATTGGTGTGCCGGATGTGTTGGTAGACCATGCTACACCGGATGAATCTAAGGCAGAATTAGGTTTAACTAGCCGTCAAATAGCGGAAAGAGTCATGGCAGCTTTCTTTCAGCAATTATCGGCTGTGGTCTAGTTAACAGTTAATCACAAAAGAGTGGGGTAATAACCTCACTCTTTAAGACAAAATCGGATTATACAAAAAGATCCCCGACTTTTCACAGAAGTCGGGGATATGAACCTTTCGCTGTTTATAAATTAAATATGAATGGTGTAGCTTTTATGCAATTACTCAGGACTACAATTAATGGATAGAATACCATTATTTAAAACTGAAACATATACTCTATATTCTGCTGGACATGTTGTAATAGAATTAGCTTGTCTAATTTGAATATCTTGTGCAAGTTGGCACGATTGAAACTGACCTTTGTCATCAAAAAATATATATTTTTTGGCTCTGCAATAAAAGCTAGATGTCCCTGCACTAGAACTAAACAACTGCACAGTCATATCTTGATCAAGGTTACAAGCTGCCAAAGAGTTGTTGGCATAATTGCTAATTGTTCCTGGTTCACAAGCAATTGCTGCTTGAGCAGGCAGAAAAATAGCAAAACCAATTGTTAATAACCCCCAAACATAAATTGAAAATGCCAAGGCTTGATAGGAAAATTTCATAGAAAAATACGACTTTAGTTAGTGTATTGATTTTATTAATTTTGATATGGTAACTCTCAGGGTTAATTTACTGAAAAATAATTTTTATAACTTTAAAAATATTTAACAGTTGGTCTAGGAAAAATTTATATCATTAACTTTAATGCACTTTTAAAGAGTAGCCCAGTCCCCAGACAGTAGTAGCAAGACCCTCAATCGCTGAGTACAAAAATACGTATCTAAAACACTGTTAATGCGATTGAAGTTTTGAGAAGGTACTAATATTTGAGTCAGTGCAACTAACTATAGTGCCTGAAAAACAGCTATGAAACCAGATGCGTTAGCGTAGCTTATCGTAGATATCGCAACCTGAGGGCAGAGTATGACTGATTTTTTAATGACTACCCTAATTTCTACACCCATTAAAGACCCGGTACCAGTGTTTCTGATGATTTTGGGGATTATGCTCATCGCCCCCCTGCTGTTTGAAAAAATCCGGCTACCTGGGATTGTGGGATTAATTTTGGCAGGAGTCGTAGTCGGGCCAAATGGGCTGGGATTGTTGGCAAGAGATAACACAATTGTGCTGCTGGGTACGGTAGGTTTGTTATTTCTCATGTTTATGGCAGGACTGGAAACTAGCCTGGATGACATGAAATATAACGCTGATAAGGCAGTTATTTTTGGACTGGCTACTTTTCTGGTGCCCATGGCATTAGGTACTGGAGCGATGATGGCTATCGGCTACGATTTGTTGCCAGCTATTCTAGTCGCATCCTGTTTTGCATCCCATACTTTACTGGCACTACCTGTAGCTAGCAAACTGGGAATTATGCGATCGCAGGTGATGACGACCACTTTGGGAGGAACGTTAATCACCAATATTCTGGCACTGTTAGTGTTAGCAGTAGTGGTAAGAGCGCATGAAGGCAGTTTAACTTTAGAGTTTTGGCTATTCCTGATCCCCTCACTAATTATCTACACCTTCTTGATCCTGTGGGGACTACCTCGCCTCGGACGTTGGTTTTTTCAGCGCTTTGGACACGATGAAGGGGCAGAGTTTACCTTTGTTTTAGCTACCTTGTTTGTCGTTTCCTATGGGGCAGAATTAGTCCAGATTGAGCCAATAATCGGTGCTTTTTTAGCTGGAGTTGCCATTACCCAACTGATCCCGCAACTTAGCCCCCTGATGAATCGGATTCAATTTATCGGCAATACGCTATTTGTGCCATTTTTCCTAATTTCTGTAGGAATGTTGGTCAATCCCGGTATTTTGATTCAAGAACCGCGATCGCTTGTAGTATCAGGTGTGATGGTGGCTGCCGCTATTATTTCTAAATATATTCCTGCTTGGGGCGCAGGCAAGTTATTTGGATTGAATTTTGACAATATTATGGTGATGTTTGGGCTATCGGTAGCTCAGGCAGCCTCGACTCTAGCAGCGATTACTGTTGCTTATAATATCGAGTTGGTCGATCAATTAACAGTAAATGGCACGATCGCCATGATCTTAGTTACCTGCGTTGCTTCTCCTTGGGTAACAGCCCAGTGGGGGCAAAAACTCAAGCCAGGAGAATCTATTACTCCAACCCCAAAGGCAGGCAGTATAGGCGATCGCGTTTTAGTTCCAGTTGCTAACCCCAGCACTGAAGATAACTTGCTTCAGTTAGCCATCCTCCTAGCAAAATCATCTACGGGCACTTTGTTACCCCTCCACATTTTACTTGAACAAAATGCCCCTATCTCTCCAGAAGACAAAGCCAGACAAAGCCAATTACTATCAACAGCAGAAATGATTGCTCATGCTGCGGTTGCCAATGTTATCCCTATTGGTCGGATTGATGAGTCAATTGATAAGGGTATTGCCCGCGTAGCAGAAGAGAAGCAGGCGAGTGTAATTGTCTGCGGTTGGAAGGGTTACTCCACTTATCAAGAAAATTTATTTGGTGGTGTCATCGATAAAATTGTGCAACGTAGTGCAGTTCCTGTTCTAGTAACTCGATTCCCATTACCAATTGAGCATACAGCACGAGTATTTTTGGCGTTTACTACCCAACAGACTTACGCTAGTTCTTTTGGACAGAGTATTGAATTAGCCAAAAGTTTGGCGACGGAACTCAAAGCATCTTTACAATTGTTACAAGTAATATCAGTACGAGGAGCAACTGTAGAACTGACTGATACTGGATTACCACCAGATACACCAATTCAAAGGGTGCGCGGTAACTTTGTCCGACAAGTTTCTCGATTACTTAAACCAAATGATTTGCTACTGTTAAATGGCACAGTTGAGCAGAAAAATCAACTATTTTCACTTCTCGGCCATGCACCAGAGGCGATCGCTCGCAGCCACCCTCAGGTGGCAATGATTATTGCTTACTTTCCTCAGTAGCAATGCGGGATTGGGCACTAGGGCATGGGACACAGTACTTTAAGGTTGCCTGTAGAGCTATCAGTTATGCTGGGAGATGCGACTATAAGGTTAGCACAAAGTTTCTTTTATGCCTCAAACTCTAAAAGCTATTTATCGTAATGGTGCGTTCATTCTGCAAACAGCCTGTAACTTACCAGAAGGGGCTGAAGTTGAGCTACTTATTCAGTCCCCTCAGGTTGTCTCACCGCCAATCTCTGATTCAGAAACTAAGCAACATTTTCTCAAAGCATTAGTCGAGCGAATGCAGCAAAATCCCATTCCCTTGAATGCTCAACAATTTACACGAGAGATGCTGCATGAACGCGGTTGGCACTAACATCTTGATTTATCTTAACGATCCGCGTGATCTAACAAAACAAGGGATAGCAGCTTCTCTAGTATTTGGTATGACTGATGGTGTATTGCTTTGGCAGGTTGCATGTGAGTACTTGGCAGCTAGCCGAAAATTAGAACCGTTAGGATATGACAGAAAGCAAGCCTACCAGTATATCCGTGACCTACAGCAGGTTTGGTATACAGTTCTTCCCACATGGAATGTCATAGATCGTGCAGAGAATCTCATGAATCGCTTTAGTCTATCTCACTGGGATTCAATGATTATTGCTGCTTGTTTAGAGGTCGATGTTCAAACCCTTTACACGGAAGACTTTGGTTACTCAAGCATTGACGGATTACAGATTATTAACCCTTTCAAAGTTTCGTAAAAATTTCAACCCATCAACCCCAATGCACCCCACCGTATCAATATTTTTGAAGTGCTTAAGTATACTTGAGTTCGATGAAAAGTATCATGGGGTTTCTAAGCCCCAAATTTCCCTATCCTAAAAAGCGCTATGAATGAGAAGAATGAGGGAGATGAGGAAAAGTATACGAAACTTCTCATCTCCCCTACTCAGCACTCAGGAAGGAAGCACTATATTAACCGCCCAACTCATTGGGCCGCTTGTATTGCTTATAAGCAGCGTAAAACAGCCCCGCGAGGGTGACTACAATTAGACCAAGGACAATACCTGAGAGCAGGGGTTCAACCACTTTAAATCTCCTGTTTGCAATTGTTCAACATTCGTTACTGCCTTTGATCTTACCAAATTAGGGATGAATCCCTCGTCCTACAGTGTTTTTGGGCGACTAGTGATCATGAAAAAATAATGTATTGTGCTTGCAGACACAATCAAGAACTTTTAAGCTATGTGTAGGAAATGAAAAACTTTTAGTAAACCTTTTGGATAACCAGATTAGTAAACCTGAAACTCTGATTCAGTGGTTCGCCTTGTTGGCTTTGGTGATACTGCTAGCAGTCCCTTTGGGCATTTTTGGTGTTCAGATGGTTAGAGCCTCCGATCCATATGTCAAGAGTGTTCTTTCCCTGACAGGAGACCCAGTTCAAGGACATGCTATCTTTCAAATCAACTGTGCTGGTTGTCATGGACTGGAAGCAGATGGGCTAGTTGGTCCTAGTTTGCAAGCTGTTTCCAAGCGCAAGTCTCGATATAGGTTGATTCGCCAAGTTATCAGTGGCGAAACACCACCAATGCCAAAATTTCAGCCTAGTACTCAAGAAATGGCAGACCTTTTGAGCTATTTGGAGACGTTGTAGTTCAAACCGATAAAAATCACAGAGGAATCCCAGATTCCAACTCTCAACACATCTCAATTATGTAAAAATGGGTGGCGTGATTCGGGAATCACAATCAAGCATGATGGAGGAATGATATTTGTGAACCAGCCCCCTAATCCAGAGACTAGAA
Source organism: Nostocales cyanobacterium LEGE 11386 (assembly GCA_015207155.1). GTDB lineage: Bacteria > Cyanobacteriota > Cyanobacteriia > Cyanobacteriales > Nostocaceae > LEGE-11386. The sequence goes on along the minus strand of JADEXK010000104.1, from coordinate 2,045 downwards.
GATTTTTATACATTGTTGGTGTTGCTGTTGGTCTGGCTTTTTTAATGACGGCGTTGGTTTATTTCCTGCTAGGAATTGGTGTCATTAAGGCAATTTCCACATACGTAGTCTGGGCAATCATTCTGTTTTCAATTGGTGCCGGGATATTAAGTGGTGTTGTTACCAGACGCTAAACTTGTTGTAGCAAAAGTTTAAACCATTTCCCAACATACTTAGCTGGAAAAAGCGCCGAGTGCTGAGTAAGAATCCCAGCCTCTAATCTATAGCCTGAGTGTCTCTGGCATCACCTAGCAGGTGTAAGCTTTTGGATGGCTACTAAAACATGCTTGAAAGCATCAGACTTTGTTTTGTAACACTAACAATGATTTCATCACAAGAAGCACAGCTAGAGATTTTGGTCATTGTTGGATTCATATTTAGGAAACTTTTAACAAAGTATTGCCACGATTTGAGAAAAATTCGATATAAAATCTAAAACTTAAAATCAAAAATCACAATGGCAGACCTAACTCCTAACTCTAGTTTTAGTTTGACCCTGCGCTTGCAAATTCCCAATCGTGTGGGAATGTTAGCATCAGTCACACAGGCGATCGCGTCCAGTGGTGGTAATCTGGGACAAATCGATTTAATTGAGCAAACCCGTAATGAGTCCACTCGTGATCTGACTGTGGATGCGTCTAGCACCGAACACGCAGAAACGATTGTGCAAACAGTCAAAGCATTACCAGATATAAAAGTGCTAAGTGTTTACGATCGCACCTTTAATTTGCATCGCGGTGGCAAAATCAGCATTGCTAGCAGAATTCCCCTCAAGAGTGTTTCCGATTTAGCAATGGCTTATACTCCGGGAGTTGGTCGGATTTGTACGGCGATCGCGCAAGACCCAGAGGAAGTTTACAATTTAACCATCAAACAAAATACTGTAGCTATTGTGACAGACGGTAGTGCTGTTTTGGGTTTAGGCAACCTCGGCCCATCTGCGGCCTTACCAGTCATGGAAGGCAAAGCCATGCTATTTAAAGAATTTGCCGGGCTGGATGCTTTTCCCATCTGCCTTGACACCCAAGATACAGATGAGATTGTCCGGACAGTCAAGAATTTGGCTCCGGTGTTTGGTGGCGTGAATTTAGAAGATATCGCCGCCCCGCGATGCTTTGAAATTGAAAAGAGATTACGACAGGAATTAGATATTCCGGTGTTTCACGATGACCAACATGGTACAGCAATTGTTACCTTAGCAGCTTTATTTAACGCCTTAAAGCTAGTACATAAATCAATCGCCGAAATCAGGATTGTGATTAACGGTGCTGGGGCTGCGGGTGTAGCGATCGCTCGGCTACTGAGTAAAGCTGGGGCAACAAAAATCTGGATGTGCGACTCCAAAGGAATTATTTCTACCAGCCGCACTGATTTGACCGAAGAAAAGCGAGAATTTGCTGTGAAAGCCCAGGGTACTTTGGGGGGTGCAATGCAAGGGGCGGATGTATTTATTGGCGTTAGCGCACCAGGAGTTTTAACACCGGAAATGGTGCAAGCAATGGCCAAAGACCCGATTATCTTTGCAATGGCAAATCCCATTCCCGAAATTCAACCAGAATTAGTCAGTAAATTTGTAGCTGTCATGGCTACAGGTCGTAGTGACTATCCAAATCAAATTAATAATGTCCTGGCTTTTCCGGGAGTATTTCGTGGTGCTTTAGATTGTCGCGCAAAGACAATTACTACCACCATGTATCTAGAAGCAGCCAGTGCGATCGCGTCTTTGGTCAAACCTTCAGACTTGCATCGGGAACATATTATTCCGTCGGTATTTGATCCCCGAGTTGTCACCGCCGTTGCTGCTGCTGTCCAACAAGCAGCCCGTCAAGAAGGTATAGCTCGCAGTTAATTAATCTGGCATTGCTGTTAACGGGATGATTAGACCTCTTGCATGAATCAAGAAAACAAAGCAAGTTCATAATTGAGAAGCCCAGCAATCAAGTTGCAACGTAAGCCAAAGCGTCGTCTGCGGTTACGATATTGTTCTTTGAGAATACGAAAAATCT
>JADEXK010000103.1 GCA_015207155.1 Nostocales cyanobacterium LEGE 11386 | reverse complement strand
GTGGGATGGCATAAACAGCAAAGTAGCCTATACCTAATTTCTTTCATGGAGTTACTAACCAGAAATAACTCCAGAGCTTCCTTAGTAATTTTACAGTGTAATTGCCAGTTACTTTTATTATCTTTAAGGAAAGCATTAAAAAAAGGTTCCATTTCAGGAACAACGGTAATTCTTGAGTCTTTATTTTTAAATAATATTTCAGTTCTTGGTAAAGTATTTTCCAGAATAAAATTAACATTATTCTCTAGAATCTGCATACCATAATCGATTATGTCGTTCAGTAATTTTACTTTTTTCGCATCCTTGGCATAGGTTGACCAGCTTTTTAGATTAATTGTTAAGTTATATTTTAAATATTTCCACAGAGATATTTTAAGTTTGGTTAGTCTTTGATTCCTAGCTGTAGTGGAGATCGCTTCAATGTCTTGTTTTGTATACTTGCCAACTCTTAGTTCACAAGCAGAAACTTCAGGAACGGCTTTGTGATGCACAAATGAGGAAGGCACTTGTATATCGTTCCTCATGTGCGCCTTCCTCAAAAATACTGGTTCTTTGCAATTAGGGCATTTGAGAAAGCCTTTATAGTCTTCATAGTCGGCATCTTCAGCCGTAATAATTTCGCCGCCGAGTTTAACGAAAATTGCATATTTCATTTGATAGTTTATTTCTATTCAGATGTTGAAATAAATACCAAACAGCTTCGTCTTGGTATTGTTTTTGTTTTTGAACCAAGCCAATTTTGACAAATTCACGGAGGTAACACTTGCAGGTGTTTTCATGCAAGCCAGAACGCTGAGTTATCTGGCTAGTCGATAAACCATTACCATCAGCTTCTTCTAATAGCCACAACAAAAAGTTCGCTTGGTTAAGCGAATCTGTTAAACAAACGTTAGGTTTTCTGATCGGTTTCAGCAAGCCTTGTTGGTAGGCTTGGGGAATAATGCTAGCAATCTTGTCTGTTCTCATATCTTATATAATCCTCATATGAGGATTATATAAGATATGATAATTCTAAGAAAATAAATACTGTTCAATTTCAGGTTGTTGATGACGTAGAACAGTGATTGCTTGCTGCTGGATTTGGCGAACTCGTTCTCGACTTACATTCATTTTCTCGCCAATTTGAGCCAAAGTCAGTTCTTGATCGTTCTCTAATCCAAAGCGCAAAATTAATACTTCACGCTGCATTGGTTTGAGTGATGCTAACAAATTATTCATGTCCTGGCGCAGCAGTTCTTGGGTGATATGTTCGTTGGGCGATATGCCTTCATCTGGTAAAAGTTCATTAAGTTCAGTGTCTTGGTTATCTCCGACTTTGACATCTAGAGAAATTGGCTGACGAGAGTTGCTGAGAAAATCCCTAATTTGGTTTGGTTGTAAATTTAAAGTTTCAGCAATCTCTGCAACACTGGCTGGACGACCAAGTTTCTGAAACAGTTCTCGCTGTACTTTTTTGATTTTGTTAAGTTGTTCGGTGATATGAATTGGCAAGCGAACAGTACGGGATTTTTCAGCGATCGCCCGTGTGATTGACTGCGTGATCCACCAATAGACGTAGGTTGATAACTTGTAGCCAAGATTTGGGTCAAATTTTTCCACCCCCCTTTGTAAACCTATTGCCCCTTCTTGCAGTAAATCTAAGAATTCTAGATTGCGCTTCTGATACTTTTTGGCAATCGAAACCACTAGGCGCAGGTTTGCTGTCACCATCTTTTGTTTGGCTCGTTGACCAAGTTTTTGAATTTGAGCTACCTCAGCTTCACTTTTTTCAACATCAACAGCTAATTCGAGCATTGTTGGCTCTCGGTCTAGTTGTTGGGTGAGTTCATTTTTTCTTTGCTCAATTGTCATCATTTGCTGCACCTGCCTACCATAAGCAATTTCTTGGTCTGCGGCCAGCATTGGGTAACGACCAATCTCCTGCAAATAGATACGAACCATGTCTGGACTCAGGCTGGACATACAACAAAGCCGTTTTTTGATAATTAGACGAATTTAAGATTATAGACCAAATAGCTGAATAATTTTTCTAGCTTTGAATAGTTACAATTGAAATTGAAATTGCAACCTCTGCCACAATCTTGTATACCTCTGCTGATCATTTGTAGTCCGCACAGCCAGAGATATCGCTTTCTTGTCACCAACCACAATTGCTAATTTCCTGGCACGGGTTAGCCCAGTGTAGAACAAGTTTCGTGACAGCATGATGTAGTGCTGCATATATAGTGGCATGATCACGACCGGATACTCACTGCCTTGGCTTTTGTGTAACACTCCATGCCAGCGTAATTTCATTTAAATCCGCATAGTCATACACCACAGGTCGTCCACTATAATCAACCGTAACTTCCTGTTCTTCAGTATCAATACCAGTGATAGTCCCCAAGTCTCCATTGAAAACTTCCCGGTTGTAATCATTCATTTGCTGGATGACGCGATCGCCCACCCGCAGAATCATCCCACCCCGGTTAATTTCTGTTTTTTCTGGTGCAGGTGGATTGATTAGCTGCTGCAAAACTGCATTCAAATTCCGAGTTCCAACCAATCCCCGCGACATCGGAGACAACACCTGTACATCAGTTGCAGGGTTGAACCCCAGCCGGGGGATGAACTCACTGACCAACTCACAGATCGCCTGTACCCCATGCTCAGGCTGATTTCCTCCACCATGCCACAGACAATCTGACTGTGGATTATCGCGGATTGGCTCTAGGTTTGGATAATCACCCTGGTTAATCTGATGCGCGGCGGTGACAATTGCGCTCTGCTGGGCTTGCCTGAATACTTGCGTTAGCCGGACTACTGGCACTTGCAGTGATGTAATCAAATCTGCCAAAACTTTACCTGGGCCAACTGAGGGTAACTGGTCGATATCGCCTACTAATAATAGTTGCGCTCCATTAGCCACGGCTTTTACCAGGGAATATGCTAGAAACAGGTCAAGCATCGAAGCTTCATCAGCAATAATGGCATTGTAGGGTAGCGGATTCTCATGATCACGCTTGAAACCCATTGAACGGGGGTCGAACTCCAGCAAGCGGTGTATGGTTTTCGCCTCCAGCCCAGTCATCTCGGATAGTCGCTGTGCAGCCCTCCCAGTTGGTGCAGCCAGGGCAATGGATTTGCCCATTGCTTTCCACAAGCTGACAATCGTATGAGTAGTGAAGGTCTTTCCCACACCAGGCCCACCAGTGAGAACCATGACTGGAGAGTAAGCTGCTTTCTCTACTGCTTGCTGCTGCTGTGGTGATAGTTGAATCTTGTGATTGGCTGTAAAGCGTTCAATCCAAGCCCGAACACGGGGGATATCCTGTGCAATTGGCTGGCGTAACTTCCGAGATATCAATTGTGCTAGATTTTGCTCAGTGTGGAAGAATGTCGGTTTGTAGCACAGCATTAATTTTTCACCATAACTATCTCGAATGCTTTCCCTGACTAACTCCTCTTTTGCACCCATGTCCTTGATAATGTCAGCGATCGCATCCTCTGTTGGCTGATGATCATCTGTCGCTAGCAGTTTGCTGACTTTCTCAATTAGCTCAGGCTGGGGGAGATAACAGTGTCCATCCTCGGCAGCTTCACTCAAAGCATGGATGATGCCAGCACTGTAGCGAAACTCGGAATCAGATGGTACACCCAGGTTACGGGCAATTTTATCGGCGGTGAGAAAACCAATTCCGTAAATATCGGTGGCCAATTGGTAGGGGTTTTCGGTTACGGTGGCGATCGCTTTATCTTGATACTGCTTGTAAATCTTTACGGCGTAGGTGGTTGACACCCCGTGGCTTTGCAGAAATACCATCACTTCCTTGATAGCTTTCTGGGTTTCCCAGGCGTTCTTGATCAGCCTTACGCGCTTTTTGGCAATACCTTGAACTTCGATGAGGCGGTCAATTTGGTTGTCGATAATCTCCAGTGTTTCCAGCCCGAAATGAGCAACAATACGTCTGGCTGTGACTGGGCCGACTCCTTTGATTAACCCACTGCCCAGATATTTTTCAATGCCTGTGAGTGTAGCGGGTTTTGTTTCCTGGTAATTTGTGACTTGGAACTGTGGGCCATATTGCGGATGTTCACGCCAGAAACCAGTTAATTGTAATGTCTGCCCTGGTTGAATGTTGGCGAAACTACCGACAATTGTTGTTAGGTCTTTGGCTCTGGGACGCACCAGACGCGCCACGGTGTACCCAGATTCTTCTGAGTGGAACGTCAGGCGCTCGACTACTCCCGTGATGGTTTCGTACTGGGGTTGTGCTTGGGTTTGCTGTGGAAGAACTGGGGGAGTGGACATTGGGTATCAGAAATGCCGCACATCATTATATACTTGTAAGTGCCTTTATTTTAGTACAGAAATACTATCTAGTCTTCACAATTTATTTTTTAGCATTTTGGAAGAATTGTAACAGCCTGCGACCTGCGGATATAACTGAGCCTTGGTCTTTTTCAGTTTCTATGTCCAAGAGTAATATTTTTTCTTCTAATGAAATTATTGAATTAGTTGTTAAAACAGGAGCTTGACTTGTTATTAATTCTCTATTATTGCTAAAATCAGTAGTTGAATTTTCAGTCTTAACTTCTGTTGAGTCTACAAAAGGATATTTAATATGATTAAACAATACTTCTCGATTCGCTCCATGAATATATAAAGTGTCACATATTTGTTCAATGTTCCAGCATCGGATTCCTTTCTTATAGCCTTTGCGCCACAGTTTAGGAGTTCCCGCAGTATCAATTATTTTCACTTTAGAATTACTTTGAATCCAACTTAAAGTATCATTCCTCAAACTAAATAAATCTTCAATCCAAACAATACGATGCTGCCAGTCTCGACTATACCAGCGTACATCTAAATACTTACCACTAGCACCAGGAAACAGCTTATGCGCTTCTTTATCATCCATATCACAAGAATAAGCAACATCCCAAAGCCGCGTTTGTGACCACTTATTCCATGCTTGTGAAGACCATCCCCAAGAAGAAATCCATACAGGACAAATCCAAGAGCAATTATCTATTACCTGCAAAAATTCTTTAGCTCCAGGAGTAGGAGTTCCTGTATGATGTTTATAAATCTGTTCTGGTGACATTCCCTCTTCTTCCAACTCAATTACGCCATTGATGTCAAGAAAGAGCATTATTGGTTCAGTCATAATTGTCACCAACAGCAGTATAATAATTGTTATTTAGCTATAATTTCCAATTTCTACGCATAACTAACAGTGAGTTTATTATATGGTAAAATAACTTTTATTTATAGGCTATGTATTTTATTAATAATCCTTGTTATTTCTCAATATTATCCGTAAAATTACTGAATCACTGATAATATATGCAGTTTTTAGCTATATGTGGTTTACAAGTTTTTTTGCGAACTGTGCAATATACCACAGTGTCTATCACATCTTTGCGAACATTCTTTCTATGATGCCGGCAAAGAAAACAGTTATCTTCTGGTAATGATGCTGCCAACTCTTTTAGAATGTCTTTATTTTTATTTTGCTTAAGTTGATCAATCTCTGTATTTTTACTATTCTTTGCAGGTGTTTGAAAACATTGCCCAGCACATAAGTTTTTAATCTGCTCTCTTCTAAAATTGTAAAATCTTACCTTTTTAGTTTCTATTAATAGCTTTGTTTCAATAATTTCAATATCCTTTTCAGATTTTATATCTAATTCAATAATCCGACTTTTTGAATAAATTTTATCTTGACTAGATTTATGATTTACAGCTATTTCAATATATAGTTTATCTCCTTTATCGTTAGTCAGTAGTAGGTCAGGTATAAATGAATTATCTTTTGTTTCTAACTTCACGTTTTTAAAATATTGTGTAAGATCAAAACTTTGAACACTATTTTTAGGGGAGCATATATCTAAAAATTGCTGTTGGAATTTGCACTTGGGTATAGTTATGATTTCTATCAAAAACGGTAAGTTTTCTTTAAGGCAAGTATTGTATGTATCGAAGAACGCATTTTTTGCTAGCTTATGTAAATAAGTTTCTGGAGAGCATTGAACTTCAATATCTGGTTTATGACGGAAATGCTTTCTGTTCTTTTCTCCTAAAACTGGAATCAGAATATTACTGCATGATATACACTTATATCTTTGGCTCCTGACTTCTTTATTCGCAGTTAGAGTTGCAGCATTTATGGTTTTTCCAACTGAATTAATAGCATATTGATACTTGATAACTTGCATAAAAAGGTTACAAGTTTTTAAGATTATTTGTTAAAAATATAACATTCAAGTCCATCCACATCAGAAAATGTTCATATCTTGTAGAAGTTAGCCCACGCGCTCGACTGCGCGTCATCAATGCAGTGTGCCAAGCTAAGTAACATTGGCTAGAAATATCCGAACGCGATCGCTCACTGCTAGACCAAATACTACAAGACCAATGAGGAGAAAAACCACATCCCCAAGGTTTAGCTTTCCTAACCCACTGTTACGTCCTTTCAAAAACCCCCGCATTTCTCATACTGAAATCATCGTTGGCGAAACTGCCGACGATGGTGGTGAGGTCGGTGGAGCGAGTGCGGGTTAGGCGTGCGACTGTATAGCCGGATTCCTCTGAGTGGAAAGTCAGGCACTCGACTACTCCAGTGATGGTTTCGTAGTGAGGTTGTTGCGTAATAGTTAGGGGAGTGGACATTGGTTTACGTAAAAATGCCACAAATAGTTCTCAAAAAGTTGTAGCTTAAAACTGTTAGAAACAGCATTATAGTACAAATATACTAAAAAATAGAAAAATATTGGACTTAATTAGGACTTACGCAAAATACTTCTCTAACTCTCATTCCTCCGTGTTACGCCATTTGCTACAACGCGGGGAACCCGCGCAACGCAATGGCTCCTCTGTGCCTCTGCGGTTTGATTCTTCCGTAACTTGTGCGTAAGTCCTAATAATGAACTTTTTCATTATTACATCATTATTTTATTATATGTATATGTGAATACCCTTTTAGGGAGTGAAAATGAATCAATCCACAATTAAAAAACTTAAAGATAATGCATTAGCTATTGAAAAATTCCGGACACTAGCCGATTCTGAGCAAGAATGGTTGTTACCTTTATTTGCAAAATCAACAATATTAGCATTAAAAATATTAGATGCAATCGCTGATAATCCACTCACATTTGAAGAAATTGCACAAATTTGTGAATGTTCACCTCAAACAGTCTCTCAAATACTTAATGGCTTAGAACAAGGTGGCATGACTATTCAACTAGATAAATTGGCAGCGTTTGCACCAAAAGGAAGGCTCAGGAAACTAGCGCGCAGGTGAATTCGTGTAGTATAAATGTACTATTATCGAAGAAGAATACAGGAGTCAGTTGCCAGGATTCAGAATAATTCTGTGCGACTGGTGGATGAATCATGGTTTAAAACAGAACGTTTTCAATCGTGGAGGTCAAGAAAATTTTTCCTTGTTTGAAACCCCTGACTTCAGGGATGGGGTATTCTGACTCCTGTATTCTGACTTCTGACTCCTTCTTATCAGTATGCCTCTGCTATGCCAAAGCGTCTTCTTGTAGTCGAATCCCCCGGTAAAGTCAAAAAACTCAGTCAAATCTTGGGTGCAGATTGGATTGTTCGCGCCAGTTGTGGTCACATCCGGGAACTGAGCAATGAAGGCGATGATTCACTGGGATTCAGCATTAATAATGGTAATGTAAAGTGCAATTATATTCCCCGCGACCAACGAGCCAAAGAAACCATTCAAAAACTCAAGTCTGCTGTCAAACAGGTTGATGAAGTCATCTTAGCGACAGACCCAGACCGGGAAGGTGAGACAATCGCTTGGCATCTCAAGGAAGTGCTAGGACTCAAAGAACCAAAGCGAGTGGTCTACACAGAGATTACAGCAGCAGCAGTCAGAAATGCGATCGCAAACTCCCGAAAACTTGATTTCAACTTAGTGGGTGCGGGACTGTGCCGAGACTGTCTAGATAAGTTAGTAGGTTACAAAGGCAGTCCCTTGGTGTGGGCATTAAACAACGGTGCGAAAAGTGTTGGTAGAGTCCAAAGTGCTACATTACACCTCATTTGTCAGCGAGAAAGAGAAATTCAAACATTTGTACCCCAGGACTACTGGAACGTCTTTGTTGATTACGCTGAAGGATTTCGGGCATTTTACAAAGGTACAACCGATTCTCGCCCCTCAGCACAACAGGAAGAAACTGATACCAATGATGATGCCAATCCAAATGCTACAAAATCACCCGAATCTAAACGTGTTTTGTCTGAAGCTGAGGCTACAAGATTAGTTGCAGAAGCAAGGCAGCATCCTCACAAAATTATCCACATCGAAGGGAAAACAGTTAATCGCCAACCACCTCCACCATTTACTACTTCCACGCTTCAACAAGCAGCCGGTTCCAAACTGAAATTTTCCCCAGATAAAACCATGCAGGTTGCCCAAAAGTTATATGAAGCTGGGTTGATTACATATATGCGAACAGATTCGGTGATGTTGAGTCCTGAGTTTTGTGCGATCGCTCGCCAGTGGTTAGAGCAAAACGACCCCTCAAATGTACCGCAGAATGTAGCAAAACACCGCAGTAGCAAATCGGCTCAAGAAGCACATGAGGCTATTCGTCCTACAGATGTATTTCGCCCTTCAGTAGAGTTAAAGCAAGAAATTTCGCCTGATGAATTTAACCTGTACGTATTGATCTGGAAACGTGCGATCGCTTCCCAGTGCAAAGCTGCCCAACTCCGCAAAACTCAGGTAATTACGCAATCAGGAAATCTGCTGTGGCAAGCCAGGGGTCAGGTGATTGAGTTCTATGGGTATGCTCGATACTGGAATAATCTCAGCAAGGATTCAGAGTTGCCTTCGTTACAACAGGGACAGGCACTCACTCTGGCGAATGCAGCCCATGAGAAAAAGCAAACCCAGCCGCCGCCACGTTACAGCGAACCTAAACTTGTACAGATCATGGAACGCAAAGGCATTGGTCGCCCCAGTACATACGCTCCCACTGTTGCTACTCTCAAGAGGCGCGATTATGTGCATCTGACAAAAGACCATTTACAGCCTACAGCTTTGGGGTTGGAGGTGGATGAGTTTTTGCAGAAAGCGTTGCCAGATTTACTGGAGGCAGAATTTACGGCCAAGATGGAAGATGCCCTAGATGCGATCGCAGAAGGTAAACAAGGTTGGCAGCAATATCTCAGCACTTGGAATCAGGATTACTTCGTACCTGCACTTTCTAAGGCAAAAACCCTAGTTGCGGGTGCATCAAATGGTACAGCTTCTGCACCACGACAGTTTGAAATTTCCAAAACTTGCTGTCCCCAGTGCAATAATTTGATGTCCAAAATTCCTAGCACAAAGGTCAATAAAAAGTATTTTCTCAAATGTACCAGTGGTTGCGAGAATGTGGTGCTGTTTTGGAGCGATCGCTCTAAGACTTGGGAAGCACCGCGCACTCAAGAAAGCGAATCAAAACCTCCAGCTAAGATAACTTCACACCCCTGCCCTGTATGCCAAAAGCCTTTGGAGGAGTATAGCTATACCAAGGATGGGCAGCAGAAAACAATGCTTCGGTGTTCAGATCCTCAGTCTCGTCAGGATAAAAAACACAAGGATGTGGCTTATTTCAATACAGCAAAAGGGTGGTGGAGTCCGAAGTTTGGGGAGTTAGGAGGTAAACAATAGTTCATCCGCTTTATGCTTGAAAAGTTAGCTTCATAGTTGGGAGGTGGAATGTGAGTGAGAGTGAGATAGCTCAGGAGTTTTTGGCTATTGTTACCGATTACTTGAACGGTTGTGCAGGGACTATTTTTGATGATGGAAGTGTATGCAAGACCATAACTGTTTTGAGTCATGAGATTAAAGACGAAGACGAAAATTCACAAATTTTGTTAATAGAAGCTGAGATGTTTTGTTACAAACAAGGGGAAATGACAAAAGACTGGATTCAGTATGAGTTTGTTGTTGAGCGTGATATCGCTGGCGTTCCCAAAATTACCGCTTGGGATGTAATTGAAACTGAATCTAGACCAATTGATCCACAAACTTAACTTTACACTTAGTCATTTGCCATTGAGATCGCTTTGAATGTCTAACAACTTTCGTCACGAAATTAAGTGTTTTTGCATGTCTTGTTGATTACGACGCAAAGTATTAATTGCTTTTTGCTGAATTTGGCGAATGCGTTCTCGACTAAGATTCATTCGTTCGCCAATCTCAGATAAGCTGAGTGGCTGTTGATTATCCAGCCCAAAACGTAAAATTAATACTTCACGTTGCGTAGGTGTCAAAGATGCCAACATATCCTTAACATCTTGGCGCAAAAATTCAAGGTTTAGCTGTTCATCTGACGAGTTATTTTCGTCAGGAATAATATTGATTAACTCAATATCTTGGCTATCTCCCAATCGTATATCTAGAGAAACTGGCTGGCGATAAAAAGTCAAGTATTCTCGAATTTGATTCGGTTGAAATTTTAACGCCTGAGCAATTTCTGGAACTGTGGGACGACGACCCAATGTTTGAGACAACTCTCGCTGTACTTTTTTAATTTTGTTGAGCTTTTCAGTAATGTGAATGGGTAAACGAATAGTACGAGATTGCTGGGCGATCGCTCTTGTAATTCCTTGGGTTATCCACCAGTACGCGTAGGTTGATAACTTGTATCCTCGACTGGGGTCAAACTTTTCAATACCATGTTGTAAACCCAACGTACCCTCTTGAATTAAATCAAGAAACTCTACATTGCGACGTTGATATTTTTTAGCAATCGAAACCACTAACCGTAAGTTAGCGGTCAACATTTTTTGTTTTGCTTTTTGCCCTTGGTGAAGGATTTGATTAACTTCCGTTTCTGTTTTATGAGCTTCAGTAGCTAATTCCGCTAAAGTTGCTTCTCGCTCTAGTTTTTCCTTGAGCTTATCTTTAATTTTCTCTATTGCCATCATTTGCTGTACTTGATTACTGTAGGCAAACTCTTCCTCTCGCGTTAGTAGAGGAAATCTACCCATTTCTTTTAGGTAAATATGAACTAAATCTAAACTTTGAATTGACATAATTACCACCAAACTATTAGTTGTAGTTGATTTTATTTAGTTAAAAACATTAGAGTAATTATACATTAAAAACTGTTGTTTTTATCAGAATAATTCAGAAATAAGGAGTCAGAATTCAGCATAAATTCTGTCCGATTGGGTGATGAATATTGATTAAAACTGTACTTCGTCCCGCTACGCTCTAAGCGCAGCTATGCCGTAGGCTTTACGTCCCTGGTGGGCGAAAATAAATTCAAGCATTCTCGCCTTAAAACTCTATCCCTTGATGGCTAGAGTATTCTGAATTCTGTATTCTGACTCCTTATTTATCGTTTTAATTAGCTTTAATTTGATAGCTTTCAATGCTTAATCTATCTCCGACTTGAATATTAGTTACCCCAGCAGGTAACTCTAAGACTTTGTTTGCTCTACTGCCATAGTAAACAGTACAAGGGGCTTGAGAACAAGGTTGAGCATTGTGTATTACAGTAGTAACCACACCATTATCTAGATAGATAATATCAAGAGGAAAACGAACTTGGTGCATCCAAAAACCAACATTTTTGTACTGGTCGCCTAGTTTAAATAACATTCCTCGGTTGTTAGGTAAACCAGTACGAAACTTCAAGCCTTTTTCTAATTCTTTAGGTTTAGTTACAACTTCTAAATAAAATGTTTGCTCATTGTGAGTCAGTTTATGTGTAATAGGTAATTTCTGAGGACGAGTTTGGAGATATGCTACAGTAGGCATTCCAACAATCAAACATATTCCAGCTATCGGTCCAGCTATATTCAACCCCTTCAATGCCATTAAATATGGATCTAATTGAGTTTTTGATATTTGCATAACTATCCAAATATATTGACATTCCCCAAACTATAGACGGAAGAATCTACGGGACTAGATGGTAGTCCTTGAAGGTCAGCTTTATTCCGCATAGTTTCAACTTTGTCAGCCTCTCTAATTGCTAGAGGATTAATATTTTTTCTTGCTTCTAACAAAGAAGTTAATGTAATTTCCAATGGTGGTAATTCATCTAGTGCAAAAGTATCCTGTGGAAACATTTGGCAGAAAGTTGTAGCTGCTGCCCTTTCTACAATGGTCTGAATTTCCGCACCCACACAACGCTGTGTTTCTTTGAGCAGCCGTCGCCATTCTTCATCGGTGAATGGATTGCCATTACGGAAACGCTCATCAAATCTTGCTAGATGAATTTTGAATATTTCATGTCGTTCACCATTGTTAGGTAAATCTACCTTGAAGATGTCATCAAATCTTCCACATCTGGTCAATTCCGGTGGCAGTAAGTCCAAATTATTAGCTGAAGCGATAATTAATACATCACTGGTGCGCTCTTGCATCCAGGTCAATAGCATTCCTGCCAGCCTTCTGGATAAATCATCATCCCCGGCAAATCCCTTATCAAAGTCATCCAAGTAGAGGATGATGTTGTTTATTCTGTCTGCTAATGCTAATAATTTTTTGAGTTTGTACTCCGCAAGATTGCCGTAACTGCGGAAGTTGCCCCACTCGACAATAATCAAAGGCGCACCCAATCTTTGAGAACAAGCTTTTGCTGAGTGTGATTTACCTGTTCCTGGTGGGCCAATTAATAACACACCCTTGGGCAGTCGGAGATTGTAAGCTTTGGCTAATGGTGTAATAAGCCGCTTATAGTTTTTGAACGATTCCTGCATCAGTTCCAACCCACCAACTTCAATCGCTGGGGGCTGGAGAAATTCAATGTTATATACTCGATTGAGTAGACTAATTTTGTAAGCAGAAAGTTTTTCAACAGCTGTCAAATTATCGGTGATAACAGAATGGACAGCATACTCAATGTCTGCAATGTACATTCCTACCGCCGCGATCGCTAAATCATGGATTTCTGATCTATAAACTGCTGGTAAAATTCCCGGTAAATAAGCCCTGATCTCATCAACTGTTGGCAATTGTTGGATGACAGTCGGAAT
Source organism: Nostocales cyanobacterium LEGE 11386 (assembly GCA_015207155.1). Taxonomy (GTDB): domain Bacteria; phylum Cyanobacteriota; class Cyanobacteriia; order Cyanobacteriales; family Nostocaceae; genus LEGE-11386. The sequence continues at coordinate 5,098 of JADEXK010000103.1, read as the reverse complement.
TTCCGCAGCGATATCAAATGAAAGATGAGCATTTGGCCCCAATAAAAGTGCTGTTTTATTGGAGTTACAATTGTAGAGTTTGAGATTAATTAGCGCCGACTTAATCCATTCCGAGGTGAGAAAAAAATCAGGGTTACTGGTATCCGTACCCAGCCAGGGAAATATCCCTTCCAGTATCAAAATACCTTCCAACTTGGTGGTTTTCCAGAATCGTAGAACTTCAAAATAATGTTCACGCCTAGATTTAGCAGTGATGGGTTGATATTCTCCTACTGGCCGTAGAGTTAATTCACCCTTGTTAATTTGTAATTGATGAAGATGGTCATCTTCCAATGTCCACAGATAGCAGTTTATCGCTTGGGCATTGCATTCGGTAGCAATACTTGTGAGTAATCGCACTCTCTCTGGTAGTGGTGATTCCAATGCAATCAGTGGATTTTTTGGGTGTATCAGGTTGAATAGTTCTTGGACTAATCCAGAGTTCATTGTTTACTGAAATTAATGTCCTCGTGATAATAAATTGCCCAAAATTTATTATCTACACCCAAATTTACTAATTTCAACTCATACTTTCGGGTGAGAGAAGTGGCTGAAAGCTTGAAAAATCGTTACGTGTATTTTTTGCTCACAAAATCTTTTGTCGTCAGCAAAACATGTAAAATAAAAGCATAGAGAATAAAATAAGTTATGAATTTTATCCAAACTATTTTAAGAAGCAGCACGTTATCTGAAGGGGACTTTTCGCTGATTCTACTACGCTGTAATTCTGAAGATTTACGCCAGAGTATAGTAGAAGAACTAGCACAAATATCTGTTATAAATATTCAGAAACTTACTTTGACTTCAACAGTAAATACTCTGTTTACAGCTATTAAAGAACAATTGGGGGATGAGAAACCACAAGCTTTGATAGTTTTTGGATTAGAATCAGTTTATGATATTGATACAGTTTTGACTACAGCTAACCGAGTGAGAGAAGAATTTAGAAAGCAATTCCCCTTTCCCGTTTTTTTGTGGGTGAACGATTTAATTTTGCGAAAATTCATCCGCTTATCTCCAGATTTAGAAAATTGGGCTAGTATTATTGAGATTACAAACTAGGTTGTAGAGATTAGTTCTTTCACCACACCTCACACCCTTCTTCATGAATCGCTACGCGCCAAACTCATGAAAATCTTAAAAATTCACATGAGTAAACAATTATGGCTGTAGAGTTAATTCACCCTCGTTAATTTGCAACTGGTGCAGTTGGTCATCTTCCAGTGTCCAAAGATAGCACGTCATCTCTTGAGCATTGCATTCAGTAGCAATACTTGTGAGTAATCGCACTCTCTCTGGTAATGGTGATTCCAGAGCAATTAGTGGATTCTTCAAGTGTATGAGGTTGAATAGTTCTTTGATTAATCCAGAGTTCATCAAAAATTCTCCGAGAAACCCCATCTTCAAAGAAGCAGGATGAGGAGGGATAGAAGCGATGGTTGAGCAAAGTTCGATGCCCCCCGAAACCACCAACTCGGTACTGATATTAATTTGCTATGCAACTCATAACTAGTCCCCAAAATTACTAACTACGATTCATACTTTGGGGTGAGTAAAGTGGGTGAAAGCTCGGAAAAACGTTGTGAAAAGAAGTTCGCTTTTTCTTAATTATTAAACGCTACGCGAAAAAATTATGAAGATTTTCCCATAATTTAGAGGAACAAGATGAAGCGAATAATTGCTCTATTAACTACGTTTTCTGCGTTAGCTTTAGTTGTAATGCCTTTGAAGGCATTTGCTGGGTCTGCCAGTAGGGTCATCCCAGGTGGGACAGTTGGTGTATCATGCACTCCACTGTCTAGGACAAGAAGAAAAGTTATCTATAATTTCATCGTTAGAGGTGATGAACAATACCCTGCAATTAGCGGGGTTAATGTTACTTTGACGGGCATTGACGGTACAAGTAGAGCAGAAATATCTGCAATTATCCCACCCCAAACTATTGTTGTGCGTGAAATAAGTGATTTTGTTACACCAATCTCATCAGTAGCACTTACTGGCTCCGCAGTAGGCGTAAATTTGCAAGGAATCCGTACATATTCGGTTTCTCCGCCGCTTGTAGCCCAGTGCAATTGAGCTAAATTAGAAAAGTAGTTAAGTTCTCTACTCACAATAAAACTTCTTTATTGCGTGTAGAGAACCTAAAAGAGAATCAAGAAAAAAGATTATGATTTCCTACAAACTAGGAATATTGGCAACAGATACAAAAACAGAAATAGAGAATAACTGGTTCTTGGATCGTGCTTTCAACAATCATGTTGATTTTTGTATTTGGGTACTAAAAATAGACGGTTTGAGAGTACCTCCCTTTGATCAACATTCGGATGGAAATAGAATACTTCAAGACAAAGGATTGGATGTTGAGTCCTGGCAGTCGTGGCTAGCTAAAGTCGTAGCGACCCAAGATTATCGCTTACACTTTCAAGTACCAGACTTGCACGCAAAAGTAGCAGAAGAATTAGCATCTCTTCAGGCATTAACTGCTCAGATGGTTCAGCAAGGTGGTACTATTCCAGTAATCGATTGGTCTATTGTTCAATTGTCTCTTGAGAATGTGTATACATGGAAAAATGAGCAGTATCAAGAAGCAGTTCAGCAAGTGGGATCACTCTCAACACAAACTATTCCACCAGATATTTGGGAAGGCAAAGCAGAGGTTAGGGATTTGTTGAGAGACTTATGGCAACAATATCAATTGGTGCCAAACAAAACAAACACAGGTATTGAACACTTACTAGCAATTGACAATCGAGTGGCAATGGAAAACTTATATTTGCAGCTTAATCAATACCGAACGCGGTTAAAAGCTCTACAGTTTTTCTTAGTGAACTATCCAAAACCTGTGGAATACCTTGTTCCCCCATTCTCAGCAATTCTGTCGCTTGCTGATGAAATACCTAATAGTGATGAATTCCAACAGCGTGCTTTGAGAGTAGCAGAAGCTCTTTCTGTATCTTGACATCTCTTGAGCCTAACTAAAGTCGTAGAGATTCCGGTCTATTCAAATAAAACATCAAAAATCACCTAACTCTCCTCACTCTGATAAGTCATTGCTCTAGGTTTACGCTTTTTAAGAGGCACTGGCGATTTCTTGGGGGCTTGCGGTGGACGGCATTGCTCACAGTACAAAGGACGAGGGCCATAAGTTTCGCGTTCGGTTGGTTGATCGCATTGTTTGCAAATGAATTTAAAGACGCGGGTGTGAATCTCTCGTTTGTGCGCTCTAACTGTGTATTCTCGGACGTATATTTCTTTGCTTGGCATTGTTTAGTTTGAATTAGATATTGTTTGTTCCCCACCAACTAGAATCTTAACTTTTGTAGTAGAGATTTCAAGTACATAAGGCTACGCCTGAAAAGTAGTGAGTTTAGTTATGAAATTAGGAGTATTTGTATGACTAAAATCATCGCTGGTACAGGTCACCGTCCTGAAAAACTTGGTGGTTATTCAAATAAAGTTTTTACTCGACTTGTAGCACTGTGCCAAGCATCTTTGGAGAGACTTCAGCCCGATCAAGTTATTTCTGGCATGGCTCTAGGATTTGATCAGGCGTTGGCTACAGCTGCTATCGAGTTGAATATTCCTCTAATTGCAGCTATCCCCTTTGAAGGTCAAGAGTGCAAATGGAATCATAATGATCAGGTTCGCTATGATCATCTACTGATGTGCAGTACTCGGATTATTTGCGTAGATAAAATGGGCAGATACGCTGATTCCAATTCAGGATATAGTGCTGTGAAAATGCAAAAGCGCAATGAATACATGATAGATAATTGCACAAAAGTACTCGCACTATATGATGGCTCTTCTGGTGGCACTGGCAATTGCATTAAGTATGCCAAAAGTCAAAATAAGCCAGTGCTAAATGTGTGGAATTCATGGGTCAAGTACAAAGGATTTTGAGAAGATAGTGGAGTTGAGGACGTAATTTACATTTTAACCCAACTCCACTATCAAAATTAAGGCGAATTTAACTAGCGGAAGCAGGATATTTTTTACATCCTGCTTTCACTTAACCATTGACCGCTACGCGAAGAACTCATGAGGATTTAGCGAGAATTTACATGAGTATACAATTGTTCAATTCAGTTTTAACTGCTATTTCTGATGGCAGTCAAAGAGAGTGGAATCAAGAAGAAAAGCAATATCTCTGCACTACAGATGAGATGTTTCTTCTGGAAGGTTTGATCAATCTTTCTCAATATTCTGATAATTGGTGTCAGCAAAATATTGAATTCATCTCAGCATTAAATATTCAGGTTGCTGAAATTGAAGCACCATTCTGATGGTTTACGAAAGTCCCGCATAAATGTGCGGGACTAGAAACGCTACGCGAAATCTTAATGAAAAACATCTTGGAGAGAAAAAATGGATACTCAAAGCGCACTCACTTTAGCTATTGAAATTATCTTTTGGGCATTTGTTACCCTGATGCTCAACGATTTGGTTGATGGAGTTTTCAGGAATTTCGCTCAACCTCAATATACAGTTATTTCTGCACAACTCCCTTCACCAGTTACAGAAATCAACGATTTTCCTAATCTTGCTGTAAAATCTGAAACACTTCAAGTTGAAAAGTTTGAGCAACTTCCCGATCCTTGGGAATTGCAACCAGATTGTGAACCAAAGATAGCCGAACCACAAACAGTAGTAGTACCATTCCCTGTACTAAGACTATTACCACCTGCCCAAGTAACTCCACAACCAAAACGCCGTGGAAGACCAAAGAAATCCGGCGAAAGTATTCAATCAACTGCCACAGCTAAATCCCCTCAGAAGCGTAGCAGAACTCGCAAGAAATCCGCTTAATTAACTAAACTGTGTGCCTACATTTGCAGAATAGGCGCACAGTTACTTTCAAAGAAAATAAACAGAGCGTGAGCATTCACAAGAAATCTACTTTAGACAATTGAATTGAATTGATTTGATTTGTGATAATTTTAATCTAGGAGACATTCACTATGGATTTCATTTCAGTTGCACAATTACTTTTGTTTCTCGGTTTTGCATTCATAGGGAGCAAATTTGTAAAGATAATCATCGATAGATACCCAAATAT
>JADEXK010000102.1 GCA_015207155.1 Nostocales cyanobacterium LEGE 11386 | reverse complement strand
TTAATCAGAAGATTAAGCTCATTAAAAGAAGGGCTTATGGCTTAACTAACTTCAATAATTTTAGAAGAAGGATTTTACTCAATTGGTATTTTTGTTCTTAATTTAACATATTTAGTCTGGGAGAGCCAAGTTTTTCAGCAAAAATATCAATTTCATTTAAGCATGGGACAGGTGACCAAGTGGGATAATCTGGTTCTCCCAATTCAATACGTCCTTCCATGATAATCTCAAATTTAATCATAGTTTCATCAACTATAATTGCAAATCTTACCCCATATTGATCAGCTTTAATTTCCCCAGGCAATTTGAGATTATTTTGAGTATTAAAGAGGGCATTATATTGATTTTCGGCGATTTTTTGTCGCAGCAAACGATAGCCAATACCAGTAGAACAGAGAAAATCTATATCTTTACTTAATCTATATTCGCTATGATTTAAAATAATCAGAGTTCCACCACCAAAATATGCTCCACATTCTAATAAAAAATTAGCATTTAATTGATTAAGAACATTTAAAATTTTTTGATGAAATTCCTGATTAAACATTTGCGCCCCTAACCATGAATCATAATATTGAGCTAGCTTTTGCACAAATAAAGCTTCTGTTTGACTCAAATCACCTAAAACTCCTCGGTAATGCCACCCTCGTTCATATATTCTGAGCATCTCTAAAAGAGTAAGATTTTCTATATCTTCTCTTTGCCAACATAATCTTTCTAAAAAGAGCAATTTTTCTGGTATTTGCATTTGAGGTTTAATAAACATAGGTAATATTAGTAGGTAAAGGTTTGTAGTGAGGACTTTAGTCCTCTCATTTCCTATGGTCAATGCTACGCGGTAAGCACAGTTATTTTACGAAAAAGAGCTAGAGCCGCTTACTACGAGCTTATTTCATTTTTTTTACTCACTGAAGCGAATTTGCTGATTAGCTGCATTCTGCGCCCGCACCATTGCCTGCTTTAATGATTGTTGCCCTAATAAAGCACTAAGAAACTGGTTATCAAAATTATTAGCGATCGCCGCCGGGTATTTACCTATCTGCCACGGTGTAGCATAATCTATCCCAGCGACCAATGGCGATCGCAAAGCGTCTCGGTCATAACCTAATTTCTCTGCTACTGATGTCCGTGCTGGTAGTGCAAACCCTGTACCTGTCCATTTTTCCATGCCTTCTTTACCAGTGAGATAAGAAATTAATTCCCAGGCTTCGGCTTTATGCTGTGATTGCTTGTTCATGACGTAGGCGACAGTAAAAAGCATTGTGCCTTTTTTAGCATTAATTGTAGGAACTTCTGCGGTGGCAAACTCCAGCAGGGGAAAGGTTGTCTTTAAATAGGGAATTGCCCAATTACCCTCAATCACCATTGCCACTCTACTCTGACCAAACATTTCTGTACCTGAGTTTGTACCCACATCAGTGGGTTGGGCAGAGGAACGGTCTTTTTGATACTGGTCTACCACCAATTGCAATCCTTGTAAACCTTCAGGACTAGCAAAAGCAGCATAACCATTTTGATCAATTACTTGCCCCCCAAAGGCTTTGATTTTGTAAGCTTGACGCCTCAACTCTGGCGTAACTCCAAAACCATATCTACTGATTTTGCCTGTCAACTGCTGAGAGTAGTTACGTAATTCATCCCAAGTAGTTGGCGGACTGCTTAAACCTGCGGCAGTAAAGATTTTTTTGTTATAAAACAGCGCTAAGGTGGAATAGTCTTTGGGAAGACCATAGATATAATTTTGATATTTAAAATTTTCCAGTAAGCTCTCTTCAAAGTCTTCTAGGTCAAATTCTGGGGTAATGTAAGCATTGAGCGGTTCTAGGACATTCTGGCTCATCAAGAAAGGAGCCGCTAACGCTTCTAGGTAAAAGACATCGGGGGCTGCTTCTCCTACCAAGCGAGTCGTGATCACATCCATATATTGGTCAGAAATCACCTCATATCTCACCTTGATATGTGGATGTTGTGCCTCAAAGTCTTGTAGTACCTGTCTCAATAATTTTTGCTCTACCGGATTACCTGCCCAACCGCTAAGTTTAACTGTGACTGCGGTAGGGGCTGAAGGTATGATTATCGGTCGTAAATTGTGGAAACCAATAACCGCGATCGCGATCGCAATTACCAGTCCGAAAATTTTCACCCAAGTTCTTTTACTCACAAGCAAATGCCAGCTCTTTGATCTCACTTATATCTTCTAGTTCTGTAAATTTATATTTAAGGAATCTGTATTTTTGTTGAGAAATGCAATATAAAATAACGAATAATTATTACCAAAGTTTACAAAAGAATTTGAATTCCTCAGTAACTAGACTCATCTAGGGTGCGTTACCCGTAAACAAAAGTTATGACTTCTGTTCAACTTCAAACAACCGCACCGGTGACTCTGGAAATTCCCCAGATTACCTCATCGCCAGCAGTACTCTCTCCCAGTCCACGAGTTGCTAAAAATGCAATTCGCACTAGTTTAAAAGCCTCAACCCTGGATGCCGTCTTCGCTGCGGTTTTCTCCATCAGTACTGGCGGAATTTTGCTGAGTAATTTTCTGGTAGAGTTAAATGCCAGTCCAGTAGTATTTGGGATGCTATGCTCTATCCCGATGCTGGTAAATCTGATTCAGCCCTTAGGTGCTTACTTATCAGAACGCACTACCAGCCGCTTTCAGTATTCTCTTTGGACTCATGGAATTTCTCGGCTATTGTGGCTAATTTTGGTAATAGGTATTGCCAGCTTCAGCAGAAGAGGTTTTAATAATTCCCATCAATTAATCGTATTAACGCTATTAATTGTCCTATTCAGCCATCTTTTGGGAGGACTAGGAAGCGCATCCTGGCTAAGTTGGCTGGCAATCATCGTTCCTCGGCAATTGCGAGGCAGGTATTTCGGCATACGCAATAGCGCCGCCAGCTTGACAAATTTGCTCTGCGTACCTTTGGCAGGTTTAGCTGTATCACACTGGAAAGGCGGGACTTTACAAGGTTATGGAGTAGTACTGCTAATTGGTGTTGTCTTTGGGATTGTCGGACTAGGGTGTCAGTACTTTAAAGTGGATGTGAATCCAAAGTTACAGAACAATGATATTGATTACCCAACACAAGATGAATTGAGTAGTGAATTAATTTACTTACCAAAGCTGACTTCTCCACCAAACCAGCTAGTGAGCAGCATTTGGCAAAACTCCAACTTTTTAATGTTTTTGCTTTATTTCAGCTTGTGGATGTTTGCGGTGAATATCAGCGCCCCTTTTTTTAACCTCTACATGCTAGATACGCTGAATTTAGATATCAGTTGGGTGACACTATACAGTAGCCTACAAGCCGGGGCGAATTTGTTGATGCTGATTCTGTGGGGAAAATTAGCAGATAAAATTGGCAATCGTCCCATTTTGATTTTCGTGGGAATTCTGGTTGCAGTCACACCAATTTTATGGATGGGGATTGATACTAACAGCCTTGCTCTCTGGCTCTGGTTACCGCTATTGCATATCTTAACTGGAGGTACTTGGGCAGCAATTGACTTGTGTAACAACAATATACAGCTAGGGATTGCACCAATTAAAAACCAGTCTATTTATTTTGCGATCGCAGCTGCCATTGCTGGGGCTGGTGGTGCATTAGGCACAACCATCGGCAGCTTAATCGCACAATTTACCAACTGTGGAGGCTTACTAGGACTATTTGCCCTTTCTAGTTTGTTGCGCTTAATCGCACTTGTGCCACTTATTTTTGTACGGGAGTAAGGAGATTAGGGGGATGAGGGCAATACTACTCGGTTAAGCAAATTCGTGAGGCGAAAACCCTTGTAGAGACGTTCCATGGAACGTCTCTACACTCCTTAACAGAAAAATTGGGATGAGGGGGACGAGGGGGATGAGGGAGAAAATTACTGGGTTCCCAGTCCCCATTTCCCATTCCCAATGCCCAATGCCCCATTCCCATTTTCTTCTATTCAGCCGCAGTAGAACTTAAGCTCATGGTCTCCCACAACACCATAGGATGTGTGGTTGGTATGGGTTGGTGCAAAGCAATCAGTTGAGCTAAGGTATTTTTCAACTGAGTACGAGAGACAATATCATCCACAAAACCATGCTTTAGTAAGTCTTCTGCGGTTTGAAAGTCTTCTGGTAGTTTTTCTCGCAGGGTTTGCTCAATCACTCGCCGACCGGCAAAGCCAATGGTTGCTTTTGGTTCTGCGATAATAATATCTCCCAACATGGCAAAGCTGGCAGTAACGCCGCCTGTGGTGGGATTAGTCAAAATCGGGATATACAATAATCTGGCATTGCGATGGCGTTCTAGGGCTGCGGATATTTTTGCCATCTGCATGAGCGAAAGCATTCCTTCTTGCATTCTCGCACCACCGGAAGTGCAGATGATAACCACAGGATACCGTCGCTGAGTAGCTTGCTCAATTAAGCGGGTGAGCTTTTCTCCCACAACTGAACCCATACTACCGCCCATAAAGCGAAAGTCCATAACGCCAAGGGCAATGGGTAAACCGTTAATTTGACCTAAACCAGTTTTAACAGCGTCTACTAAACCAAGTTTTTCTTCCATTTCCCGCAAGCGATCGCTGTAAGGTTTGCGATCGCGAAATTGCAGGGGATCTGTGGGGCGCAGATGCTCATCTATTGGTTGCCAGGTATTGGCATCTATCAGCTGGCGGATGCGTTCATCGCTATCTACTCGATTATGATGGCCACATTCAACGCAGACCATCTGATTAGCTCTCAGGTCTTTTGTATAAGTCAATACACCACATTTCGGACACTTATGCCACAGACCGTCAGCAATTTCACGTTCTTGGCGTTCCAGGTTGGTAGATCCTGATTTTCTGCGATTTGCAAACCAATCTAATAGAGACTTTAAACCGCGTGATTCTTCGTTGTTTGCCATTTTTATCTTTTTTTTAAGTGGTTATGAGGTTGAAAACATATCAAGCCACTAAGGGATGCCTAGGTTAAAAAGTCCTAAGCCTAGAGTCATGAATTGTAACTCTTGACCTACGCTTTCAAAGTCTCCAGATTTGCTCTTGTACAGACGCAAGTAACACCCCATTTTAGCTCTTGATTCTTGACTACAATCTCAAATTACGCTTCTAAGCAATTCAGACCTTATTTTGCATCTTTGGTTGCCAGCTTAACGAAAATGCTGATGCTAACACAAGCCTCTTGCTAGCCTGAATTTTGTAAACAGATTGGCAAAGTCAAGGTTACTAATCTATCAACCTCCAAATTAAGATGCCCTTTCCCAACTTCAACGGGAATTGCTAGCCGCAAGTTAATTATTTCTGTTGCTAGTTTGTGGGCAGTTAACACCTACATACATTAGTTGTGCTTGCCAATGGTTACTCTCTGTTAAGAGGGTAATACAAGTCACAGGCTGATATTATCAAAAGCTCAAGGGGGGATGGAGTAATGACGGCTACAATCAGGCCGAGGGGACATGGGGACGGGGGGACAAGAACAAAAATACTCCCTCACTCAGCACTCAGGAAGGAAGCACTAAAAAAACCCCAGGTAGGCAGATAAAATCGCTTCGCCACCGAATAAAGTAATTACGGCTCCTAAAGCGAGAAAAGGGCCAAAAGGAATTTTTTGTCCGATTCTTTGCCGCGATCGCATCATTGCACCGCCACCTACCAATACACCTACAGCGCAGGCAATAAAACCAGCTAACAGCAAATATTTCCAGCCTAACCAAGCTCCCATCATGGCTGCTAATTTGGCATCACCGGCACCCATTGCAGTTTTACCCAAGATCATGGAACCAATATTAGCGATCGCCTCAAATAGCCACAAGCCTAATACTGCTCCTACGATCCCCATCATCAAGTGATTGATTAATCCCACCCAGCTGTCTTGAAAGAAACCAACAGCCATTTGAAAAACGATCCCCAGTACTAAACCTGACTGTGTAAGTGGATTCGGCAAAGTCATTGTATCTAAATCAATCAGTGATAAGGCTAGTAACCAGCTGCAAAATGCCCAGTAACCGATTGTCATCATTGAAACTTGAAATACTAAGAATACAAGCAAAAAAATTATGCCCGTTATCGCTTCTACCACAGGATAACGGGCTGAAATCTTACTTTTGCAATAGCGGCATCGCCCTTTTAACCATATCCATCCCAGCACTGGTACATTATCGTTAGCTTTTAGCTGGTTTAAGCAATGGGGACAACGAGAAGGCGGCCAGAGAATAGATAACCTAGCTGGTAACCGATAAACTACAACATTAATAAAACTGCCAATAGATGCACCCAGCGCAAAGACAATGATACTCGCTGGAACGACCATCACAATGTCCATAAAGTCCTTGTGTCATTTGTTCTGTGTCATTTGTCGTTGATTTTTTCTCTTTTGTCGAGAGTAAATCAATCAACTAATGACTAATGACCAACGACTAATACATATGCGATTCAATTTGATTTAACGGGACAAAACATTCCTGCGGCAAAAGTACTGGTTGCTCAGTAAATATCACTTTACCTCGATGATTCACGCGATTAATTGCTACTCCTGAAGGTTGTCCAGCTATTTCAGGATGTACTTCACAGTGAGTATAGTATATCTGCCCGGCTGCTCTGATCACGGCTGGATCAATCAAAGGAGACTGGTTTTTGGGGGCAGTAAATTTTGCTTGTTCTTGTCGTAATGCGTACACTATCGACTGCTGTATATTTGCTAGATTTGTCTCTAGTTTATCTGAAACTTTTGGCAAAGGTTGCCAAATTGGCCGATTTAGACTAAAAATTATTCTTTTTCCAGGGTATTAATCAATGATTCTCCCATAGCGCGGCAACTTAAAAGATTCATGCCCGTAGACATAATATCCCCTGTGCGATCGCCTTGGGCTAAAACTTGTAATACGGCTTGTTCGATTTTATCGGCAGCTTGGGGCTGGTTTAAACCATAGCGTAACATCATCGCCGCACTCAAAACCTGAGCTAAAGGATTAGCTTTATCTTGTCCGGCGATATCTGGGGCAGAACCGTGGACTGGTTCAAATACGCCAGGCCCAGAAGCACCCAAACTAGCCGACGGTAACATACCAATGCTACCGGTGAGCATAGCAGCCGCATCCGAGAGGATATCACCAAACAAATTGCCAGTCACAATCGTATCGAATTGTTTGGGAGCGCGTAACAGTTGCATAGCCGCATTATCTACATATAAATGAGATAGTTCCACATCGGGATATTCTTGAGCCAATTGAGTCATGCGATCGCGCCACAATTGAGATACATCTAATACATTGGCCTTATCCACCGAACACAGTTTCCTGCTACGTTTCCTGGCTGCTTCAAATGCCACTCTCCCAATGCGGTCAATTTCCGACTCAGTGTAAACCATTGTATTCACACCGCGTTTCTCCCCGGTATCGGTAGTGAATATCCCCTTGGGTTTACCAAAATAAATTCCACCAGTGAGTTCGCGCACTACCATAATATCCACACCTTCCACAACTTCCCGTTTCAGAGTGGAAGCATCAATTAATTGGGGCAAAATTTGGGCTGGACGCAAATTAGCAAATAAACCCAAACCCGCACGTAAACCCAACAAACCTGCTTCTGGGCGTAAATGAGATGGCAGAGAATCCCACTTATAACCACCAATAGCTGCAAGTAAGACAGCATCACTGTTGCGGCAAGTATCTAGGGTAACATCTGGCAAAGGTTCACCTGTAGCGTCAATGGCTGCACCACCAATGAGAGCTTCTTGAAATTCAAACTCAATATCAAATTGCTTGCCTACGACTTTCAGCACATCTACCGCCACTGCCATAATTTCAGGGCCAATGCCGTCGCCAGGGAGTAAGGTAATGCGGTAGTTCTGAGTCATAGTGAGTTTTTACTAAGTAAATGCTTGCAGATTAAATATCATACCGAGCAAAATGCACCTATGGAGCTTTCAATTTATTTAGATGTATGTTGTTTAAATCGACCGTTCGATGATCAGACACAAGAGAGGATTCATTTAGAAGCTGAAGCAGTACAACTGATTCTGGTTCGTTGTCAAAGCGGTGAATGGCAGTTAATTAGTAGCGAAGTTATCGAGGACGAACTCGACCAGACACCCACCGAAGAAAGAAAAAGACAAATGATGCTTTGGACTTTTCTCGCAACCACCAAAGTTATGGTTAATGAACAAGTGAAATTTCGCAGTAAAGAATTAGCTAATCTCGGATTTAAAGCCTTTGATGCTGCTCATATTGCTTGTGCAGAAGCCGGAGAAGCCGATATTTTCTTAACGACTGATGACAGACTATTACGTTTGGCTGCAAGAAACAGCACCATGCTACAAGTGAGAGTAGAGAACCCGTTACGTTGGGTACTGGAGATTATCAATGATAGACGTGACTAAACTTTCTCAAGCTGAGATTAGAAGGTTAGGAATCGAAGCTTTGACAAAAGCTCTTGGGCCTGCTGGCATGGCACGATTTATGCAGCAATTTGAAGTGGGTAGCGGTGATTACACGCGACATAGAGATGAAATTTTGGGAAATCCCTCTATCGATGAAATCTTTGCTCGAATTGAGGAGCGACGCAAAAAACAGGAGAAAGACGAGAAATAGACAAGCTGTAAACGGTAGCGATTATCAAAACTTGAAAATCCAGATAATCGCTATTCCCCACTCCCTGCCTAAGTTACTATTTTGGTTCTTCAGTTCATTTTATGGAACAGAATAATAAATAAAACCTAATCATAGCCTGTATTCCTTGCTGTGAATGGATTTTAAATTTTTGAGACTTTCTATAAACCTGCGATTTTAATGCCGTACCATAAAACCAACGCAAGAACCACTATTTTTAAGGCGTTGCTGAATAAAGATATGAATTTGTCTCACGCAAAGTCGCAAAGGCGCAAAGTTACAAAGAAAAAGAAAAGTAATTTTGGCATTTCATATTCCAATTCCGCAATGCCATTTTTAAGTACAACTAGGTATCAGTTGCAATTTCGGAAACGAGACTGACAACAGCTGTATGCAAAAGCTAGGTTAGTGTTTAATCAACAACCACCCCTAGCAGGTATGGTAAGAGAATTAGCAATTTCCACCCGTGGACTTACTAAGCAGTTTGAGCGACACGTTGCCGTTAACGACGTTGATTTAGAGATTCAACAGGGTGAAGTATACGGTTTGATTGGCCCCAATGGCGCAGGTAAAACAACTCTTATCCGGATGTTGGCAGCAGCTGAGGAACCAACTACGGGTGAGATTTATATTAATGGCGATCGCCTGCGTCGTGACAAGAGTAACCCTACTCTCAAACGTCGTCTAGGCTACTTACCCGATGACTATCCACTGTATGAGGATTTAACAGTCTGGGACTATCTAGATTATTTTGCTCGGCTGTATCGTTTGCGGGAACCACACCGCACTCAACGTCTACATGAAGTTTTAGAACTGATTCAATTGGGTAATAAACGTCACAGCCTGATTTCCACCCTGTCGCGGGGGATGAAACAGCGCTTGAGTTTAGCGCGGACTATTATTCATGAACCGATTTTACTGCTACTAGATGAGCCTGTTTCTGGACTTGACCCCATCGCCAGGATGCAATTCCGCGAAATTATCAAAGCGTTGCCAGAAGCAGGGATGACAATTTTAATTTCTTCCCACGTCCTCAGCGACTTAGCGGAACTGTGTACCTCTGTGGGGATTATGGAACTTGGTTTCCTCGTAGAAAGTACCTCACTCAAACAACTTTACCAGCGTCTTGCTCGCCAGCAAATTGTAGTATCAACTCTCGGTAATTTAGAAACACTGGTAGGTGAATTAAAACATCAACCTTTGGTAGAAGAGTTACATGTAATATCAGAAAAAAACAGTGTGCGGCTAAATTTTTCTGGCAAAGAAGAAGATAGTGCTGAATTATTGCGATCGCTCATTCATTCTGGCATTCCCGTAACTGATTTTCACTGTACTCAAGAAGATTTAGAAACTATTTTCTTGAAATTAGGACACAAACAGGCTTCTTGATTAGTGAAGTTGAATAATTCGACATTTACCACAGTAGGGTTCTATCCCCATATCATATTTTTGGAGAGCTTGAAATTATGAAATCTAACTTGATACATCAACTAGGCGATTGGAATCCTCAACTGTTACGAGAAGTTAAGGGTCGTTTTAAAATACGCAACATTCTGCTAGCAATTGGTATTTCTTTAATGGGGCAATTTATACTATTAATTTCTGCCCAATCTAGACTACCTTCTAACGTTACGTTATTGTATGATTCCTCTCACAAATACTGCACAGGTAAATTATTAGATAGAGTACCAAAATGTCTAGGAGATGAATTAGGTAATGTGATTATTAACTGGCAATTATGGTCTCTAGATGTATTTACTTGGCTAAGTATTATTAGCTGTTTTGCTTTTTTAGTTGGGGGAACATATTTATTAATTAGTGATTTAGCTACTGAAGAACGGCGTGATACACTCAATTTTATTCGCCTGAGTCCCCAATCACCCCAAAATATTTTATGGGGAAAAATGCTAGGGGTTCCTATTTTGTTGTATCTGGTTGCCCTGGTGGCGATTCCTTTACATCTATGGTTAGGGTTGACGGCTAAAATTCCCTTAAGTATGATTTTAAGTTTTTATGCAGTAATGCTTACTGCTAGCTTTTTCTACTACAGTGGTGCATTACTTTTTAGCTTAGTTGGTTCTTGGTTAGGTGGTTTTCAGGCTTGGTTAGGAAGTGGTACAGTTTTGGGATTTCTCATTTTCTCTTATGAAACACTGAATCAGAATGTAGCCTCTGATAATCCATTAGTTGTCTTGAAGTTGATTAATCCTTGTTATTTAGTACCACATGCTTACGTTAGTTCCATGTACTCATTAGATAATCCACTATTAAGCAAATTCCATTGGTTTGCTGTGCCAATAGGAGCGATGTTTTTAGCTACAGTCTGCTTTGCTATGCTAATTTATGGCATTGGCTCATACTTTTTTTGGCAATCCTTGCAGCGTTGTTTTCGTGATTCTCATAGTACGATGTTAAGTAAGCAGCAGAGTTATATACTAACTCTTTGTTTTGCTGTTATTACTATAGGATGCGCTAATTGGCAAACTTTGGTTTTTGGTCAGCATTATACTTATCATACAATGGTAGAAAATATAGCTGGCCTATTATTTTTGAACTTTGGGCTATTTCTCTACTTAATTGCTGCTCTCAATCCTCATCGGCAAACGTTACAAGATTGGGCACGTTATCGACATAGTTATCATTTGGAAAAATTGGGTAATAGAAGCTTAATCAAGGATTTGATTTGGGGTGAAAAAAGCCCAGGAATTTTAGCGATCGCCATTAATGCCATGATCGCAATTAGCTGTCTGAGTATATTAACATTAGCCTCACAAGTTAATGATGATCATAAAAGTTATACCTTTATATCTCTTGTCTTTGCAGGTAGTTTAGCTGTCATTTATGCAGCCTTAGTGCAACTACTTTTATTCATGAAAAACGAGCATAGATTATTCTGGACGACTGGCGTGTTAGGTGCAGTAATTGTATTACCACCAATCATCTTAGCTATATTATTTTCTCACCCTGGAAATAATTCTGTTTTCTGGCTATTTTCAGTAATTTCACCATTGATGGTTTTGTATCCTTCAGGAAACTATATGACAACAATGACTCCTTACATAGCAATTCTTAGTCATCTAACAATTCTGGGATTATTAGTATTCCAACTAACGCGGATTTTGAGAAAAGCAGGTGAATCGGCTACAAAAGCAATGGTTGTAGGAAATTAATTCAATCGGCGGTACACTCTATACAATCAGCACTGTATCAAAGGATTTGAAAAACTAGAGCAGTGCTGGTAGATTTCAAGACTATTAAGTAAAGATTTCCATTTAATATAATAAAAAACGATCAATAGCAAATTGATTGATTTTAGACTACTTTAATCATGGAATCAATTCAACCTCACAAAGAGACAGAATAGTATTTATAAATGCTTTTAATTCAGGACAAAGATTGATAGCAACCATAAGATTCTGGTTTTTCAAAATTTTTGCCGCATCGCGGGTTTTACTATAACTACGTTTTTTACCTATCTCAAATATTTCTTTAATATGGTATGATGGCGGCTTGTTGTGATTTACCTGCTCAGGCAAACCCCTTGGTGCTGATTTATTATGTCCAGCTAATCTCTGAATTGTTGTCCAATAAGGTAATAGCCAAGCTTCAAAATCATACTGTGCTGCATGGGGATAAAAATTAGAGTTATTCCCTACCCAATCTCTCATTTTAGCTTTAGCATCTGCTGCATTTTGAAAGTCATTTGTTCCAGTGTAAACGTCTGTAATTGCTATCACAGCATTAAAAGCATCATTTCCAGTAAGCAAATTTTCCACCTTACGCCTGAGTTTTCCTTCTTTGGGAATCCGACCATTATCAGGTAAAAACCTAAGTGTAGGCATCCGTTGTTGCAAGCGTAATCTGAGAAAATCTAATAAAATTTCTTTAAAAGCTGTTTCTGTTGCACCCTCAACCAAAATCGCTATTTTCATGGACGACCACCTATTAAATTCATCGCCCAAACCTGATCTAAACTATATTCTTTGAGCCATTTTTCTAAATCAAAGGAGTCAGCCCAAGTCATAGTAGCTAGTCCATCTTCAGCATCACAAACTAGTATCTCTTTGGGTTGTAAAAATCGAATTAATCTATCTGAGTGAGTTGCCACAATTAGTTGTGTTCGTTGAGCAGATTCTCGCATAACATCAGCCAGTAGCCGTAATAGTTCTGGGTGCAAACTAACTTCAGGTTCATCTATGAGAGTGACAGAAGTTAATTCTGGACTCTGCAAAAGCGTTACTAACCAGAGAAATCGCAAAGTTCCCTCAGATAGCTGGTGCATATAAAGAGGCTTAGAAAAATTTTTGTCTTTCCAGGTCATTGCTAGTGTTCCTGCTGCCACTGGAGGAAATCCTAATCGTTCAAAATCTGGAAAAGCAGCAGCAATCGTATCTTCTATAATTTCAAAACGATCAGGATCGGTTTCCCGCATGTAATAAAGGCAAGATACTAAATCTTCTCCATTAGAACCTGGTAACATTGCTGGACGCATTGACTGTGGTAAACGAACTGGACTTTTAGAGGCAACGTTTAATGCTCCGTAAGATGTACATGAAGCTAATCGTTTACGCAGATTCTCTGGCTCTTGATACATTTTAGGAACCTGAGAAAGAGAAGTTTCTAAGGGATTATGATCCCAATTTGGACGCAATAGCCTTTGATTTTCTGTACTAAAATACTTAACATCTAAACCACGAGAGTCAATGTGCTTAAATGGTTCCGAGGCATAGCGATCATTTTGTTGAGTAAGTGTTTCTAAAGCAATTTCATATGTTAATCCTTTAGGGGCAACTTCTAGGTAATAGTCGAGTGGTGCATGACCAGACACACTCATTGATAAAGAAATTGCGACACTATTAGCCCTATCGCGGGTCATAATATCACTCAGTCCACCCAATTCGGAAATTTTGGTTCCTAGTTGACCATTTGCTGAGGCTGCTAAAAGGGAAAAAATTTCTAATAGAGAGGTTTTACCTACACCATTAGCACCAATCATTACCATCAAGGGTCGTTCATGCATATTGACTTGTACATTACACAAGCGACGATATCCTTCAATAGTTATATTTTCAAAGGAATTCATAATGTAACTTTTACCAACTGCTACACCTATTACTACTGTCTATATTTTCTTTTCTTCTTTCACTGTAGAGCTTTGTGGCAGCCTTTGGGAAGCTCGACAAAATCCAGTTATAGCAAATGAGATTTGAGCAGACTAGAAAAAGCATCACATAATTTACATATAGCTAGCCCTCAAGCCAGTCAATCATGCAACAAAATAATCCAATTGCTGTTGAATTTCGTCATGTGACTTTTAGCCGTAACCATCGCCCTTTAGTATCTAATCTTAATTTTGCTATCCATCAGGGAGAAGCCTTAGTATTACTCGGACGCAGTGGTAGTGGCAAAACTACAACCATGAAATTAATCAATCGCCTACTTACACCTACCCAAGGTGAAGTTTTATTTGATGGCATTCCTACAACTCAATGGCATGAAATTCAACTGCGGCGTAAAATTGGTTATGTCATTCAAGAAACTGGTTTGTTTCCCCATTTCACAGTAGAACGCAATGTGGGTTTAGTCCCGGCTTTGGAAGGTTGGCAACCGAAACAAATTAAAGCGCGGGTTTATGAGTTGTTACAATTGGTAGGCTTAGATCCCCAACAATTTGCAGGGCGTTATCCTCATGAACTGTCGGGAGGACAGAAGCAACGGGTGGGTGTCGCTAGGGCATTGGCAGCTGATCCGCCTGTATTATTGATGGATGAACCATTTGGCGCACTTGATCCCATCACCCGCCTGGAATTGCAACAAGAGTTTCAGCGCTTACAACGAGAATTAGGTAAGACAGTGGTGTTTGTCACCCATGATATTCAAGAAGCCTTTGTTTTAGCTTCGCGAATTGGTTTAATGTATGAGGGAGAATTGGTAGTATTGGGGACAAAAGATGAATTTATGCGAGCCTCCGAAGGAGGAGCTTCGCTAACGCCACATCCAGAAAGTTTAGCTTTTCTTGAATGTCTGCGTTCTCTAGACAATATATGAATGATTTTTTCCTCATCAAGTATGGCCCGGAAATCCTCCGGCATACTCTAGAACATTTATTTATGGTGAGTATTGCGATCGCAACTGCTACACTCATCGGTATTCCTTTAGGTATTTTAATCACCCGCCAAACTCATTTGCGTCAACCTGTTCTCGGTTTTGCCAATATTCTGCAAACTATCCCCAGTTTGGCTTTGTTTGGCTTACTAATTCCCATCCCCGTAATTGGTGGTATTGGTGTCGTTCCGGCTATTGTGGCTTTAACTTTATACTCTTTTCTGCCGATAATTCGCAATACTTACACAGGTATTACAGGGGTAGATCCAGCGATTCGGGAAGCTGGCAAAGGGATGGGGATGACAGATAGACAGTTGTTGTTACAGGTAGAAATTCCCTTGGCTATGGGAGTAATTTTGGCAGGTGTGCGGGTAGCAACAGTGATTGCTATCGGTATTGCAACTATTGCTGCTGCTATTGGTGCTGGTGGTTTGGGTGTGTTTATTTTTCGGGGAATTGCCGTGGTGAATAATCAATTAATTTTAGCTGGTGCCGTACCGGCGGCAATTATTGCTTTAATTGCTGATTTGGGTATTGGTTGGCTAGAGAAAAAATTAAAGATTAAAAAGTAACATTCTGGTCAGGGGCAAGAGGCTAGAAATCATGAAAAAGTTCTTGATATTATGTATCTTAACTTGTGTGATGGCAGTGGCGATCGCTAGTTGTAATTTGAATGCAAATATTACTAGTCGCGGTGATATTGTTGTTGCTTCTAAAGATTTTACTGAACAAGATATTTTAGGTGAACTTTTAGCCCAGCAAATTGAAGATACTACTAATTTAACAGTTACGCGGCGTCCCCGCTTAGGTGGTTCTTTTGTCTGTCATAATGCTATCATCGCTGGACAAATTGATGCTTATATTGAGTATACAGGTACAGCCTTTACTGGCATTTTAAAACAACAAGCAATTAATGATCCAAAAGTAGTTCATGAAAAGTTAAAACAGGCATACGCCCAACAATTTAATTTAGAAGTGATGCCTAGTTTGGGTTTTGAAAATACTTTTGCGATGATTGTCCGGGGTGAAGATGCTAAACGCTACAATATTCAAACTCTCTCAGATGCTGCTAAGTATACACCCCAGTGGCGTGGCGGTTTTGGCTACGAATTTTTAGAACGGCAAGATGGTTTTCCCGGATTAGCTAAAACCTATAATTTACGTTTTGCTAAACCACCCCAAATTATGGACTTGGGTTTGATATATCGAGCATTGATTCAAAAACAAGTTGATATGATTGCAGGTAATTCCACAGATGGGCAAATATCCCGTCTGGGTTTAGTAGTACTCCAAGATGATAAAAAATATTTTCCACCTTACGAAGCTGCGCCGATTTTTCGGCAAGAAACTTTAAATAAATATCCGCAATTAAGAAATGCCATCAATCAAATTACTGGCAAGATTACAGCCGATGAAATGCGACAGTTAAACTATTTAGTTGAAGGTGAATTACAGGATATTAAAGATGTTGTGCGTGAGTTTCGCAAATCTAAGGGATTATCATCCTAGACTCGCAGACTCTTGTCCGAGGGCGATCGCCAGATGCATTTATGTATAACTAGGTCGGGATTTTCGTTCCCACTACAACAAATTTAGAACAAGTGACTTGATACACAGTCACTTTTCTTACAGTAAATTATGTGCAACAATTAAGAATATTTCTTATTTAGATATAGGATTGTGTAGCAGGCGAGCTATGACTATTATGGGTTTTACCTTTCTGGTAACTTCAAAAAGCACCTCAGCACTAATCATATATCAGCTTGATAATAATAGTAATTATCATTAAACCATGACAAAAATTCTTACAGATACAGACTGGCAGGAACTGTGGGCAGAAAGTGAGCAAAAGGGTACAGTTTCCAGACAATCAAAGGGGGTTGAAACGATCTCCCAAGGAAAAGTTTTCGATGTCTGTAATATCCATGGATGCTGGACAAAGTTACGCAATGGATTATCTGTTGAAATAAATGAGGTAAATTTTACTGATGACCTTGTGTGGATTAGAGATAGTTTAAATAATTATCAATTTGGGTTGAGTTTTTTTCTCTCAGGAAAAGTGAGAATTGAACGTCATGGTTTAACGGATATAACTGACGAATCAGTAGGAAAATATTATTCAGAATGTAATTGTGATCTCAAAGAAACTGAATACTGGAAAGCTGGGGATAAGTTTTCACGAATTTATCTGAAAATTGAACCGCAGCAATTTTTTCAAAGTTTTGAAGAAGAAGATTTAGAACAGATACCAATGTATCTGCATCAAGCTGTGATTGGCGGTAAAGTACAGCCTTATTATCAGCAAGGGGAAATTACACAGCAAATGTGGCTGGTATTGTCTCATATTCTCAAGTGTCCTCATCAAGGCTTAATGAAGCAGATGTATTTGGAAAGTAAGGCGGTAGAATTGATTACGCTTTATTGTCAGCAATTCCAGAAAGATAATGTTGATAATTATCGCTCTCCCAGCAAAAATTTGAGCGATATTGAGAAAATTTATCAAGCAAAAGAGATTTTACTTAATAATTTAGAGAATCATAGAATTAGCACGGCAGGTAGGGTTAAATGAATTCAAATTAAAGTGTGGGTTTCGTCAAGTTTTTGGCACATCTGCATTTAAGTATTTACATGACTATCGACTGGAAAAAGCCAAGCAACTTTTAGCATTAGGAGAAATGAAGGTCGAAGAAGTAGCATCTAGCGTAGGTTTTGATAGTCGCAGTTACTTTGCCTTGGCTTTCCGCAAAAAGTTCGGCTTGAATCCCAAACAATACTTTCAGTATCATCAAAAATTCAATCAAATATGAGTCCTATAGTAATTTCACTGAACCATTACTCAAGCATTTGCTGAATTACTGACAATGGTAAAAATAGTTCTAAAGACGCATCTTCCAGGCTGACAAAGCCATAGCGAGAGTAGTAAGTTTTCGCACCTTCATCTTTTGCATCAACAAATAAGCCGATACCTCCTGCATTTTCCGCAATAAGCAAAGCACGCTGCATTGCTTCAATCATCAAAATTTCTCCAATTCCAAGTCGTTGATAGGCTTGATCTACTGCTAATCTCGCCAGCTTGACACCAGGAACTTTAGCTTGAACAGCAAGAAGCCTCTCACCTACCCGAAGGGAGCTGATGAGACGGCAGTTGCTTCTCTTCGAGACGCTTCGCGAACAAGTCGGCAGAGCCGCCCAACGCACTGCCTCATGAATTGCGAGTGAGTTGACGACAGTACCCTGACCAATGCTGCAAGCGTTCGCGTAGCGTCTCGTAGAGAGGGAAGGGTACGTGGAGGAAACGAACAAAATATTTGATAATTTGGTAGAATAAGCTTGGTTAACTTCACCCGTACTGGTGTCTGATAAGCCTCTGTCCAGTGGCATTGCGACCATTGGTAAGCGACTCCGTTGCACAGCATAGAAGTAAGTAGGCACATCTTGATTAATACAAATCACCTCCGGGTTTGTCCTATAGCGCGAATAAGCCAGCATCTCATCCAGGACAGTAAAATTTGTAGGGTACAAGGTAAGAAATTCATAATCTGCGGTAGGGCATTCCGTGGATTTAAAACAAAGCTCATCGCCTTTCAAGAAACACATTCGGTGGGGTGGGAAAGAGGAATGAGTTCTAAGCCAAGAGCCTGAGCTTGTTGCTGGAGGTTTTTGAGCATCAGTTCCTGGTATTTTTGCTCATAGTAGTCCATACCAGGA